>NZ_AP021846.1:2680000-3317500 GCF_009176705.1 Pseudoalteromonas sp. A25 | reverse complement strand
ACGGCGGGTGCTAACGTCCGTCGTGAAGAGGGAAACAACCCAGACCGCCAGCTAAGGTCCCAAAGTGTATGTTAAGTGGGAAACGATGTGGGAAGGCTAAAACAGCTAGGAGGTTGGCTTAGAAGCAGCCACCCTTTAAAGAAAGCGTAATAGCTCACTAGTCGAGTCGGCCTGCGCGGAAGATGTAACGGGGCTAAACATACCACCGAAGCTGCGGCTGCGAACTTTGTTCGCGGGGTAGGGGAGCGTTCTGTAAGCGGTTGAAGGTGTACCGGGAGGTATGCTGGACGTATCAGAAGTGCGAATGCTGACATGAGTAACGATAATGCGGGTGAAAAACCCGCACGCCGGAAGACCAAGGGTTCCTATCCCATGTTAATCAGGGTAGGGTAAGTCGACCCCTAAGGCGAGGCTGAAGAGCGTAGTCGATGGGAAACGGGTTAATATTCCCGTACTTGGAATAATTGCGATGGGGGGACGGAGCAGGCTAAGTAAGCATGGCGTTGGTTGTCCATGTGAAAGTGTGTAGGCTGGCGACTTAGGAAAATCCGGGTTGCTAAGGCTGAGACACGAGACGAGCCACTACGGTGGTGAAGTTACTGATGCCCTACTTCCAGGAAAAGCCTCTAAGCTTCAGATTATTTCGAATCGTACCCCAAACCGACACAGGTGGTCAGGTAGAGAATACTAAGGCGCTTGAGAGAACTCGGGTGAAGGAACTAGGCAAAATCGTACCGTAACTTCGGGAGAAGGTACGCTGACATTAGGTGAAGAGCTTCGCGCTTGGAGCTGAAGTCAGCCGCAGTGACCAGGTGGCTGGGACTGTTTATTAAAAACACAGCACTGTGCAAAATCGTAAGATGACGTATACGGTGTGACACCTGCCCGGTGCCGGAAGGTTAATTGATGGGGTTAGACTTAGGTCGAAGCTCTTGATCGAAGCCCCGGTAAACGGCGGCCGTAACTATAACGGTCCTAAGGTAGCGAAATTCCTTGTCGGGTAAGTTCCGACCTGCACGAATGGTGTAACCATGGCCACGCTGTCTCCACCCGAGACTCAGTGAAATTGAAATCGCAGTGAAGATGCTGTGTACCCGCGGCTAGACGGAAAGACCCCGTGAACCTTTACTACAGCTTGGCACTGAACATTGACCCTACATGTGTAGGATAGGTGGGAGGCTTTGAAGCACAGACGCTAGTTTGTGTGGAGCCGACCTTGAAATACCACCCTTGTAGTGTTGATGTTCTAACTTAGGTCCCTTATCGGGATTGAGGACAGTGCCTGGTGGGTAGTTTGACTGGGGCGGTCTCCTCCCAAAGAGTAACGGAGGAGCACGAAGGTTGGCTAAGTACGGTCGGACATCGTACGGTTAGTGTAATGGTAGAAGCCAGCTTAACTGCGAGACAGACACGTCGAGCAGGTACGAAAGTAGGTCATAGTGATCCGGTGGTTCTGAATGGAAGGGCCATCGCTCAACGGATAAAAGGTACTCCGGGGATAACAGGCTGATACCGCCCAAGAGTTCATATCGACGGCGGTGTTTGGCACCTCGATGTCGGCTCATCACATCCTGGGGCTGAAGTCGGTCCCAAGGGTATGGCTGTTCGCCATTTAAAGTGGTACGCGAGCTGGGTTTAGAACGTCGTGAGACAGTTCGGTCCCTATCTGCCGTGGGCGTTTGAGAATTGAGAGGGGCTGCTCCTAGTACGAGAGGACCGGAGTGGACGAACCGCTGGTGTTCGGGTTGTGATGCCAATTGCATTGCCCGGTAGCTACGTTCGGAATCGATAACCGCTGAAAGCATCTAAGCGGGAAGCGAGCCTCGAGATGAGTTCTCACTTTAACTTTAAGTTAACTGAAGGGCCGTTGAAGACTACAACGTTGATAGGCTGGGTGTGGAAGCATGGTGACATGTTAAGCTAACCAGTACTAATTACCCGTGAGGCTTAACCATACAACGCCAAAGTGGTTTTGCACGTTAGAAGTTAGTATTACTAGAGTAGTGTTTTACGAATTATCAGAATTTTCCGAATTTAAGAATTAAACAAGGTGAACGACGAAGCGGTATCGCGAAATTGATTCACCTTGCGCAAATGGAATGCTCGTGCGATGCACGATGTCATTAAACATTTGCACTAAGAATTTGCTTGGTGAACATAGCGTTTTGGAACCACCTGACCCCATGCCGAACTCAGAAGTGAAACGAAACAGCGTCGATGATAGTGTGGCAGCTGCCATGTGAAAGTAGAACATCGCCAAGCACCTAATTAGAGAAAGCCCGATTCGAAAGAGTCGGGCTTTTTTGCGTTTGGGGTTTATAGGTTGTGATAAGCGCAGCGCCATCCAACATTTGAGCTGAGCCCTTCGGCATTCTACAAACTGGCCACTTCACCTTACGCAAAAGGAAGCAATCTCACTGAGTTCGATGTCGTTAGTCCTTTGCACCTTGCTTCGTTTTTGTAGGTTTGATAAGACGAAGGGATTATTTTTATTAACTTGTTGTTTTTAAATCACTCTTTCTGGTGCTGGCGTTGACTTTATTGCAATCGTGCTATATAACTTCGTCCCTTTTCTGGTTAATTTTTTTTAATACAGGATGGTAAGGATGATGGTATTTTCCCATTTTAATAAGATTTTACTTGTTGCTTTAATGTGTATCTCCATTTAATTGCATGCTAACCAAGGCTCAGAGTTTAAAATTCCAAACACTTATACTCTGCAGATTCAGTCAAAAGCCACTGGATTGGTGTATGAGCTTTATGTACGGTTACCTAAAAGCTATGTCAAAGGTGAGCGTCAGTACCCGTTAGTACTGTTGAACGATACCAGTTACTCGATAGCGACAGCCAGTGGAATTGTGCATCTAATGGAACGTCGAGATATTGAAGATGTAATCCTTGTTGGCATATCCTACTCAATCGGTGATGATCCTCTCATTAGTCGCACACGAGATTACACACCGACCTATGCACCAAAAGAGACCAACGGTCACTCTTTAGAAGCACAAAAGCACTCAGGAAAAGCAAAGCAGTATATGCACTTTATTGCTGAAGAGGTTTTACCGTTGTTAAATAAAAACTACCGTATAAATAACAATAAAACGGTATTTGTAGGTCATTCGTTTGGAGGGTTGCTGGGGGCTAATATTTTGTTGAATATGCCAGAGCTATTCGACCATTACATCTTAGGTAGCCCTTCGCTTTATTATGATAATAAAGTCACTTTTCGTTTAGAAGATGCCTATGCCAAAAAGCATGATTCGATGAAAGCGAACGTTTATATGTTTGTTGGTGGTGAAGAAAAGTGGATGGTAGATGATATGTTGGAGTTTGATGCGCGTTTAAAGTCTAGAAAGTATAAAGGATTAAATATTCAATCAAAAGTGCTTGATGGTCTCACACACTTTAGTTCATTTGGTGTGTTATTGACTTTAGGGTTACAGCAATCGTTGCCAAGGATATAGCAAGGTAGTTATACCAATTTTATTAATACATTGATCATTCTAGCGAGCTAAATAACTCATTAACTGCGTTAAATATTTCTCATGTAGAATAACTACATAGCGAAATATTTGCCTTGTTACTAAGTCATTTATCTGTCGCAATATCTGATCACCAATTTAATGCAATTGGTATTATTTATGCCGTACTGGTAATGTAAAAGATAAGTGCTCGAGTGAATTATTCATACTTCATTATCGAGCACCATCTTTCATTACATTGGTTGATTACTTACCTTTACCATTTGATTTTTTACCACATTCACTTTCGCCTGCGGCTTCGGTTAGGGCATCACCTTCTTCGTCGGTGAGCAGTCCATTTGCAACTTCAATATTCTTGGCATGAGCAACACAACTTACGTATTGACCATGGTTTTTCCAAGGTAAATCGATAGTTGGACCCGCGCAGTTACATGCATTGGCAACATTTTGCACGCCAGAGCAACCATTTTCATCAATAAGGGCCCCTGCAGCAGTATCGTTACACATATCGTTGTCATCTAAGACGCCGTCGCCATCACTATCAACAACTGGGGCGTCGTTGGCGTCGTTAGGATTAGAGCCTGCGTCTACTTCTTCGCCATCGCTAAAGCCATCCCCATCGCTATCCGGGTTATTGGGATCGGTTTGGGTGAGTATTTCTTCGGGATCAGTTAAGCCATCGCCATCTGAGTCAGGGAAAGAGGTACCTGTGTTTGTTTCTAAACGAAACATACCACCAGCTAAGCCGCCGCCATCAAAAATTAGAAACTCAAGGTTGTGTTCACCATCTAGAGAAACTGGATAGGTAATGTTGCTTGCGCTCCACGAAGCCGATTGAAAGCCAACTAACGTACCGTCTATGTAAACCCATGAACAGTTATCAGCTAGCAGTTTTAAAACAAATTCCCCTTGACCAGTCACACTTACCGCATACTTGGTCCAGTTTTGACCATAAGGGCCTTGTGAGCTGATATTTGACCAAGCATTTATCCAGCTCGCAAAATTGCCAACATAGCCTTGCCAAGGGTGTGCATAATGCCCAAATGAAAAGGCTGGATGTGGGTTTTGCCAATTGGCATCAAGACCTACATCAGGTTCAACGGTACAGGCACTGGTCCAATTGCTATAAGCTGGGTTTGGAAACATTACATCCCAAGCTGTTACACTCGAATCACTGGTATAAACGGTGTTAGCAAAAGCAGATGTTGATATACAGGCAGCCAGCGCTGAGGCTGTGCAGATTTTTTTTGCAAGGTTATTCATAGTGTCACCTACACTAGGTTGTAAAAGACAAGCTACTAATCCTTGATTGTTGTGTAAAGCTGATTACCCAACTGGCGTGCTCTCTAACTTTGCCAAATCAAACGTGCCCCCGAGACTCTAAAATTTAGTTTATTATTGCTCTATTTCAAATTGTAAAGCGCAAAATCAGGACTTATAACTAATAATAAATTACTACCTAATGAAAATGGGTGGGGACAGGGTTTTAAATATAAACTAAGGTATAAATTACAAGTAAAAAACATTATAAATCATGTTTTTAGCTGTTATTTTCTTACTTAAACTATTTCAAGCGTGTTCTTTACATAGTTGTGATGCTCAATTGCACACTAAACTCCTGCGCATTTTGCTTAGAAGTAAAAGCCACATTAAATCTTTGCATAAGCGCTTTTACCAATTGTAGACCTAATCCAAAGCGTTCTTGGTTAGTACCTGAAAAATCATTTTGCCCGTTTGGGTTGCAAAAAGAAACCTTCGACTGGTCAATGTCTATTCGCCAATATTTGTCGCTTGGCGCGGCTTGGCTGTGGTGGACAACGTTAGTGAGTAAATTGAGTACTACCAGCTCTAAAACAATTTCAGGCACAGGTAATATCAATGGCTTTGATTGGTCACATTCATTTATTTTTACGTTAATTTGGTGCATTTCTAATAACGTGTGCGATTCCCCAAGCACGCGCTCTATCACGTCAATAACACAGCTTGTGTGACTTTCTTGCGCGTTAGAAGTTAGCCATAGTAAAGCGCTGCTGATGCGGTGCATTCTCGAGATGGCGTTTTCCAACCGATGATATGACTTTAGTTCCCTGATGGTTGGCTCAGAAGCGCCAATAAGTTCCATTGAGTGTGACATAACTTGTAAAGGCGTTCTGATCTCATGAGCCATACCTTGATTAAAAGCGATCTGCGTTTGCAGCATATGGTTTTGCTGTTCCAGTGCATCAATCAGCTTTTTGCTAAGTAGCTGAATATCTTGCTCTTCGATATTATCCAGCTCGGCTTTCACCTCACATATTTGCGTGCGCTCTTTAGCAAGGATACGGTACATTCGATTAAATGGACTTAAGGCTTTTTCCGACAACTTTGCTGAAAACCAGCAGGTTAAGAGCAAAGTAGGCAAGAGCATAAATAGTAGCAGTAGTAAAATATCATCAATAACTCGGGTGATGATGCCAAGCTTTGAGCTGTTGAGTATGAGTACCCCTTGCTCCGCTTTCATAAAATGAAAATGTTGATCAGCTTGTTTAAACTCGCCAAAGTTATCTTCAAACTCAAAGTACTTCATTTGTTCGCTGTCAGAGACTTTGAACTGTGATGTGTCTTTTAGCCAATTGTAGTTATCGGGTAATGAGGCGCCGTTTTGTATAGCGCGATAAGTTTGTTGTAACTGATCTTTAAACACGGCATCTTCAAGTGCAAAAACAATGAAAAGTGTCATGAAAGAAAATAGCGTAAACAGCGTTAGCGAAAGCCACATGCTGTGTTGTCTAACCCGAGATAGCAACGTGGGTTGCTTTGCATGTTTAAATAGCATCGTCTTCACCAACTAAAAACTGATAACCAACGCCTTTGACGGTTTCAATAAAAGGCTGCTGAAATGCCGCTTTTAATTGCTTTCTGAGCTTATAAATATGCGCTCTTAGCGGGTCGCTATCAGGGGTGTCATTGGGCCATAAGTGTGTGTGGATCGCGCTTGTTTTTACCACGTTAGGTGCATTGGTCATCAGTAATTTTAGTATTTCGTAGCCAACAGTATGTAACTGTAGCGCACTGTTTTGATAAGAAAATAACAGCGTTTCATCATCCAGTGAGGCACCAGCATAAGCGGTTACTTGTTTTAATGAAGTACGTGAAGCTGATTTCATTAATCCAACATCAATGCGTGCAGATAGTTCAGCAAATGAGAAAGGCTTTTTTAGATAATCCCAAGCACCAGATTTAAATCCCTGAATGATGTCCTGCTCGTGAGAGCGTGATGACATCATGATCACCGGGACTTTAGATAAATGCTGACCTAAAATATCATCAGATAAATGACGGCAAATGTCATAACCATTAACAAAGGGCAAGTTAATATCCAATAGGACGAGTTGATATTGATGCTGCTCAAGCAAGGCAAGCGCTTGCTTGCCCGTGTAGGCAAAGTCGAGCTCATGGCCTTTTGGCTCTAAGAACTCGGCTATACCTTGTGCAATATCCATGTCGTCTTCTACCACGAGAATATTTGCCATTTTTTATCCTTTATTATTACTTAATACTAATGCCTGTAACGATTGCTCTGAGCGACTTTTAATGAGTTTATAAATATGCGGAATAAGCCATTTTTCCAGTGCTATCCAGCCATCTTCTACTTGCATCATGGCAACCACTTCAAGCTCAGATTTAGGGTCACTCCAGAATACGGTTCCACCCATGCCTGCCCAAAAGAATGAACCTTGTTGACGCAGTTCGCCCTCTGTTTCTTTAACTCCTACACCGTAACCAAAGCCTGCACCTTTGTACAGCCTAGGCATAAAGTGGGTGTCGAGGCCCTGTGTTTTTGAACTCAACATCATCTCGATGAGGTGTTCAGACAACAGCGTATGTCCGTTAAATTTACCTTTATTAGAAAGCATGGAAACAAAGTTGCTGTAATCAATCGCACTGGATACAAGACCGCCCCCGCCAGAAAGTAATGCTGGTTTTTCAAGGTAATCGCTATCCACACCCTCTTCAACAAACAAGATTTTTTCCTTATTGAAGGTATAAGCTTCCTCAAAAGTTGACGCGTCATATTCATACATGTCAACGAGTCTATGTTGTTGGTCTTTAGGTACAAAAAAATGTGTATCTTTCATGTTCAGCGGTTTAAAAATGTGTTCAGCTAGGTAAGCGTCTAGGGTCTGTCCGCTCACTTTTTCTATAATCGCACCTTGTATATCGCTCGCAATGGAATATTCAAAACGCTCCCCAGGCGCAAATTTAAGCTCGATACCTGATAGATCATCAACCATATCATCTAAGGTGTTGTTCCGACTTAATGGGTTAGCGAGTAAGTAGCGAATGTCGACCCAATTTTTAATACCGCCGCCATAGCCAAAGCCGGCTGTATGTGAGAGTAAATGATGAACAGTAACGATTTGTGGTTGATTATCTACCTCGAACATCTCAAATTCAGGCAAGTATTTGCGAATATCGTCATGCAACGCAACTAGGCCTTTGTCGACTAACTGTAACAAGGCAATTGCTGTAATGGGTTTACTCATAGAAAAAATACGAAATAGCGCATCTTTTGTCATCGGCTGTGGTTTATCCACGTTGACCTTACCGTAAGCGTTGTAATGCACTAATTTATTTTGATGTTTGACCATTAGCACCATACCGGGTAGCTGGTGCTCAGCAAGCAGCGCCTCTATGTTTGTTTCTAGCGAATTAGCTTCAATCTGTTGATAAGCCTCTTGGGCTATATTGGCAGGCTGAATTGCTGGTGCCGCAAGCGTGTTACAAGTAATACCCAGTAAAGTTGCTGAGACTACACAAGCTAATGTACTTTTTACCGCACTCAATGTTGATTTACGCATTTTGATACCTTAATGATTAGGTTTGTATTGGTTGCGTAATAGATTAAATCGGCGGAGGTAAACTCAATGTAAAATGCAGGGGAAGAATAAAGAAAAGCAGCACACAAAAGTGTTGCTTTTCTTGAAGAGTTATAAGGTATTTTGACTCTTTTTTTTAAAAGACTTCAACAGAATATTCGCGACGTTGCTCTTGCTCATTGATGTGCCAGATTTCTACTGCGCGCGTGGTGCCACCTGTGCCTTTACACAGCAGTTCGTTGACCAGTACACTCGCTCTTGCATCGTATTTGGCGTTACCAGAAATACTAAATGCGTCACTATAAAAGCCGAATTGATGGCGTTTGCTTAACAATTCTGGCGCTTGACCCACCAAAGTGGCTGAACGGCAATAACCATTTGGTTCGCTCGTATCTAGATTTAGTTGTGCATTGTAGGTTACATCTTGAAAGTAGCCTGGGTTGCGCCCGTCAGAGTCTACCCAATTGGCAACGTCGAGTTGGCTGTTGAAAGCAACTTTTGGTGCCGGAGCCAGTTTATGTCTGAGCGTTTGGCGGTTGCCAAGTTCATCGGTGCAATTAGCCTCTACGTACTTCTCTTTATACTCGTGACCACGAGGTATGCGTCCAGATAAAGTTTTAAACTCAGCATTAAGTACTACTATCAGCGTATCGGTATTTTGGTCATATACAGCGGCGCTTTGACAAGGTTCACGGTTGGTGAAATGAGGTGTGTAAATACGCAAGTCATAGGCAGAGCTTGATTGTGTAACCATGGCGTCGATTGGGGCATTATAAAAATTGGTAACCCGCCCTGCATTGCCATCGGTATCGTAAACGACTTGTGATGCGACGGTGTTGTAACTTGCTAATCCAAAAGCAAGTGAAAGTACTAACTGTTTCATTGTTATTTCCTTATTTATTTACATGTTAAAGTCTCGTAAATACCTTAAGCCTTAATGTGACTCATGAAAAATGAAATTTTCTATATTAGGGGCAAAAAAGCTGTCACATCTACACCTACTTAGCGTCTTTATGTTCAAGTAATGACTATAAATCTAAGGAAGTGACATGCCACTTGTATGTGTAGATGGGGCCGCCGTTAAAATTACAGTAAATGGTGCGCAGCAATTGGTTAAAACCAGCGACAAAATATCATCCGCGTCTAAAAACAAATTTTCTCAAGGGAAAAAGGCGGTGTTAGTGGAAGATGACGTAACGCAGTGGTTGCAAAAATTTCAATCTAATTATGACAATGCAGCGTTTAAAGGGGGGATTACTATGGGAAAAGCTATATCAGGCAAACCTAACTTAACCGTAAAAGGCAAGTCTAAGACGGGGTTAGTAACCAAAGACACTAAAATTATGGCGCTACTACAGGTCTCTAAGCCTGCACAAAACCCACAAGGCGTGCCAGATCCTGCGCCAGTTATCAATATTAGTATTGAGTTCACAGATGCTGGGCAAACAAAGCTAACTGTTGCATAGGGAGAGCAGAGTTTATGGGATTGTTATCGGCATTATTTTCAGCAAATGCGCAGACTCCGGTTGTAGCAATCGGCTCTTTGCTTGATGAGCTATTTACCAGCGACGAAGAAACCCTGAATTTAGAAATACTTAAACAACGTGTGGCACAGCAACCAAATCTTGTGCAGAGTAAAATCAATCAAGTACAAGCGTCGCATCGCAGTTTGTGGGTTGCCGGCGCGCGGCCTTTTTTGATGTGGGTATGTGGTTTGGGGTTTTTGTTTGCTTTTGTAATTAACCCTATTTTGCAGTGGTTGTGGCCAGAATTGGGCACGCCACAGTTGCCTTTAGATGCCATGATGGAGCTAACTTTAGCTATGCTGGGGCTGGCTGGGTTACGCACCGTTGAAAAACTAAAAGGTGTAGCCCGTTAATCGCCATGAAAAATATCAATTTAACTTTCTCGAATTTTATTTTCACACTTTTCAAATTCCCTCGTCTTCTTAGCACAAATTAAAAAAATTCTACATCAGTTGTGACTGATGAGGCGGAGCCGTGGGGCAACCCACACAGTCTTTTGAGTACCAAGCAAGGCCCGCCAACTGTTTATCCATTTTTTATTGGTGGGTAGGCCTTAATTAAAGACTTGCTTGGCGCTCATCCCATTATTCTTGTCAATTTGGCATTTAAGAATGCGTTCTATTAACTAAAGGAAATACTATGTCTCAATATAAAACCCCTGACGTCTACGTTAGAGAAAAGTCAATTCTACCGCCGTCAGTTGCTGAAGTGGCGACGGCTATTCCCGCGTTTATTGGTCACACCACCAAGCTGAATGACGCAGGCGATGTTAACTTCTTAAACATGCCGGTACGTATCACGAGCATGGTTGAGTTTGAAGCAAATTTTGGTGGTCCTTATCAAGAAAGCTTTAGCGTGCTTGTTAAAGACACAACCAACAGTACCTTCAAAATGGCGGACTCGACGCCTAATGCTATGTTTTTCTTACATCAGGCAGTGAGCCACTTTTTTGCCAATGGCGGTGGTGCATGTTACGTGGTTTCTATTGGTAGTGCAGGCACGATGGCAGCAAAAGAAGCTTACACAGCTGCAATTGACTTGTTAAATAAGGTCGATGAGGTGACGCTAATTTCATCACCAGAAGCCATTGGTTTAGATGAAACGGGCCACTACGAAGTGCAAAACAAAGCACTTAAACATGCCGAAAAACGCATGGACCGCTTTGCGTTGGTGGATGTACAAATGCAAACCACGCCAGCGGGCACAACAGCAATTGCTCATGATTCAGCGCGTTTACGTGACAAAGTGACACAAGGTCTTAAGTATGGTGCATCTTATTATCCTTACTTAAAAACAACGATGGCGCGTAGTTACGATGAAACGGCTGTCATGGTCACTTTGGTTGATTCAATTGATGAAGCAACCAAAGACGTGACTTACAAGGATGTAGCATTGTCGACACTTGGAAGCGATACAGCAG
The DNA here is from genome assembly GCF_009176705.1 of Pseudoalteromonas sp. A25. Classification (NCBI taxonomy): domain Bacteria; kingdom Pseudomonadati; phylum Pseudomonadota; class Gammaproteobacteria; order Alteromonadales; family Pseudoalteromonadaceae; genus Pseudoalteromonas; species Pseudoalteromonas sp. A25. Next base: position 3,306,213 of record NZ_AP021846.1, on the reverse strand, counting down.
ACAACATGGACTACAATGCGCAGATCTACAATACGGTCAAAGCAGTACTGGCTAAAAACTACCTTGTACTTCCTCCATCTCCTGCTATCGCTGGCATTATTGCGAAAACGGACAAAGACCGTGGGGTGTGGAAAGCGCCAGCAAACATTGCGCTTTCTCAAGTGCTTATGCCTGTACTTGCGATTGATAGTACAGAACAAGAAAGCTTAAACGTGGATGCCACTTCAGGTAAATCTATCAATGCTATTCGAACGTTTGTGGGCAAAGGCACACTAGTTTGGGGCGCACGCACGCTTGCCGGTAACGATAATGAGTGGCGTTATGTATCTGTTCGTCGTCTATTCAACATGGTTGAAGAATCAATTCAAAAAGCAACACAGTTTGCGGTGTTTGAGCCAAATACGCCATTTACATGGTTAAAGCTTAAAACCATGATTGAAAGCTACCTAGAGAACTTATGGCGTCAAGGCGCGTTCTTTGGTGAATCCCCCGCACAAGCATTTTTTGTCAATGTCGGCCTTGGTCAAACTATGACTGAAGACGACATCAACAACGGCATTATGAATATTGAAATCGGTCTTGCGGCAGTACGCCCGGCTGAATTTATTGTACTGACGTTCTCGCATAAGAGCCTAGAAGGCTAATAAACCCAACCAAGATTGGTTGAGGTACTGATTTATACGTTTCTTGGTTTTCTCAACCAATCTTTCCTCTTTTATTTTCCTGAGTTGGACAGTGACTCAGGGCACAGAAATTATTATTTTTTGGAGTTTTTATGGCTACTACAGCAGCAGACATCGCAGCAGAATATCCGATCCCGGTATACCGTTTTGTCGTGAGCTTTGGTGAAGAGAGCATTCCGTTCTCGGAAGTATCGGGCTTAGATATCGGCGTTGAAACCATTACCTATAAAGATGGTTATGGCAAAAAGCACATGCCTGGGCAACCAACGGATGTAAACATCACACTTAAACGTGGTCTTGTGCGTCAAAAGAGCCAGTTCTATGACTGGATCTCATCTATCAGCCTAAACTTGGTTGATAAAAAAGACATCACCATTTCACTGACCAACGAAGACCGTTCGCAGCCGTTAGTGACTTGGAAAGTGATTAATGCATTCCCTAAAAAGTTAACAGCACCAAGTATCAATGGTGGTTCTAATGAGGCGAGTGTTGAGTCATTAGAGATGATGGCAGACGACATTAAGATCGAATTCCACTAATTTTCATTCTCCTTGTCTTGGGCACGTTAGTGCCCTTTTTTGGACATTATTATGATTCAAGAACTTACCACACCTATGGTGGGATATCGCTTTGCTGCATTGATCACCTCCGCGGCAATACCCAATCCAATAGATATTTTCTTTAAAGAGATCAGTGGCCTTAAAGTCAATCGCACTATTGAGTACGACGGCAATCGTGCAACGGTAGGCAGCAACAAACAAACACGCACATTAACTTTTAAGCGTGGGGTGTTGCGCACGGGAAGTACATTAGAAATCACTAATTTTATTAGCTTGCCACAATGGGATCAGTTTGCGGTGCGCAATGATATTTTGATCACCTTATTGAACGACAACAATTTACCAACCAAAGCTTGGCTTGTGACGCGTGCATTTATGGAAAGTTGGGAATGGGATAGCTTAGATGCAACCCGCAATGATGTACTGATTGAATCCATCACGTTTAGTTATCAAAACCTCGTCACGGTGCCAATTCCGTTCACTTAATAACAACAGAACAAGGAGTGCCCATGGAAATTCAATGTGATGCCATTCGTATCAAAGCCAGTTTATCCGAGCAAGATGAGCCACAAGATAACGACCAACAAGCGCAACAGGCGGGTAATATAAATACCTCGGTGATAAATAACCAAGTTGCACAATTAGAAAAGTCACTTAAGCGCTACGTTGATAAACAATTTCAGCAATTTACTAGACAAAAAAGGCCATAAAGATGATAGGTATTGGCAGCAATGCGGCTGGGTCTCCGCTATGTAAAGTGACCTTTTATAGCAAAGTAGAGCGAGGCTCGGGTAATCAACTTGCTGAGCTGACTCTGCCGTACGACGCAAAAACGTTGCAAACCAGTTATGCCAACGATATTCAAAAATCACAAACCATCGGTGCCGAGAGTGGGGCAAGCCAATACCAAAAGTCTTCTCCTTCTAAACTCAGTATTACATTTTTGTTGGATGATACGATTATTGATTTACCCACTGAGTTGGCCGCCAAATTAAGTGGAAATATCGAGACTGAGAAGCATATCCAAACTTTATTGAAGTACGGTACTGCAGTGCAAAGTGAAACGCACGAACCTACTTATGTAACCATCCAGCCACTTAATATGACACTCAATCATGGTCCAAGTGGCACTTTCGATGGCATGTTGTGCACGACCAAAGTTGAAACCGAATTAGTGGATAACAAAGGTCGCCGCTTAAAAGCCAAAGTGCACTGTTGCGTTGTAGAGTGTTTATCAGAAAAAGAAATAAAACTGAAATCGGGCAAAAGCTCGCCCGATCTGACCCATGTTATTCAACATCAAGCTGGCGACTCCGTATTAATCCAAAGTGCCAAGATTTATGGCAATCAACAGTTTGTGCATCAAGTGGCTAAGGCAAACCGTTTGGCATCGATCCGCAGTGCTGCAATAGGTGCAGATATTATTTACCCGCCTTTGGAGCGTTAACATGGACTTGCGATATACCATTACCGTGGAAGGTACCAAGGTTAGCGACAAAATTGCGGTGCGCGAAGTGCGGGTGAAAAATGGCGTGAACCAAATTTCACAACTGTGTTTGCTGATTGAAGATGGCGACATGGCCAAAGAAACCTTCACCAAAGCAGATGAAGACTTATTCAAAATGGGCAAAGCCATTGAGGTCAAAGCGGGTTTTGGCGATGGTGAACAAACGCTCATTTATAGCGGCATTATTACCGCGCAAGGTATTGGCTACGAACGTCAACCCTTTTTGCGTATTGAAGCCAGAGCCGATGCCATCAAGCTTTGTCAAAATGCCATGAGCAAGCTGTATGACGAAAAGAGCAAAGATGGCGACATACTCAGTGATCTATTGAAAACCTACGGTGCGGCGGCGGGGACCATTGCAGCGAGTAAAATTGAGCATCAACAATTTTTGGTGGTGGATGAACAGCCTTGGTCGGTGTTTATGCGCCGCTTACTGTGTAACGGTTTTGCGTTTTTTAATGATGGTAAAAATCAGGTGGTGGATTTAGCTAAACACACACCTACCGCCCACGAATTTAATGTGGCAATGGATGGTTGCGTAGACTTTGAGTTACATTGTGACGTCACTGCACATCTTAAAAAATTACAGTACAGTAGCTGGGACATCAAAGAGCAAAAACTCAATGATAATGCCGATCCTGTCGCGCCAGCGGCCAAATTTAAAAGCCATGCAGATGCCGATACAGCGCTTGCGATCCCCGATACCTTACGCTTAGCACAAGCACCCATAGATAAGTTAGAACTCGCAGCCAAAGCCAGTGCTGAGCAATATTATCGTATGCTGGATATGTATCAAGGGTATGTGCGAGTGGATATGTCTGCCACCAAAGCTCCCATCACGGTTAAGCTGTTGGATGCGTTAACGCTCTCAGGTGTTGGCAAGCAATACGCGGGCGATTATGTGGTGGGCGAAATGCATCATCATTTATCCAGCGATGGTTGGTTTTGTGATTTTATCTTTGGTGTTCCGCTGACTTTGAGCCTTGACTCCGAATACGCTAACACACCTTTTACACCTATGCTGATTGGCAAGGTGGCTGCGTTTAAAGCCGATGCGCAAGCATTGCACCGTATTCCTGTGTTGCTACCCAGTGTCAGTGGTGGCAAACCTCTTTGGGCGCGTTTAGCCAGTCCTTTTGCTGGCACTGAAGAGGGGTTATTTTTACCCCCTGATGTTGATACTGAAGTACTGGTGGGCTTTATCGGCGGTGACAGTCGACACCCAGTTATTCTCGGTGCTTGCCATAATCCCAAAGCCAAACCGCCCTTTGAATATGACGATAAAAATGAACAGCGCGGTTTGTTCTTCAAAGAGCAGGCATTGGCATTGCAATTTACCCTCAAAGAGCCGCTGCTCACGCTACAAGCCAGCGCCGATCACACGGTGAAGTTTGACGCAAAAGAAGGCTTCAAACTGACTCAAAAAGATATGACTTCGATGGTGGCGGGCGAATCACTCAAAATTGAAAGCAAAGATAAATCGACCTTAGAAGTGGCCAAAGCCATCAATGTTAAAACGTCAGACAGCATTACCCTTGAAGGTAAAGGCGTCGATGTGAAATAGCCTCGCGAGAGGCAAAAACAAGGAGCAACTATGTTAGAACAAGCATTTTTAGGCACCGGCTGGGGCTTCCCTGTACGCTTTCGAAGTGCCAGTAGTGGGCCTGTGATGGACAGTGGCGAAGCGTTGTTAAAGCAGGCTATTCACTTAACCTTAAATACCTTGGTGGGGGAGCGACCGCTTTGGCCTGAGATGGGGTCTGGCCTTGCCAGTTACTCCTTTGCCGACGCCAACGAACAAAGTTTGGCGCAGCTTAGGCAAGAAATAGCCACGGTGTTACTCAACCATGAGCCACGTATCATTTTGGAGTCTATCGACTTTGATAGCAGTGAGTTGTATGACGGCGTGTTGTTGATCCAGCTTAATTACTTAATTCGACAAACTAACAGCCGTAGCAACATGGTTTTCCCATTCTATTTAACCGAGCAATCGGTTTAACGCACGCACAACACTCTATTGGCACTTTGTGAGCAGCTAACAGCTTGGTTTGCTCAGTTTAAACCTTTTTATTGATCAAGGTATTCTCATGACTGTGAAGTCTAACAACACAACCACCTTGGCGGCGCTCAATGCCGTCAATCCAAGTGAAGTGGGGCGTAGTCAGCTTGGACGACAGATAAAAGCGCTGTCGCGCTCTTTTTTTAATATCGAACCGCGCACCACAGAGGCTTGGCTTAGGTATTTATCAACACTAGCTAAGCAAACTAATTACATTGATGAGCGCACACTGAGCGTCAATGGTTCTTGGGAAAACATATTACCGGAGCCAGAAAAACTAGCTGGGCTTGTCAAATTGCTTGAGCAAGGCGAAGCTGACGAGCACATAAAAGCGCTAGCGGCGCGCCCAGATATGGCCATGCTGCTCACCTTTATTGATTTACTTAGCCATAGTAATGCGCAGTTTAATCAATTTGTGTCTCGCCATTTAGAACATTTTTATGCTCAAGTGCTGCGTTTCGAGCCGCTGCCAGCCACGCCAGACAGTGCCCACTTGGTAGTATCCTTAAACGACACTAGTGCATTAACTTTGCCAGCGGGCACTGAGTTTGATGGTGGCAAAGACAGTGATGGCACACCACTTGTTTATAGCACCACTGAAGTCGCCACTATTAACAATGCACAAGTCGATTACGTGGCAACGGTCAATAAAATTAAATCAAGTCAGCTAGTTGATATAAAGCATCAAGTTTTACTGGATACAGCGCAAGGTGTGCTTCTTGAGCAAAGTGAGCCGACCTTTGGACAGAATGTATTAGGAAACAGTGCCAATGTTGACGTGGGATTTAAAATAGCCTCGCAAGATCTGTTTTTAAGTGGCGGCACGCGCAGTATTACGCTTAATTTTGGCGACCAAGCAGAGCTGTTAAACTGGTTATCTTGGTTTGATTTTTACATCACCACCAGCGAGGGGATGAAAAGCATCGATAGCGCTAACTTAAGCGTGGTGGGTCAACAGCTTTCGCTCAATTTTGATGCGTTATTTGCGCCTATCACGGCGTTGCCAACCGCCCCAATTGGTGCCGATAAGGCTTTACCATTTATTGCTTTGGTACTAAAAAGTGACCATTACCAGCTGCTATACAGTGATGACGCGAGTGTTTACGCGCGCATGAGTAAATTCATGGTTACGCAGGTGAGTATCACCACACATGTCGCTGGGCTAGATGGACTTGTTGCCAACAATGGCGAAGTAGATTTAGATACCAGCAAGCCGTTTGAGCCATTTGGCTTGGCGCCAAGGCTCGCCTCAAAGGTGCACTTTACGCACCCAGAATTAGTGACTAAAAACATCGTCAATGCCAGTATGGAGTTTACTTGGCTTGATAGACCACAGAGTTTTGATACTTATTATCGCGCTTATAGTTACTATTTCAGTGAGCAAAATGGCACAGAGGCCGGTTATTTTGACAAAAGTGCCGTGTGTGCAAATGATGAATCGTGCGATGGCATTGTTTTGAGCACTGATAAGTTATTTGGCAATGATTGCAACTGCTTAGTGTGGCCAGACAGCACCATAAATATCTCCCGCTCAGACGCGGTTGGTAACCAACAAAGCAATGTTGCGCTATTTTACAATGACAATGATGATACGTTGCCAGCGCCACATAACAACGTGGCGACCAACACCTTGACCTTCTTGCAAAACGACAACAACGCGTTAAGAGATTTTCACCTGCTGCCGTTTGATGAACCGAGTGCGACTAAGTGGCCAAAATGGTACTCGCTTGAGCTATCACAGCAAGATTTTGCTCATAAAGATTACACCAAAGTCATCGAGTACTTTGCTTATAAAAATGCCACTTCAGATAGCCCCGTGTTGGTGAATCAGCCTTACACTCCAACTTTAGACGCACTACGTGTGCACTATCAAAGTGAAAGTATCACTTCGCCCGCCGTGATGGTTGGTAACCCAATTTTCATTGAGCATATTGCCCCAGTTGGTCGCCCGACTGAGCAGTTTACCCAGCAAAGTTTACTGTCGTTATTGCCGCGTATGGAGGAGTTTGGCTATCTATATATGGCGATTAATCAAGTTACGACACCGGGCCAAGTACGCATGTATTATCAGGTTGACCCAGTAGATGGTTATAACATGGGTAACAACCCTGTGTTTGTATGGGAGTACTATAACGCTGGGCAATGGCACCGTTTTAAGCGAGAAGAGTCGCAAGGCCAAGCAGAAGAAGGGCGTATTCTGAGTGACAGCACCTATGACTTGCTTGATTCTGGTTTGGTGGTGTTTTACTTGCCAGAATTAACACAAAGCAACTCATTCAATCACGATGGTAAATTGTGGCTGCGAGCTAAAATAAATCATGCCAGAAACGAGACGCCTGCAAGTTTTGATAACACGTTTCCAGTTTATTCCAAGCTTAAAGGGATTTTTACGCAAGGCCTTAAAGTGACCCTAACGAGCCAAAGCAATGCGCCCGCTCATTTTGCGCAGCCGTTGCCTAGTGAATCAATCAATAAGCTGGTATTGCCAAACCCTAAAGTCGACAAAGTGATTCAGCCATTTGCCTCATTTGGAGCCAAAGTGGTTGAAACTACCGAACAGTTTGATCGTCGTATTAGTGAGCGGCTAAATCATCGCCAGCGTTTGCTCAGTGCATGGGACTATGAGCACTTTGTATTGCAAACTTTTCCGCAGTTACATTCGGTGCGCCCTGTGGTCACTGAGTCGGGTTTAAGCCTGGTTGTGGTGCCGCTCAATCACGATGTGTCTGTACTGCAACCTAAAGTGCCACGTTACCTTAAACGACAAATCCGTGAGCAGGTTAATGCGCTGTCTGTGCCGAACCTCACCGTAGAGATTGACGACCCTAATTACGTGGAAGTGCAGCTTGAGCTAATTGTGAAAATTGACCCGCTCTACGATATTCAAAGCACAGTGATTGAGCTCAATGATATGGTGGTGGATGCGCTCACGCCATGGAATAAATTGGATAAACCACTTGAATGCACTATTTATTTGGCATCCATAGCGCAGGTATTAGAAACCCATCCTGCGGTGGATATGATCCAAGTGATCCGCGCTACTAAAGATGGCCAAAGCCAAAAACACTACAGTGCTATTAGCGCTGATAACCCACACGATATTTTAGTGCCTGCACGCAATCACAAAATCGCACTCGCCAACACGCTAGGTGATGTATTTGAAGGGATTGGCAAGTGGGAAATTGAACTGGACTTTGTGGTTCAGTAATCCCGTATTCGCGCTTTATTCATAGACAAAACCCGTCATTATTTACAAAACGGTGAAATTTTTTTTCACAGTTTACTGCTGCGCGCGTCTTGTCGTTATTCATACCTTAAATTCAGGAAAATTATGGACAATCAAGCTCTGCAGATAGTCAATCAAGCGCCAAGCAATACTGGGCAAGATTTGGCAAAACTCCGTCAGCAAGGCATGGCTAGAATACAGCAATTTGCACCCAACACTTGGACCGATCATAACCGTTTTGACCCCGGTGTGACCTTGTTGGAAGTGTTGGTGTATGTGCTGTCTGATCTCAGTTATAAATTGGATTACTCGGTCCCTGAACTGCTTGCGCAAGCAGATGCAAGGGGCAGTGTAAAATTCTATGAACCCGAACAAGTGCTGTTTAGTCATTGTGTGACAGAGGATGACTATCGACGCCTTGTTCTTGATTTGCGCGACGTCAAAAATGTGCATGTCACTACCCGTCAAAACGTGGATGCAAGCACCAATATCATTGACTTTAATGTGCTGCTTTACGCCCCCGATGAGAATAAAAAAAGTGCCGTGACTGAGCAGCTTAGTGGTGTTTTTGCTAAGGCAAGGTGCGTTAATCACACCCTTGGCAACATCATGTTTTACGATATTAGCAAAGTCAATGTCGGCATGACTTTATCACTTAAGCATGTTGATGATTTGGTCGCTTTGCTGGTGGAAATTTACACCTTGATTGGCCGTGAGATCTCACCGGATATTCCCAAGTATTCAGCTGCGCAACTGCTGCAAAGGGGCCTAAAAATTGATGAAATTTATCAAGGACCAAAACCTCAGTATGGGTTTGTACTTGATGAAGATTTACATAAGTCGGCTTACAGTGTCCGTTTGTTTAGCTCCAATATTTTAAGTGTGCTACATGAGCATGAGCACATTGAGCAAGTGAATGCCTTCCACTTTGTCGCGGATCAAAACGGCAGTAATTACAACGCACAAGAGGGTTATGAGTTTTGGCAAATTCAATTTGGCAGTGACGACAATTCGCAAATCATCAATATTGCAGAGCTTGGTTTTGATGAAGCGAACTTTTTTAATGAGTTAGCACTACTCATCGACGGCCAGCCCTATCAACTGACCGACGATGAAAAAAACGCCATTCGTGCTGGTTTGCAAGGGCTTAAGCTACCGCCATCACTACCGGCTAACAGCATGCTGCCGCGCTTGCAAAGTGGTGAATATTTAGGGCTCAGTGACTACCGCTCGTTGCAGCACGAATTGCCGCAGGTGTATGCCGTAACGGAGCAAACCTTAGATGCGCGTATCGACAGCGAACAAAAAGCACAACTCCTTCAGTTCAAAGGTTATTTGCAGCTATTCGACCAAATAATGGCGGATCAGCATAAACAATTGGATGTACTTCCCGATATTCTCTCTTTGCCACAAGCAAGCGTATTTGAAGGTTTAGGTCAGTTGCTAGACCGTATGCTTGCTAGTGAATCATTGAATGAAGGTCAAGTGAGCGCTTTCTGGCAGCAAGTCTGTGCTTTACCCCATTCGCAATTAAGCCAGGCTTTAACTGGCATCAGTGGTATAGAGCATCTTTTAGATACGGCTTCTTTGGCTTACTGGCAGCGCGGCATGCAGCATAATCTTGAAAGTGACTTTTCAATTGCCCAGTTAACGCGTCTAAACCACAGTGCGCAACATTTGCTTGCGCGCTTTGCAGAACGTACGGTTGACGCCAATTTACTGAAATACAAAGCCGTCTTTGCGTTTTATACGTCAAGCTTAGAAGATGCGCGAGATCCAAATCCACAAGAGTCGTTGCTCGAGCGTTTGGTGTTACTGCGTCAGTACATTGATAAATGTCGTTTGCTCAGTGAGATTGGCGTATTGGGTGAAAACCGCTGCCAAGGCTACGATTATCTGGCCAATGATATTCAACAAAGCCAATGCAGCAGCATGGTAAAAGGCATCATGCGCCGACTCGGTTTATCGCATCCCGCTCATATGCCGTTAGCAATTCACAACCGTGAAAGCTTTTATCTGGTTGAAGGCAGTTTAGTTGAAGCGGGTATGTTGCAAGGTGATGAATTGGACGCCGCGCTGCGTATGCAACTTAGTCGCAGCCTGTACTTTGTGTTGCCCGATTGGACTACGCGTTTTGCCTCATTGGAGTTTCGTCAATTTACTGAGCGTAAGATCCGAGAACTTACCCCGTTACACATGCCAGTGCATTGTTTGTGGCTCGATAGAGAAACCATGAGTTTGTTTGAGCGCCTTTACTACGGCTGGTTGAACTACTTTTCGCAAACGCAAAAAGTCCGCTTTACCCAGCCAAGTGAGTCATTGTCAGACATTCAACAACAGCTGAGTAAACTCTTGGGTGCGTTTTTTACTTACCCTATGCCAGTTGAGCCAAATACAGGGCCTCAGTGGCCATTATCAACCGTGTTGTTAACTCATCAAGCGGGCCAAAACAATCAATGGGATACGGTTAAAGCAAATATGGTCAGCTTACTTGCTATGTATTGCACTGATAGCTCAGGACATGAATTTGTTGTTGAGGGTCAAACAAGTAGTGCCATTTATCAAAGTGTCGCGGCCAATATTGCCCAGCATGCGGCGCATTTTCCCAGTGGCTTTAGCGCCGATGATATTTTTTACTTAAGTGCCCAGCACTATATCGACGATATTTGCCGCCCCAGTATTTCTGATCACGCAGAGCGTTCACAAAGGCTGACTATCGGTTACACACCTTTGGCTTATTTACGGCCGCTCTATCCGGTGTCTATTTCAACTATTAACCCCAGCGCCACTGCACAGTCCAAATTTATCGTTGCCCACAGCAAGCCTAATCGTATTTAATCAAGGAATAATCCATGAACACAATAAATGAGCAAGAAGCTACGCTATCTGCACAAGCGACCACGTTGGTCGAAAAAGAAGGACGTCAAACGCTAATTGAGAAGTTTGATGATTTAAAAAGCCCAACCGGTGATGACTTTGAAGCGATGATCCGCTCAAGCTTCAACCAAGTGGATGACCCCATCAAGGTAGTTGAACAAGACGGACAAACTGAAATTGAAGTCAGTTCTGCGGTGTCGGTGCGAACGGATGCGCAGGCGAATGAGCAATTGCGCCTTACACCTTCGCAATTGACTATGACGCAAGGCGGCGCAAATACGCTGAACGTCGATGGCGACACCATGGTGGTATTCGATGATGTATTAACGGTGTCCAATAGCGAGAAAAAAGTCACCGTAGCCGATACACTGCAAGCCGATCACGTGGTTGCGAATACACAGTTGAGCGCAGCGCAAGTACAAACAGAAGCATTATCAGTATCTCGTGGTGAGCTTGATGTGATGCGCGCGGAATTGGATATTAATGATCAGCCTCGAGTAAGTGTGTTTGGTGATGCGGGTATTGAAGGATCACTAAATGTCATCGATACCGTAGAGGCAGCCAATTTGAATGTCTCTGAGACGGCTTCTTTGGCAGAAACCCATATCAGTACACTCACCGTTGACGGGGAGACAACCCTTAACGATAAGCTAACCGGCCGCAACGGGGTATTTACCGAGCATTTAGAAGCCCGTGATGGCTTTGGTATTGGTATTGATGCGCAAAGTACGCAGGCCAAATTACACATTTCTAAAACCAGTAGTGATATGGATGCGTTACTGCGCGTTGATGACCATAATAGCGACACAACCCCTTTTTATATCGACTCTGAAGGTAAAGTTGGGGTTGGCACAACCAATATTCAAGCCGACTTTCAGGTTAATGGCAGCGCACTAATTGGCGATTTAACCGATAACCATTATGTACAGTTAAATAACCAAGATAAGAGTTATTTTCAAGGCAATGTTAGTGTGTCTAAGTCGGTTGCAATAGGCTCTGAAGAATTGCCAAGCGAAGCTGGGTGTTTATCGGTTGATGGTAATTTGGCATTGGGTAAAAGCAACGCGACGGCAAAGCTAGATGTGCTGGGTGATACGAGTTCGTCGTTGTTACATGTTGCAACTGAGGCAACCGAATTTTTGACAGTAACCGATACGCCAGCGCAAGGTGAGTCAAAAATTAAACTCTACCAACAAACGAATATCAAAGATGACTTACACGTTGATGGCGACACAACAGCCAGTAATGTGACGGCACAAAATCACCTTGCCAGTGATAGCGCTGCTATCGAAAACACTTTAACTGCAGGCCAAGCAACAACGGGTGAGTTAATTGTTAATGGTAACGCGACGGTTGCACAAAAAACCACCTCGCAAAAATTGTGGGTAGGTGATACCCAGCAAGACGTATCAGAGCAAGACAGTGCGACAGGCGCGCTCATCAATACCACCATGACGGTAAAAGAACGTGCCCAGTTTAAAGATATTCACGCCAGTGAAATGATCTCTACCCAAACGGCACTCAAAGCGCAAAGTGCCTATATCAACCAAGGGGTAAATATTGGCGAGTTAGGTGAGTCGCTGCACGCTAAAGTCGCGGTAAAAACTAACGGTGAAGATGAGTCGGCACTGCTACTTAAAGACTACGAAGATAACACGCTGCTGCGCGTGAAAAAGCAAGGCGTGCAAGTGGGCTCAGCGGCGATGGCTGTGCCCGTTAATGTGGAAGGAAAAATCACCGCACCTGAGTTGAATGTCACTTACCACGCGCAACTCGAGCAGGCCAAAGTAAACAAAGGCGTTCATATCGCTTCACCTGTTGATATGTCGAACTGGCAACCCAGTGCCAAATTGGCGGTACTCAGTAATTTAACCAATAATACCGGCCTTGATGTCAGCTATTTTGATGGCCAAGGCATTAAGCCAATCATCACCACAAAGGCTGACAAGCTCGGTATATTTGCATCTGAGCCATTAAAGCCATTCCACGTGGATTGTGAAGCGCTGTTAACGGGCCCAGTCGAGATTGCTGGCGATGTAAATATCACCCACGCTGCCAATAGCTTGTTTAGTATCAAAGACCAAATTGTCACGATTGGACAAACCGATTTTGCAACGCCATTCCAAGTGTTTGGTGAGACAGCGTTTTGGGGTAGTCACAAGGTGATAGGCAGTTTTGCCGTGTATAACGAGAGCGAACAACAGCTTATCAATGTCGCTGACTCGCAAGTACAGATGACACAGCACACGGATACCGCCGCATTAAAAGTGAGCGATCCACAGCAAAGCAAAGCCACGTATGTCGCTGCGGGGCAACTAGCGATTAACCAAACCGTACCAGAAGCCGATGTAAACTTTGCCCTGACTGGAAAAGCACATATCAGCGGTGAAGTGCACATAGAAGGCGGTGAATTAACATTAACCGTAGATGGCGACACACAATTAAATAATGCGCTGGCTGTGCAAGGCGCAACGACAATTGAAGATGGTTTAAGTATTAGTGTGACCAATAACAGCGCTGAGTTTGCCAAAGATGCCTTAACGGTAACGGGCAACACCACGCTGGACGGTACTTTATCGGTGGCTGACGCGGTTGATTTACACAATGGCTTAACCATCACCAATGGTGAAACACACTTAAATGAAGGGTTGACGGTTGAAGGGCAAACCTTGATTGATAACACCCTGACCATCAATGGCCGAGTAAACGCGAACGATAGCGTTAAAATCGCGAAGCAGTTAGAAGGCAATTCACTGCAAGTTGAAGGCAGAGCGCAATTTGATAGTCATGTGGATATTGATGGTGACTTAAATTTATCGGATAACCCAGCTAGTGCGCGCGTGCATATTCAAGAGCAAGGCAAACAAGGTTTATTGATTGAAAGGCAAGGTGGTCAAATTGGGCTGGTGTTCAACGATGGTCGTTTAGGTTTAGGCGTTGAGCGCCCAGACTATGCTCTTGATGTGGCAGAAGATAGCCAATTTAGAAAAGACGTGCAGATCAAAGGCCGCCTTGAAGTAGACGAAAGCCTGCATGTGGATGAGTACGCGAGCTTTAGAAGCAACATTAATGTACATGGCAACGCAGAGTTGGCTGGTGAAGCGCGTTTTGGTTTACCGTTTAGCAGCGTTATTGATGAAGAAACTGTGGGCATGCCAGCAGGAATCGCCCAGGTGGCCATTGATCAAAACCACTTTGCCAAAGCCTTTGCGGTTTATCATCAAGGCGAAAAACCCATTGTTATTGAAGACGGTAAACTGGGTGTACAAACCGACTCACCTCGTGAAGCGCTAGACATTAACGGCAACGCGGTGTTTAGGGGCGACATTGAGCTTGATGGCGTGCTGCGCGGCTCGGGTCGTTTGGAATGCTTTGATGGCGCGAAAATTTTTGGCGATGTGGAACTACGCTCCGATTTAACGGTACACGACGATGCCTTGTTAAAAGATACGTTAACGGTTGAAGGTAACGCAACATTTAACCGCCAAGTTGAAGTGCACAGCGACAGTACCTTCCAAGCGTCGGTGCGTTTGAACGATGAGTTGTCAGTACAAAAACGCACGCACTTACGCGACGACTTAGTGGTTGCCAAGCACACAACGCTGCAAGGTGGCTTAACTGTCGAAGGGCTTGAAGTGGACTCGCTTGTGGCAATTTCCCCGGCCGCCACCTTCAAAAGCGATGTAACTGTGCATGGCCACGTTGAGTTTTTAAGCTCACTACAAACGGCCCATGAAGTGCGTGCTAATGAAGTCAGTACTAAAGCGGTTCAGATGTCGGGGGAGGTGGGCGAGCATGCCATTACACTCAACTCCAACCAAGCCGCGGCTCCATTGAGTGTCAGTGCCGCAGAGACAGAGGCACTGCACATTACACCAACAGGTGATGTCGGTATGGGCACACAAGTACCAAGTCACAAGTTAGATGTGGCGGGAGATGTGCGTGTTCGCAACACGCTGGTGGTAGAGCAAGGCTTAACTCTAGCGCAAGGAGCCATCGCCGAAGGTGACTTTACGGTGCAAGGCAACGTGGCCTCTGAGTCGTTACAGCTTGGCGATACGCAAGCTATTTCTGGTGTGTCGAGTGATGTTGAACTTGGTGGAGACATGGCGTCGGATGAAACTCTGGCAACGCAAGCGGCGGTTAAAGCCTATGTGGATGCACACTGCTGGACGCTGGCAGAAAACAACAAGGTGTTGCTGATACAAAATCAGTTGGAATTCGATGAGGTGATGAGCCGCGAAATACTATCTAATGTGACAATTTTGCTGTTACCACACATGTGTCACCCGCAAATGAACCGTGCGTATAAACTAAAGCAACCAGTGCGTATTGGCTCTAATGTGAGCATTATCGGCTTTAACGAGCGTGAAACGCGTATTGTTAAAGAGCATGCTGGTTGTCGTTTCTTAATTCACGGACAAAGTGACGCCTTGGTGAAGAGTGTAGAGATGCGAGGTTTTACTTTTGATGGTGCACTGATGAATGGTGGTGTATACGAAGGCAACGGGGGCGCATTCCACTTACGTTATGTGCAAAGTGCCAAGCTTAATTGCGTGATTGAAAACCATCATGTTAATGGCGATGGCGGCGCGCTTTACGGCGAGGCTGAGGTAAGTGGCATTGAAGCGAACAATATCAAAAATTGTTCGGCGACGCGTCAAGGTGGTGGGGTATTTGGCGTAACTGAGTCAAGTTTAACCGTGTCTATGTGCCGCGCTGAGTATGGCGGTGGCGTTGCCTATTGTGATGATTGCCAAGTGGTGGCGCGTTCGA
Organism: Pseudoalteromonas sp. A25; assembly: GCF_009176705.1. Taxonomy (NCBI): domain Bacteria; kingdom Pseudomonadati; phylum Pseudomonadota; class Gammaproteobacteria; order Alteromonadales; family Pseudoalteromonadaceae; genus Pseudoalteromonas; species Pseudoalteromonas sp. A25. The sequence continues at coordinate 3,290,525 of NZ_AP021846.1, read as the reverse complement.
ATGTTGCCTTGGTGTATGGCGGTGGCGCATACAAGTGTCAAAATTTAATGGCACAAGGTTATTGGCGTGATAACCGAGCGCAAGGCGATGTTGGCCATCATATTTATAGCGCTGGTTGTGATAACCCTGATGATGGACACACACATCACGATTACTTGTGGCACGCATTGTACTTAGATGCACCTGTAATGTGTGGCACGCAGCCTTGGCGACATGACCATATCTAGTTATGAAACTGTCTATTAAACAAATAGGGGCCCAGATCCAGGCCCCTAAATCAACCTTGCAAGCCACCAACACCAGCCTCGCAGACTTAGAAAATCAGTTTGCGCAGTGGATAATACGTGGCTTGTCGCAAATGGATTGGTCTGAATTTGAGTCATATGAGTTAGCGATTGATACCCTAAAGTTACCAGATATCGACATTGATCTTGCGCAAATTGATTGGCAACACGTGCAGCAAGACCCATTTTCAGCGTTTAAATGTTATGTGTACCCCCAGCTTAAAAATATGCTTGAGCGCCACTTACAAAAGGCAAAACAAACGAGCACTGCGCAACATCAGTATGCGGTCAGTGAAGCGGTTAAGCGCCAAGGAATTGCGCACTTGAACCTTGACGCGCAGCGTTTTCTGATTTACTTGTTGGCAGACAAACCGCCCACACAAATAGCCAAAGCCACCTTAAAACTTGAGCTAAAACGACTGATAACGCAGGCGTTCAAAGCACAAAAAAACGCACTGCCAGCTTTGCAACATCACCCAAGTTGGCCAAAATTTCGCGATCAGCTCGTGACCTTTTTTAGACACGAGCCTGCGGTATTATTTGCGCTGCTAGCGCCGTTTTATCCAAGCGATGCGCATGCGCAGCTAAAGACATTACTAACTAAACTCTCGCCTAAACAGGTGTCGCGCTTCATCAGTTGGTTGGAGCAGACGATTTCAAACCAAAGCTCTGTGCAGCTTACAAGCGAAAAGCAACAACAGCGAACCTTGTTGCTGAGTGTGCACGAACAGTTTGTAGCAACACATCATTTTGATGAGCGATTGCTACAGCAAGTTTGTTTGGCTTTGAATTGGCCCAAGCACCGCCAAGCCATCGCAATGTGGTGTGCGGTGCAAAGCGGCAAAACTGAAACAGGCAGTGTGGCCAGTTTAAAGCGTATTGTGATGCACGCAGCAAGCAATACTGATCTCACCATTGAGTTAGTGGATGGCAGCGCTTTCACTGCAAAAGCCAATAAGCCGTCATCTTTGCTAAGTCAATCACGGTTACCAGCGCAACAAAAGCACAGTGCAAGTCAGATAGAGAGCAAGCGGGGACAACATAGCAAAAGTGCGTTGCTGCGTGACACGCTGATCCAGCTACGCAGCTTGTTGCAACAGCTTGTTGAACCACAGGCTTTGCTAGAGCAAAAGCTCAAGGTATGGCTTGCTTTACAAGCTTTCAGAGCAAATCAGCCCTTGTTAACGGCTGGGCTTGTTAAGCAATTGGGGTTGATAAGTAAAGAAGTCAGCGACACTTGGCTGGGGCAAAATGCGCCGCAAGCCATTTTGCATCAAACCGAACAGCTCATAACTCGTTTGCGAGCACATAAAACGAGTAAATCGCGCCATGTCATTAGCCATTTTAGCTTGATGAAGGTATATCGCTTGCTCGCGCAATTGCAGGATGTGAGCGCATCGCTGCTCGTTGCCCCAAACTTGGCTGAGCAGCAGAATGTGCGTGCGGAGCACGCCATTGCGAGCTGGCTGGATAATGTCAGTGCTTGGTGTGCCCAACAACAAAAGATATTGAACCAGAAGTCAGGTTCAGTGTTTGCAGATGCGATAGCGCCACAGCGTTTTATTTCGGTGTTAAGCGAACTAAAAACTTGGTTGCTTGCACAGCAAGCGCAGCAACAAGTGCCACAACAGCTCAATTGCCATCAAGAATTGGATATCTTAGCGAGCGCACAAGTGGTGCTAAAAAGCTTACCTATTTTAAGCTATTCCAATTTATGGCTACGTGTGAACAGCATTGGCAATGTGGCCACCTTACATGAGGTGTTAGACAAACTGCTGAATTATTGCCAGTCGTTCTCAAGCAAAGAGCAGATTGATAATAAAGAAATTCAACCAGTTAAAGCGATGGAACGCAGCTTAGAGTACTCGCTTAGCCAACAGATTGAACTTGCATATCAGCAACTGAATTCAAATTTGCAAGAGCTGCAGCAGCAATTGCAGCGTCAGCATGCTTTGCTGCCAGCGACACCTTTGCAACACCAAGCGCTAACACCCGTTTGGCAATGTGTGCTGCGTGTAAAACACATCGCCAAACTCGCTTATACGTCGCAGCTGAGCTATCAAGGGGCAATCGGTCGTTTGTATGCTTTCGTTGCGGCGCAAAAAACGTGGTTTGTCTATGAGCTAAGCCTGTTGCCAAGCAATAAAGCAGCATTGGGAGAGCAAGGCGAAAAACTGGTTCGATTGTTAGCCGCGAATATTAAAACACTGCAAACCATGAGCAAAACCATGACACAAGCTGTGCCTCAGGTTGCTCGTTCTTATTCGAGTCCAGATGCTTGGCTGCAGCCTTTGCTTGATGGTGTGTGTGAGCAAGTTGGTGAAGATAACCACGCATTATTTGCATCTTTGCTTGCGCCCATAGAGTCGTTACCAAGTGAGCAAGAAAACGCGGATACACCCGTATCGAGTATGGCTACCGCAAGCGCATTGCCAGCAGAATTACAGGCGCTATATGGTACGCAAGCCACACAAGCCGATAATAACGCACAGCCATATCAAGAAGGTGTTAAGCATGAGTTTGCACAGCCACCTGTAGCAAGCGAAGCTAGCACAACCCAATCAAACGACAAGCAAAGCCAAGCACAGCTTACACCTGCGTTTGATTTTGAAAAGCAAGGAATGGAAGCAAATGATGAGCAGCCTTCTCAGGTGCAGCACACTGAATGCGCTAGAAGCCAACAGCAAACATCAGGTACCGCGCCAAGTAATCAACGCTTTGATGAGGTTGTGTGGCAAACACAAGCAAGCGCAAGCCGCACGACTACATTAGCACAGCATCAACGCACAGAAGAATTAGAGGCAACTGAGCAAGCCGCTTCTCAGTTCAGCCGCTCTGATCAAGTTGTATCTAAAGAGCAAAGCACCGCACAAGCCAACAACTCTGTGCATGCCGCATTTCCTGAGCAAATCGCTACTGTGCCACTCAGTCATGCTGTAAAAGGTGAAACCGCTGGGCAACAGCACGTTGTGAGCAGTGAAACTCAATCCCAACCTGCTCGACTAGTACGCGCTTTAATGCAGGTGCAAACTGTAGAACAAGCACAGCAACTATTAACGGGCATTGAAAAGCGCATTGCCTCGCGGCCGTTGGCTGATATCACGACTGAAAGTAGAGCACAGTTACAAAGCGCCGTCACGCAAAGCCGAAATAAGCTGCGCACATTGCATAAAGCAACAGCAAGCAAAGCCGGGCAAGGTTTAGTCACTAAAGCCATGCAGCAAGTGAAAGCACAGCTTGAACAATTACAGCAAGTGAGTGAGCAACTAATGAGCCCCGTCACCTTTGATGTGGGCTTAGTCATCGTGTGGCCATTCTTACCTACCTTGTTCTCGAAACTCTCGTTATTGCATGACAGTGAGCATGAGCAAGCGGGTATGTTTGTTGATGAACACGCGCTTATGCTGGCACATGCTGTGCTGTGTTATATCGCGAATGTTGACCCGTTAATTGAAGTGAGCCACACCGCAAAAGCGTTACTCGGTTTGCCATTAGACATGGAAATTGATGACATTATTGAACTTGATGATAAAACCAAAACTGCGGTTGATTACATGCTGCATGCATTGGTAAGTCGCTGGGAGATACTCAAAGGTATGCCAGTTGACGAGTTTGTACGCCTATTTATTGTTCGTGAGGGGCAGGTTGAGCAAATCGAAACGGGTTATCACATCAATGCTGAAACTATGGTGCAAGATGTACTCATGGCAAAGCTACCCTGGGGCCTCGGTATGGTGCAATTGCCTTGGTTGGATCAAACACTCCTACACATCGAATGGAAATACGGATTTTAACCGCACGCTATTTTACAGAGGATTATTATGCACACCTACAATGAAGCGAATACCCATGAATTAATTTTAGCCCACCAGCATCGGGTGCAGCTTTACGAGCAAGCAAAACGCAATGCCGATAGTGGATTTCTTCACAATGAATATGACCGTAAACGATATCTGGATGAGCTCTTTTCTCATCGTGTAATAGCACAACTTTCAGAGGTAAAGGCTGAGTTGGCAAGTCATGGTTATGGGAGTGAATTAGAAATAAAAACCGAGCAGTTAGAGCACAACAATATGGTCGTTGATGTCATTTATGAGGTGGTGTTCACATTTAATGGTACGCCAGTCAATGACCCGCCGATTTCGAGTGACGATAGTCAAATGGTATTTTTCACACAGTCAGGCAGTACTTATCTAGCTTGTCGCTATAAAACGGCGCTGGTAAGTAGTCAAATACAGGCACTTTACTTTGATGATGAAGGTTATAGCCATTTTTTGGCACAGGTGGGGTCTAAGACTTTGTGGCATGAGCATACCCACAGTCACTCAGAGCTTTCTTCGCTAATTAGCGATTTTATCGCGCTAAACTTTATTCAAAAAAGAGCCAATTTAAGTCGTATTTAATGTCACGTTTGGGCTGCTGGTACGTCATCTGAAAAAGCCAAAAATGAGGTTTAAGATGGCAAGTTATGCGCAAGCATTTAAAAGGGTAATGGCTTGGAGTGGCCAAAAAGTTGACTTGTACTGCGTGGTATTAGATCAGCTAGATTGTTGGCAAACCATGATTGGTGCTGGGTTTTCTCAAAGCGAGCTTTACCTGCTTTTTAAGCAGCAATATTGTGATGAAATCTGGCAGCAATTACGAGGTGATGATTTAAAACACCAAGATGTTGCTAACTTGCTATTTAAAGCGTCTATCAATGGCAATATCGATGTATTACTCAGTGAATTACAGCAACACTTTAATCTGCCCATCAGTGGTCAAATGTGTGACCGCACGCTTAAGCAAATAAACCAACAATCACACCGCGCTTTGCTTCGGTGGTTAAGGCTAAGCATTGCCTACTTTGATCTTTTAAATACAACCACGCTTAATGGCGCTCACGCTAAGGCAAAGCCCACTCAATGCAGTGCAACAGATTGGTTGCATTGAGTTATTTCAGCTGTAGGCAAGTGACTTTGCCTAACAAAAAAACCGTTTAAATACTTTATTTTTCAACCTTTAACAACAAAGGTGAATAACCGTCTTCCCTCTCTTCCTGCCTTTTCCTGCAAGCTTTACAAGCGAGTAGCGACTATTTGTATAGGAGGCATTCGCCTCCTCCTTCCAAAACTTTACAGTCAATGGAGTATTTTTGATGAAAAGAAACTTTAAAAGCGCCTCGCCACCTGAAGGCGAAGACGAACCTAACAAAGAAGAAAAGCCCAAACAAGATGGCAAAACCCGTATCACACCACAAGATGTTGTTATGGTGTTGGTAGGAAAGTGGGCAATGCCTACTACGGTGATCTTGGTATTGGTGACTTGTCTTTCTGGTTACTTTCTTGAAGTTGAGGCATTTACGGCCGTTGTGGGGATGATCTCCCCCGTTATCATGGCATTGATAATGGTAATTAAAGACGCCTTGTCAGTTGATAAAGATAAGCGCAATCGCAAAAAGGAATGACTGTACATCTGGATAAGCGAATTTACTCGAGCACATCATTTTACTTGTTATCAGTGCGTAAAAGCGCGTTATCACTGCATGAAGGCTCGATGGTGTTGATTAAGGTGTTGTGAGCTTCCAAAAGACTTACTACCCGACATTGCTCCTCCTAGTCTGAGGGGTAATACACGACGCTTTTTAGTATTCTTATTGGAAACCTATGATATTAACGTCAACGATTTATAAAATTGATTTAGCATGTTGTGTAAATAAAAATCGGTCACGCCAAAGGTGTGACCGATTTTTTTTGGTGCTTAACTGAGCGTAATAGAAAAATAAAAACGCCTAGCTAAGCCTGTGTTGGGGAAAACTACTATTTATGGGTTGTATTGAGCATTGAGTGTTAAACCACTAAATGAGCTGTATGCATTTAAGCTTAAGTGCCAAGTACCTGCAGTTGGATTGGTGAAAGTACAAACTTCTGAATTACCATTGTTCCAAGAGCGACAGTCAAAGGTTGAAGCAGAAGGCTGAACACCTTGCTTAACATATAAGTCAGCATCACCTGAGCCACCAGATGTGGTTACCGTGAAGCTACTCATACCCGCTGGTACTTCAATGGTGTAGTGTAGCCATTGCCCACTAGTACCAGAAATGTTGGTTTCAGTTCCCCCACCTGGTTGAGGATCTGGATTAGTTGTGCCTGTGGTTATATCTGCTTGTAAGTTAACTTGAGCGTATGCACTGTAACCTTCTAGCATAACCCAATACTTGCCGGCTGTTGGGTTATCGATAGTACAAGTCTCTTCATTACCACCTTTCCAAGGGCGACATACATAGCTACTTGCTGTTGGTTTAGCACCCGCTTGAACATATAGATCAGCATCACCAGAGCCACCACTCATTGCAACATTGAGCTTGCTTGCACCTGCTGGTACATCGACATAGTAGAAAGTTTGGCTACCTTTAGCGCCACCTAGGCCTGTTTTAGCTACGCCATCTTCAAGTTTTTCATCTACAGGTGGGTCGATAATGCCACCTTTGGCTTTTTGTACCGCAGCCGCTGCATCAACAATACCTGTACCACAGCTTGTGCACGTTGCAGGGAAGCTACGTGTGGTTGTTTTTAAGATATCTTCAATTTCATCAGGTGTAGCCGAAGGTTTTGCTTGCTTGATAAGTGCCGCAACACCCGCAACGTGCGGAGCGGCCATTGATGTACCTTGTGAGAAGTGATAGCTGTCAGCAACTGGAGCATTGCTGCCTGAGTTATGCGTTGATAATACACCTTCAGAATCATTCGCTGAGCTCTGCGCACCACCTGGTGCCGCTACATCGATAGACGTACCATAGTTTGAATAGTAAGCGCGGCCACCGCTGCGATTAACAGATGCAACGTTTACAACTCCGTTACAGTTACCAGGGTTGAAGTTGTTAGCATTACCGTTGTCGTTACCAGCAGCAATAACAATCACAGCACCATTGCCGCGAGCTTGGTTAATCGCATTTTGAGTTGTTGCGCTACAGTTACCGCTGCCACCTAAACTCATATTGATAACATCCGCTGGGTTTGCGTTCGCAGGTACGCCCGCAACACTGCCGCCAGATGCCCAAATAATACCGTCGGCGATATCAGACGTTAAACCACCACATTTACCAAGTACACGAACCGGAACAACTTTAGCGTCATAAGCAACACCGGCAACACCTTCACCGTTGTTAGTTACCGCAGCAACCGTACCCGCTACGTGAGTACCGTGCCAACTTGAGTTACGTGCGCTGTGTGTGTATCCACATTCATTTGCTGTTACCGCATCACCTGGATCGCTTGCATCGTTGTCGCGCAGACCACCGTCATTTGCAACGTCTAAGTCTGAAATCATGTCGTAACCAGGCAAAATGTTAGCGTTCAGATCGATGTGTGGACGATAACCGGTATCTAATACTGCAACTGTAACACCTGCACCTGTTGCATTGTCCCATGCGGTAGGCAGATTTAGGCCACCATTTGCTTCATAGTAGTGCCACTGATCTGAATAACGCGGATCGTTTGGCACTGCAAATGGCTGCAGCATTTGGTCAATCTCGATGTATTCTACATTACCTGACGCTGCTACTTCTTGCATGAAAGAGTTAGCTTCTGCAGGAGATAGTTTTTTATCAACACGCATTACGTGATGGTTGCTAAGTGCCATAGGGCGAATATAGTGCGCTTTAACATTTGATTTTTTGCTAGCAAAGCTTTGCACGAAGCTTTGTGCACGTTGATTCATTACTGCTTGAGAAACGGTTGCGTCTGTTTCTATACCCATTAGTGCTTGGTCATTATTTTTATACTTGATAATGAATTGAGTACCAAACTTACCTTGATGCTGAAGCTTTGCTGATGTTTGTGCAAAGTTAATATTTGCTTGAGCGGATAAGTCTGCAGTTGCAAACGCTGTATTTGCCGTGAACAGGGTAGTCATTGCCAGTGACAATGCACCTAATTTGAACTGATTTGTTGTTGTCATAAGATTCCCTAACATGTTGTATTTTTATTAAATCTACTCTGCGTAAGTGCAATGTAGACGTTACAGAACGTAAAGTTGCGGTTAACAAATTAAAAGAACTGTTTTGTTATTTACATTGTTTTATTTGTTATAAGCGGATGGCTATATGACATTTTGATTACAGTAACTGGTTGTTTTTAAACGGATGTGCCTAATTTTTGTACGAAGGTAAATTATATTTATGTTATGTAAATAAATGTAAATGTAACTGTGTTTTTACTTGAATGGTAAAAAAATGTGCAGGAAGTTGCCTGTTTGTGATTATTTTATGTGCTGTATTTTTGTACGATATAGCAATTTCCAAGAACAATTGGTAGGCGAGGTTCTGACTTCGCCAGATAATCTGGGTATAATAACCGATTGAGTTTTGTAAGTTGGGTAAGACATGTCGCAATTTGATGTTGTAATTATTGGTGCAGGGGCTGCAGGCCTGATGTGTGCGGCCCAAGCAGGTTACCGTGGCCGTTCGGTTGCAGTGCTTGATATGGGCAAAAAACCAGGCCGTAAAATATTAATCAGTGGCGGTGGGCGCTGTAACTTTACCAACGAAGGCGCATCGCCTAGCAACTACCTATGTGGCAACCCACACTTTGTAAAATCTTGCCTAAGTCGCTATACCCAACATGACTTTATTGAGCTGGTAGACCGCCATGGTTTAGCCTATCACCACAAAACACTGGGGCAGTTATTTTGCGATAACAGCGCGCAAGATATTGTTGATATACTTACAACAGAATGCAACTGGGCAGGTGTACAAATATTTTTACGCAACGAAGTGCTGAGCGTGCAGGCCAAAGAACAAGGTGGCTATATTATCACCACCAATGAGCAAACCTTTGAGTGTGAGTCTTTAGTGGTGGCCTCCGGTGGTTTAACCATGCCAAAACTAGGCGCAACCCCCATCGGTTATAAAATCGCCGAACAGTTTGGGTTAAAAGTGTTGCCGACTATGGCTGCATTAGTACCATTCACCTTGCATGACCACGACAAAGTGCGTTTTGATGGGTTATCGGGCGTGAGTATTCCTTGTGAAGTAAGTAGCGAATGTGGCACACAATTTAAAGAAAACATCTTGTTTACACATCGTGGGCTCTCTGGCCCTGCGATATTGCAAATATCGTCATTTTGGCGAGCCGGGCAGACCGTGACCATTAACCTACTACCAGAGTTAAGCCTGAGTGAGGCCATTCATCAATGGCGTACTGAAAGCGCCAGCAAATCATTGAAAAACGCCTTAGGCGCAATTTTACCTAAGCGTTTTGTTGAAGTGCTTATAACAGAACAAGCCATCCCCGATAAAGCCCTTAACCAGCTCACTCACAGTGAAATAGACGCCATTGCCAATTACCTCCACAACTGGCAAATCAAACCCAACGGCACCGAAGGCTACCGCACCGCCGAAGTGACACTCGGTGGCGTCGACACCGATGAACTCAGCTCTAAAACCTTCGAAGCCAAAAAACAAAAAGGCTTGTACTTTATCGGCGAAGTGACCGATGTGACGGGTTGGTTAGGGGGGTATAATTTTCAGTATGCGTGGAGCTGCGGATTTGCCGCAGGGCAGGTGGTTTAGTGTTTTAATGGAATAAAACGAAGACAATCAACAGAGCAACTACACTTTTAGAAGGCTTACCCTATTGGTAGTTAATCTACTCTTCCCGTTAATTATTAGTATTAATGTATGAACGATGAAATTCTGAAAATCATTCTTTTACTAAGCGTTGGCCAAGGTCTTTCGTTATCTTTGCTCCTTTTGTTTAAGAAACACGGGGCGCTTTGGGCTAACCGAATTTTGTCCGCTTTTATTGTCCTAACCATCATTCCTTTATGGAATGAGTACGTTAGCTTCTTACCAGATTCATTTCATGAGCTAATGATCCATCCGACAATTTTTTATTTACAATTTTTGTACGGCCCATTGCTTTATTTGTATACCGTTAGTTTCACTCGGTTCAAAAAACCATCGAACGTCACATGGTATTTACTTGCTGCGGGTCCTGTTTTTGGAGCTTTATTTAAAAGTGCACATTTTTACTTGATTGATGGAGGCTTTAGTCAGCAAGTTTGGTATTGGTTTTTTATGCTGGTAAGCGCTCAATTAGCTTGCTGTTTGGGGGCTTGTTGGCTGAGAATTAAAGCGCACCACATGGACATTAAGCAAAATCTGTCGAATCTGGAAAATGCTAAACTAAATTGGCTTAAATTACTAATTGCTGGTTATGCATTACTGCTCATGATAGAAATGGTTAAAATGAGTTCAAAGCTCATAGGTTTAGATGTGTTGGAATCGATGCGTTTGGCCGTAAGTATTTCTGAATGTATGTTTATCTTCTTGATTGGTTTTTGGGGAATAAGCAAGCCTGAAATCCATTTTGCCCAAGTTTTGGTTAAAGCTAATAGCAAGTACGATAATTCTACTCTCACTAAAAATGGCTCACTTAAGCTTATTAACCAGCTTAATGCTTTGATGCGAAATGAAGAAGTTTTTCTGGATAATGAAGTCTCGTTAGCGTCGTTAGCCGAAAACCTTAATGCTACTCCTCATCATTTATCACAAGCATTGAATGAACAGCTTGGACAGAACTTTTATGATTTTATAAACTCAGCCCGGATCAAGCGAGCTAAGGAAATGTTAGCTGATGCAGCCTTTCAAAAACTGCCTATTATTGATGTCGCTTATCAGGTTGGTTTTAACAATAAAACCTCATTCAATAACGCTTTTAAGAAATATACACAAACAACTCCGAGTCAATTTAGAGCTAACTCTATGAAAGTTGTTTCTTAAGTATCAAAAGCCCTCATTATATGATTTAAAAATTTAAATCATATATTTCATTGCGTTATATATAAACTAGTCACAAAGTAAAAGTTAATTTAAGCAAATCCGATAGAGATTGACGCTCAGTTCTATGAGTTTGGTAGATTTCCTTGCCATAAATCTTTCCAATTACATTTTCGGAGTTGTTTAAATTATGAACTTTAAAAGAGTGATCTTTACTTTTTGTTTTTCACTGCTTATTTCAATGAGCAATCATCTTTTGGCTGCAGATGCAAACCAAAATAAGGATAAGTCGACTAAGCCCAAGCTAGTTGAACAGCGAAAATTTGCGCAAAAATATACATCAATCAAATTGAAATCTAGCACTTTAGGAGAGGAAAGAGAGCTGTTGGTTCATTTACCTGATGGCTACGAGTCTACAACAAGGCGCTATCCTGTGCTTTATCTATTGGATGGCAATAGACACTTACCGCACGCGATTGTCGCAGAGGATATATTACAAAATGAATCATTAATCCCCTCAAGCATTATTGTTGCTATCACTAATAACCGAGGCACAAGACGTAGAGACTTATCCTCAGAAAAAGAAAACTTTCTAAAATTTATCAAACATGAAGTATTTTCTCTTATTGCAAGCAAATACCGTATTTCAGAACATAAAACTCTTTTTGGTCACTCAATGGCAGGAGTCTTTACTATGGGAGTATTAGCCAGTGAACCTGAGATTTTTGATAACTATATTGCTGCTAGCCCTGTTATCCAGATGAATAACGGGGAGTTAATTGACAAGTTTAAACATTTTGAGCTTTTAGAGACACAGTTACCACGTTCTCTTTACCTCAGTTTTGGCAATGAATTTGCAGAAGGAAAAAGCGCCTCTGATGCCTTCAATACTTTTGTTGCATTAATGAAGAAAAAGCCGAAAAGTGGGCTCAATTGGACGTACCAAACTATGTCTGAACAGGTCCATATGACGACGCCTTACTTAACCTTGTATGCAGGCTTATCCTTTGTTTTCTCTGATTATCAAATACCCGTGTACTCTGGGCTAGCGGATTATAAACAACGTGGTGAAATGAAAGGATTATTAGACTACTTTGATAATCGAGCTAGTAAGTACTCTGTCTCAGCAGAAGTACCTGAAATTGCTTTTAGGCAGCTTGGTTTCGCACTATTTGACGATGGATATCAAAATATTGGTTTAGAAGTACTCAAGTTAAGTATGGAAAAACACCCAGAGTCATTTCGTGCACTCAATGCTCTAGCCCAAACCTACGAAGAGATAGGTGACCAAGACAAGGCGTTAGATGTTTATAAGCAAGGTTTAAAATTGGCAGAAGAAAAATCAACTAGCAACGCAATTTTTTTCAAAACGCAGATTGAAAGGTTAAATCTGAGCAGTAAACAGTCAAATTAAATCGCATTGAAGATGAACGTATGAAACATATCTATTAATTACACTTTGAGTAATATTAACGATATCTGACACTAGGCAGAAGTAAGTAAAGTAAAATGGTTTTTCTTTGGTATGGCTGCGTTATTCCAGCCAGATATAAGTGAAAATTATTTGGACAATTATTTTGCTTATGGCTACCGCTAAGATTTATATGCACAAATTATCGGGTTAGGTAATAGCTTACTTTAAATTAGTATGTCTGAATTGTCTTTGCCCGAATTCAGACAATAAGTCAAAGTAGCTCTTACCTGGTAGTGAATACAGAGCTACCTAGTTGTTGGGATAATTATGAGAGCTCAATGTGTGTAAAACTCGGGAATAAGATCCAAACCTTCGTCAGGATGACGGCTGGTGTTGCTTATGGGGACGTGGCTTTAATGATCCGCATGAAAGGTTACTGTCGACTTCACAAAGTGTGATACGCTTTTGTTTTAAAGTTAACAAATTCTACCCATCCCAAGGTTTTGATCAGTTAATGAGTTTTGTTTCTTCCCCCATCACGCTTGAAGCGGTGAGTGTGCTGCAAGTGGTGTTTGCGTTTATGACCGCGTTTGGTGCTGCGTTGGTGTTTCATGTGGTTAAGTTTCGGCTGTTGGCGCTGTTTTTAGCGTTTCAAAGTGTGTTGTGTGTGCTGAATATTGCTGAGAATAATGCTCTGTTGGGGGAGATGTTGATAACTCCTGTATTTACTCTGCTGTTTGGGCCTTTGTTGTATTTGTTGGTGAGTGCGCTAACGGGGGAGGACGCAAAGGTAACGGTGAAAACGGCCGCGCATTTTTTACCAGCGTTATTGGCGTTACCGTTTACCTCGCAGGTGCAAACTGTGGTGTTGCTGGGGTCACTCAGTCAGCTGGTTTATATTTCGTTGTGTTTTATCAAATTGAGTCAATATCATACCTTGCTGAAGTCGGTTAGCTCGCAGGTTGATAGCTACTCGTTAAAGTGGCTATCAATGGCGCTTGGGGTGTTTTGTACGGTGTTGGTGCTGGATTTAGTGCGTATGAACACGCAAACCATCACGCCACTTTTGCTCAAAAAGGGGCTGTATTTTGCCAGTGAATTGGTGTTTTTTAGCTTGTCTTGTTATTTGATTTTTAAAGTAGTGCGCAGCCCCGAGGTATTTGGTGATATTAAGCGTTACCAAAGTTTGCTGAATGAGCCAGCCATTGAGAAGCAAGATGATGCTTTGGCACAGACTATTTTTACTGAAATCGAACAGGTGGTTTGCCATGAAAAGCTTTATCAACATCCCAAATTGACCATTGCTGAATTGGCCGACCATACCGGGTTTAAAGTGCGAGATATTTCATGGGCGGTGAATACCGTCGCGCACCGTAACTTTAGTGATTACATTAATAGCCTGCGAGCAAGGGCGATCAAAGAAGTCATTGAAACAATGCCACACTCTACTATGCCATTAATAAATATCGCTTTAGATCATGGGTTTAATTCAAAGTCGACGTTTTTCAATAGTTTTAAAAAGGAGTTTGAACTTACGCCAATGCAGTATAAAAAGCAGTTAATTAGTCGCGGATCAGGATCTTAAACCTGATTTTTGACAGGCTTTGTTATGCTGCTGGTAAGTAAATCGTGAGCATGTCTCACTCGCAAAGGAGACGTTGAATGTTGTATATGAATGGGCGCATGTTGTTGAGCGCTTTGTTGCTAGTAGGTGTGAGCCTAAATGCCGTGGCACAAAACAAAACCACCGAGATGGTCAACCAAGCCGACAATGTTTACCTTGCCAGCCAAGTTAAAAAGCCCATCGACTATCTGGCCGATAAACAACAAGCAGTACAGTTTGCCAAGCAAGCTCAATGGCAACAAGCCAAACCCTTATTAGAAAAGTTAACCAATCAATATCAAAACGATGGTGCCACTTGGTATTTGTTGGGGCTGGCGTATTTTAATCACAAGCAATGGCTTAATGCGGTGAGCGCGTTTGAGCAAGCGCTTTCGCTGGGCCACCGTTTGACGGGCATTCCCGACGGTGCCAGTACGCCAAACGATTTAATGGTTAAAATAGCACAGGCGTATGGGTTTGCTGGTGAGCAGGTACTTGCTATCGAATGGCTCAACAAAGCCCTTGCTGCACGCTGGGATGATAAACCCAAACTGGCAGGCCGTAGCTTGTTTAGTCGTGACACCATGGCCGCGTTTAAGAATATGGAAAATAGTGATGCGTTTAAGCGCGCCGCAGGTGTGATTGATACACAAAATATGAGCCGAGATGCAGGCTGGCGCAGCGATTTAGCCTATCTTTATGCTGAAATTCAGCGTCTGCACGTTAATCCGTTTCATTCTATCAGTCAAGCTGACTTTAAAGCGCAAGTTGATGCGCTACATAAGCGCATTCCACAGCTGAGCGATGAGCAAATAGTATTTGGCTTTATGCAGCTTATTGGCCTGCTTGATAATGGCCACAATATTTTAATCCCAGCATGGGGCGCGCATGGCAACTTTGCTCAGTTGCCTGTGCAGTTTTACTTATTTAACGACGGCTTGTATATCGTTGCTGCAAGCGATGAATATCAACATTTGATTGGCAGTAAAGTAGAGCGTTTTGGTGATGTGAGCGTGGCTAACGCCATTGAGTTGGTTGGCAACATTAACGCGCGAGACAATCAAATGCAGCAAAGTTGGTTAGCGCCGTATTATTTAAGCTTAGTCCCTGTGTTGCAAGGATTAGATATTGTACCAGCTGAGCAAGCGGTGACGCTGACTTTACGCAAGCAAGATGAACAGTTTACGGTAACCCCAAAGGCACGTGCCATGCGCTTTACAGGGTTCCCTAAGTTACCTAAGCTGCGCTCAAGCGAGTTGCCTACTTATTTAAAGCATAATGAGATACCTTATTGGCATGAATATTTCGCCGAACAAGGCCTTTTATATGTGCAAGTGAATGACGTAAGAAACCGCAAGGATATGTCATTGGCCGAATTTAGCACTCAGCTCAGAGATATAATTATAAGTAAAGATATCAAACATCTAGTTTTAGACTTGCGCCATAACAGTGGCGGTAACGGCTCTATTACACCGCCTTTGATAGCGCTAACCGCATTTTTTGAAATGTATAAACCACAAGGTAAGCTGTTTGTAATGGTGGGCCGCAATACCTTTTCGGCAGGCCATGATATTTTGGTTAAAGTACAGGCAATTACAACCCCGATTATTGTGGGTGAACCGTCGGGTACTCGCCCCAATACCATTGGTGAGTCGGGTTGGTTTAACTTACCTTACAGCAGGCAGCATGGTTTATTGTCGTCGCAATTTCACCAAACCAGTGCGCCAGAAGATCACCGTATTTGGGTGGCACCTGACTTACCCATAGAGCTGAGTGCTGACGATTATTTTGCCGCAAAAGACCCTGCTCTGGCGGCTATATTTTCTGTCATCAAGCGTAACTGAACAGTTAACCTGAAATCGGGATAGTGGATATGACAAAGTGAGCTATATCAGTCCATTACCAGAGCAAATCATACAGTGCTGTAGCATGTTGCTTATCCCGAGGTCAGGTTATTTAAAGTATGTAGCTGGCGGCGATATGCAGGCTAGCTCAGGGCTTTTATTGCTGCACTTAACCCATCTAATGTCATTGGGTACATGCGATTTTGCATTGCTTGTTCAATCATCTGAATTGATTGGTAATAGGGCCAATACTCTTTGGGCTGTGGGTTAAGCCACACTACTTTTTCAAAATGGTTGGTTAAGCGCTGCAACCACAGATCACCTGGTTCTTGGTTCCAGTGTTCAACGCTGCCGCCAGGGTATGCTATTTCATAAGGGCCCATAGTGGCATCGCCAACAAAAATGAGCCGATAATCTTTGCCAAAGCGGTTAATTAACTGAAAAGTATCTATTAAACTTGCTTGGCGACGCTGATTATCACGCCAAACATGCTCATACACGCAATTATGAAAGTAAAAGAACTCAAGGTGTTTAAATTCACTGTGCGCTGCGCTAAATAGCTGCTCGCATAAATGAATATAGTCATCCATGGAGCCCCCAATATCAAACAGCATCAACACATTGACCGCATTATGGCGCTCTGGTGCCATTCTTACGTCGAGCATGCCGCCTTGCTTGGCGGTGGCGGCAATTGTTTCGTTAAGATCAAGCTGATCGCTTGCGCCGCTGCGAGCAAACTTACGCAATTTTTTTAGTGCTAATTGCATCGTTCGACTTGAAATTTCACTGTCGGCATCAAGGTTTCGATATTGGCGTTTATCCCACACTTTTGCCGCTCGGCGCTGACGGCTTGCCTCTTGCCCAATCCTGACTCCTTCGGGGTTATAACCATACGCGCCAAAGGGAGACGTGCCCCCCGTCCCGACCCACTTGTTGCCACCAGCGTGCCTTTTTTGCTGCTCTGCTAGGCGTTGTTTAAGGGTTTCCATCAGTTTGTCGAGTCCACCCATGGCCTCGATTTGCGCCTTTTGCTCATCAGTTAGGTGCTTTTCGAATTCTTTTCTTAACCAATCATCGGGTAAGTTCGTGCTTTTTTTAAGTTGGCTAAGAAAGTCACTGTCTTCAATGCCTTCAAAGTAGTCTGCAAATGCGCGGTCAAATTTATCAAATTGGGTTTCGTCTTTAATAAATATGGTTTTACTTAGTTCGTAAAAGGCATCTAAATCAGCAAAAGCTAAACCATGATTAAGTGCATTCAAGCAATCTAGCAACTCTCGCGGAGAAACCTTAAGACCGTATTTTCTTAAAGTAAAAAAGAAATCGATTAACATAAGGTTATCGCTTACTCATAAAGGCCAATTTTTCAATAAGGCTGACGTCTTGCTCATTTTTGAGTAGCGCGCCAAAAAGAGGCATTAAACCGCCTTTATGGGTGTGATCGTGCAGGGTTTGGGCGTCTACATCTTCAGCCATTAAGAGTTTTAGCCAATCCAATAGCTCGCTGGTGCTTGGCTTTTTCTTTAATCCGGGTATGTCTCTTAATTTAAAAAATGCTTCAAGCGCTTTTTGTACTAAATCTTGTTTAATGCCGGGGTAATGCACATCAATAATTTGTTGCATTTGCTCTGGCGAAGGAAAGTCAATGTAGTGAAAAAAACAGCGACGCAAAAATGCATCGGGTAGCTCTTTTTCGTTATTGGACGTAATAATAACAATCGGGCGAACTTTAGCGCTAATACGCTCACCAGTTTCATAAACATGAAACTCCATTTTATCAAGTTCAAGCAGTAGGTCGTTAGGAAATTCAATGTCTGCTTTGTCAATTTCATCAATGAGCAATACCGGGCGCTGCTGCCCTTCAAAAGCTTGCCAGAGCTTGCCTTTAACAATGTAGTTGCTGATATTATGTACTTTTTCATCGCCTAATTGGCTGTCACGTAAACGCGACACCGCATCATATTCGTATAGCCCTTGCTGAGCTTTAGTGGTTGATTTGATATGCCACTGGATCAGCTCTGTATTGAGGCTGTTAGCTAATTCTTGTGCCAACAGAGTTTTGCCAGTGCCAGGCTCGCCTTTTATCAAAAGGGGCTTTTCTAATACTACAGCTGCATTAACGGCTTGTTTTAGTGCACTACTGGCGATGTAATTACTGGTACCTTCGAAGCTCATGTTAAATTCCTATTGATCTGGTCTGATGAGGTTAGTGTGCCATAAATGAGCGGCAGACCTCTAGCTAGATGGCTTATTTCTTCTTAATCGGTACTAATAAACTTAAAGCGTGGCACAAGCTCGCCATTAAATTGCACATGCTCGTTAAACATATCTAAAGGCCTTACCCAAAAATCAAAATCGCCATAAAGTGTTTGATATACCACCATGTTTTCACCGGTTTCACTGTGTTTGGCAACATGGTGTACACGGTATTTAGGCCCTTTGTAATGCTGATAAATCCCCGCTTTTAGTGTTTGCTTCATTGTTCGCTCCAGTTGCTGTGCTGTATACTTGGTGGTTATGCATTTGCCTAGTTGGCGTAAAGATGAATTATATTTCTATAGATAAATTTAAGAAAGCTTGGGTATTTAAACACCAAGATCTACCGATTGATAACAGTGACTTAGAGGCAATAAAGTTGATGACCCCTGAGCGCTCTGCGGTACTTTGGAGTACCATGGTCTCAAGGGAGAAGGACCATCCTGATTTTTTTACCAAGTCAGAATGGCCCGGCGATGACGCTACATGGCTTGAGCAATTGAATTGGGAAAAGCCTTGGGAAAACTCAGAGCCTTGCTTGCCTGAACCACTGTGTAATTTTTTAAACTGGGAAGACAATACCACTGTTTATTTTTGCTTGAGCCGAGATCAAGTCATTGAAACGCAGTTTGACGTGTTTAAGCGCTGTTGGCAAAACTTTATGTTTTTAGCCGATGGTAGCCTTTTACTTGGTAAAAAGCGCCAAGGGGTTGTGCAGTTTTTAGAAAGTGGACAAGCCAAACTTGGGAAGCGCCCGAAAGGCTAGCCTGTATGTACTTACCATGCTATAACTTTGTCAACTGACGGAGGCTGCGTGGTAAAGCAACACATAACAGACACCAAACAAAGTAACTTGTGGCACAACGAACAAGAACGTTTGCTATTTGCTGAGCTGGTTAATGTATTTTATTCGCGAGAGATACCCGCTCTGGCCCAACAGTACAGTGCCGAGCAATTACAGCGTAAGCTTTTGAGTTTGCCGTATTATGTCGAGCGAGCAGCACGGCACATTACTCAAGGTGAAGTGCCATTGCAGCTTGATAGTCAAAATGGTTGCTGGCTGGCATCACAAAAACGCACGTTGCCACCGTTTGATGAGCACAAAAACCAAGACTTCTTTTCATCAAGTAATCTCATTGGTTTGGTGGTTCCAGTATTGATCGCAGATGTACAATACTCGCAGGTTGTCATAGACAGCATAGATCAAGTAAGAGACAATGCTGTACATTGTAACCAATACGGTTGGTTTAGCTATTCAGGCTATAGTCATGATGATGATTTTAGGTTGTTTAAGCCAACAAAACAGCTGATGGTAGCTGCATGCTGCGGTCATCGTTGGCAGTATGGAAAAGTGGTTGCGCCGCGCGTGTTAAGCCTAAGAGAAATGTTGCTAGCCAGCATGATAAATTGGACCAATGTTAAAGTACCAAAACAACGACATCATTAATCCGCTTTATGCAATATCCTGGCACTTAGGAGGCTAGGTTGTGCGCATATTTCAATTAGTATTACTCTGCTTGGCTGTTTTTTTACAGTACCGTTTGTGGTTTGCGAATAACGGCATTCAAGACTATACGAGAATAAAAAGCACCGTTGAATCTCATCAGCAACTTAATACCAAACTCTCTAAACGCAATAAGCTTTTAAAAGCCGATATTGAAGATCTTAAACTGGGTTTAGAAGGTGTGGAAGAACGCGCACGCCATGAGCTTGGTATGATCAAAGAAAACGAAACATTTATACGAGTACTCCCTAGAAAACATCATGAGCCAAACAATTAAAATAGCGGCGGTGGTGCCTGCTGCGGGTGTTGGAAGCCGAATGCAAGTTGGACACCCCAAGCAATACCTAAAAATCGCAGATAAAACGATTCTTGAGCACACTTTAAATAAACTGGGGCAACTGCCGGAGCTAGATAGCATAGTTGTTGCTGTCAGCGAAACGGATGAGTACTTCAAAACATTACCTTTGCAAGATCGACGTATTATCGCTGTTAACGGGGGCAAAGAGCGAGCCGACTCGGTGCTGAACGCCCTAAATGCCTTAACCTCACATCAGCCTGATTGGGTTTTGGTGCATGATGCTGCTCGCCCATTAGTGACCCTACAAGATATGCGAACATTGATCACACAATGTATGGCTGATGGGGAAGGGGGCCTTCTTGCCGCTCGAGTAAAAGACACCATCAAAAGAGGTGAAACTCATAGTTTAGAGACTGTACCTCGTGAGCAACTATGGCAGGCTTTAACGCCGCAGTTTTTCCCTTACCAAGCGCTAAAAGACGCGCTGCAACGGGCGCTGGAAAATTCGGTTTCAATTACCGATGAAGCCTCTGCAATGGAGTGGGCACAACACCCAGTTAAACTTATCTGTGGACGCAGTGATAATATTAAAATAACCACGCCAGAGGACTATGATTTGGCGTGTTTTTTAATTTCTAAGCAAGAGAGTGAATAATGATTAGAATTGGTCATGGCTTTGATGTACACAAATTTGGTGGCGAGGGCCCACTAACTATTTGCGCAGAGAAAATACCTTATGCACAGGGCTTTATAGCGCATTCAGATGGAGATGTGGCAATTCATGCTTTGTGTGACGCTGTACTCGGTGCGTTAGCGTTAGGAGATATCGGAAAACACTTTCCCGATACATCGGCAGAATTTGCGGGGATCGATAGCCGTATTCTGTTGCGTCGGGTTATTTCACAAATGCAATCAATGGGCTATAAGTTAGGTAATTGTGATGTGACCATCGTTGCGCAGGCCCCTAAAATGCGCCCCCATATTGATGCGATGAGAGCAAATCTAGCCACAGATTGCCAAGCAGATATTTCACAAGTGAATGTAAAGGCGACCACAACAGAAAAGCTAGGCTTTGAGGGCCGAAAAGAAGGCATATCAGCCCATGCTGTTGTGGTGTTGATCAAGTCATGAATACGCTCAATTATTTATACGGCCAGCCTCAGTCAAAAGCTGACTTTAAGTCCAGTGCTGAAGACTTTATGGTGGATGAGCTTTTAGATATTCCACTGACTGGAGAAGGCGAGCATGTTTGTCTTCAGATCATTAAAAAGGGTGAAAATACCACCTATGTAGCAAAACAAATCGCCAAGCTTGCCAATGTTGCCCCAAGGGATGTCAGTTACGCGGGTTTAAAAGACCGTCATGGCGTATGTAGTCAGTGGTTTAGCGTACCTGTTGCTATTAAAAAAGAGATCGATTTTAGCGCACTAAACAGCGACAGTATTTTTGTTGTTAAACAAGTTCGACATAACCGAAAATTACGCACAGGTTGTCACAGTGGTAACCATTTTAAGCTCACCTTGCGTAATGTTGATATGCCGCTTGATATTCTTTCTCGGATTAACGCAGTGCGCCAGGGGGTTCCCAACTATTTTGGTGAGCAACGGTTTGGCCATGATGGGCACAACTTGGAAATGGCTGAGCGTTTATTTTCAGGTGAGCAGATCAGAGACAAAAAGCTGCGTGGCATTGTAATTTCAGCGGCGCGCTCTCACATTTTTAATCAGTTGGTGAGTTTACGTGTTGAGCACCACGGTTTAGCTAAAACATGGCATCGAGAAGTGTTTTTGTTAAATGGCAGCAATGCCTTTTTTGAAGATGATATCAGTGATGAGATCATCGCACGCTTAACCAGTGGTGATATTTTATTATCTGCCCCCATGGTTGGTAAGGGTGAGAAAGGGTTAGTTGCACAAGAAAGAGAATGGTTACAACCATATAGTGCTTGGCAACAAGGGCTTGGGCAGTTAGGCTTAAAGATTGAAAGGCGGGCGTTACGCTTAGTGCCAAACAACCTACAAGTGGAAACAATAGACAGTAGTACGATTAAACTGTCATTCAGTTTGCCCAAAGGTACATTTGCCACAGCCGTGCTTAGAGAGCTGGTACAGCATCGAGATGCCAGTAAAGACAATTTAACTCGTGAGGTAGTTGATGAGGATCTTGCTTAGTAATGATGACGGCGTACATGCTAAAGGCATTGAGGTTTTATATAAAGCGCTCAAACAAATTGCAGACGTCACCGTTGTAGCCCCGGATAGAAATTGCAGTGGTGCTAGTAACTCTTTGACTTTGCTTAATCCTTTGCGAGCGACCGTACTTGATAATGGCTTTATATCAGTTAATGGCACGCCGACTGATTGTGTGCATTTAGGGGTTAATCAGCTCATGGACGATTTACCTGATTTGGTCGTGGCAGGTATAAACAATGGTGCGAACCTGGGAGACGACACGCTTTATTCAGGAACTGTTGCTGCAGCAAGTGAAGGGCGTCATTTGGGCTTGCCAGCAATTGCCGTTTCGTTAAGTTCTAAACAAGAGAACCACTACGAAACAGCGGCACAGGTAACTTTAGACATCATAAAACAATTGCGAAGCCACCCGCTGCCAAAAGATCAAATTATTAATATTAATGTACCCAATGTGCCACTTACTGAACTTAAGGGCATTAAAGTGTGTCGTTTAGGGGCTAGGCACAAAGCCGAAACAATGACTAAGCAACAAGACCCATGGGGCCGAGATATATTTTGGTACGGCAACTTGGGAAGTGAGAGCGATGCAGGCGAAGGTACTGACTTTCATGCTATAAATCATGGCTATGCTGCGATCACACCGCTTAAAGTGGATATGACCGCCCATGAAAGTTTAACGGCAATGTCAGACTGGTTAGCCGAGGCTGATTAACGGTGTTAAGTAGCTATAAACGCAGCGCCAATGCGTTGGTTCAATTGCTCAAAGAGCAAGGCGTGGAAGATCAACTGGTTTTAAAGGTGATAGCCCAGACACCACGACATATGTTTGTTGACGATGTGCTTAAACATAAGTCTTATGAGAATACGGCCTTACCCATAGGGCAGGGACAGACAATTTCACAGCCCTATATCGTCGCTAAAATGACGGAGGTGCTACTGCAAGTGGGTGTAACCGGTAAAGTGTTAGAGATTGGCACGGGCTCTGGTTATCAAACGGCTATTTTGGCTCAACTATTTGCAGAAGTATGCAGTGTTGAGCGTATTAAAGCGTTGCAGTGGCAAGCAAAACGTCGATTGCATTTGCTTGATTTATACAATGTAACCATGAAACACGGTGATGGCTGGCAAGGTTGGCAATCTAAAGCGCCTTTTTCTGGGATCATTGTTACAGCGGCTGCCAAGGAAGTACCCCAACCTTTGTTAGAGCAGCTTGAAGATCAGGGGGCACTGATCGTACCTTTAGGGGAGCAAGAGCAACAACTAACGTTGTTTGTTCGCAAAGGAGAGCGCTTTATTGAACACCGTTTAGCGCCAGTGCGATTTGTACCTTTGGTTGCTGGTGATATTATTTAATATAATAATTGCTATCGTTGTTAAAATATAGCGAAGCGAGTTTTGTGATAACTACATAGCCAATATAATTATAATACTCAAAGGGTGAACGATGCTTAAAACATACCTGCTGATGATGGCAATTGCCTGTATGTTGTTAAGTGGTTGTAGTAGTCGCAGTACGCCCGCCCCAGTAACAAGCCTAAAGACTGGTAAGTCCAGTTCAACACAAAAAATTCACATTAAAAATAATCGTTATAAAGTGCAAAAAGGTGACACGTTATTTGCCATTGCTTTCAGTGCAAATAAAGATGTGAGAACTGTGGCGCAGATTAACGGTATTAAGCCGCCCTATGTAATTTTTCCTGGTCAATTGATTTATGTTGAGTATCCACAAAATAAAAACAAAAAGCGCAAAAAGTACACAAACACGCGAAATAAGTCCAGCTTAAATAAACAAAAAAATAACAAAGTTGCGAAAAAAGAGCTTGATCAGCCAAAACAACGAGAGTATGTTCAAAAACATAGCAGTAAAAATGACAACGCATCTAAGGCTTTGTTTTCTAATAAGGTACGTTGGCATTGGCCTGCGGTTGGTAAGGTAACAAAGCACTTTTCGAGTAAAGAAAATGGCTATAAAGGACTTCAAATCACCAACGTTGAAGGAGCCCCTGTAAAGGCTGCTGCTGACGGAGTGGTTGTTTATGCCGGTAGTGCACTAAGAGGTTACGGTAATTTAATCATATTGAAACACAACGATGATTACCTAAGTGCATATGCGCATAACTCGAAGTTACAGGTTACTGAGCAACAAAAAGTTAAAGTTGGGCAAAAAATTGCCGAAATGGGTAGTACAGATGCTTCTAAAACTGCATTGCGGTTTGAGATCCGTTTTAGAGGGCAAGCTGTTAATCCGGTTAAATATTTGCCAAGTAAGTAGTGGCGTAAAAGTGGGTAACGCAATGCGTCACTATTCAATCACTTGGGAGGATGCGTATGGCTCAAACAGCAAATGTTAAAACCAAAAAAACGGACGATTTTGAAGATAAGCTCGACGAGCTAGATAGCTCAAAGGCCGAATTATTGGAAGAAATTGACGACGATGACGACATCTTCGCCAAAGATGAGACTGTAAAAAATTTAGATGCAACCCAGTTGTATCTCGGTGAGATTGGCTTTTCACCTTTGCTTAGCGCTGAAGAAGAAGTGTACTTCGCTCGTAAGGCGCTTAAAGGCTGCGAGGCATCCCGTAAGCGGATGATTGAAAGTAATTTACGCTTAGTGGTTAAAATTTCCCGTCGCTATAATAACCGAGGCTTAGCGCTACTTGATTTAATCGAAGAAGGTAATCTTGGTTTGATCAGGGCAGTTGAAAAGTTTGACCCTGAACGTGGTTTTCGATTTTCGACTTATGCCACTTGGTGGATCCGTCAAACCATCGAACGTGCAATAATGAATCAAACTCGCACTATTCGTTTGCCGATACATGTCGTTAAAGAGTTAAATGTTTACTTACGTACCGCAAGAGAATTAACGCAAAAGCTCGATCATGAACCAACGGCTGAAGAAATAGCAGAGTGTCTTGACCGCCCAGTTGAAGATGTAACAAAAATGCTGCGTTTGAATGAGAAAATAACGTCAGTTGATACCCCAATTGGGGGAGAGAACGATAAAGCATTGCTGGATATTATTGCCGATGAGAAAGGCCATGGACCAGAGAGCGAAGTGCAAAGCAATGATATTAATAACCATATTGTAGATTGGCTAGGTGAGTTAAACCCTAAACAACGAGAGGTATTAGCAAGGCGGTTTGGTTTATTAGGGTATGAGCCATCAACGCTTGAAGATGTGGGCAGAGAAATCGGTTTAACGCGTGAGCGAGTACGTCAAATTCAAGTAGAAGCTTTAAGACGCCTAAAAGATATTTTACAACATGAAGGTTTAAGTACCGAAAGCTTATTTGAGCAACTATAAAAGTTAAACTTAAGTAGATGCTGGTAAAAACCACCTTTAGTAGGTGGTTTTTTTGTGCCGAAAATTTACTTTTTAATTCAGTTGCTGTTTCAGTTTGTATAATAGGGCATGCGCTTCTCTTGGGCTTAAGTCATCAGGTTCAATGTCTTGAAGTGCTTGCTCAACAGCAGATAACACAGGCTCTGTGAGTGGTAAAGCATGTTGAGCAGGTGCAATAGGTTCAACAACACTCTGGTGATTCTCTAATTGCACTAGCTTTTGCTTGGCAAGTTTTAAAACTGGTTTTGGCACCCCGGCGAGGCCCGCGACCTGTAAGCCAAAGCTCTTACTTGCAGCCCCTTCCATCACGGTATGTTTAAAGGCAATGGTGTCGTTGTGCTCGACCGCATCTAAATGCACGTTCACCAACCCTGATTGCTGCTCAGCAAGCTCTGTCAGCTCAAAATAATGAGTTGCAAAGAGTGTTTTTGCTTCTAATTGTCGAGCTAAATAGTCGGCAGTGGCATATGCCAAAGATAAACCATCATAGGTGCTGGTACCTCGGCCAATTTCATCCATCAGTACTAAAGACTGTTTGGTGGCATTGTTCAAAATGGTAGCTGTTTCTGTCATCTCAACCATAAATGTAGAGCGGCCAGATGCCAAATCATCGCTGGCACCGATACGGGTGAATATTCTGTCTACGTTGCCAATATTTGCAGCGCTTGCTGGCACAAAGCTACCAATGTGTGCCATCAGTACAATCAGAGCTGTTTGGCGCATATAGGTTGATTTACCACCCATGTTTGGGCCTGTAATGATCAGCATCTTACGTGCATTATTAAGATGCACTGGATTGGCGATAAATGGGTCTTTACTGACTTGCTCTACGACAGGGTGGCGTCCAGCTTCGATATGTATTTCATCGCTATCGCTTAAAACAGGCTTACAGTAGTCAAGAGTTTGTGCGCGCTCAGCGAGCGTGTTGAGCACATCTAAATCGGCTAAAGCTGCGGCCATTAATTGTAGTTGCTCTAGATAAGGCGCGATGAATTCAAACAATTGCTCATAGAGTTGCTTTTCAAGTGCCAATGCCTTGCTTTGGCTACCGAGCACTTTATCTTCATGCTCTTTGAGCTCTGGAATGATGTAGCGTTCGTTATTTTTTAACGTTTGACGGCGAATATAATCAGCAGGTACTAGGTGTGAGTTTGCGCGGCTAATTTCAATATAAAACCCATGTACCTTGTTATAGCCAATTTTGAGTGTACTGATCCCTGTTCTTTCTCGTTCTCTTAGTTCGAGTTTCTCTAAAATATCCGTAGCACCTTGGCTGAGTGAACGCCATTCATCAAGCTCGGCGTTATAGCCTGTGGCTATCACGCCACCATCACGGATCAAAATCGGAGGGTTGTCGATAATGGCGCGTTCAAGTAGATCTTGTAGCTTTGGTAACGTAGGAGATTGTACACAGATCTGTTTGATGCGAGCATCATCACTTTCTGCCAATAACGCGTGCAGTGGTGCCAGTGCTTGTAAAGCCGATCTTAAACGGGTTAAGTCTCTTGGCCGTGCATTACATAGTGCAAGCCTTGCTACGACACGTTCAATATCACCAATTTGTTTTAGGGCCTCATAGGTATCAAGGCATAATTGAGTTTCTATTAAGCTTGAGATTGCATTAAGTCTGGCATTCAACTCATTGCGATTTCGAATTGGAGTATGGATCCGACGTTTAAGTAGGCGTGATCCCATAGGAGTCGCTGATCTATCTAAGATCTGTGCTAATGTGTTGTCAATGCTACCTGAGAGATTAAGGGTTAATTCGAGGTTCTTGCGCGTTGCTGCATCTAAGATCACCGCATGTTCGTTTTTCTCTAAGGTGATAGCGCGAATATGAGGCAGTGCGGTACGTTGGGTATCTTTTACATACTGCATAACACAACCGGCAGCCACTAACGCGGTAGCTGCTTGTTCTACCCCAAAACCAATAAGATCTTTTGTCTCAAATTGCTGGCATAAGAGATGTTTGGCTGTATCTAAATCAAACTCCCAATCGGGGCGTCTTCGTGCGCCTTTAAACTGCTCAATGAGGTGTAGGTTTTTAAATGACTCAGGATAGAGTAACTCTGCAGGCTGCAAGCGTTGTAGAGTTGAACTGAGTGCTTCATCGGTCTTAAGCTCAACAATACAAAATTGACCAGAGTTAATATCAAGGTACGCAACACCATATTGATGCTGTTTATCTTGCCATAATGCAGCGAGTAAATTGTCTTGACGCTCTTGTAGCAACGCTTCGTCTGTAACAGTTCCTGGTGTAACTATTCTTACTACTTTACGCTCAACAGGCCCTTTGCTGGTGGCAGGATCGCCCACCTGCTCACAAATCGCTACAGATTCACCCATTTGCACTAAACGCGCTAGATAATTTTCTACAGCATGGTAAGGCACGCCGGCCATGGGAATGGGATCGCCTGATGCCTTGCCACGATGGGTTTGTGAAATATCTAGCAATTGAGCCGCACGGATAGCATCATCGAAGAACAGTTCGTAAAAATCACCCATGCGATAGAACAATAAAATATCTTGATGCTCAGCTTTAATCCTAAGATATTGCTGCATCATAGGGGTTTGTTGTTTTATAGTATGTTCTGAATATAAATCTATCGACATGCATCTACCTAAGAGGTTGAATATGGAGCTAAACCAAGAGATTAAGACTCTGGCTGCACAATTGGGCGCTATTTTAACGGATAAACGTTTGACGATCACTACCGCTGAGTCATGTACTGGTGGTGGTATAAGTTACGCGCTCACAGATACTCCGGGAAGCTCCAACTATCTTGACCGATGTTTTGTTACCTACAGTAATGATGCAAAACGAGATTTATTGGGCGTTAATACCCAGACATTAAATAGTTATGGTGCGGTGAGCGAGCAAACTGTTTTAGAAATGGCCACAGGAGCTGCGCGAGCGGCCAATGCAGATATTGCTGTTTCGGTATCAGGTATTGCCGGCCCAGGTGGCGGCTCAGATGATAAACCTGTGGGATTGGTATGGTTTGCAATTAATGTGCAGGGTGATGTGACTAGTTATGAGCAAGTTTTTACCGGTGATCGTAGTTATGTTAGGACTCAAGCTATTGCTTTTGCTTTAAAAAATATAGTTTCTCGTATTCAAGGATAAAAATGTACTTGATACTGTGATTCTATACAGTATACTGAGCCCATTACGCTAGATTGGAGAAGCAAATGAACGATAACAAACAAAAGGCACTCGACGCTGCATTGTCACAAATTGAACGTCAATTTGGAAAAGGTTCGATTATGAAGCTAGGCGATAGCAAAGCGCTCGATATCGAATCAATTTCTACCGGCTCACTGGGTATTGATATTGCGTTGGGTATTGGTGGTTTGCCAACAGGCCGTATTGTAGAAATTTATGGACCTGAGTCTTCAGGTAAAACCACGTTGACGTTACAAGTTATCGCTGAAGCACAAAAGCAAGGCAAAACCTGTGCCTTTGTTGATGCAGAACATGCGCTCGACCCAGTCTATGCAGAAAAATTAGGCGTAAATGTTGATGATCTTTTAGTATCTCAACCAGACACCGGTGAGCAAGCGCTAGAAATTTGTGACATGCTGGTTCGCTCTGGCGCTGTAGATGTGGTGATTGTTGACTCTGTGGCAGCTCTCACACCAAAAGCTGAAATTGAAGGTGATATGGGCGATACGCACGTTGGCTTGCAAGCTCGCTTAATGTCTCAAGCACTACGTAAATTAACGGCAAACATCAAGCGTTCTAATACGTTATGTATTTTCATCAACCAAATTCGTATGAAAATTGGTGTGATGTTTGGTAACCCTGAAACAACAACAGGCGGTAACGCGCTTAAATTCTATTCATCAGTACGTATTGACATTCGCCGTATTGGGTCTGTTAAAGAAGGTGACGAAGTTGTTGGTAACGAAACACGGGTTAAAATAGTTAAGAACAAGGTTGCACCTCCATTTAAGCAAGCAGAATTTATCATTATGTACGGTGAAGGTATTTCTAAGCATGGTGAGTTGATTGACTTAGGCGTTAAGCACAAGCTGGTTGAAAAGTCAGGTGCTTGGTATAGCTACAACGGAAGCAAAGTTGGACAAGGTAAATCTAATTCAATTAAATTCCTTAAAGAAAACCCTGAAATTTCCAACGAGATAGAAGGGAAGTTGCGTGAGATGCTACTGTTGCAAGCGACCATTAAACCTGAAGAAGGTGAAGATCAAGGTTTAGCAGCAACGGATGTTGAACTATAAAAAAACTCGAATTAAGCGTAAGAAGCCCAGCAATGCTGGGCTTTTTTATGGAAAACGGCAACACCGTTAAAAAACGTATTTTGCAGATAACTGTAAACGATTCAGATCGCCGTCAATTTTAGCTTCGGTATCCCGTGTCGCCACTTTGTATTCAACGCCAAAGGTCAGCTTTTTAACCGGAGAATAGAGTAAATTAGCACTCAAGCTTTGGCTGGATTTAGTTGGGTTACCCGAAATAGAAAGTAGATTGTTGTCATTATCAGCAGAAAAAAACGAATATAGGAAGGTCGAGCGCAGTTCATCACTCCACAGCTGTTGATAAGCAATAAAACCAGAAGTAGAGTCAATGGCATGCAACTTATTTCCGTCATATAGACCACCATTTGCAACATTTAACCCCACATAACGTCCTAAACCTTGGCCTTGTGTGAGCATAAATTTGAGGTTATTTTTGCCAAAATTGATGCGCCCCGACGCACTTAAGCCAATTGATGTTTCGCTTTCGTCGGCAGCACCCAACTTGTAGGTGAGCTGACGAGCAAGCGCTGCAACAACAAAATGACCCCAATCAGCGTTATAGGTATAGCGCGCTGTAAAATCTGGCATGCTGGCATCGTCGGTAACGACTCTTGCACTATCTGCGGTTGTTACGGTGCTTTCTGGGTTTTCTGCAGAAAATGACCAATTACCCACCTTGTATTTAACCATAGCTTGGCGCACGAACACGGTGCCTTCGGCGGGTCCTACAAAATCCAGTGTTTCTGGCAAAGCAGAGACATTTTGAAAGTTTGACCAAGCTTGACCAAACATCCAGCCTTTGTAACTCACGTAAGCTTGTCTAAGTCTTGGTGAGTATGAATTTGTGACACGCTCATTACCACCGATTGATGCGATAAAGTCGAGTTCAATTTTGGTTTTAATTTCACTGCCATCGTCTAACTTCGTGTTGGTGGCTAAGTTAAATCGAGATTGTCTTGCGTGCATGTCAAATACTGCATCTTCAGAGGACGTTGCAGAGACAGGTGTCGTACCTGGTACGTAAAAGTCTCGACCGATATTACCGCTTCCTAAGGTGCCATCGGAAAAGTCACTCCAAATGGCATCAAGCTTAATATAGCCGCCGTAATTGATATCAGTTTGACCTATAGAGGCTGCGATCGACGGGGTAGATAGCACGGTAAAAATACTAGCGGCAATTGTCGTTTTTCTTGTGTAACCGAATGTTGTCATAATGATTTTCCTTTGCAACGACGCATTTGTTGAGTCGCTGTCTGATAATAAAGCGTCGGTATTCACTTTTGATGAAGGATGGCATTTACTCAATTACCTATTGGTCTATACGACTAAGGTGGTAACAATTAGAAGGAAAAAGCGGAATAGGCTATTTTACTAAAATCGAAGGAATTATTTAATTTGTTGATTTTATGCAACTTTATAGAGTCTATAATGAGTAGAAGAATATTTGCTTGGCTATGCAAAATACTTGAGATAATTTCATGTTATAGGTCGGTGTTATTTACCTCTACAACTAAGGTCTAATACTTTCATGGCTTTGGCTGAGTGATGCTTGGGCAACGCCGAAAGGCAAACAAATTAAAATGGAGATGACTATGACACAGAGCATTTATCCTGTTCCTGAAGCTATAAAGAACAATGCACTCATTGATAACGATAAATATAACACGCTATATAAGCAGTCAATTGAGGATCCACAAGGATTTTGGGCTGAACATGGGCAACGCCTAGCGTGGTCAAAGCCATTTACAAAGGTTAAGAACACCTCATTTGATAAAGGCCACATCAGCATCAAATGGTTCGAAGATGGGCAACTTAATGCCTCTTACAACTGTATTGATAGGCACCTTAAAGATAAAGCAGATAAAGTTGCACTCATTTGGGAGGGCGATAATCCAGCACAAAGTGAGCATATCACCTATCAAACTTTACATGATGAAGTTGCAAAACTAGCAAACGGCTTGAAAAAACTGGGCGTAAACAAAGGCGATCGTGTTGCGATTTATATGCCTATGACGCCACAAGCTGTTTATGCGATGCAGGCTTGTGCTCGAATTGGAGCTATTCACTCAGTTGTATTTGGCGGCTTTTCACCATCAGCCATAGCGGATAGAATTAAAGATTCTGGTGCTAAAGTGGTGATCACATCAGATGAAGGACGACGTGGGGGCAATTGTGTCCCGCTCAAAGCAAATGTAGATGAAGCGGTTTCGCAACCGGGCGTTGAGATTGAACATGTGGTAGTTCATCGTTTAACTGGTGGTGAAGTCGAATGGCAAAATCATGATGTATGGTGGCATGAGTTAGTTGCTGATGTAGATACTGTGTGCCCGCCAACGGCCATGGATGCAGAAGACCCACTATTTATTTTATATACCTCAGGGTCGACAGGTCAGCCCAAAGGCGTAGTGCATACTACCGGCGGGTATTTGGTCTATGCATCAATGACTCACGAATACGTATTTGATCTGAAAGAAGACGATGTTTACTGGTGTAGTGCTGATGTGGGTTGGATCACCGGTCATAGCTACATTGCATACGGACCTTTGGCAAATGGTTGCACACAAGTCATTTTTGAGGGGGTACCAACTTACCCAAGTGCTGGCCGCATTGGTGAAATTGTTGATAAACACAATGTCACTATTCTTTATACCGCACCAACGGCCATTCGTGCCTTGATGGCTAAGGGCGATGAGCCTACGGCAACGTCTAATCGTGCTAGTTTGCGTATTCTAGGGTCTGTGGGAGAGCCAATAAATCCAGAAGCTTGGTCTTGGTACTATGACAAAATTGGTAATGGCGCTTGCCCAATTGTAGATACATGGTGGCAAACAGAGACCGGTGGCATTATGATCACGCCACTGCCAGGTGCAACTGATATGAAACCAGGCTCTGCAACCAGACCTTTCTTTGGTATTGCGCCTGCGCTATTTGATGCGCAAGGCAATGACTTACCTGGTGCTGCTGAGGGGAACTTAGTTATTCTTGATAGCTGGCCTTCACAAGCTCGCACAGTTTACGGCGACCATGAGCGCTTTGAGCAAACCTACTTCTCAGCATACCCAGGGGTGTACTTTACAGGGGATGGTTGTCGCCGTGATGAAGATGGCTATTATTGGATCACAGGTCGTGTGGATGATGTACTCAATGTCTCTGGGCACCGACTGGGTACTGCTGAAATTGAAAGTGCATTGGTTGCACATGAGTCTGTTGCTGAGGCGGCCGTTGTGGGTTACCCCCATGATATAAAAGGTCAAGGGATCTATGTTTACATCACGCCAAATGAGGGAGTGGTGGTCACAGAAGAATTAACCAAAGACGTGAGAAACTGGGTACGCAAAGAACTTAGCCCAATCGCTTCTCCTGATATGATCCAGTGGTCACCCGGGTTACCAAAAACCAGATCGGGTAAGATCATGCGCCGTATACTGCGTAAAATTGCGGCTAATGAGTATCAACAGTTAGGAGATACGTCAACGCTTGCGGATCCTAGCGTAGTCGATGAGTTAATTGAGAACCGCTTGAATCGTTAATTGAACGTTAAAAGCTTGAATTTCATTTAATTCTAAACGAGTATATCGGCTGCTATTGCAAGATAGTGGCCGAATTTTTTAGGAGCACAGTATGAACCAGTTTTTAATTGCAGACGATCATCCGTTATTTAGAGCGGCACTAAAAGGCGCGTTGCAAAATCAGTTTGATTCACTCACTGTGTTTGAAGCCGATACTTTCGATAGCACACTGTCCATACTCTCACAACAAGATGACTTAGACCTACTATTATTGGATTTACATATGCCAGGAAGTGGAGATCTTTACGGCTTGATAAGGGTGAGAGAGGATTATCCGAGTCTACCCATTGTGGTGGTATCTGGTAGTGAAGATCTTAGCGTGATCTCTAAAGTAATGGCCTATGGCGCGATGGGTTTTATTCCTAAGTCCTCATCACCGCAAGAGATCAGTCAAGCGATTGATTCTGTGTTGGAAGGAGACAACTGGTTGCCTGAAAATATAAAAGACCAAGTCGCCAACACAGAGCACGAAGATAAAGAGCTTGCTCAGCAAGTCGCCTCACTAACACCTCAACAATTTAAAGTGCTGCAATATTTACATGAGGGGTTGCTCAATAAGCAGATCGCCTTCGAGTTACATATTTCAGAAGCAACGGTTAAAGCGCATATCACCGCAATTTTTAGAAAGTTAGGGGTGTATAACCGTACACAAGCAGTATTGATAGCTTCTAAACTGCAATTAGAACCAATTGAGTCGCAAGCATAAAAAGCGCCAAGCGCTTCTTATGCTCGCTAACAAAGTCAATTAACTAAATACTACTGTTTTATTATCGTTAATAAAAACCTTGTGCTCACAAGCCAATTGTAATGCTTTACAAAAGACCGTCTTTTCAATGTCTCTGCCCATTTTTGCCATACTTTCAGCATCATTAGCATGGCTCACTTGTGTAACATCTTGAACAATAATCGGGCCTTCATCCAATTCATCGTTGACAAAGTGTGCCGTTGCGCCAATGATTTTTACACCACGTTCAAACGCTTGGTGATAAGGCTTTGCACCAATAAAAGCCGGTAAAAACGAGTGATGGATGTTAATGATGCGGTTGTTGAATCGAGCTACAAATTCAGGACTTAAAATACGCATGTATTTGGCTAGGCCAATAATATCAGGCTGATATTGCTCAATGACTTGCGCCATATTGTTATCATGCTCCAAGCGCGACAACCCGGTATGCGGTACGTTGTGAAAAGGAATACCAAAACCAGTAACTAAAGGTTCTAAATCAGGATAATTGGCCACCACGGCTAAGATCTCGATATTCATTGCTTTTTCATATTCTTTAAGTAGCACACCACCTAAACAATGGGCTTCTTTGGTTGCCAATAAAACAACTTTTGTTTTCTCACCATGATGAAGTGAAACTTGCGCACCTTGTGGAAGTTGCGCTCGTAACTGATCCAAAAATTGCGGGTTTGGCTCGCCTGTTAATTCTGTGCGCATGAAAAAACGAGATCCTTCGCGGTCTACAAATTCATTGTTACGAGTAATATTTAAATTGTGTTGAAAACATAAGTTGGTAATTTTAGCAATGAGCCCGACGTCATCGGCACATTGCGTAGTAAGTATGTAGTTCATTTTCCTCATTCCTATACAAACCCTTTTTAGCAAGGGATTTAGCATACTAGCAACCCGCAATCACTAGGTTAACTATAAATTGCAAAATAACGGCTATTTTTTGAAATTAGCCGCTGATAAGCGAAGTTACAGGCGATGATTGAGTAATGCTTTTAGTTTTGCGGGCTTAACTGGCTTGCTCAAGTAGTGGATCTGCGCTTGTTTAGCCTGTTGCTTTAGCGCCTCGTCTCGCACTGCGGTAATCAATATCGCAGGAACAGGGGCTTGCCAAATCTTTCGTAAGTTTGCAATGAGTGAAATACCATCGCCGTCCTGACCAAGTTGATAATCCATTAATATCATATCGGGCGCATGCTGATTGTTTGCGTATTCAATTGCCTCTTGTGCTTGACTAAAGAGCGCTGCGTTGATGTGCCACTTACTTAGTAAGCTATCCATGGCTTTGAGGTTTTTTGGATCATCATCTACAACTATGACTTTGAGTTGGGCTTTTTTATTGCTTTGTGATTGAAGTGGATCAGCATTCGCTTTTGAATCTGCAAGTTGCCTATCACCAACAGGGATAGTGATGGAAAAACGACTCCCTTTACCAACAATTGAAGTGACATCCAGCTCTAAACACAGTAGATCACAAAGCCGTTTTACAACGCCTAAGCCAAGGCCAACCCCTTTGTTGTCATTACTCTGGATGCGATAGAAATCATGGAAAATCTTATTCAATTGATGCTCTGAGATCCCAGGTCCGGTGTCCCACACTTCTAGGCGCAAACTGTGTGTTCGGTTACGACATGTCACTAGCACCTTGCCATTTTCGGTATATTTTACTGCATTAGAGACGAGGTTTTGGATAATTCGTCTTAGGTATGTAATGTCGCTATGAACGTAAGCATGATTACTGCGAACTTTAAGTTGTAAGCCCTTCTCGCTAGAGACTATGGCATATTCATTGGCCAGTGGGTTCAAAATATCATCAATACAAAAATGCCTCGGTGCGGGTTTCATGGCACCCTGTTCTAACTTAGCGATATCTAACAGTGCAGACATTAAGTGTACCGTTGAATCTAAGCTATCAGATAGCTTATCGAAATTACCTTGATCTTGTTGATTTAATTGGCTTTCATCTATGGCAGCAAGGTATAAACGCGCAGCGTTAAGTGGTTGCAATATGTCATGACTGGCTAAAGCTAAGAAGCGCGTTTTACTATCATTGGCTTGCTCTGCTTCTTTTTTAGCGGCCATGAGCGCTTTTTCTGTGTCGATACGAGAAGCTATTTGTGCTTGCAAATCGGTATTGATGGTGCGGATCTCTTGCGTGCGAGCCTCAATGCGGTTTTCAAGATCCATGTTGATTTCTTCGAGTGCATTTTGGGTAGCAATGTGCATCGTAATATCCGAAAAGCTCGTTACAAAACCACCTTCGGGTAAAGGGTTGCCGCGCATTTCGTATACTTGGCCATCGCGTCGATGGCGAATAAAGTGGTGAGGAGTACCATTGCGTAAATGTTGCACGCGTTTATCGACTAATCGCTCAATATCTCCTGGACCACATTCACCTCGTTGTGCGTTAAATCGGATCACCTTTTCAATGGGTAAACCGACTTCCAAAAAGCCCTCAGGATAGGCAAACATTTCGCTGTAACGTTTATTCCAAGCCACTAAGTTGAGATCTTTATCAACAACGGAAATACCATGGCTGAGGTTTTCTAAAGAGGTATAAAGTAGATTTTGGTTAAATTGTAGCGCTTGTGTGGTTTCATCAAAAAAGTTAACTACTTCTTCAAATGCCATTTGTTTTCCTGATGCCACGGTATGAATAAGCGCTTGCGCTGATGAAGCACCTAAGACGCCAGTGAGTGCTCGCTCACAATAAGCAATAAAATCAGCATCGGGATGTGCGTTATTGTCATCAATACTATGGCTCAGTGCATAGTGACTAAGTAGTTGATTAGAACGCTGAATACCCAAGAATGTTTGCAGTAGTACTTTAAAGTCATAAACGCTGGCTTTAACATTTTTATCTAAACGCTTTGAAAAGCGCGCTTGTTCTTTTGGAAAAACAAAGGCGGCGGCTTGGATTTTATCAATCAAGCGTTCATGGGCAGCAAGTGAAAAGCTAATATAGCAGGTGATATTGGCCAGCAGCGCGATGAGCGTACCACGCGTAATGATGCTTTGTCTTAGCTCATAATCGAAAGGTGCCCCGGTACTGACCACTGGCAGCATTAAAAACAATGCCCAACAGGTAAAGCCAGCGAGTAAACCTGCATAAACACCGTAGGCATGTCCTTTACGCCAATACAGCCCGCCAACGATGGCAGGCAGGAGTTGAGTGACCAAAGAAAACGCAACCAAGCCCATACTTGCTAATGCTTCACCATGACCAAACCATTGTTGGTATAGGTAAGCCAGCAATAAGATTGCGGCAATTGTTAGGCGGCGGATCAGCAAAATTGGGGTTTTGTAGTTGCGCGTAAGTGCACTGCGCTTCAATTTACGTTTTAACAGCAGCGGCAAAACCACATCGTTGGATAACATGGTACTGAGCGTTAAGGTTGCCACAACAATCATCGCTGTTGCGGCTGATAACCCCCCGATAAAGACAAAAGTTGTAACAATGGGGTGGTCCAGCATGAGAGGTAGCGCAAGTACAAAGCTATCAGCAGAAATATTGCTCCCTATTTGCGGGTGTATTGCTGCGGTTGTTATAGGGATGATCATGGCGGCTGTGAGTAGTAAATACAGTGGAAACGCCCAGCGAGCAGTATGCAAGTGCCGATGATTTTGGTTGTCGACCACAGTGACGTGAAACTGTCTAGGCAAACAAATAATGGCAGCGGCAGCCATTAACGTTTGGCCAATAAAGTTGAAGTTTAATGCGTCAAAATTAAGCCAATGTTGAAAAGAAATGGTGTGCGCTTGTGGTAGCTGAATTAGCGTTATAATAGCCAGAAATGCAACCGCAGCGAGTGCCAGTAATTTGATGATTGACTCAAAAGCCACTGCTAACATTAATCCAGAGCGATACTCTGTGACATCCACTTTGCGGGTGCCAAAAAAGATAGCAAACAAAGCCATAATGAGTGTGCCAGTTAATGCAAGTACATTTCCAGAGAGCGCGTCATCTTGTTGTAGCAGCAAAAAGCTACTACTTAACGCTTTAAGTTGCAGTGCGATATAAGGAATCGTTGCCAGCAGCGCTATCATAGTGACCATCACAGCAGTGGTTTGACGTTTGCCATAGCGTGCTGAAATAAAGTCTGCAATGGTTGTGATATTTTGCTTTTTACTGACCAGTAATAATTTGCGTAAAAAACCATGGCCAAACAAAAACAGTAAGGCTGGCCCCAATAAAATTGGTAAGTAGTGCCAGCTACTCTCTGCTGCCGTGCCAACTGCACCATAGTAAGTCCAAGATGTGCAGTAAATACCCAATGAAAACGCATAGACAAAGGGGTGATGGGTAATGCGCATTGCCAGGGGGGTGGTTTTATCCCCCCAGTTGGCCAACCAAAATAATACACCTATATAGCTCAGTGCAACGAGAATGAGAGCGGCTGTCATTGTTGTTCTTCTTAAACTTCGATTGCTTTACCTTACCACAATTTGTTTTTAAGTCTGTATAGCTGACTTGGTCTGATAAATTACAAGTTTTTGTATTTAAAGTAATTAATTGTAATTCTAAATATATTTAGACTAATGTCGTATAAGCGTCATATTTTAGGGCAAGTTCACATGCGCTTTGTTTTATATTTTTAAGCCATTGTTATTTATTAGTTTTATTTTGTATTAGTTTCTTTCAAGGTGCAGTTTACGTAAAGGTAAGTTAATTGCTACGACTAAGGTCTCAATTTCTTCTTACAAAGCCATTGCTAAGGTAAATGATGACAATTAATACCAACACAGCTCATCACAGAGCAAGTGATAGGGGATACAAAAATGGCTTTTAAAGACGAACAACAAGCAAAAGCATACTGGTCAGAAAATCTCAGTTTAATGTTCAAACTATTGGCAATTTGGTTTGTCGTGTCGTTTGGTTTTGGCATTTTGCTGGTAGATGTACTGAATGAAATCCGTTTCTTTGGGTTCAAATTAGGTTTTTGGTTTTCACAACAAGGCGCAATTTACACTTTTGTGGTTTTGATTTTTGTCTACGTATTCAAAATGAATGCATTAGATAAAAAATATGGCGTAGACGAATAAGGGGCAATACGATGGATGTACAAACTCTCACATTTATTATTGTTGGTTTGAGCTTTGCGCTTTATATCGGCATTGCAATATGGGCAAGAGCGGGATCAACGCAAGACTTTTATGTTGCTGGTGGCGGTGTACCGCCGTTTGCAAATGGCATGGCAACCGCAGCAGACTGGATGAGTGCTGCATCGTTTATTTCTATGGCGGGGATCATCTCGTTTGCAGGTTACGATGGTGGTGTTTACCTAATGGGGTGGACTGGTGGTTATGTTTTACTAGCATTGTGCTTGGCACCTTATTTACGTAAGTTTGGCAAGTTTACTGTGCCCGACTTTATTGGCGATCGATACTACTCTCAGGTGGCGCGTGTTGTGGCCATACTGTGTGCCATATTTATCTGCTTTACTTATATTGCGGGGCAAATGCGCGGCGTTGGCGTGGTGTTTTCTCGCTTTTTAGAAGTAGACATTGAAACCGGTGTTTATATCGGCATGGTGATTGTGTTCTTCTATGCCGTACTGGGTGGTATGAAAGGGATAACCTACACACAAGTTGCGCAATATTGTGTACTGGTGTTTGCGTATCTAGTTCCCGCAATTTTTATCTCGTTGATGATGACGGGTCACTTGCTGCCACAAACAGGTTTTGGCGCTACACTGGCTGATGGCTCAGGGATGTACGTCTTAGACAAGCTTGATGGGTTAAGTGCCGAGCTCGGTTTTGCTCAGTATACTGAAGGCTCTAAGAGCATGATTGATGTGTTTGCGATTACCGCTGCATTAATGGTGGGAACAGCTGGTTTACCTCACGTTATTGTGCGCTTTTTTACTGTGCCTCGTGTTAAAGATACCCGTATATCTGCCGCTTGGACTTTGGTCTTTATTGCTATTGTATACACAACAGCACCTGCTGTTGCGTCATTTGCGCGCGTTAATATGATAGATACCATTAACGGTAAAGATGGCAGTGGTACTGTGTATGCGGATGCACCAACTTGGGTGAAAAACTGGGAAAGAACAGGGTTGATCGTATTTGAAGACAAAAACAACGACGGCAAGATGTCTTACTCGGCGGGTAAAGTAGAAGATCCAAATAGCGCTAATGAAGTGAAGATAGATCGTGACATTATGGTGTTGGCAAACCCTGAGATCGCAGATTTACCTGCTTGGGTTATCGCATTGGTCGCGGCCGGTGGTATCGCTGCGGCATTATCTACAACTGCAGGGTTGTTACTCGTTATATCCACTTCGGTATCTCATGACTTGCTCAAACGTACCCTTAAACCCAATATAAGTGATAAACAAGAGTTACTTGCCGCACGCTTGTCAGCCATGGTAGCAATTGTTATTTCAGCATATTTTGGGATTAATCCTCCTGGATTTGTAGCTTCGGTAGTTGCGTTTGCCTTCGGTTTAGCTGCAGCTAGTTTCTTCCCTGCGATTATTATGGGGATCTTCTCTAAGAGTATGAATAAAGAGGGTGCAATTGCGGGTATGGTAACAGGGATCACCTTCACTGCTGCCTATATTATTTACTTTAAGTTTGTTAGCCCAGAGCTTAACACTCCTGCGAATTGGTTATTCGGTATTTCTCCAGAGGGAATAGGTATTGTAGGTATGGTGGTGAACTTTGTGGTGGCTGCGGTAGTATTGAAATTAACTGCGCAAACACCAGTTGAAGTGCAACAAATGGTAGAAAGTATTCGTAATCCAAAAGGCTCAAGTGCTGCTCATGCGCATTAATAGCTCAAGTGAGTAAAAGGATACCCAGCCCATTGGGCTGGGTTTTTTGTTAACAGCCTGCAACTCAGAGTGCGCAATATGAGTTAAGGAGTATGACGTGACGCCAGAAATCGCTGAGGTTAAACAGTTTGTTATTAAACAAATGCCATTTAGTCAGTTACCAGAAGCCGCGAGTCATTTTTTTGCCACTCATCTTGAAGTGATTTACTTAACGCAGCAGAATCAACATCAGTGGTTGCGCAGTTCAAAGCTGTATTTATATTTAGTCCGCTCTGGTAGTTATGATCTGCTCAGTGCAAATGGAGAAGTGATAACGCGTTTAGGCGAGGGAGATTACTTTGGTTACCCCTCCTTACTGACAGGGGAGGCTATAAAAAATCAATTGAGTGTTACCAGCGCAGGTCTTGTTTACGCGCTAAAACAGACGGATTTTGACTTTTTACGACATGAATATCCGCTACTCGAACAATACTTTGTAAAAGCACATGCAAACCGCTTATTGTCTTCTCATTATAAGCAAACTCGTGACAATTGGACTGAAAAGAAGATCAGTGATGTGATGAGCAAAGGTGCAGTGGCCTTAACGCCTGATGCTCGAATTGTTGATGCGGCAAAAACCATGAGCCAACATGGGGTTTCTTCGATTATAGTCAGCGAAGATGAGCAGCTATTAGGGATAGTGACGGATAGGGATTTACGCAATCGCGTTTTGGCACAAGAGCGAGACCCAGGTGATATGCTATCTTCTATCATGACTCACTCTCCTAAGTATGTATTTGAGCATAAACGTGTTTTCTCGGCTCTTCACTTGATGCTAAAACATAATATCCACCACTTGCCCGTTTTAAACGAACACCATGTGCCACTTGGTATGCTTACGAGTACGGACTTGCTCAAGCAGCAAAAGAGCGACCCTGTACAATTAATTGGTAATATTTACAAAGCGCAAGGTGTTGCACAATTGAAGCATCTAGCGGGTGAGATCCCGCAATTACTCAAGAGTTTCGCCAATAATGTGGAAGATACTTCTTTAATTGGCAAATTATTGAGTGGTTTAAGTGATGCCCTAACAGCGCGCCTTATCGCTATCTACCAGCAGCAACATGGTCAAGCACCTTGTATATTTAGCTGGATCTGTTTTGGTTCCCAGGCAAGAGAAGAGCAAACATTGCATTCAGATCAAGATAATGGGTTGCTGTTGCCAAATGATGTAACGCAGCAGCAGCGTGTATACTTCGAGAGCATGGGGGAGTTTGTGTGTGAACAGCTTGCACAATGCGGTATTAAGCGCTGCCCAGGCAATATTATGGCCAGTAACGAGGCATGTCGAGGCTCTATACAGCAATGGTTAGCACGTTTTGAAAAATGGATATACGCGCCGACGCCTAAGGCAATGCTTAATTGTAAAATCTATTTTGATTTACGCTTTATAGAAGGGTCGAGTACGCTCTATAGCGAATTTACTGCACAGCTGGCCAAGCTGAAAAAAGATGACTTGTTTTTTGCTGCAATGGCGACGGATATCAATACAAATTCTGTACCGCTGGGGTTGTTTCAACAACTGAAACTAGAGAAAGATCAACAACAGCATAAGTTCTTAGATCTGAAACGACGAGGTGTGGTGATCATTAACGATTTGGCTCGCTTGTACGCGCTTAAAGCGCAAATATATAAAGCTAATACAATAGAGCGTTTAGACGCACTGCTTAGCAGTGACTTACTAAATAAAAACGATGTTTATAATCTTAAAGATTGTTGGCGCTATCTAACTCAGTTACGACTCAACAACCAGCTAGAGCATGACCATTTGCCAGAAAACTGTATCGATCCTGCAGACCTTACATCGCTTGAAAAGCACCAATTAAAAGAAGCGTTTTGTTTAATCAAGCGGGCACAACAGGCATGTGCTTTTAAGTTTGCTAGAGGAAGCTTGTAGTGTTCGCAAAACGCTGGTGGCAAAGAGCCTATAAGCAATTTAAGTTAAAGCAATGTGAATTTGAAGCTTTGAATTATCTCGTTGTAGACATAGAGCTAACCGGACTAGATGCCAAACAAAGTGAAATTGTATCGATAGCTTGGCTAGCGATAGAGGCGGGTCGAATTGATTTAAGTTCAGCACAGTACCATATCCACAAAGATGTAAAAGCATTAGAGCAAAGTCCGGTGTACCATGGTATCGACGACGGTATGCTAAAGGAAGGGGAGTCGCTGGAGTACATTATGCGTGCGCTATCACAGGCGCTCTATAATAAAGTGTTAGTGTGCCACAGCGCATTAGATTGGCCATTTCTCAAACAAGCAAGTGTAATGACAGGTATCGCGGTTGAACCGCAAACGATGGTTGATACTATGGAGATTGAAAAGAAACGTTTACAAAGCCGTGGACAACCTATAGCAGGTGATGGTTTAACTCTAGCATCGTGTAGAAAGCGTTATCATTTACCTGATTATCAAACGCATCATGCTTTGACGGATGCGTTAGCGACA
Organism: Pseudoalteromonas sp. A25; assembly: GCF_009176705.1. Taxonomy (NCBI): domain Bacteria; kingdom Pseudomonadati; phylum Pseudomonadota; class Gammaproteobacteria; order Alteromonadales; family Pseudoalteromonadaceae; genus Pseudoalteromonas; species Pseudoalteromonas sp. A25. The sequence continues at coordinate 3,247,201 of NZ_AP021846.1, read as the reverse complement.
GCGGAGCTTCTTCTGGCACAGGTTAACGCGATGAATGCAGGAAAACGCATTAAATTAGCTGACTTAATGTAAAAAAAAACATCATTTCCCTTACACATTTAATCATGGTCGATTACAATAGCGCCATCTTTGGAGCCATGCTCCTATCATCTTTTTGCAGATAGCTGGATTTTCACTTTAATGACAATCAAACTGGCAATTAATGGATTTGGTCGTATTGGGCGTAACATAGTGCGCGCGTTATACGAGTCTGGACGCCAGAAAGAGATCCAAATTGTAGCGATAAATGAACTGGCAGACCCAAAAGCGGTTGCGCATCTTTTAAAATACGATACCTCGCACGGCCGTTTTGCCTTTGATGTAAAGCATCAAGCACCTTATTTAAATGTGGCGGGTGATAACATCCAACTGTTTAGCGAAGCTGATCCGAGTTTGCTTCCTTGGCAAGCACTTGATGTTGACGTTGTACTGGAATGTACTGGTGTATTTCATTCGCGCCAAGATGCACAAAAGCATCTCAACGCGGGCGCAAAAAAGGTTTTATTCTCTCAACCAGCAGACGCTGATGTTGATGCCACGATAGTGTATGGCATCAATGAAGAAGAGTTAGCGCCGTCGCATACTATCGTTTCGAATGGCTCATGTACGACTAATTGTATTGTGCCAGTGATAAAAGTACTTGATGATGCATTTGGCATTGAATCAGGCGCGATAACGACGATCCATGCCTCTATGCATGATCAACAAGTGATCGATGCATATCATAGTGATTTGCGCCGAACACGTGCTGCGAGCCAGTCAATCATTCCCGTTGATACTAAGTTAGCGCGGGGCATTGAACGTATTTTGCCTAAATTTCATAGTCGCTTTGAGGCAATTGCTGTGCGAGTTCCGACCATCAATGTGACAGCGATGGACTTGAGTGTAACGCTAAACCAAGATGTAGATTTATCGAAGGTCAATCAGGTGTTGCAGCAGGCCGCATCAGGGCGTCTTGAAGGGATCTTAAGTTATACCGAAGAGCCATTAGTCTCGGTTGATTTTAATCATGACCCACATTCTTGTATTATTGATGGTACACAAACACGAGTTAGTCATAAACGGCTAGTAAAGTTATTAGTATGGTGTGACAACGAGTGGGGGTTTGCTAATCGCATGCTCGACACCGCAGCAGCTATGTTGGCACAAAAGTAGTTTATTTGAATATTGAAGTATCGTTTATTAAGGAGAAGGTCCATGTCAGTCATTAAAATGGCCGATTTAGATTTAAGTGGCAAACGCGTTTTAATCCGTGAAGATTTAAATGTGCCTGTTAAAGAGGGCAAAGTGACCTCTGATGCCCGCATCCGTGCATCGTTACCAACGATTAAATTAGCGCTTGAAAAAGGTGCTAAAGTGATGGTGATGTCTCACTTAGGTCGTCCTACTGAAGGTGAGTATGATGCGCAATATTCATTGCAGCCTGTTGTCGATTATTTAAATGATGCCTTAGAGCAAAATGTTCGCTTAGTGACTGATTACCTAGATGGTGTTGAAGTTGCAGATAATGAAGTGGTCGTTTTTGAAAATGTTCGCTTTAACGTGGGCGAGAAAAAAGATGATGAAGCATTGTCTAAAAAGCTAGCTGCACTGTGTGATGTGTATGTCATGGACGCATTTGGTACGGCTCACCGTGCTCAGGCGTCTACCCATGGTGTTGGTTTGTTTGCACCTGTAGCTTGTGCAGGCCCTTTATTGGCAGCTGAATTAGACGCACTAGGTAAAGCATTAGATAACCCTGCGCGCCCGTTAGTGGCGATTGTTGGTGGCTCTAAAGTATCCACTAAGCTCACTGTGCTTGATTCGCTATCAAAAGTGGTTGATCAGCTTGTTGCCGGTGGCGGTATTGCCAACACCTTTATCGCGGCTGCAGGACATCCAGTTGGTAAGTCTTTATATGAAAAAGACTTAATCGCTGAAGCAACCAAGCTAACAGAAGCTGCGCGCAGTAACGATGGCGATATCCCAGTGCCAACCGATGTTGTGGTTGGCTCAGAATTTTCAGAATCAGCTGTGGCGACTATCAAAAATGTCAGTGAAGTGACCGATGAAGATATGATTTTTGATATCGGCCCTGATACCGCAAATATATTGGCACAAATCATTGAGCATGCAGGTACTGTTGTTTGGAATGGCCCAGTTGGCGTGTTTGAGTTTGATCAGTTTGGTAATGGTACTGAAGCGATTGCAAATGCCATTGCCAAATCTAACGCATTCTCGATTGCTGGTGGTGGTGATACATTAGCTGCAATTGATAAATATGGTGTTGCAGACGATATTTCTTATATTTCTACAGGTGGCGGTGCCTTTTTAGAGTTTTTAGAAGGGAAAAAACTACCAGCAGTAGCTATGCTTGAAAAAAGAGCAGGCGTTTAATTTTTAATGGGCCAGCTTTGCTGGCCTTATTTGTTTATATCACTCTCACTTAGATGTGAACAAATATCAGTGGTGTAGGCCACATACAATTTATCCGTTCAAACTAGATGACAAAGTCATCGACTATTGGAGAAAGCAAAATGGCTTTAATCAGTATGCGTCAACTTCTTGATCATGCAGCAGAGCATGGTTATGGGGTTCCAGCTTTTAACGTAAACAACCAAGAACAAATGCGCGCGATTATGGAAGCGGCTGACAGAACAAACAGCCCTGTAATTGTGCAAGGTTCTGCGGGTGCACGTGCTTATGCTGGTGCGCCGTTTATACGTCATATGATCTTAGCTGCAATTGAAGAGTGGCCGCATATTCCGGTTGTGATGCACCAAGATCATGGTACGTCTCCGGCGGTTTGTCAGCGCTCAATTCAATTAGGTTTCTCGTCAGTCATGATGGATGGCTCACTATTAGACGATGGTAAAACGCCTTCTAGTTATGAGTACAACGTTGATGTAACCCGTCGCACAGTAGAAATGGCTCACGCTTGTGGTGTGTCAGTTGAAGGTGAGTTAGGTGTACTTGGTTCTTTAGAAACAGGTGAAGCCGGTGAAGAAGATGGTATTGGTGCGGTGGGTAAACTAACTCACGATCAACTATTGACAGACCCTGAAGAAGCTGCAGATTTTGTAAGCAAAACAGGTGTAGATGCACTGGCGATAGCATGTGGTACCTCACATGGTGCGTATAAGTTCACACGTCCACCGACGGGGGATATTTTAGCGATTAATCGCATCAAAGAGATCCATGCGCGTATTCCAAATACGCACCTTGTAATGCACGGCTCTTCATCTGTGCCACAAGACTGGCTTGCAGTAATTAATGAATACGGTGGTGAGATCCCAGAAACTTACGGTGTGCCTGTTGAACAGATTGTTGAAGGTATCAAATTCGGTGTACGTAAAGTAAATATTGATACTGATTTACGTTTAGCATCAACCGGTGCTATCCGTCGTCACCTTGCGCACAATCCTGCCAACTTTGACCCACGTAAATTCTTAGCTGAGGCTACCAAGGCAATGACAGAGATCTGTGTTGATCGTTATGAGGCATTTGGCACAGCAGGACAAGCAAGTAAGATCAAACCAATCTCATTGGATGATATGCATTTGCGTTATTTATCTGGTGAGTTAAACCCTCAGATCAAATAATAACTAAGTCTGCTATTAGTTAATCAAAAGCCTCTATATGAGGCTTTTTTTTGGATCAATATTTTACCACCGATCATATTTTAAGATCAGTAAGTTAGCCATTTTAGCTTACTGGGATCAGTTTTTTACTAGCTAAATAGCGTTAGATCCAAATATAGCTCATTTTTGGGTGTTTTTTAGCTAATTGTATGGTTGTAAAAGTATTTGTAGGCTTTAGTGTAAGTAAAATACTGATCCCTGAAGGGATCGGGTTAGTAAGATTTTGATCTGAAATACGCTTCTTAGTATAAATTTGATCTTGAGCAGGGTTATTTCTTGATCTCCCCTCAGGAGCGACTAATTTTTATACTGAAGCTCGTGTTTTGAGTTATGTGAGTTCATGGATTTGAACTTAAAACTTTATCCCTTGAGGCTGCGCAATCATGAAAATAAATTTACTAACGGTTGGTTGTTTTTCCTTATCTATGATATCTGGTTTCGTCAGTGCTGAAACGTTAAAAGCATATGGTCGAGTGCACGCGGGTGTCCAATACAGTGATATATCGAGTGAGAGTGAAACCAGCATAGAAAGCTATGCTTCTCGCTTGGGTTTTAAAGGTGATACGAAAGTAAATGACGGATTAGAAATATTTTTCAAGTATGAGTTTGAAGTGAATCCAGCGGATAATGATAAAGATGGTAAAAGTGGTGAGAATATTACTGCAAGATCTCAATATGTTGGTATGAAGGGGAGTTTGGGACAAATTTTAATTGGTCGTGACGACACCGCGATGAAAAAGTCGCAGGGTAAAGTAGACATGATGAATGATTTTGAAGCGGATATTAAGACCCTGTTTGCTGGTGAAAATCGTTTGGGAGATACTATTCAATACAGCACGCCAGAGCTCAATCATTTAAAGTTTGTTGTAAGTTACATTGCTGAAGATAATAGCAAGCAAAAAGGAAAGTCTGGTTTATCGGTTGCAGCTATGTATGGTGACAGTAAATTAAAGAAAACGCCTATATATATTAGTGTTGCTCATGATGAAGAAGTGGCTGGGCAAGATATTAATCGTATCACAGTGCAAGGTAAAATGGGTAATGCAACACTTGGTGGGGTATATCAACAAAGTGAAAAAGTTGATTCAAGCAGTAAAGTCGACAGTTTTATGGTGAGTGCCTCATACAAAATAAAAAGTTACAAGTTACTTGCACAATATCAAGACTCAGACGGTGCGAGTGGTAAATTATCAGACTCTGGTAATGCAACATCTCTAGGTGTAGAAAAAAGCCTTTCAAAGCAAGCGCGTATGTATTTTTGGTACTCTCAATTTGACTTAGATAATAATGCTGAGCAAGAACATATGGCACTAACGTTACGATACGATTTTTAGTTAAATATTTTTATTTTTTAAATAATCCAGTAACATCAATAAGCTACGAAATTATTTTGAATATTCTTTTATTTGTAATTTTTTTGGCAGCTTTTTAAAATCCGGTGTAGTATTTCATAAAACTGTCACACTAAGTCATAATAATGACACCAACTTCGGTAATGAAAGAGAACATTGGGATGTCACGTAAAGTACTTGTAGTTGATGATGAAGCGCCTATCAGAGAAATGCTGGTATTTGTTTTAGAGCAAAATGGTTTTCAAGCTATTGAAGCTGAAGATTATGATTCGGCAATTGCCGCGATGGTAGAGCCTTATCCAGATATGGTATTATTAGACTGGATGTTGCCAGGAGGCAGTGGTATTCAGATAGCTAAAAAGTTTAAGCAAAGTGAATATACCCGACAGATCCCAATTATTATGTTAACGGCACGTGGTGAAGAAGAAGATAAAGTCAAAGGCTTAGAAGTTGGTGCCGATGACTATGTTACTAAGCCGTTTTCTCCTAAAGAACTTATGGCAAGGATCAAAGCAGTGATCCGCCGAGTTTCACCGACTTCGCTTGAAGAAGCTATCGAGGTTCACGGTTTGCGTTTAGACCCTATTTCACATCGCGTAACATCAGCTGGTAGTGAGCTTGATATGGGACCTACAGAGTTTCGCTTGTTACACTTTTTTATGACCCACCCAGAACGCGTGTATAGTCGAGAACAGTTACTTGACCATGTTTGGGGCACTAATGTGTATGTTGAAGACAGAACGGTTGATGTTCACATTCGTCGTTTGCGCAAAGCAATCGCGCCATTAGGTCACGATAGACTTGTACAGACTGTTCGTGGTGCAGGTTACCGTTTTTCTAGCAAGTTATAACATAGGCTAGTAGTGGTTGTGTTAGGACACGATTATATATGTACCGAGTGATTAATAAACAGGCGTTATTTAAACGCCTGTTTTTGTATTTTCTGCCTTTGACTTTGATCGGTATTTTGATTGGTGCCCCCTTCGTATTGTTATTTATCGGGGCGCTTTCGTTATTACTTTGGCATTATCATCAGTTGTATCGTCTCAGTGACTGGTTGCTTAATCAACGAAGCTTCAACCCACCCGAAGGAGAGGGGGCTTGGGAGCAGATTTTTGAGGGGATCTACCATCTACAGCATCGAAATCGTAAAAAGCGAAATGAACTAGCCGAACTGATCAGACGTTTTCGTGAAGGTGCTGAAGCAGTTCCTGATGCAGTTGTTGTTCTGCAACAAGACATGAGTATCGTGTGGTGTAATCAACTGGCGTTAAAAGTGCTTGGCTTACAGTGGCCCACTGATCATGGACAACGCTTGGATAACTTGATCCGAGATCCTAAATTTGTCAGATATATGAACAATCATCAGTTCGATGAGCCACTTGAGTTAGACTCAGGTCATGCTAGCGAGCAAGTACTTGAATTCCGTGTTATGCCCTATGCAGAGCAACTAATGATGGTGGTTCGAGATATCACGCGTTTAAAGCAGTTGGAGCAAATGCGCAAAGATTTTGTTGCTAATGTGTCTCACGAACTCAGAACACCATTAACGGTGGTGACGGGTTATTTAGAGATGTTAGAGAGTGATAATTTGCCCCCACCATCTGTTTGGAATAAAGCGCATTTTACTATGATAGAGCAATGCAAGCGAATGGATAGCTTAGTGAATCAGTTGTTATCGCTATCTCGAATTGAAGGTGCTCGAAAACATGAGAAGGATAAGCCGGTTGATGTGCCTAGGATGCTTTCATTGATTGAAACAGAGGCCAAGTCATTAAACCAAGATAAACACCATGAGCTGGTATTTAATGTTGACCCCTCATTAGACATATTAGGGGCAGCAGATGAATTACGCAGTGCTTTTTCTAATTTGGTGTTTAATGCTATTCACTACACAAAATCTGACGGGCGTGTAGAAGTGAGTTGGCAATGTGATCCAGATGGTCGTCCACGTTTCTCGGTAACAGATAATGGTGATGGTATAGCTCCTGAGCATATTCATAGATTAACAGAGCGTTTTTATCGTGTTGATAAAGCGCGTAGCAGAAAAACCGGAGGGTCTGGTTTGGGGCTTGCTATAACAAAACACGTACTGACAAGGCATGACTCAGCACTTGAGATTAAGAGTACTGTAGGTGAGGGATCTACCTTTTCATTTGCCTTTCCTAAATCAAAGAGTACTTTTATGACAAATGCTGAAAGTCATAAAAGTGTCATTTAAGAGTAATTTTTCTGTCATCGAATGACTGCAAAATAGTCTGCGTTATTTAAATGGGACGAACAATTGGAGTAACCCCAATGAAATTTAAAAGCTTAGTTGCCGCAATGGGTGTGGCTGTAACAACCTTAGTTTCAACACAAGTATCTGCGCTAGATAAGGCTCTACCAGAATATAATAAAACCAGCGGGATCTCAGGTAACTTCTCTTCTGTGGGCTCCGATACGCTTGCAAACATGATGACGTTCTGGGCAGAAGAATATAAGCGTATTTATCCTAACGTAAATATCCAAATTCAAGCGGCAGGTTCTTCTACTGCGCCGCCGGCACTTACAGAGGCGACTGCTAACTTTGGCCCAATGAGCCGTAAGATGAAATCTAAAGAAATCGAAGCATTTGAAAAGCGCTATGGCTATAAGCCAACAGAAGTGCGCGTAGCTATCGATGCGTTAGCAGTATTTGTACACAAAGATAACCCAATTGAAGGTCTACGCATTGATCAAGTGGATGCTATCTTCTCATCAACACGTAAGTGTGGTGCAACTGAAGAAGTAACGCGTTGGAGTGATGTAGGCCTAACAGGCGACTGGGCTGCAAAAGACGTGCAGCTTTACGGTCGTAACTCAGTATCTGGCACCTATGGTTACTTTAAAAAGAAAGCATTATGTAAAGGCGACTTCCGTAATAACGTAAATGAACAGCCAGGTTCTGCATCTGTAGTACAGTCAATCTCGTCATCAGTGAATGCGATTGGTTACTCTGGTATTGGTTACAAAACATCAGGTGTTCGTACGGTACCGATTGCTAAAAAAGGCAACAGCTTTGTAGATGCGACACTAGACAATGTTGCACAAGGTAAATACCCACTATCTCGCTTCTTGTATGTTTACGTGAACAAGCATCCAAACAAACCTTTAGCGCCAATCGAAGCTGAATTCTTGAAGATGGTATTGTCTCAAGATGGTCAAAAGATTGTAGAGAAAGATGGTTATGTTCCACTTTCTGGTAAGATGGCTACTTCAGAGCTGAAGAAGTTAGGCTTGCTATAAAATAAACTCTTTAGCCTATGGAAAGGCTTTAGAAAGCGCTCAAAAAAATGCCCCTTATCGTAGGGGCATTTTTGTTGTTAATAAACGTTGATGAGATGATGCAATACTAATGCGCAATAACACTTAATCCTTTTGAAGGATTAAACCTGACGACAGCTGCGTTAAAAATTTCTCATTTAGAACAACAAAATAACGTAATTTTTGCCTTGCTATCGACAAGGTTTTCTTGCTTCAAAATAGACCACTTAGTTAAGCGGATTGGTATTAATCATTTTTAGGGATAAAACTTAACACCAGTTGCGTTTAAACGTCTCATTTAAAACAACAAAATAGCGATAATTTTTATCGACTCTAAAGAGAGCAGTTAATTATGCGAATGGGTATAAACGCATAACTAACAAATGTTCTTTTACTTTTAGAGCGTTACTTGCATATTATCTATGAGTCTAACTTTACCCAAGAACGCTGCTGCGAGAATAACTAGCTGTTTATCATTTTGGTTTGCTGGCCTTAATGTTTGCGCATTAGCAATGTTAAAGTAATCAGGTTTTAAACCATGCTCGATTAATGTTTGTTTTGCTTGCTCTTCAATTTGGGTAAACTCTGTATTACCAGATTGCAAATGGCTTACTGCATCATTGAGTGTGTTAAACAGCACTTTGGCAGTGCTTTTCTCTTGTGCACTTAAATACCCATTGCGAGAACTCATCGCAAGACCTGAGGCTTCACGTTTAGTTGGTACCCCCACAATTTCAATGGGCATAGACAAATCTCTCACCATGGTTTTGATGACTTGCAACTGTTGATAGTCTTTTTCTCCAAAACACGCAATATCTGGTTGCACCATATTAAATAGTTTGGTTACTACCGTTGCAACGCCCTTGAAGTGACCGGGTCGAGAGCCGCCACAGTAGCCCAAAGATATTTCTGGGACATCGACATAACTTTGTGCTGCAAGTCCATTAGGGTAAATAGTGTCAACACTTGGCGTAAAAACAAGATCTGTTTCTAGCTCAGCAAGACCTTGCTTATCCTCTGTAAGCGTTCTTGGATAGCTATCTAAGTCTTCCGACGCACCAAATTGCATCGGGTTAACAAAAATACTCACTACCACTTTATCGGCAAGCGTTTTGGCTCTTTCTACCAATGAAAAATGGCCATAGTGTAAATTGCCCATCGTTGGTACAAAGGCGATGGTTAAGCCTTGCTGACGCCACGCTTTAATTTGACTACGTAGCGATTTAATCTCAGTGACTGATTGCATTAGTTAAACTCATGTTCAGAAGTAGGAAACGCGCCAGATTGTACATCTTGACAGTACTTCTTAACTGCATCCGGCATGTTGCCCGTTTCAGCTAAAAAGTTTTTAGAAAACTTTGGAATATAGCCCGCTGAAATACCCACTAAATCATGCATAACGAGGATTTGGCCATCGGTCTCTTTACCTGCGCCAATTCCTATCACTGGAATACTAAGTTCATCAGAGATACGTTTTGCAAGTGGTGATGGAATACACTCAACAACAAGCAGCTGAGCACCGGCTTCTTCTAACGCTTTGGCATCAGCAACCATGCGGTCAGCTTGCTCATCTTGACGGCCTTGAATTTTAAAGCCACCAAAGACATTGACTGATTGCGGTGTTAGCCCTAAGTGGCCACACACAGGGATCCCTTGCTGGGTAAGAGCTCGAATACTGTCTAATAGCCATTCTCCGCCTTCTAACTTCACCATATTTGCGCCCGCACGCATTAGCTGTGCTGCGTTTTCACATGTTTGAGTAGGGTTCGAATAAGTCATGAAAGGCATATCCGCTATAACAAATAGTTCTTTACTGCCAGCTCTTACACAGCGTGTGTGGTAGGCAATATCATTGTTACTTACAGAAAGCGTGTCTTCGCTCCCCTGTAAGACCATGCCTAAAGAGTCGCCGACTAATATGATATCAACACCATTATCATGAAATAGTTTTGCAAAACTCGCATCATAGGCTGTAAGCGCCGTGATTTTTTTTTGCTGTTTTTTCATTTTTGCCAGTGTTGATACAGTTACCTTAGCCATGTCAGTCCTCTTGATGGAGTGTATTTATTATTGAATAGGAGTTAAGCCGTTTAGCGGCACTTGTTTGCAAATGTCCGTCAATTTATCACCTGAGGGCAGTTCAAGGTGAGGGGCAATCTCAAGCAAAGGGTAAACAACAAATTCACGTTGGCATAACCCATAATGAGGTACAGTTAAGCGCTCGGTATTAATTTGTAATTCACCAAATAGTAAAATGTCTAAATCGAGTGTACGGGGCCCCCAACGTTCGTTTTTACGAATACGACCCTGTTCAAGTTCTATTTTTTGCAGTGCATCCAACAATGTTTCAGCTGTTAAGCTGGTTTCAATGCACGCCACTGCGTTTACATAATCGGGTTGATCTTGAGGACCCATAGGCCTTGAACCATAAAAGCGTGAGCAGCCAACAAAATGACTATCAGATAGGCTTTTTAACGCATCGATAGCACGTTCTAGTTGCGCAATAGGTTCGTTAAGGTTTGCGCCCAAACCAATGTAAACTTTAGTCATTGCTTTGTGGTTTCTTTTTGGGTTTGCGGCGATAACGGCGACGAGGCTTGCCTGTTTCTTGGGTCGGTAGCGACTTCACCATATCTTTTTGGCCATTGATATCTTGCTTTAAATAATCTGTCCACCAATCAGCCAATGCTTGCTGTTGATGCTCTCCGCTTTCTACACGAAGTAGTAAAAAGTCATAAGCAGCCTTAAAGCGAGGTTGTTGAGACAGTCGATACGCTCTTTGACCACCGCGCTTGTCTAAACGCATTTGAATATGCCAAATATCACGCGCTCCCAGCGTAAAACGCTTTGGTACTGCGATTTGTTTGGCATTTTCTGCGAGTACTTGGTTCATCGCTTGTGCATACGCATCAAACATGGGCATTTGTTCTTGTTGTTGAAGTTGCTCACTGCGTTTTAGCAGAGGGAACCAAAGTAGTGCAGCATAGACAAATGCAGGAGTTACTTTTTTGTCTGCATTGATACGCTGATCGGTATTTGCAAACATTTGTGCGATAAAGCGCGGCTCGAAACCACTGTCGCTTTGCTCAATAATGGCATCAAGAGCTGGAAATAGTTGCTTAAATAAGCCCATCTCTCTTAGCATGTGGTAGTTTTGCTCAGCTTTACCATTAAGAAATAATTTTAATGTTTCTTCAAATAATCTAGCCGGTGGAATATTACTCAACAAGTCGGCTAAGTCTTTAATTGGCGCCTCGGTTGCTGGCGCGATCTGCATATCGAGTTTTGTTGCAAAACGCACAGCACGTAGCATTCGTACTGGGTCCTCTCGATATCGAGTTTCGGGATCGCCGATCAGTTCAATTTTGCGCTCTTTTATTGCGGCAATACCATTGGCGAAGTCATGAATGCTAAAGTCTTTAACGGAGTAATAAAGCGCGTTAATAGAGAAGTCGCGACGTTCTGCATCTTCTTCAATGGTGCCATAGACGTTGTCTCTGAGTAGTTGTCCATGCTCACTCGATTGGCTTATCGGGTTTTTACTATCTTGGCCCTGATGGTGGCCGCGCATTGTTGCTACTTCAATAATTTCACGACCAAATACGATATGTGCCAAGCGAAAACGTCGGCCAATTAACCGACAATTACGAAACAGCTTTTTTACTTGCTCTGGAGTAGCGTTAGTCACAACATCAAAGTCTTTTGGCTCTATGCCGAGTAAAATATCTCGAATACAGCCACCGACAAGATAGGCGTCATAGCCACCATCCTTTAAGCGGTACAATACTTTAATTGCATTTGGACTTAGTTGCTTGCGAGAAATATTGTGCTCGCTACGCGGGATCAATTTTGGCTCGGTACAGGTTACAGTCGTCGCCTTAGCATCGCTTTGGCCAACTAATTGTCTGCAAAACTTAAATAACTTAGAAATAATAACCTGTCTCCTAAAACAGTGGGAATGCCAAAAGTAATAAAATGCATAGGCGAACCTATAAGGCTCGCTATAATATACCAGTGCTGACGAAAAATTAAGTTTTGGACTGAAATATTGTTTGCTTAAGCATCATAGTTCATGGGTTTTTCCTGCACTTTTGGGATCGTATCAAGGCAAAATGATTGCACCGCCCATGCTAATACTTCTTCAATTGTGGCAGTGGTTAATTCGCTTGGAGGATTAAACCCTAAAAAGCGCAGCGCAGCCAGCGTTGCAGGTATGGGGTTGCGTTTGTCTATTGCTGGTGCATGGTTTTGTTTTGATAACTTAAAGCCAGGCTTGGCTACAGCCAGTGGTATATGAGCGTAATGTGGCGCGCAATTGCCGAGTTGTTCAAACAGCCCCAACTGGCGAGCCGTTGGTTCTAATAAGTCTGCACCTCTTACAACATGAGTAATCTTTTGCTCAATATCGTCTAATACGACTACCAATTGGTACGCAAACAAGCCATCACGGCGTTTGATTATGTAATCTTCATGCGCAATTTTTTTTGGAATGTGCACTAAGCCTTGAATTTGGTCATGAAATTTCTCTATGGGAAAGTGCTGTTGCAAACGCAAGGCGTTGCCTGAGCGCGGTAGATTGAGTGTTCTACAGTGATTGTCGTAAAAGCCGCCACGCAGTTTTATTTCTTTGCGTGTGCACTGACATGCGTAAACTAGGGATTGTTGGTTAAGATGCTCTAACGCGTCTTCATACAAAGAATGGCGTTGACTTTGATATATTACGTTCTCGTCCCAGTGTAGCCCGTAGGCCTCTAGAGTATGCAGAATGTCACTGTCTGCGCCTTTGACTACGCGCGGTGTATCAATATCTTCAATGCGGACCAGCCACTGACCTTGTTGGCTTTTGGCAGTTAAAAAACTAGCAAGCGCTGCAATGAGCGAACCAAAATGTAAGGGACCCGAAGGCGAGGGAGCAAATCGACCGCGATAGCTCCCTTGATGGGATAATGCTGGGGTGAGCATAATGGGCTGAGATTAACCTCGGCCGTTTTGCTTTTCTTTAATTTCAGCCAGTGTTTTGCAATCAACACATAAATCGGCTGTCGGTCGAGCCTCTAAGCGACGGATACCGATTTCGATACCGCACGACTCGCAGAAGCCAAAGTCATCATCTTCGATTAGCTGCAGTGTTTTTTCTATCTTTTTGATCAGTTTACGTTCACGGTCACGTGTACGCAGCTCTAAAGAAAACTCTTCTTCTTGTGCTGCACGGTCGACAGGATCAGGAAAGTTTGCTGCTTCATCTTGCATGTGCGTCTTGGTACGATCAACTTCGTTACGCAAATCTTTACGCCATGCTTCTAATATTGCTTTGAAATGCGCACGTTGTGCGTCATTCATGTATTCTTCGCCCGGTTTTTCCTGATAAGGTTCTAAACCGGCTTGAGCTAATAAGCCTAGTCTCTTTTGGTCAGGCATAGCATTCTCCTAAATCCTTAATACATTACCCCAGCTAACGCCGGCGGCTATAAATAGCAGAATCTCCCCCCCTACGCAAACACTTTTTCATTTTTTAGTATGGCATTTGCGAAGACATCTCAGTCTTAGAGACGAAATTCTAATGAGCTGGGATATGGGGATCATTAATTTTATTTCAACTTATATTAACAGGTACTTGCTGTGATAGGGTAATTTCCTGTGCTGAGATAGTTGCTTTATACGCCAATATCTCTACGCCTTCTTGAGATGCTTGAGTAAGTAAGGTGGCATAGTGGGGGTCGATGTGTTCGGCCGCTGCGACGTCGTTAATTCCTTCATGCATTACGACAAACAATAATACTGCTCTTGCGCCTTGGTGTTTTAATGCTATCAGCTCGCGAAGGTGTTTTTGGCCTCTGAGTGTTTGGGCATCAGGAAAATAGCCACGGTTGTTTTCTAGCAAGGTGACCGATTTCACTTCAACGTAGCAAGGTGCACGCTCATCATCTTCAAGCAGAATATCAATACGGCTGTTTTCTTGGCCATACTTTACCTCTCTATGGCTGCGAGTATAGCCACTCAGTTGCTTGACGATACCTTGTTCAATACCTTCGAAGGCGACCGTGTTGGCGTGGTTGGTATTTACGCAAATAAGCGCTCCTTGCGTGTTTTGTGTAAGCTCCAATGAGTGTGGATATTTACGTTTTTTATTGTCACTGGTGGAGTAGTAGGCACTAAATCCAGTGTCGGCGCAGCCAGTCATTTTACCTGTGTTGGCACAGTGTACCGTGAACTCCCCCTGATGTGAGCAGTGTAAATCGACCAAAAAGCGTTTGTAGCGTTTGATAAGGGTTGCTTTGTTGAGCGAACTTGCAAATTTCATTGATTAATCGCATTAGGTTGGGGCTATATGCGCACTAGTGTACACTTTAGGACACTAACAAGTGCAAGAGAATATAGGATTATGTCTGACAAATTTATTGTTCGTTTAAGTGAAGAGGCCGCTGCGCCACATTGGGGAGCCGGTGCTTCTTTATCTTTTGATAACCAAGGTGCAACGGTTCACTTAAATGAAAGTGAAACGCTCAAAAATATTCAAAAAGCGGCCAGAACACTTGCTCAACAAGGGATCACGCAAGTACAGCTGCAAGGCGAGCAGTGGTGCACAGAGTCGCAGTGGGCGTTTTATCAAGGCTTTGTAAGCCCCAAGCAATTAGCAGGTGTGACTTTTGTAGACAATGCGCAATCAGATATGAATGAGTTGGCTGCTTTGCAAACATCGGCAACATGGGCTCGACAAATGATCAATGGGACCGCAGAGGATATCTACCCAGAAAGTTTAGCGGGTAAAGCGGCTGAGTTCATTCAATCTCTCGCGCCAGAGCATGTCAGCTATCAAATTATTAAAGGCAAAGCATTACTTGAGCAACAGTGGATAGGTATTCATGAAGTCGGCCGCGGTAGTGAGCGTCCGCCTGTATTGTTAGAGCTTGATTATAACCCAACTGGCAATGCTGATGCGCCAGTGAGTGCTGCGTTAGTAGGTAAAGGTATCACGTTTGATTCGGGTGGCTACTCTATTAAACCCAGTGAAGGAATGCTGGGTATGAAGTGCGACATGGGGGGAGCTGCAACGGTCACTGCAGGCTTAGCGTTGGCTATTCAGCGTGGTATAAATAAGCGTATTAAGCTGTTTTTGTGCTGTGCTGAGAACCTGATCTCAGGTCATGCATACAAATTGGGTGATATTTTAACGTATAAAAATGGCACAACCGTTGAGATTGTTAATACTGATGCTGAAGGCCGTTTAGTGCTGGCCGATGGTTTAATGGCTGCAGGTGAAACTGGCGCAGAGCTTATTATCGATGCGGCAACGCTCACCGGGGCTGCGTTAGTCGCGGTTGGTCAAGAATACAACGCGTTATTTGGTTTAGATAAAGAGTTAGTTGGTGATGTTCAGCAGTTTGCTGGTGAAGAATTTGAAGCGGCATGGCCCTTACCGCTTGAAAAGTGGCATCAGAACAACTGCCCATCAGCTTATGCTGATACCGCAAACAGTCGTGCACAAAAAGGCGGTGGATTTGGTGGTGCCTCAAATGCCGCTGGGTTCTTGTCGCGTTTTGTGCCAAACGAAGGTAAAGGCTGGGTACACATTGATTTAGCTGCAGCGTTTCAAAACAATGCGGGGAGTCAATGGGCCGCTGGCGCTACAACTTTAGGAATGAGAACGGTGGCGCGCACGTTAGCTGAAAAGGCCTAAGTGTTTGCTTGGCAATGCTAGCTGCTAGCATTGCCAAAATACGTGTTACGATAGTAGCGCTGCGGCCAGACGCACAAAGTCAGAAGAGGTTAAAATCCCTAATAATTTGTTGTTTTCATCGACAACAGGCATACAGCCATGACGGTTGCTAACAAAAAAATCAGCCACTTGCGCAAGGTTTTGCTCGGGCTTGATACTCGCAAAGTCGGTGGCCATTATGTCTTCAACAACGGTATACTTCTCTTTTCTTTCCAGAGCATTTGCTCCATACGTTGCCATAATCCCCATTACTTTTGCGATCATTATTTTCTGAGTCAGCATGCCTTGCAAAATACCCTGCTCGTCAATAACTGGAATATGGCGAATGTTTTTCTCTCGCATTAAATCGTGGGCATCTTTTAGTGATGCTTTGAGTGAAACTGCAAAGGGATCGGCTGTCATCAGATCGGCAACAGTGTTTAACATCATTATTTCCTCTAGCTGAATTGGGTTTGCACTTAAATATGTATATCTTAGTTATAACGTACATTTTTGCGCTGTGCATAAATCGAGATCAAACTATGCGACTTAAGTGGCGATGAACCTATGCCTTAAAGCTAATTTTCTATTGCTGATGTTGATGTGTTTCATTGCGTGTGATTAGCAGCAAAAAGAGACTGATAGTGTCTGAGCGCTGCATTTATTGTTTCAAAACAACGATTAAAACTCGAAGTTAGTCGACTAGATTGGCTGCTAATCGCTGGTTGGGATAAAAAAGCGTGCTTGAGGTTTATTATGCTCGGCTAGTTGAATATATTTGGACTCAACTAATTGTGAAACGGGGACTAATTCATAACCTTGCGCTTTAAGCTCTGGTAAAGCCATTGTCAAAAAAGCGACCGTTTCGGGGTAGGGGTGCGCGATGGCGATGGCAAAATTTTCTGAATCAGCTTTTTGTTTTAAAGCTTCAAATTGTGATCTCAATGATTCAGTGGTCGTAATATTATCTAAAAATATATGACGACTAATATTTTCAACACCATATAAGTTGGCGACTGTCTGGGCCTGAGTATGCTCTGTTGTGCGGCTATCGAGAAAAAACAGTCCGCGTCTTTTTAAAACTTCCATCGTCCATTTCATTGGCTCAACAAATTGTGTTAGTGCAGAGCCCATGTGGTTATTAATGCCTTTTACTTGCGGTAACGTAGCTAAAGCGTGCCCTAAGGTACTTTGTAACTGCCATTTATTCATCTCTAAAGTGAGTGCACCTGGACCAAGCGCTTTATTTTGCAGTGACTGCATGGGTACATGCAGTAGAAGTTCCTTGCTTTGCTGGCTGGCCAAAAACGCAAATTGCTGAGAATACGGCGTATGAGGTAAAATAGAAAACGACAGCTGGCCGGGTAATTCCAGCAGCTGTAAATCTCGTTTGTGGTTGCCAATATCATCTATAACAATGGCTATTTGTTTTGCAGCGCTTGGCAAAGCCATCAGCCACAGCGCTAAAAGTCCCCAGTATATGCGTCGCACAGTCCCATTTCTTATTGTTTTTAATAATTATAATTTAATGTTTTTTAAGTAACTTTCTTGCATCAGTTAAATGAGAGTCTAGTCTAGCTAAATGCTCTTTTTTGGCTGTTTGTTCGCCAGTCATTATAGCGCTTTTACTTAAATGTGAAAGCACTTGCTGCGTAAGAGGGATATCCGGTTCAATACCAACGCCTTCAATGGAACGCCCAGATGGAGTGTAGTAGCGCGCAGTGGTCAGTTTAAGTGCGGTGGTACCATTGCCGATAGGTATGAGTGATTGCACGGAGCCTTTACCAAAAGAAGGGGTTCCAACGACGATGGCCCGACGATTATCTTGCAGTGCGCCGGCTAGTATTTCTGCGGCGGAGGCTGAATTTTCATTGATCATTACAACCACGGGAGCACCATTGAGTACATCGCCTTGTTGAGCACTAAAGTGCTGATTGGCATCATAAAATCGCCCTTGCGTTGACACGATGGTACCGGCATCCAAAAACAGATCTGAGATGGCAACGGCGCTCGTAAGGGTGCCACCGGGATTATCTCTTAAGTCAATTATTAAGCCACTGAGTGCTTCGCCATTTTCGAGTCTCAAGCGGTTTAGATGCCGAGCGACATCATGGTAAGTGTTATTGTTAAAGCCATTCAATGAAAGGTAACCATTGCCATTACTAAGTAACAGGCTAGTGACGCTCTCTAGGTTAATTTCTTGACGACGTAGTGCCAGTGTCAGTTGCTGTGCTTTTCTCTCTACAGTAACTTTAATGATTGAGTACTCTGCTTTTTGCAGTAGCTTAGACACATAAGCAATGTCTTTGTTTGTTACGTCATGGTTGTTAATGGCCACTAGCTTATCACCACCTTCAATGCCCGCAATATCTGCAGGTGAACCTGGCAGGGTATTGATAATAACAACGTGATTAGCTATTTCTTCAACCTCAATCCCTATCCCTGTATAGCGTCCATTTGCAGCACTAAAAATAGCTTCGAGTTCGGCTTCAGAGAGATATTTCGAATAAGGGTCTAGTTGCGCAAGTAATTGCTCAAAGTTGTTTTTATCAATGTGGCTGAGCACCAAATCTTCAACATAGTAGGCATGAATGTGAAACAAGATCTCTTCAACTTGCTCTTCGGTGTAGTGTTGCTTTGCAAACGCATTGGGCGTGGCAAAACTTAGGCATAGCAGTATGCTAAGGGCGAGTAAGCCCCAACTTTGATAAACGCGTTTGCAAGTGCATTTTATACGAAAAAATATGTTCATGTGCTGCTCCAAGTGTTGGTGCAGCACGGGTTAATCAATTAACTTGCTTTACACCATTTTACCGGATCGACAGCGCTTCCCTTATGCCGTATTTCGAAGTATAGACCAGATCGAATTTGTCCGCCGCTTTGGCCAACTAACGCGATGGTTTCACCCGCATTGACGATATCACCAACATCTTTTAGTAGTGTTTGAGTGTGGCCATAAAGGCTCATAAACCCTTTTCCATGGTCAACAACCATGACCCAGCCAAAGCCATTTAGCCAATCGGCATAAACCACTTGGCCCTGCTTTATGCTGTTAACAGGTGTGCCTGCTTGGGCTTGAATAACGACTCCTTTCCAGCTCATCCCCGCATGTTTACGTTGTCCAAAGCGGTGACGTAAACGTCCCTGACTTGGCCATTGTAGCTGTCCTTTGCTCTGTGTTAGGCCATCTAGGACCACTTCCTCGGGCTGTTGAATGCTCGCTAGCTCTTCGAGTGTGCTAAGCAATGTTTGTTCGTTTTCTTTTAAATAGTCGATAGCTTGTGCGGTTTGTTGCAATGCTTTATTGAGCGTTTGCAGATGTACTTGGCGCTCTTCTTGGCGTGCGACAAGTGCTGTTTGTCGTTGTTCTTGTTGTTCTCTTAGTTGAGCTAATTGTGTTTGCTTACGTTCAAGCTGTTGTTGGTTTTTCGCTAGTTCGAAGAAAACTTGTTTCAGCTCTTCTAGCTGCGTTATTCTCGCTTTATTGAAGTAGTCATAGTAACTGATAGTTCGCTCTAAAGTCGCACTTTGCTCTTGGTTTAAGAGCATTTTTGAATAGTCATGGCTACCCGTCATATAGGCACTTTTGAGTTGCGCAGCAAGCAGTTTTTGTAAGCGTTGCTTTTTGTTTTCTAGACTTTTGGCCTCATTTTGCAAGGTGTACTGGTGTTGTTGGTTTTCAGCAATACCACGTCTGGTTAATGATAGTGCCTTTGAATTTTTTGCAATATCTAATTCTTGTGCTTTGAGTTTTGCACGCAACGCCGCGATATTATCTCGTTGCTGTTGGTAGTTTTTTTGGCTCTTTTTGAGCTCTTGTTGTACTTCAGTTAAATCTTGCTTGGTTCTAGACTCATTGGCGGCCACCGAGGTAACCACCAATGATATGCCAAGCGCAAATAACTTACTGGGCAAATTAAGCATCGTTATTTCAAGGTCATGATAGGCGTGCCAGTCATTTCACTCGGTTGCTCCATCCCAAGTAAGTGCAACATGGTTGGCGCAACATCACTGAGGGTTTTTCCATCATGTGGTACCGCATCTCGGCCAATGTAAATAAATGGCACTGGTTCTGAGGTATGTGCAGTGTGAGCTTGGCCTGTTTTTGCATTAGTCATTTGCTCAGCGTTACCATGATCTGCTGTGATCAGTGCTTCGCCGCCCACCTGCTCAAGCGCTTCAACGACTCGACCAATACACTGATCAACGGCTTCGCAGGCTTTTACTGCAGCACTGAATACGCCGGAGTGGCCAACCATATCGCCATTAGGATAGTTACAAACAATAACATCATAAGCACCGCTGTGAATGGCTTCTACCAATTTGTCGGTAAGTAACGCAGAGTTCATCTCAGGTTGCAGATCGTAAGTGGCCACTTGTGGTGATGGGATCAGTTCACGCTTTTCGCCTTCAAACTCATCTTCTTTGCCTCCGCTGAAGAAAAACGTCACGTGTGCATATTTTTCAGTTTCAGAGATACGCAGTTGCGTTTTGTTATGTTTAGCTAGCCACTCACCAAGTACGTTCGTCAGTGCTTCAGGAGCGAATGCCACCGGCGCATCTATATCTGCAGCGTACTCAGTCATCATGACAAATGCGCTTAACTGAGGTGAGACTTGCTTGGTAAACCCATTGAACTGTTGGTCTACAAATGTGCGTGTCATTTGACGCGCTCTATCGGCTCTAAAGTTCATGAATATCAGGGTGTCGCCATCATTTATTGTGGCAGCGTCACTCCCTTTTGGTTGAATAACACTGGCTTTGACAAATTCATCATTCTCGTCGCGCTCATATGCTGCATTCAGTGCCGTTACACCATCCGCATAAGTGTACTGTGCCTGTGCGCTCACCATCAGGTTGTAAGCTGCTTCTATGCGCTCCCAACGGTTATCTCTGTCCATTGCATAGTAGCGGCCAACGATTGATGCAAGGCGACCACATTTTAGTTCTGAAAATAGTTTTTCGACTCGCTCAATAGACACTTGAGCGCTACGTGGAGGCGTATCTCGACCGTCTAAAAATGCGTGGAAGTAAACGGCTTTTGCACCGCGCCTTGCTGCGAGTTTAATAGCTGCAATGATATGATCTTCATGGCTATGTACACCACCTGGGCTTAAAAGGCCCATTAAATGAACGGCTTTATCGGCTTTAACCGCTTTATCAATGCTCTCAACTAACACAGGGTTGTGCTCAAACTCTCCGTCTTCAATCGCTTTAGTAATGCGGGTAAAGTCTTGGTATACGATACGTCCTGCACCTAAATTAACGTGTCCAACCTCAGAGTTACCCATTTGACCATCAGGAAGGCCCACATCGAGCCCTGAACCAGAAATCAAAGTTCGAGGCTTTGTTTGCCATAAATGATCTAGCACAGGGGTATTGGCTGCTAAAATAGCGTTACTTTCGCTTTCTTCTCTATAACCCCAACCGTCTAAAATCATTAGAACAAGTGGTTTTTTTTGTGCAGTCATTTGGGCTCCTTTAGAACTAATTTAACACATGTGCACAGGAAAAGGTGGGCACATTAGCGCGACACAACAGTTGGCCTAGCATACCTTGTTTTGCGTAAAAATTCAGCCCTGTTGCTATGATTTATCCTCAACTATTTATCAGTTTAACTGCTTGTGAGAGGGGATATGCGCTGGATGTTAAGACAAAGGGCTATACCCAAACGAACGCAAAATGTATACTGCTGGGCTATTCATAATATGGGTGTGTGAAGTGAGTTAAAATCGCACATTAGAAAGTTAAGTTGGAAGGTGCATGGAACAATACATCGAATTTATAAGCAACAACGCGATTTTAAGCGTTATTTGGTTAGCCCTTGTCGTTATGATAGTGGCAAGCTGGTTTAAAAGTAAGTTTTCAGCCATCGTGCAGGTGAATCCTCAACAATTAACTTTATTGGTTAACCGTGAAGGTGGTCAAGTCGTCGATATTCGTTCCGCCAAAGAGTTTAATGCGGGTAGGATTGCTGGAGCTGTGCAGCTAAGCGCAGAAAAGGCAAAACAAAGTGATTTTGCAGGGCTTGAAAAACAAAAAAGTAAACCCATTATATTGGTGTGTACCACGGGGATGACTGCCTCAGGAATTGCTAACACAATGCACAAAGCAGGTTTTGAGCATGTATACGTGCTTAATGGTGGAATGGGCGCATGGCAAAGTGCTGGGCTGCCGACCACGACTGGAAAATAATAGGAGCCTTTATGACTGAGGTTGTAATTTACACAAAAGATTATTGTCCGTTTTGTCACAGAGCTAAGGCGCTGCTAGATGCAAAAGGTGTAACATACACAGAGTACGATATTGGCCAGCGACCAGAATTACGTGAGCAGATGATAGAAAAAGCCAATGGTGGTTACACTGTGCCACAAATTTTTATCAATGATAATCACATTGGTGGCTGTGACGATATGATGGCTATCGAAGCAAAAGGCGAGTTAAACGCTTTGCTGAACTTGTAAGAAAATTAAATAAAATTCAAAGAATTTAGGAACACTCATGACAGAACAAAATCAAAATGCCGCGACAGAACAACAACAAGAAGCGCAGTTTAATATCCAACGTATCTACACTAAAGATGTTTCGTTTGAAACACCAAATTCTCCAGCGATCTTCCAAAAAGAGTGGACTCCTGAAATTAAGCTAGACATGGATACCCGTTCAGACAAGCTAGATAACAACGTATTTGAAGTTGTACTGTCTTTGACGGTAACAGCAAACATTGGTGAAGAAACTGCATTCTTATGTGAAATTCAACAAGCAGGTATCTTCTCAATTGCAGATTTAGAAGAAGTACAAATGGCGCACATGTTAGGAGCATTTTGCCCGAACATCTTGTTCCCATACGCTCGTGAAGCGGTAGCGAGTCTAGTGAACCGTGGTACATTCCCGCAGTTAAACTTAGCACCAGTGAACTTTGATGCGTTGTTTGCTCAGTATATGCAGCAAAGAGCAGCGCAAGCAGAGCAAACTGCTGACGCATAAGTAATGAATTCAGTTCAGTCAGCTGTAACTGTATTAGGGGCGGGGTCTTATGGCACCGCCCTTGCTATTTGTTTTGCCCGTAATGGTCACAAGGTGACTTTATGGGGGCGAAACAAAGATGACGTTGCGACGCTTGCAGCTGAGCGCAAAAATCAACGTTACCTTCCTGATTGTCAGTTTCCTGAGTCTTTAACGTTAGAGAGCGATTTAGTTAACGCTGTAACAGCAAGTGAAATCGTATTGCTGGTTGTACCAAGTCACGCGTTTGCTGATACGTTAGTAAAGGTGCGAGATCACCTATTACCTAATGCAAAAGTTGCCTGGGCAACAAAAGGCCTAGAACCAGACACCGGACGCTTGTTGCAAGAAGTTGCTCAACAACAACTTGGTGAGCAAGTTCCGCTAGCGGTATTATCAGGGCCAACGTTTGCAAAGGAAATGGCCGCTGGATTGCCAACAGCCATTTCGGTGGCTGCCACTGAGAGTCATTTTGCTGCACAGTTAGCTAAGTTACTCCATTGCGGTCGTTCGTTTCGCGTATACAACAATGACGATTTTATCGGTATTCAGTTGGGCGGAGCGGTTAAGAACGTTATTGCAATTGGTGCGGGGATGTCAGATGGTTTTGGTTTTGGTGCCAACGCGCGCACGGCACTAATCACACGTGGCTTGGCTGAACTGTGTCGATTAGGTACAGCGCTTGGCGCGCGTCCTGAAACATTTATGGGTATGGCTGGCTTGGGTGATTTGATCTTAACCTGTACTGATAACCAATCGCGTAATCGTCGTTTTGGTTTAGCCTTGGGTAAGGGAATGGCGGTAGATGAAGCTATGCAAAGCATTGGTCAAGTCGTTGAAGGTTACCGTAACACCAAAGAAGTGTATCTACTTGCTCAAAGAAGTGGCATTGAAATGCCGATCACAGAGCAAATTTATCAAGTTTTATATCAACAAAAAGATGTAAAAGAAGCGGCAATGGCGTTACTTGGTAGAGAACAAAAAGCGGAGTAAACTCCGCTTTTTGTTATTTTTATACTGCATTAATAAAGTCTAATTGACGCCAAGACTCATAAACAAACACCGCAACCGCATTAGATAAATTCATACTACGGCTATCTGCACGCATTGGTATGCGCAGACGCTGCTCTTCGGGTAGTGAAAAAATAATCTCCTCAGGAAGGCCACGAGTTTCAGGGCCGAATAGCAAACAGTCTCCAGCTTGGTACTGAGGTTGATGATGATATTTTGTTCCTTTTGTCGTGCAGGCAAAGACACGCTTAGGTTGGCAATCTTTTAAGTAATCCTCGAATGAGGCATGGCGCTTTACATGACTAAATTCATGGTAGTCCAAGCCTGCACGTTTAACACGTTTATCATCCCAGTCAAAACCCAAAGGTTCTATTAAGTGAAGCGCATACCCTGTATTTGCGCACAAGCGAATGATATTGCCGGTATTGGGTGGAATTTCAGGTTGGTAAAGCACGATATCTAACATAATCACCTCGAAAAATTTACGCTGCTTAGTATAACGAAATGACGCCTGCTTAGGTAAGTATTCTCTGTGGCTTTTATCCATTTATGTCATCATTATTTCACTTGTGCCGTATAGACTGTAAACTATTGAAATAAGAAATTTTTAACCTAGTCCTCGAGGTCTTTTGGTCAATGCAGAAAAATGTAAAGCCAAGTTATGAGCTATTAGTACGCTTTGCCAGTGTATTTACCATGCTAATGGTTAGCTTAATGATTATCACCAAATGCTGGGCATGGTTATCATCAGGCAGTGCTTCTATGCTTGGGTCATTGACTGACTCGTTACTAGATATTAGTGCCTCTTTAATGAGCTTTTTAGTGTTGAGTTATGCACTTCGCCCTGCTGATGATGACCATCGATTTGGACATGGTAAAGCAGAGGCCTTGGCGGGATTGGGGCAAGCTGCGTTCATAGCTGGCTCTGCCTGCTTATTAGCTTTTCACGCGATTGAACGTTTAATTAACCCCGTGGTTTTAAAGCATTCATTGCTTGGGGTATGGGTTAGTTTGTTTGCTATTGTATGTACATTACTTGTTGTATCGGTTCAATATCAGGTCGTTAAACGCACACAATCTATCGCTGTTAAGGCTGACTCGCTGCACTACAAAGGAGATGTGCTATTAAACATTGCAGTGCTGTTGGCAATTTTGCTTTCTTACTATGGCGTTATTTATGCCGATCCACTCTTTGCAATTGGCGTTGCAGGGTACTTACTTTATAACTGTTGGGATATAGCCAAGGAAAGTGCCGCGCATCTAATGGACAGAGAGCTTCCCGACGAAGAGAAAGCAGAAATCATTATGCTGGCGTCAAGTCATGAAAATGTATACGGCGTGCATGATCTGCGAACACGCCAAAGTGGCAAAGTGAAGTTTATTCAGTTGCACTTAGAGCTTGACGATGACATGCCACTGATGCGTGCACATGCAGTGAGTGATGAAGTGGTTGCAATGATCCAGCAGGCTTTTGAGGGAGACCTCGATATTTTAATTCATCAAGACCCTGTTTCTTTGGCGGTTAACCCTAAACTATCACAAAACAGATAAAACTCGTTGAGCACCGAGTGTCGAATGTCATCTTTTTCGCAAAGTAGCTCGTGTTTAGCATTGGCGAACGTTTTTATATGCGCATTTGGATGAGTTTTAATAAACTGTGTGTGCGCTCGGTTATTGACCACTTCATCTTGTTCAGCACTGGCAATGAGTAATGGGGTGGTTATGTTTAAACTCGGGATTTTTTCTATGAAATTAAACACTTCGTTAAGCCAATTAAAACTGACTCCCCCTAAGCATAGTTCTGTTTCCTTTTGATATAATGAGCGAAAGCGCTGATATCGCGTGTGGCAATGGGTTAGCTGGTTTTCATCAAACGCGACTGGCAAATAGTTGCTCTGACCAAAAGCATAGTGTTTAGAGAGTCCTACCCAGCAGCCTATTTTGGCCACCCATTTTGCAAGCTTGTAGGGTGTGTTATGAGTATGAATATCGAACATTGGCGCTGATAAGAAAGCGCCATTTATAGCAGGCGAATAGCGCGATAAATAATCACAGCTAACGGCCGCTCCCATTGAATGGGCAAGAATAAAGAGCGGTCCTTGTTGCAAAGGCGTGACTATCTTTTCGATAAACGCATTCAGATCGTCACCATAATCTGTAAATTTTTTAATATAGCCAACTTGAGGGTTAGGGGTTAAGCGCTCAGATAACCCTTGACCAATATGGTCATAAGTAAATACGGCGATGTTGTTTTGCGCGAGTTCCCATAATAGCTCTTGATACTTCCAAGCAGACTCAATTCTACCATTGACTAGTACAACACTATATTTGGCTGTTTTAGGTATGTGATAGCTATAAAACAGTTTACCACTGGATGCTTTTAAGTAACCTTGTTCAGAGTTCTGCCAGTGTGTTTCTATGTCGCTATTATGCTGCGCTAGCTGTGTACTGTAGCTGTAAAAGTTCATATAGGTAATGTGATAGTAACCACTAGGCCTTGCGGCTGATTATGTTTAAACGCTAAGCTACCATGGTGCGCGAAAATAGCACGTTTGGCAATGGCTAAACCTAAGCCAATGCCGCCACTGTCTCTGTTTCTTGATTGGCTTGTACGATAGAAAGGGCGACACAGTTGCGCCAAAGCACT
Organism: Pseudoalteromonas sp. A25; assembly: GCF_009176705.1. Lineage (NCBI taxonomy): Bacteria > Pseudomonadati > Pseudomonadota > Gammaproteobacteria > Alteromonadales > Pseudoalteromonadaceae > Pseudoalteromonas > Pseudoalteromonas sp. A25. The sequence goes on along the minus strand of NZ_AP021846.1, from coordinate 3,220,546 downwards.
ATCAGAGACTCCTTCACCATCATCACAAATACGCAGTACAACCTCGTTTTTGGATAAGTGAAATGACAATTCAACCTGCGTCTGTGCGTACTTTATCGCGTTACGTAGCACATTTTCGATGGCGCTACTTAAGAGTTCACCATTACACTGCAAGCTAATCATTGGGGGAGCGTTTGCGATTAATGTTTTGCCTGTTTGCTCTGCTTCAAACTGAGCATCTAAAAGTACATTATCCAGCAGCGTCGCAAAACTGACTTGTTGTAAATGCAAGCTTTCTTGGCCGTATTCTAAACGCGATAGCGTAAGGATATCGGATAGCATTTTATCTAAACAGTGGGCTTCTTTTTCAATGCGGGCAAGGTACGTTAATTGAGCTGCATTGGCATGATCTTGTGCAAGCGCATTGGCGAGTGTGAGTCGGGTTAATGGTGAGCGTAGCTCATGTGACACGTCTGCCAGTAGCTGTTTGTGGGTCAATACGCTTTGCTCAAGTTTATCAGCCATATGATTAAAGTCGTGCATGAGCGTGGTGATTTCATCATGGCGATGTTTGGGGATGTTTACTCGGGCGTTTAATTGACCACGGGCCAGAGACTTGGCTGTGCCGCCCAGAGAGTTTAGCGGCGCGACCAAGCGACGACTAAATAGAACGCTTAGCAAAATAGACGGTAATATAACGGCAACAGCCTTGAGCCAAAATGGCAGCATTTTAATGCGCATCATCAAGGCTGGCTCTCGAACAGGTTTAATTTGATATAATAGGTAATGCTCGTTGTTAAGTTTAATAGGAAATGGGCCATAGGCAAAATATCGCTCAGTTGCGATAAATAAAGGCTGATCTGACGTTTGAAAATGCAGCAAAGACAGGTCAAGGTTATATTTGTTTACTTCAGAGCTGATACTTTGTTCAATATTTTCATGTGCCAAATAAAGCCATTTATGTTGATTAAAACGAGGATGAGCAATGACCTTGTTGATCGGCTTTTGCTTCACGTTAACCAAACGCTCGATATTGTGTGTAAGGTGACTGATGGTATCACGTAGCTTTCCTTTGAGCGGTTTGGTTTCTAATTGCTCTGGCTGCAATTGGCTCAGTGCCACCAATAGTAGTAAAATGCTGATGATAGTCAGCCAAAAAGCTAAAAATGCCTGCAAAAATAGTCCAGAAGGTTTAAATTTGGCCCATGAAACAATATTGTTTTTTATCAGATCATTGTGCCAAAAAGACATAACCACTTCCTCTGATAGTTTGAATGCAATTGGCGTTATTGTATTGTGCGATTTTCTTTCTTAAGTTGCTGACATGCATATCAATAGAGCGGTCAAAAGGGGCTAGCCTGCGGCCTAATACTTGTTGACTCAAAGAGTCTTTGGTAACCACTTCTCCTGCATGGCTCATGAGTTGATGTAGTACTGAAAACTCTGTGCCCGTTAATGTCAGCTCGTGCCCTAATACATGTACTCGGCGAGCGAGATGGTTGAGCGTGACACTATTAATAATGAGCTCAGCATTATGGTTACTGGCTTGTTTTACAAACTCAATACGACGACTTATCGCGTGAATTCTTGCTAGTAGCTCGCGGTGATTGAAGGGTTTAGGTAAGTAGTCATCTGCACCAAGCTCTAACCCAAAAATTCGGTCGAAATCATCCCCTTTAGCCGTAAGCATAATGACAGGGGTTAAATGAGTGGCGCGCAACCTTTTGAGTACTTCAAAGCCATCTAACAGAGGTAGCATAACATCAAGCAGGATCACATCGTAATGTCCTTGAGTTGCTTGTAATAATCCTTGTTCACCATCGAATGCTTGAAAGACTTGGCAACCTTGGTTAGTTAAATACTCCTTTAAAAGGTCACTTAATGTATGGTCATCTTCAATAAGTAGCAGCTTGCTCATAAGCGTATTTCTCATTACTTCATTATTCTAGTTTACCTTGCAAAATATGAAATTGCAGATCTTTACGTAGTCTTTACATTGCTTTGCGTTACTTTTCATCCCATTCGCTAAGCTAAAAATGTAAGTTCAAGAGCAAATATAAGGCAATAAAATGAAAGTAAAATCAGCAATCTCAATATTAATGATCAGTGGCGGTTTACTATTTAGCGCGGTGGGACATGCAGGACATCACGCAGAACACTTTTTACTCTCAGAGAAGGCGGCAAAAAAATTAAATTTAACCCAAGCACAACAAGATAAAATTGCGACAATAGTGGAGCAAAAAAAGGCGTCAATGAAAGCGCTCAAAATGACACGTCACAATAATAAAGATGCATTCAAAGCGTTAATTGAAAACGACTATTTTGATGAGCAGCAAGCTCGCGCTTTAATTGCTAAAAGTAGTGACGCCAAAAATGACCTGTTACTTGCAAAACTAAGAAGTAAACAGCAGATCTGGCAGGTGCTTACTGCCGAGCAGCGCGCAAAAATGGAAAAGCTCAAGCAGCGAAAAGCGCATAGGCATACAAAATAGTCTTTGCATATGTATAGGATGGAGGGCGCCTTTGCGCCTTTGCTATTCTTTGAAAAATGAATCTTCACTTTTAGCAAGCATGGCTTCGATGTCTTCAAGCATATCTTGTTGATCTTGCGCATCCATTTGCGTATTTGATGTAATTGCAGTAGAAATCTTGTTGTTTTCAAAAGACCATTCACCAAGATCAATTAACTGGCAACGCTTTGAACAAAAGGGGCGATTTGGGCTTTGTTCAGACCAAATTACGTCAGCTTGGCAGGTTGGACATTTTACTACTGTGGGCATAAACGGCTCCCTTGAGATATTTTGCCCACAGTGTAAATAAATTTAAACTGAGATACCACTAATAGCTGGTAACTCGGTTTACTTCGCTTAACGATGTGACGCCAGAGGCTGCTTTTTTAAGACCTGAGGTTCTTAAATTTGCAAAACCGAGTTGACTGGCTATTTTGGCAATTTCCATCGAGTTACCCCCAGCCATGATTAACTGGGCTATTTCTGGGGTAATTTTGACCATTTCGTAAATACCAACTCGGCCTTTGTAACCGTCTGTACAGTGTTCGCAACCTTTGGGCGTAAATAAGGTTATTTGACTTAACTGTGCTTGCGTGAAACCTTGATTTAGCAATTCTTCTTGCGGTAGTGTTTCGGGTTCTTTGCAGTGCTTGCATAAGCGTCTAGCCAAACGTTGTGCAATGATGAGGTTAACGGAACTGGCAACGTTGTATGCGGGTACACCCATATTTAGTAAACGAGTGAGAGTTTCTGCCGCTGAATTGGTGTGTAAGGTACTCATTACTAAGTGACCAGTTTGTGCTGCTTTGATAGAGATTTCTGCAGTTTCTAGATCACGGATCTCACCGACCATGATCACATCAGGGTCTTGTCGTAAAAAGGCTTTTAATGCATTCGCAAACGTCATGTCGGCTTTGGGGTTGATCTGAACCTGATTGATACCTTCTAGATTGATCTCTACCGGATCTTCTGCGGTGCTGATGTTGCGCTCTGGCTTATTTAATATGTTTAAGCCGGTGTATAAAGAGACGGTTTTACCTGAACCTGTCGGTCCAGTTACTAGGATCATACCTTGTGGTTGTCCTAGAGCATCGAGATACATTTGCTTTTGCTCTGGCTCGTACCCAAGCGCATCTATGCCCATCATTGCACTAGATGAATCAAGAATACGCATTACTATTTTCTCGCCCCACATGGTGGGCATGCTACTAACACGAAAATCGATACTTTTACGCTCTGATATTTTCAGTTTGATACGGCCATCTTGCGGTTTACGTTTTTCTGCAATATCGAGACGAGACATTACTTTAATACGTGCTGAAATACGAGTCGCCAATGTGATCGGCGGGCTTGCCATTTCATGCAAGATACCGTCGATTCTAAAGCGAACACGGTACTTATGCTCGTAAGGTTCAAAATGAAGATCTGATGCCCCCTTTTTGATTGCATCCATCAGTATTTTGTTGATGTAAACAATGATAGGAGCGTCATCTTTATCTTTTTCTTTGTCGTTATTATTTTGTAGAGCGTTTTGCTCATCCTCTACATCGAGATTGGCAAATTCTTTGAATTCGTCTTCACTTAGCGATAAGCCTTCAGAAGAGTCAAACAGTTGCTCAATTTTCTTTTCAAGTTGCTTATGGTCAACCACAACCACATCACATTGTAAGCCACTGCTAAATTCAAAGTTTTCAAATGCACCATAATCTGTTGGATCTGAGGCGGCAATGTATAATTTGCGACCTTTTTTATAAAGCGGTAATACCTGGTGCTTACGGATAAGTTTATCGTTTATCAGCTTTTCAGGGATTTGCGCTATGTCAAACTCGTCTAAGTCGAATAATGGGACGCGAAATAAATCTAAGCATTGCTGTGCAAGCGCTGCACTGCTCATGCCGCTACATAAGCAAATGAGCTCGGCGGTTGATTGTGCCTCTTGTTGCTTACTTTTGATTTGTTCTGGTGTTACTCGGCCAAGCGTAATAAATTTACGTAATAACGGTGAATGATGTTCCATAAGCCCTCAGACATAGTCATATCAACTAGTTATTAATTTACATTATTTGGATATAAATAAACTTATAGACCCGAATGTAATATGCTAATTTAACCATTTGTTGAATGATTTAATGCAGTAGAAACAAAGTTTTGATGTAGTATATTTAATTCATTATACATATCAGTTAATGATTTATCATTATTTAGAATAGTATTTGCGCGCTTTTGTTTCTCAGAGCGAGACATTTGTGCTGCGATAATGCTTTTTACTTGCTCATTGGATACATCATCACGTGCTGTGGTGCGTGCCACTTGGATATGTTCTGGTACGTCCACAAGTAGGGTGTGATCACATAGTTTATCTAGGCCATTTTCAAAAAGTAATGGTGCAGATAACACAACATAAGGACCGGTTGCTTGCTGTAGTTGTGATAGGATCTCATCGCGGATCATCGGGTGAAGTAGTTGCTCAAGCCATACTTTACTAGATTCATCTGAAAAGATAATGGCACGTAGCTTGGCTCTATTTAAATTACCTTCTGAGTCAAGTATATCAGTGCCAAATCTTTTCTCGATTGCTTTTAAACCAGCACTATCGATAGCAACGACTTGCTTGGCGATGACATCTGCATCAACAATCGCAATCCCTTTTTTTGCTAAGGCATTACTCACTGCTGTTTTTCCTGCGCCAATGCCACCTGTTAGTCCTAATACCCAATTACTCATAATAATATCACGCCAAAATAAAACTAAAATACCAGTCTACAATGGCCTCGCCATATAGCAGTGTTAACCAACCGGCTATGGCTAAGTAGGGACCAAATGGGATCGGTGTACTCTTATCTTTGCCTTGGATTACTAATTGGATGCTACCTATGACTGCTCCTACAAGACTTGATAACAGCACAATGGTTAAAATGGCTTGCCAGCCTAATAGGGCGCCAAAAACGGCAAGTAACTTAAAATCTCCATAGCCCATGCCTTCTTTGCCTGTCGCCAACTTAAATAGCCAATAGACGCTCCATAAGCTCAAGTAGCCGACGGCTGCGCCAACGATAGCCTCACTAGGGGCAATTGTTAAGTTAAATGTACTGGCGATGAGCACCAACCACAGCAGCGGGAGTGTGAGTTGATCTGGCAATAACATATGATCAATATCGATAAAAATAAGTGCAATCAGCGTCCATGTTAGTACAAGGTATAAAGCTGTTTGCGGCGTTGGCCCAAAATACCAAGCAATAAATAATGAACTTATAGCCGTGCCAAGCTCAATCAAGGGGTAGCGAACAGATATTGCTGTTTGGCACTGGCTGCATCGACCTCGTAATATTAACCAGCTTAGCAAAGGTATATTTTGCCAAGGCTTTATTTTGGCATTACACGAAGGACAGTGAGAACTGGGCGTTGCTAAATTAAATGTAGATGCATTTGTATTTTGTTGCTCTGTGGCAGAGTTATCGTTAACTAGTAGCTCACACTCGTTGCGCCATTGCTGATGCAGTATTTTGGGCAGACGGTAGATAACCACATTTAAAAAACTACCTATACATAGGCTAACCATTCCTACTACGAGGTAAAAAAACCAAGAGTGTGACTGCATTAGTTGAAGTACTTCAAGCATCGTTATTCTTATTATTAAAAGGGCAGGTTAAATAACCGACCCTAATTGGAAGATAGGCAGATACATCGCTATGATAAGGCCACCAATTAAAACGCCCAGCACCGCCATAATTAAAGGCTCAAGTAAGCTTGATAAGCCATCAACGAGATCGTCCACTTCTTGCTCATAAATGCTGGCAACTTTAGCTAGCATACTATCGAGTGAACCAGACTCTTCACCTATGGCAACCATTTGTATTACCATGTCGGGGAAGACGCTGGTATTTCTCATTGCCCAATTCATCTGGTTACCTGAGCTTACTTCACTTTTTATGTCTAAAATGGCATTTCTAAATATTGCGTTACCGGATGCACCCGCCGCAGAGTCAAGCGCATCTATCAAAGGTACGCCAGCGGCAAAGGTGGTTGAGAGTGTTCGGGCATAACGTGCAACAGCTGCTTTATCTAATATTTGCCCAACAACCGGTAAGTTGAGTAGCAATCGGTCGTTAAAGTTACGCAGTGCCTTAGAGCGAAATAGCATTTCTTTGTAGGTGTAGCCACCTAAAAATAGCACGCCAAGTAGTATCCACCAGTATTTCTGCATAACCTCAGAAATAGCAATAACCATCAGGGTAAAAGCAGGGAGTTCAGCCCCAAAACCGTTAAAAATTTCTTGAAATTGCGGCACAACAAAGATTAATAAAATAGAAGTCACTATGAGGGCAACGATTATCACCGCAATTGGATAAAACAACGCTTTTTTTATTTTTGACTTAAGTGCTTCGGCTTTTTCTTTATATACCGCAATGCGCTCAAATACACGGTCAAGAGAGCCAGACTGTTCTCCTGATTGCACTAAGTCACAATACAAGTCATCAAAGTGGCGCGGGTAGGCGCGCAGTGATTTAGATAAAGGTTGTCCAGCTCTAACTTCATCGGCAATTGAAGTTATCAGCTTTTTCATACTTTTATTATTGATCCCAGAGCCAATCATGTCTAAAACTTGAATTAATGGCACGCCAGCGTTAAGCATGGTGGCAATTTGTCGCGTTGTTACAGCGATGTCTTTGGCATCGATTTTGGGCGTACGATTTAGGCCAAAGAGTGCTTTAGGTTTGCGTTTGACTTTAGAGGGGGTGATGCCTTGCTTGCGTAGCTGCGCTTTTACCAGCGCAATACTAGTGCCTGTCATTTCACCTTCAAGGCGCTTGCCTCGTGTACTGACTCCAACCCATTTGAAAGTATCTAATGACTTATCATCAGTGTTTTTTGACATATTAGGATCACTTTTTAAAGAGTTTACTAAAGAAAAGCAGCTGATAAACAGCTGCTATTTATGTTTGTCAGCGATTAGCCGCCTGAACCGCCTGAACCACCAGATGACGCCACAGTACAACCTTGCGGTAGTAGAGCTGCATCGGCATTACTGGTACACGCCCATTTAAAAGCGTTATTAGTAGTACTTGGAGTTAATGTAAAGGTTTTTCCTGTTAAGGCTGAAACGGCGTTTGAGCCCATTGTTACAGTGATCACACCAGTATCAGCAGTAACTGCTAGCGATGAGTATGTACCAGTAGTTGCTAAGCTAGTATTTGTTGGCGTTGAGTTAGCATCAGGGTATGATCCATTAACTTGATGATACTCAGCAATTGCAGTTTTCGCACCCGCTGAAAGTGATACCGCTTCGGTTGCTTGTGCTCTAGCGACGTAATCCTGATATGCTGGTAATGCAACAGCAGATAAAATACCGATGATAGCCACTACTATCATCAATTCGATAAGGGTAAAACCACCCTGTTGTTGTCTTGCCATGTTTTGTCTCCTAAAGGAAAAATATATACCTTACGCATTGTAAGTTAAAAAGATATTAAAATCTTTATGGTTACGAACCTATTCTACGTTAAGTATAGGCTTTTTTAGCGAGCAGCGCTTTATGTCGTTTATGAAAGCTTGCTTGTTAATTTGTGTTTAACACTCATTCTTTTGTCGTATTTAAAGGCTTAGGTACAATATTGTCAACAAGTTAGTTGTAAAAACAAGCAATTACTTGGCACCTATGATTTAAAACGCATTGAAAGATCAATACTGTGCACATGCTTAGTTAGCGCACCACTGGAGATAAAATCGACCCCGGCTTGCGCATAGGTGCTTAATGTCTCGAGCGTCATGTTACCCGATACCTCTAATTTCGCTTTGCTTTGAGTCAAAGCAACGGCTTGTTTTATGTCTGCAACACTAAAGTTATCAAGCATAATAATATCGGCACCAGCTGCTAAAGCTTGATTAAGCTCCTCTAGGTTTTCAACCTCAACTTCCACAGGTTTGTCTGGGTGGTTACATTTCGCTTGCGATACAGCTTTAGCTATACCACCACATGCTGCAATGTGGTTTTCTTTTATTAAAAAGGCATCGAACAGCCCAATGCGATGGTTTTTCCCACCACCACAGCTTACAGCGTACTTTTGTAGTGCACGTAAACCAGGTACTGTTTTTCGGGTGTCAAGCAGTTGTGTTTGACTGCCTGCTAATGCTTTAACGTAATGCGCGGTAGTGGTTGCTGTGCCTGATAAGGTTTGTACAAAGTTCAGTGCAGTGCGTTCAGCTGTTAAAATAGCGCGAGCAGAGCCCGATGCTGCAAATAGCGTGGTGTTTGCACTGACATGATCACCATCATTGACTAGCACGTCCACTTTAACTTGCGGGTCGACTTGTTGAAACACTTCTAAAATAAGCTCTTTGCCGCAAAAAACGCAGTCCTCTCGCGTGATCACATAAGCGTTGGCTTGCTCATCTGCTGGGATTAATTGTGCCGTAATATCACCGTCGGCTGCTGATTGATAGTTTAAGTCTTCGTTAAGTGCTTGTTTTACAAGTTGGCTAATTAATTCACTAGAGATAAGTTGGCTTTGCATCGTTTTGTCACTTGTATTGGCTAATGTGCAGAGAGCGAGAATTTTACTGTGTTGTGCACTTATACACAATCGTTGCTAGTGAATTTATATCAACCTTGATAAGGTAACAGTATGATAATTAGAGAGCATTTTTATTATGTCGTTAGACTGGTTTGAAGGCGCTCACAGGCGGCCCTGTACATTTTATGACGACAGGCCAGAGGAAGAGAGCGTTTCTTTATTGGTTGTGCATAATATCTCTTTACCAGCTGGTCAGTTTGGCACGCCATACGTAGATGCGCTATTTTGCGGCATGCTTGATTGCAGTGCACACGAAAGCTTTGGTGATTTAAACGGGCTTAAAGTGTCTGCGCATTGCTTTATTAGGCGAGACGGGCAAGTACTCCAGTATGTGCCTTTTAGCAAGCGAGCATGGCATGCCGGGGTGTCGAGTTTTTTAAATAGAGCGCACTGCAATGATTTTAGCATTGGCATTGAGCTAGAAGGAACAGATAACTGTGCCTACACCGAGTTACAGTATGAACAATTGGCCTCGTTAACATCGCAGTTAATGACAGCGTACCCAGCAATTACTAAGCAACGAATTGTAGGACACTGTGATATTGCACCTGGGCGAAAAACAGATCCTGGGCCTGCATTTTTATGGCCCAAATTTTATCAACTATTAGAACAGCAAAGAGCATTGTTATGATTTTAATTTCGATCATTTTGGCGTTGATTATTGAGCGTTTGGCTGCACGAGGAAAGTATTGGCAAATGAGTCACTATGCTGATATGTACGTTACCCATAGCGGTTCAATTAAAAGCATTTTTAATTCTGGCTTTGGGGTGCTTATTTGGCTGGTAATGCCAAGCATGTTGTTGGCGATTATCTACGATGCGTTTGACTCTATACTGATTGAACTGTTGTTGAATGTGTGCGTGTTACTCATTTGTTTTGGATGTGCACATCAGCGAGCGCGTTATAAGGGATATTTAAATGCATTAACCAGAGGTGATAATGAGGCCGCCACGCTATATGCTCTGCAAATTGGTCAAAAGCGTACAGAGCAAGAGCAAGGCGGGGAGTGGTTTGGACAAACGCTTGTTTGGGTCAACTTTCGTCACTATTGTGCGGTGATGTTTTGGTTTGTGTTATTAGGTGCACCGGGCGCTGTGTTGTACGCATTATCCCGCAGTATATTGGAGGCAATTGATGAAAGTTCCGAGCATGTGCTTAAAGAGCACGGACAACGACTGCAAACTTTGTTGCACTGGTTAGATTGGTTACCCGCGAGACTGGCCAGTTTTGGCTACTTGATAATCGGTAACTTTTCAAAGGGAACAAGTTGTTGGCTTAAATATGTATTAGATTTTAAAGTCTCGAATCGTTGTGTAGTTACCTCGACTGCGCTTGCCGCCGAGCAAATTGAACAACAATACGCGGGGTGTACTTATGAAGCCACCTGCATGATGCGCTTAGTAAAGCGTAACATATTGTTCTACTTGGTTTTAATAGCTTTGCTTACGCTATTTGGTAATTTGGCATAATCGATAGTCACAATTAGAGTGGTGCAACCACTCTAATTGTGCGCGTTAACTGAGCAAGCTTTTAAGCCAAGCTTGCTTTCTCAATCGCATCGCTGTGATTAATTTGTTATCTAGATTGAGCGTCCTGAGTTGTTCATCTGTCACATCAATTAAGTCGCAAACACCTGTCACTTGCCATAGACCCTCTTCAAGCTCTTTTGCTTTGTGTAAGGCGTAATGGCTGACGTAGCGTAATTCATTTGCTAAATAATCGGTATCCGGGCGGCCTGTTTTAGATACGTGTAAATGAAACACAAACAAAATATGCTTGGTCACGGCGCGCTTCAAGAAAAGTTCGAGTGACTCAAGTGACTCACCTTGTTCAATACAATGGCTTTTCAGCGCTTTAGTGAGCTCTTGTTCGTTGTTGTTAAAGCTAACGAAAAGCGTATATTTAAGGGGTTTGCTTTTTCGGCTATGCTTTCTTATTGTTTCAGTCAAGGTGCTCTCAATAAACCCAGATGGGAACAGAGGTTTAATATTCAACTGTTCAGGCTTGGCATTGTGATAATACATAAGTAAGCGATGGATTGGAGTTGGGTAGAGCCCTACACCTACGGCACCTATTTTATAATGTGATGTTTCTTTGTGTAAATAAAATGGGAACTGACACACGCTTTTGGTGACCATATTTCTTAGAGCCGTAGACAACCCAGGGATCCTTGGCGACTCTTTGCAAGGTTGTAGTTTGTCTTTATTACTGTCTATCAATAGTTTAAAAAATTCACTGGCTACTTGCGGTAAATCAGTCAACTTACTGACTTTGAGGTTAATCGTCGTTTTAGTTTTACTTACAGCCACTACTTCATAACGTAAATGACTTAACGTGTATTGCTTTGTGATTTTTTGCAGATCAGGTAAATCGAGGTGAATAATATCGCCCTTCGTCATTGTTGAAGGTTGAGCCAGTTGTACCTGAAGCCCCATTACGGATAAGTCTAGAGTATGGCCGCTGATTTGCGCTTGGTTTTCGGTATGTATTGTTACTGCTGTTTTATATAAATAGCGTTTGTGAGAGCGTAAGTTGACATACTCTAAAGACACCACCTCTAATTTAGGTGGATTTAACGCCTTGCCACGACCAAAAATCTTGAGTTGATTGACAATAGCTTTGTTAAAAGAAAGTGCCAGATATGCATCTTTTTGCTGTTTAGAAGAAATATCTGTGATCAGGGCTAAATATTTGACATTGTTAATGTAGCTTTGGACTCGAGGTGTGGGTGGTTTGTTGAGTTTTTCAATATTTTTACCTGCATTAGCTGGTAAAGACAAAGGAATAAACGCATCCTCTGGGTGGCTTGGCATCAGTTGTATTTTAAAGGTTCGCCAGCTGTTTTTTTGCGCGCCATAAGCTACAAACAGGTTACGAATTTGTGCTTGCTTAGCGAGTTCAAAGTCAAACGCTGAATAATGATAAATTTTTCCATCTTTAATATGCGTGAAGCAATATAACGTCGCCTCTTTGACGGCACTTGGTAAAGATAACATGGCGTTTAACCGAGCTTGCGATAGCACTTGGTACAAACATGAGAACTTTTTCTCATCCTCAAAGTAATAATTAATGAACGCATTGTTTTCGTTGGTTAACGCGATTGTCGGCAAAAGGTGCTTGTCAGTTTGCGAGATAAAAACAAATAACGAGCTGACTCTTGGTTGGTAATACTGTTCATATCCCTTGCACACGATGGCATCCATCGTGTTATCTAGGTTCACTTTATAGCGACGTTTGTTGCCGTGAATGAAGCTATCTAAAAACTCATCGAAAGCGTTACTGTTTTCAACAAACGTTCTTTTAAGGCGCACATGCTGTTGCTCTTTAGATAAAGGCTCTACAGCCACCACCTCATATTGGATGCCCTCTTTCAGACCAAGCTCAAACTCTTGCTCTAAACCGATCAGACGTACACTGACAAGTTGAGCCGGTCTGACGCGCTCTTTTGCTGGAATTTTTATTTTTGCACCACTGAGAGAAATATCAGAAGTTGTGCCATTGATAGCATGACCTTTGCCTAACTCAACAGAGATCTTGATAGAGTAGTTCATCCTTTCTTCAATACGGCTTTCGTATGAAGCAAAGCGGATCAACTTGGCGTGGTCCGGTTGTTCAGCAACAATATCATCAGTTAGACTTTCGTTGTCTTGTGCTTTTTTTTGCATTACCCGATAATTATTTTCGGTTTGCATTACTTCTTCATACACAGCGAGCGTATATTTACCGTGGCGCTCAATCTCACGTTCAAACACTTCTATGGCCAAGTCATCCATAAAGTGTTGCTTCCCTTCATATTCATAAGGCTTAACTTCACCGGCAACTTGGCCTCGTAAGTCAATAAAACGTGCAATAGGCTGCGATAGGCGCGACATTTCCATTTTCAATAAGAATCGATCAGGTTTGGAAATATCTTTAGTCATTTGATCAAAAATCTTATCGAAGTTAGGTTCACCCAACTGCGATTTTAACTCTTTGATCAGAGGTTGATATTTCTGTAGCTTATCTTCAGCCATAATGACCCATTCTATTATCCGTGTTTAAGCTTCAAGGCTTATTCGTTATTATTTGTTATATCAAGTCAAAACTATGACAATACTAAATCATAGTTAATTAATTCTAAACAATTCTGTTAACTTAGTCTGCTAATGAAACACTTACATTTTAGCAAGATAAAGTTACAGAAATTAAGCAATAAGTGTGCCCAATAGTATGGTGAAAAAGAAAACGGCTTTTGTTTGTAGCGACTGCGGTGCTGAGTTTGCACGTTGGCAAGGGCAGTGCTCAGAGTGTAGAGCTTGGAATACAGTCACTGAGTTTCGCGTCCCTTCGGTTAAGGCTCCCCCGCGTAGTGCTGCAATGGCAGGTTACGCAGGGATGGTTGATGCTAAAGTGCAAACGTTGGATGAGGTAAACCTAGAAAGCTTACCGCGCTTTAGTACTGGTTTTAAAGAGTTTGACAGGGTGCTGGGTGGTGGTGTTGTGCCTGGTAGTGCAATTTTGATTGGTGGTTCACCTGGTGCGGGTAAAAGTACCGTACTTTTGCAGACCATGTGTTTGCTCGCTCAGACAATGAACACATTATACGTAACAGGTGAGGAGTCGCTTCAGCAGGTGGCCATGCGTGCCAATCGCCTTGGGTTGCCAACGGATAAACTACGCACACTTGCTGAAACCAATGTAGAAACTATTTGCCAATTAGCTTTACAAGAAAAACCTAGCATTATGGTGATTGACTCCATTCAGGTTATGCATATGAACGATGTGCAATCGGCACCAGGTAGTGTCTCTCAGGTAAGAGAGAGCGCGGCGTATCTCACTCGATTTGCAAAGCAAAATCAAGTGGCAATTTTTATGGTAGGCCACGTTACCAAAGATGGTAGCTTAGCAGGTCCAAAGGTATTAGAGCACTGCATTGACTGTTCTATTTTGCTAGAAGGCAGTGCTGATAGCCGTTTTCGAACCCTACGAGGCAATAAAAACCGCTTTGGTGCGGTGAATGAACTTGGGGTTTTTGCGATGACAGGCCAAGGCCTTAAAGAGGTGAGTAACCCCTCTGCTATTTTTTTAAACCGCTCAGAAGAGCAAACTCCAGGCTCTTTAGTGATGGTGATCTGGGAAGGAACAAGGCCTTTATTAGTTGAAGTACAAGCATTGGTTGATTATTCGCAATTGGCTAACCCAAGACGGGTTACGGTTGGGTTGGAGCAAAACCGCTTAGCGATGCTGCTTGCTGTTTTACATCGCCATGGTGGCTTACAAGTCGCTGATCAGGACGTATTTGTGAACGTTGTTGGCGGGGTTAAGGTATCAGAAACCAGTGCCGACTTAGCGTTGATAGTTGCGCTGGTTTCGAGTTTTAAAAATTATGCTTTGGAGCGACAGCTGGTTGTTTTTGGTGAAGTGGGGCTTGGGGGCGAGATCCGACCTGTGCCAAGTGGTCAAGAGCGCTTAAAAGAAGCCGCCAAGCATGGCTTTAAGCGCGCTATCGTGCCTAATGCAAATAAACCAAAAGAGCCCATCGAAGGAATGGAAGTCATTGCTGTAAATAGCTTAAGTGATGCACTTGAGGCTCTATTTTAATAAAGAGGTAGCTAATGCGTAAGGCATTGTTGGTCGTACTAGGGGCTGGGCTTGTGTTATACGGTGTTGCCCAGCATGTGGTAAATAAAAAAGCCGCCGCTGAGCTTGAGCAACAACTAACGGCAGTAGAGGAAAAAAGCGGTATTTCAGTTAGTTATAATAGTTTAGATGCATCTTTGTTTACAGATAAAGTAAGTTTGCAGGGCGTGGCTGTTACAGATGCTAAGCAGCGCCAAATAGTCAGTGCTGAACGCGTGAGTTTAGAAGGGTATCAAAAACACAAGGTTAGTGAACTAACCGAAGTGAGTTTGATTGGCGTACACTTAAGTGATTTTTATAAAAAACAGTTCCCTGATCTACCACCGCTTCTACAAAGTAGCCGAGTGGATTTTAGCTTTTCATTATCTTTTGAGCGCAGTACAAGTAAAAGTGCAATAAAAGTCAGTTTAGGTGCACGTGATGTTATGGCGGCCAATTTGTCTGTTCAATTGCAAAACATGACACCATTGATGGAGGCTTCTCAGCGTTTAATGCAGCAACCCAGTGATAGCTCACCAGCTCAGCTAAGCGCGTTACAAAACTCTGCGCTTGAAGCTTTGCAACGTGCTCAATTAGATACGGTACAGTTCAGTGTGCAAAATAAAGGGCAGTTGCAGCAGTTGTTTACTGAACTATTGTTGGGCTCTGCTCTTGATAGGGGTGACTTTTATCAAATGCTTGAAACCCAGCTGCATAATGCGCAGATGGCTCAGCGCACCAAAAAAGCACTGCTGGCTTTTGCGCGTGGCTTGCAACGTTTGGATGTGTCTTTACAGTTGCCTCAGGGCACGAGTATGGGGGAGCTCTCGGAACAAGTGCAATCTTTTGAGGGAGAGCCGGAAGCGTTTGCTGATCACATCAACTTGCAAATTACCGGGCAATAAAAAAGATAAGGCCGCAAATGCGGCCTTAATCTTTTTTATTTCAAGGAGCTAAACCCCACACAAGCGAGCAGCTTACTAATTTACTAATGAAGCTTTGCTATCGCTAAGGCTCTATGTCCCAAAATAACGTGCTTAATTAATGTAATATACGGGCACGAATAGTCCCTTCAACAGCACTGAGCTCTTTTAAAGCGACTTCTGAATGATCGCTATCTACATCAATAACAACATAGCCTATCGTGTCATCTGTTTGTAGATATTGCGCAGCAATGTTAATACCATGCTGTGCAAATGCTTGGTTAATTTGTGTTAGTACGCCAGGTCGGTTTTGGTGTACGTGTAATAATCGGCTGCGGTTAGCAAGTTCTGGCAGCGATACTTCAGGAAAGTTAACTGCACTCAACGTTGAGCCATTGTCAGAGTATTTAGCTATTTTTCCAGCCACTTCTATGCCAATGTTTTCTTGAGCTTCTTGTGTTGAGCCACCAACGTGAGGGGTTAAAATAACATTATCAAACTCGCGTAACGGAGAAACAAACTCTTCATCATTAGACTTCGGCTCTACAGGGAATACATCTATTGCAGCGCCAGCCAGCTTTTTATCTCTAAGCGCTTCAGCTAGGGCATCAATATCCACCACGGTACCGCGAGAGGCGTTAATTAAAATAGCACCTTGTTTCATTACTTCTAATTCAGCCATGCCGATTAGGTTTTTGGTTGATGGTGTTTCGGGCACATGTAAACTCACAACGTCAGAACGTTGTAAAAGTTGCGTCATGTTTTGAATTTGCTGTGCATTACCCAGTGTGAGTTTGTCTTCAATATCATAAAACTCGACCTTCATGCCGATATTTTCTGCCATGATCCCCAGCTGCGTGCCAATATGGCCGTAGCCAATAATGCCGAGGGTTTTACCGCGGGCTTCATATGAGCCGATGGCAGATTTAAACCATTCTCCACGGTGTGCCATAGCGTTGCGTTGTGGAATACCACGTAAGAGGAGCAAGATCTCACCCAACACAAGCTCGGCTACAGAGCGCGTGTTTGAAAAAGGAGCATTAAAAACCGCAATGCCACGTTCGCGTGCGGCTTGCAGGTCAACTTGATTCGTGCCGATACAAAAACAGCCCACCGCAACCAGTTTTTCTGCCGCATTGAGCACTGCATCAGTTAGATGGGTACGTGAACGGATACCCACAAAGTGGGCATCTTTGATACGCTCTTTTAGATCATTTTCAGGTAACGATGTTTTGACGTAATCAATATTACTATAGCCATTGCGCTTTAGCGTTTCGACAGCGCTTTGGTGTACGCCCTCTAACAACAAAATTTTAATCTTATCTTTGGCTAGCGATACCTTACTCATGACTGATTCCTATTAACTGATCTTAGGCCCCTCAGGGGTCCCGGTAATAACAATATCGGCTCCACGCTGTGCAAATAAGCCATTAGTCACAACGCCGACGATTTGGTTGATAGTTTGTTCTAACTGCTTTGGTTCCTTAATTTGCAGATTATGCACATCAAGAATGACATTGCCGTTATCAGTGATCACCCCTTGTCGATAAACTGGGTCGCCACCTAATTTTAATAGTTCTCTCGCAACATAGCTGCGAGCCATTGGGATCACTTCCACCGGTAGAGGAAAAGAACCCAGCGTAGAAACATGCTTAGTATTATCTACAATGCAGATAAACTGGTTAGCAACCGCGGCCACGATTTTTTCACGCGTTAGAGCGGCTCCTCCACCTTTGATCATGTCATTACTGGTGTTTATTTCGTCGGCACCGTCGACATAAATATCCAGTTTGTCTACATCGTTAAGCTCAAATACTTCAATACCTAGTGCCTTGAGCTTTTGTGTTGATGCTTCAGAGCTTGAAACGGCGCCTTTAATTTGCTCTTTAATACTGCCTAAGGCATCGATAAAGTGGTTAACTGTAGAGCCAGTTCCAACACCCACTATAGTTCCGTTTTTTACATATTCTAATGCAGCCCACGCAGCTGCTTTTTTCATTTCATCTTGGGTCATTACGTAATTCACTGTGTTGTCAAATAGAACACTGTGAGTATACCGTAATTGTTTCTTTAGAATGAGTCTGTTTGCGCTTTACCATTGATAAAATTTGCTTGGCGTAATGATTTGCTGCAGTGGAACATCCCATGCTTCAGTTGGCAGTTGCTCAACTTTTTGGCAATCATGTGCAAGGCCAATTAGCTCTGGCTTTTTCATGTGCTCTTTGTAATAACGAGCCAATGTTTTATCGTAATAACCGCCGCCCATCCCTAAACGATTTCCCAAGTGGTCAAATGCGACAAGTGGCATTAACAAGTAATCCAGCTCGTAAAGTGGGCAAATATGACTGCAGTTCAACTTGGGCTCCAAGATAGCATAGCGATTAAGCTTCATGGGTGAATTTTTTTCATATCTTTGAAAGAGTAAAGTGGTGCCGTTGAAAGGGTGGATAATAGGCAGGAATACATGGTGGTTTTTGTTTATAAGTGATTGAATTAATTTTGATGTATCTAGTTCTCCATCATTGCTTAAGTAGAGCCCTATTTTGGTGTTTTTCGGTAGGTTTTTATGTTGAAAAAAATTAATGTTAATTTTTTTCGCGGCGGAAATTTGTTCTGAAGGAGTCAGGCTGTTCCTTTTTTTTCTAATATTCTTGCGGATTTCTCTACGAGATAACGTTGAAGGGGATTGATAATTCGCCATATATTTAATTTAAACTAAACCAGTGTGGGTACATAATAGCTAAAGCTAGCACGATTAGTAGCAGTACGAGTACAGCGCCAAGGGCATATTGTACTTTGCGCGCAGGCACTTTTTCGCTTGGTTCAATATCTAGCTCTAACTCATTGAATAACTCTTCCTCTTGCCACTGCGGTGAGTCTTGCTCCTGTGGCTCATGCGCTTGCTCGGGTAGACGCTGTTCAAGCTCCTCTAAACGTTCTTCAATACGTATTAGGCTACTCGTGATGTAATCTAACGCTTCAAATACGCGTTCATCTTTTTGCTGCTGAATGCTTGTTTGAGGTGCACTTTCCTCTATTGCAACTAGCTTTGCTTGAACGCCTAAACTGGCAAGAAGCTTAACCTGCTTCAAACATTTGGTTTTATCAGCCGCAGCAAATAGCGGTTTGTTAGCAAGAAAGCTAGCCGCCTTTTGTGGTGAAATTTTTAACTTAGTACTTAAATTTGTCACAACCTCTTCAGCTGTTGTAGTGTTGTCTAGTTCGACAAATGCGACGCGGTATTTCTGTGACATGATTGATCCTAAAGCTTTGCTAATGCTTTGAGTATACCCAATTTTTTATAGGTTGCGAATGCGTTGTAGTAGGATGTTTAGTGGAAAAATAAGTAGGCCAGCATACGCTGGCCTTGGTAAATGTTTATTCTTGCTCTCGAGCAATAGCGCGATACGCAATATCCGTTCGATACTCTACACCATCCCAGTGGATATCTTTGACAAGGGAATAAGCACGCTTTTGCGCCTCTGTGACTGAGTGTCCCAGTGCTGTTGCACATAAAACACGACCGCCAGCAGTGACCACGTCTTCACCTTCTTGTTTTGTGCCTGCGTGGAATACTTTTTCCCCTTCTGGATAGCTTACTTGCAGACCTTGAATGGCATCCCCTTTCGGGTAGCTACCAGGGTAGCCCTTAGCTGCCAAAACAACGCCAACAGCAGCTCGAGGGTCAAACTTAATATCAAACTTATCAAGCTCCTCTTTGTTTGCTGCTTCAATAAGTTCAACCAGATCTGATTGCAAGCGTAACATGATAGGCTGCGTTTCAGGATCACCAAAACGACAGTTATATTCGATGACTTTAGGTGTGCCGTCTGCCGTGATCATTAGACCTGCGTATAAGAAACCGGTATACGGATTACCTTCACTAGCCATTCCCTCAACGGTTGGGTGAATAACTTCGTCCATAATACGCTGGTGGATATGTGCCGTAACAACTGGAGCTGGAGAGTATGCGCCCATACCACCGGTGTTTGGACCTTCATCTCCATTATATGCACGTTTATGATCCTGACTGGTCGCAAACGGTAAAACATTTTTGCCATCAACCATTACGATGAATGAGGCTTCTTCACCTTCAAGGAACTCTTCGATGACGACACGGCTACCAGCTTCACCAAAGGCATTGCCCGCTAACATATCGCGGATAGCCTCTTCGGCTTCCGCCTCTGTCATTGCAACAATTACGCCTTTACCAGCCGCTAATCCGTCGGCTTTAACTACAATTGGTGCACCCTGTTCTTTCAAATAGGCTAATGCGGGCTCTACTTGCTCAAATGTTTGGTATTTGGCTGTAGGAATGTTGTGACGCGCTAAGAAATCTTTTGTAAAAGACTTCGAGCCTTCTAATTGTGCAGCCGCAGCGGTAGGACCAAAAATGGCTAAGCCTTCTTCGCGAAAACGGTCGACCACACCAATTACAAGAGGTGCTTCAGGACCGACAATCGTCAGCTCTACCTTGTTATCTTTTGCAAAATTAACCAGCGCATCAATGTCTTCAACACCAATTGCTACGTTACTTAATTTAGGCTCTAACGCTGTGCCAGCATTACCTGGTGCTACAAAAACTGTTTTAACCGATGGGTTTTGAGCGGCTTTGAACGCAAGAGCATGCTCGCGGCCACCACTGCCAATGACAAGTACATTCATGGCGTAATTTTCCTATTAAAGCTTTTTAAATTTCAGAGTCATGCGATCGCTTTCCCCAATAGCTTTGTATTTGTCAGCTTGCTCTTCACCCAGTGCTAAACGGGGTGGTAAAGTCCACACGCCTTTAGGGTGATCCGCTGTATCTTTTGGGTTAGCGTTTATATCGCTTTGTGCAACTAATTCAAAGCCTGCTTGTTTTGCTACCTCAATCACGTAGCTTTGCTTCATGTAGCCTGAACGTTTCTGGTCAGCGTCATCATGGTCTTCTGGTAGGCGGTGTTCAACTACACCTAAAATTCCACCAGGTTTTAATGCTTTGTTGAATGCTTTAAATGCACTTAGCACGCCCTGATGTTCACCTCGCATGTACCAGTTGTGCACATTGCGAAAAGTGAGAACCATATCGGCACTGCTTGCAGGTGCAATATCTAAGTGAGTGACAGGTGCAAATTCGGTTATTTTTACTTCACTAAAACGCGCATCATTCGCTATCTTGTCTTTAAAGCCATCCAGTGAGCGCTTAAAGTAGCCTTCAGAGTCAGCAGGGAAGTGCGCTGCATAGAGTGTACCTTGGCCTTTTAAAGTCGGTGCTAAAATCTCAGAGTACCAACCACCACCTGGGGCAATTTCAACGACAGTCATGTCGTCTTGTAGACCGAAGAAAGTGAGTGTTTCTACCGGATTGCGGTATTGGTCACGCGCGCGATTTGCTTCAGAGCGTTCAGTATTTTGAGCGGCAGATATCACGTTTGACGAGCGTTCAACCGTGTTGTTTGAAGCGTTATTGCTATTACAGCCTGTAAGCGCTGTTATAACTGTTGCAGCAATTAGTGTTTTTAAACCAAATTTCATTCTCTGTTCCTTCACTTTTGTGATTGTGTTTTAAGCAGAATACTTGAAATTAGCGCAAACAAAAAGCGCGAATCGTTAAACGGTTCGCGCTATGAGTTTTAGTGACGGAAGTGTCGCATACCGGTAAATACCATAGCCATGCCTGCTTCGTCTGCAGCTGCGATAACTTCTTCATCGCGCATTGAGCCGCCTGGCTGAATAACCGCTGTAATGCCAGCTTCTGCAGCGGCATCGATGCCGTCACGGAATGGGAAGAAGGCATCAGAGGCCATCACAGAACCTTTTACTTCTAAATTTTCATCAGCGGCTTTAATACCTGCGATTTTTGCTGAATAAACACGGCTCATTTGGCCTGCACCAACACCAATCGTCATGCCATCACGGGCATAAACAATGGCATTTGATTTAACGAATTTAGCCACTTTCCAGCAAAAGAGTAAGTCTTTTAATTCTTGCTCAGTAGGTTGGCGTTTAGATACAACCGTTAGATCATCTAAAGTCACCATGCCTTGATCTCTGTCTTGCACAAGGATGCCGCCGTTGACGCGTTTAATATCGGCTTGTGTGGTCTTGGCGCCCCACTGGCCGCACTCTAATAGGCGAACATTCTTTTTCGCAGCAACAATTTGTGCCGCTTCTTCAGAGATGCGAGGAGCAATGATCACTTCCACAAACTGGCGAGATACGATGGCTTCAGCAGTATCACCGTCAAGCTCGCGGTTAAACGCAATAATGCCTCCAAACGCAGAGGTTGGATCGGTTTTAAATGCGCGGTCATAGGCTGCTAGAATGTTTTCATCAACCGCAACACCACACGGGTTGGCGTGTTTTACAATGACACACGCCGGTGCGTCGAATTCTTTTACGCACTCAAGAGCTGCATCTGTATCTGCAATGTTGTTGAACGATAATGCTTTACCTTGAAGCTGCTTAGCTGTGGCAACTGAAGCTTCTTGTAAGTCGTTTTCGACATAAAAAGCGGCATCTTGGTGTGAGTTTTCACCATAACGCATATCTTGCTTTTTAGTGAATTGCATATTGATGGTACGAGGAAACTTAGTTTCTACTGCCGCTTCTTCAGTGTGATCTGGCACCATGTTGCCAAAATAGTTGGCGATCATGCCGTCATACTGTGCGGTATGTTCGTAAGCTGCAATCGCTAAATCAAAACGCGTTTTGTAGGTCGTTGAGCCGTTATGTTCTTTTAGCTCCGCAATGACACGGTCATAGTCGTGTGCGTTTACAACAATTGTCACATCTTTGTGATTTTTAGCTGCAGCGCGAACCATCGTTGGTCCACCGATATCGATGTTTTCAATGGCATCTTCTAGACTGCAGTTAGCTTTTGCAACAGTTTGTGCAAAGGGGTATAAGTTAACCACAACCATGTCGATGGCAGAAATATCGTTCTCGGCCATAACTGCTTCGTCTTGGCCGCGACGCGCCAAGATGCCGCCATGTACTTTAGGATGCAAAGTTTTGACACGTCCGTCCATGATCTCTGGATGACCTGTATAGTCAGACACTTCTGTAGCAGCAATGCCGTTATCCGTTAGTAATTTAAATGTACCGCCTGTAGAGAGGATCTCTACGCCATGCGCGTTTAATGCGCGAGCTAATTCTACGATACCGGTTTTATCTGACACGCTTAGTAGTGCGCGACGAATTGGACGATGTATATCCATGATGGTTTAGGTTTCCTCAATGATAAGTTAAGGGCTAGCTTAGAAGGGCGCTATTTTAGCCTAATTTACGTAAGAAAACGATCACAAACCGCAATGTAGTATTGAGAAATTCTGAATTTATAGGATGAGCAAGATGTTAGCGCTAAGGGGAGGGAAGAGAAGTTGTTTTTAGATTATAAAAAAGCACCTAAAGGTGCTTTTTTATGAACGTTATGAGCTAACTAATGCTTAGTTCATACCGTATTTTTTTAGTTTCTTACGTAAAGTACCACGGTTGATACCTAGTAAGATCGCAGCACGAGTTTGGTTACCGCGAGTATAAGTCATTACTTCCTCTAGTAATGGCGCTTCTAGCTCTGAAAGAACAAGATCGTAAACGTCTTGTACATCTTGACCGTTAAGCTGCTTTAAGTAGTGATGAACAGCTTTTTTTACTGCATCGCGTAAAGGTTGCGGTTTCTCTTGTGACTGAACATGAGCGTTAGTGATAAATGGAGAAGTCACATTTTGTTCGAACATCATTATGTCTCTTTCTTTCTTAGTTAGCTGCTAGTGTTTCAAAGTATTGTTCTAATGTCTCGATCTGCTCATTGGGCGTTTCGAGGGCATTAAATACTCGCCTAAACTGACCTGCTTGGTCATGAGCTTGCAAATACCATGATACATGTTTGCGTGCGATGCGCGCTCCCATCGGCTCACCGTAAAACTGATGAAGATTTACTAAATGCTCCATCAATATGCTACGCACCTCAGATACTTCTGGTGCAGGTAGCTGTTTTCCAGTTCGCAAAAAGTGGTCTATCTCCCTAAATATCCAAGGGCGACCTTGGGCGGCTCGACCAATCATGATGGCATCTGCGCCCGTATAATCCAGTACCTGTTTCGCTTTTTGAGGAGAGGTAATGTCTCCATTGGCAACCACAGGTATGCTCACTGCACGTTTGATATCCCTTATCGTGGCATATTCAGCTTCGCCTTTGTACATACACGCTTTAGTGCGACCATGTACAGCAAGCGAAGCAATGCCGTTACGTTCAGCGATTTTAGCTATTTCAACACCATTGCGATTTTGTGTATCCCAACCCGTTCGGATTTTTAGTGTTACAGGTACTTCTACAGCTTCTACTACTGCTTGAACTATCTGCTCTACTAATTCTGGATACTGCAACAGTGCAGAGCCTGCTAGTTTTTTATTCACTTTCTTTGCAGGGCAGCCCATATTGATATCTATGATCTGCGCCCCATTTGCTACATTGAACTGTGCTGCTTGTGCCATCAATATAGGATCGGCACCAGCAATTTGTACTGAACGAATGCCAGACTCACCGCTATGATCCATACGGTTCATTGATTTATCTGTTTTCCATACCTTAGGGTTTGATGACATCATCTCTGATACAGCTAAACCTGCGCCCAATCGACGACAGAGTTGTCGAAAGGGTCTATCAGTGATCCCCGCCATCGGAGCCACAATAATGTTGTTATCAAGTTGGTATGGACCAATACGCACAGTAGTTCAATTGCCTCTTTTCAAGGGGCGCTAAGTTTACGGTTTTTTTTGCAAAAATCAAAGGCTATAAATTGAACATTATTGCTTTTTTTTTGAACTTTCTGGGTTGACTTTTTATAACATTTTGAGTCGCTGGTCTATTTGGTTGGTTTTTAATCAAATTGCAGGAGGGCGTATTTACTTTTATAGGCAAAAGTGCTGTAAAAAAACAGTAAAGCCTGTTAAACACAGGCTTTAGCTGTTACAAGTTACTAACTGATAGCGTAATAATGTACTACAACATTATTTTTTAATACCGCTCACGCGTGTCCATTCGCCTTCTTTTTCGATTTCATCAAGTGAAATAAACGGTGCATAAACGTCAGCAACTGATTGTGCTTGTTCTTCTAAAATACCAGACATCGCAATTTTGCCATGCGGCTTTAAAAACCCTAAGATAATATCGTGTAACTCTCTTAGAGGCTGGGCCAAAATATTTGCTACAACGATGTCAGCGCTAAACTCCGGCTGATTTTCAGGCAAGTAGACTTCTAGTTGGTCAGCGACGCCATTACGCTCTGCGTTATCTATACTTGCAGCAAGAGCCTGAGGGTCGATGTCGATGCCGATAACACGTTCTGCCCCCAGCTTAATCGCGGCGATCCCTAATATTCCTGAACCACAACCAAAGTCGACAACGGTTTTACCTGATAAATCTTGGCTCTCAAGCCACTGTAAACACAGTGCAGTAGTAGCATGAGTACCCGTGCCAAATGCAAGTCCTGGATCAAGTAACACGTTAACAGCATCAGGCTCTGGAATATCACGCCAGCTCGGACAGATCCATAAACGCTCGCCAAATTTAATAGGATGAAAGTTATCCATCCATTCACGTTCCCAGTCTTTATCTTCTAACTGCTCGATTTTATACGTCAGAGTTTGTTCGCTGTTTGCTTGTAAGTAAGCAACTACTACATCCATATCGTGCGCAGCATCAAACAGGCCTATTACAGTTGTGTCAGGCCAATAAATGACCTCGCCTGGTTTTGGCTCATAAACGGGGTTGTTGCTGCCGTCTACAAATGTGACAGAAGGACAACCAACATCGAGTAATAAATCGCTTAGTTTATCGGCTGTTTCTTTGTTAGCATGAATGCGGATTTGGATCCAAGCCATGAGCTTTCCTAAAGTTTGCTAGTTATTAAAAAGGCCGCAATAGCGGCCTTTATTTCAATTCTTGTGAATTAAAAGGGCATTAACCTTTTACATCCAAGAAGCTTTTCAGAAGATCTGAGCGAGAAGGGTGGCGCAGCTTACGCAGCGCTTTGGCTTCTATTTGACGAATACGCTCACGTGTAACATCAAATTGTTTGCCTACTTCTTCTAATGTGTGATCAGTATTCATATCGATACCAAAACGCATACGCAGTACCTTTGCTTCACGAGCTGTTAGCCCTGCAAGTACTTCGTTGGTTGCACCACGAAGGCTTTCCATTGTCGCAGAGTCAATTGGCGACTCAATGGTGGTATCTTCAATGAAATCACCAAGGTGCGAATCTTCATCATCACCAATTGGTGTCTCCATAGAGATCGGCTCTTTGGCAATTTTAAGTACTTTGCGAATTTTATCTTCAGGCATCATCATACGTTCTGCCAGTTCTTCAGGGTTTGGCTCGCGGCCCATTTCCTGAAGCATTTGACGAGAAATACGATTGAGCTTGTTGATAGTTTCAATCATGTGTACTGGAATACGAATAGTACGTGCTTGGTCAGCAATTGAGCGGGTGATCGCCTGACGGATCCACCATGTTGCATAAGTTGAGAACTTATAGCCACGGCGATATTCAAATTTATCTACCGCTTTCATCAGACCAATATTACCTTCTTGGATCAGATCCAAGAACTGCAAACCACGGTTTGTATACTTTTTCGCAATTGAAATTACAAGACGTAAGTTTGCTTCAACCATCTCTTTTTTCGCACGGCGAGCTTTTGCTTCACCAATGCTCATACGACGGTTGATATCTTTAATTCTTTCGATGGTTAGGCCTGTACTTTCTTCAATCGCTTTAAGCTTATTGATACAGCGCTCTATTTCTGGTTTTACCTCAGCGAGTTTATCTGAGTATTTTTCACCAGCTGCGATTTCAGCATCTACCCAAGCCATATCAGTTTCATTGTTAGCAAAATGCTTCACAAACGTCTTTTTTGGTACTTTTGCTATCTGAACCGCTTGCTTCATGACGATACGTTCTTGAACACGAACTCTATCCATCATTTCGCGCATGTTATTAACCATACGGTCAAACTGTTTTGGTACTAGTTTGAAGGTGCGGAATAACTCGCCAATTTCAAAAATTGCAGCTTGAGAATCAGGGTGCGCACGACCTTTAGCGTCAAAAACTTCTCTTGCTTTGTTGTAAAGGGCTCTAAGCTGTTCAAAATGAACACGCGCTTCTTCAGGATCTGGGCCTGTATCCGCTTCTTCATCATCGTCACTATCGTCGTCATCGTCATCTTCGTCTGCTAAGTCTTCATCACTTAGCTCTGAACCGATATGTGTAGCTGAGATTTGTGTCTCTTCGGCATTCGGGTCAAAAAAGCCAGATACAATGTCACTTAAGCGCATCTCTTCGGCTTCGAATTTATCCCATTGTTCAAGCAAGTATGTGATTGCTTCAGGGTACTCTGCCACAGAGATTTGAACCTGATTGATACCTTCTTCGATACGCTTAGCGATTTGAATTTCGCCTTCACGGGTCAATAGCTCAACGGTACCCATTTCGCGCATGTACATACGCACAGGATCAGTAGTACGACCGATTTCTTTTTCAACCGTTGCTAGCGCTGCAGCAGCGGCCTCAGCGGCATCTTCATCGGTGGTTGTTTCTTGCATCATCAATTCATCGGCATCTGGTGCGTTTTCAGCAACCTGAATACCCATGTCATTGATCATACTAATGATGTCTTCTACCTGATCTGAGTCTATTATGTCTTGTGGAAGGTGATCGTTAACTTCTGCAAAAGTTAAGTAACCTTGCTCTTTACCTTTCTGAATCAGAAGTTTGAGTTGTGACTGAGGAGATTGATCCATAGAGATTTATGCTTCCACTCTGATAAGTTGATACAACAGGCGCCAGCTAAAAACACCCAACAATTTGCATGACGCAGTGAATAGAACATTATAACAGCAAAATTTTGTTTTGACTAGTTCTTCTAACGCTTTAGCGCTTGCATCAATAGTGCGCACTCATGCCGTTCCTCGCTGGTTAAGCCCTGTGTTTTGTCTTTTATAAATAAGGTCTCTAACCTAAAATTTAAACACTGATCTTCAATAAATTGAAAAGTATTTTGAAATTCTTGTGTTAAAGCTTGCTCATTGATGTCATGTTGCCAAATGGCGAGTTTTTGTAATGCTTGATACTGAGGTTTGTCTCTAAAATACTCAAGTAATTGTGCTGTTGTGTAACTTGGGTGACTTAGACAAACTGATTGTAATTCCAGCAGTAATTCAATGCCGGGAATATTCATTTGTGCAAGTTCAGGGAGATACTCCACACTGGAAGCTAGGTTAGGATGCTGTATTAACAGACCTATAGCCCTGCGCATGGGGGTGACCTTAAACTTACGCTCAATATTTTTTTGTTGTTTTGGGGTCGCTAGCTTAGTTGAAAGCTGCTCAGTGGTTCTGCCTATTAACCTTGCGAGCTTTTCTAATAGACTTTCTTGATAAAACTCACTGGGTAACTTACTTATTAAAGGTAACGCGTCACTAAGTAATTTAGCTTTACCTGCATCGGTTGTTAAATCACAACTTTGCGATAACTTATCAAACAAGACTTTTGAGAAGTCATCGGCCTGATTTAGGCGCTGCTCGAACGCCGCTTTACCTTCTTTTTGTACTAACGAGTCTGGGTCTTCGCCATCAGGTAAAAATACAAACTGTAATGATTTACCATCTTTTAAATAGGCAAGCGCATGTTCAAGTGCTCGCCATGCGGCATCTTTACCTGCTCTATCCCCATCATAACAGCAGATAACTTTATCTGTTGTTCTGAACAAGGTTTGCATATGCTCGGCTGTTGTTGCAGTTCCCAGAGCTGCTACCGCATAACTTATACCTTGTTCAGCGAGGGCAACCACATCCATATAGCCTTCCACGATAAGAATGCTATCGAGCTTGTCATTCGCTTGTTTTGCCTCAAAAAGCCCGTACAGTTCAAAACCTTTATGGAAAATTCTAGTTTCTGGAGAGTTCAGATATTTTGGTCCTTGGCTGTCTCCCATCACACGGCCACCGAATGCTACAACGCGACCTCGTTTATCTCGGATAGGAAACATTAACCTATCGCGAAAAAAATCAAATTGACGACCAGGTGTTTTTTCAGAAGCCAGTTTTAGTTCTAACAACTGTTGTCTTTGCTGTTGGTTTCTGCCGACTTGTTGGCATAAGGATTCCCATTCAACTGGGGCATAGCCAATCATATACTGCTTAACGGTTTCTCCAGATAAACCTCGACCTTTTACATAATCAATAACTTGACTAGCATTGGCATGATGTTTGAGTTGGTGTTGATAAAATTTAGCGGTTTGCATCATTAAATCATAGTCAGAGCGCTTCTGCTCAACGGTTCGCTCTGGCTTACCTAAGCCTTGTTCACGAGGCACTTCTAGATTTAGAAGACTTGCTAATTCTTCAATCGCGTCGACAAACTCTAGTTTGTCGTACTCCATCATAAATGAAATGGCATTGCCATTGGCGCCACAGCCAAAGCAATGGTAGAACTGTTTGTCTCTTGATACTGTAAAAGATGGGGATTTTTCGTTATGAAAAGGGCAGCATGCTTGATAATCTTTACCAGCTTTTTTTAGTCCAACACGTGCGTCGATCAAGTCGACGATGTCGGTTCTATCCAGTAAATCATCAATAAATTCTCTTGGGATTTTTCCAGCCATACTTATTCTAACGAAGTTCCTTTATGCCTAGACGAAGAAACCGAGCGCTAGGGCTCGGTTCACTTTATCATACAATCTGTATGCGGGGTTATGCGCTTAATCGTTGTTTAATTAAACCTGAAATCTTGCCCATATCGGCACGACCTTCAGCTTTAGACTTGATTACACCCATAACTTTACCCATGTCTTGCATACCTGCTGCGCCGGTATCGGCAATTGCAGTGTCGATTAATGCGATAATTTCTTCTTCAGTCAAAGGCTGAGGTAAGAAAGTTTCTAACACATCAATTTCATTTGCTTCTATTTCAGCTAAATCGTCACGACCAGCGTCTTTGTACTGGGTGAAAGAATCACGGCGTTGTTTAACTAACTTCACTAAAACAGAGGTAATGCCCGCGTCATCTAGTGTTGTTTGATTGTCAATTTCACGCTGTTTAATTTCAGCAAGTACCATGCGGATTGCACCAAGACTAATTTTGTCTTTTGCACGCATGGCATCTTTTTGTGCGTCTTTTAGCTTAGTTAAAAGGCTCATTTATACAAGACCGAAACCGATTAGTATAATTTAACGCGACGTGCGTTTTCGCGAGAAAGCTTCTTCATGTGACGCTTAACCGCTGCAGCTTTTTTGCGCTTACGCTCAGCTGTTGGTTTTTCATAGTGCTCGCGACGACGAACTTCTGAAAGGATACCTGCTTTTTCACATGAACGCTTGAAACGACGAAGTGCTACGTCAAACGGTTCGTTTTCTCTTACTTTAATTACTGGCATTAAAAATTCACCTACCTAATAAATGAGCAATGCTCACGCTGATCAAATATTGATCAAGTGGTTCAAAAATGGTGCGGTATTGTAATCTGAAGCAACACCACATGTAAAGTCTAAATTATAGCTAAATCTACGATGATTTAGTTGTTACGTTGATAAAGTCGGCAAAGGACTTGTCCTGCCTGCTTTTCTTTGAGTATTTGCCAATTGCTAGGGGAGCTCAAGTTGAGCTCTTTTTCTACTTCTACGTAGATTAATGCGTCGTCTGTAAGCCAATTATTTTGTTCTAATAGATCGCAAGTTTGTTGAGCAAGGTTCTGTCGAAAAGGGGGATCGACAAATACGAGGTCAAAGGTAAGGCCGTCTGTATTGTTAGTCAGCACATTAATCGAATTACTATTTAAAACTCGAGCATTGCTTAGCTTGAGTGTATTAATGTTGCTGTGTAATTGTTGAGCTGCTTGGTTATCAAGCTCAATAAAGCAAGCGCTTTTCGCAAACCTTGATAAACACTCAAATCCCAGTCCGCCAGAACCGGCAAAACAATCTAATACGGTCGCGTCTCTGGTATCTTGCATTAACCAATTGAAGACGGTTTCTTTGATTCTATCAGTTGTTGGTCGCAGCCCTGCAACATCTTTTACGGGTAACTTGCGGCCTTTAAATTGACCGCTAATAATACGGATCACGCCATCATTTTGGTGAGGTTTTGCGGGCTTTTTTTTTCTCATATGCGTCATAGATCACAGAATCTTAATATTTTCACTTGGATAAATCGCGGCCGCTACATTTTTCATCCATCAGGAACATGATACACTGCGCGCTAATTTTGAATTTTATTTGACGGTCGTGCGTAAATAAACAGGCACCTTCGTCACTTATCGTGGTTGTCAATTGTAAACAATAAACATTGAAACCTTCATCAGTCTATCAGATTTATTAAATACGGTATTTAGCGAGCATGGGAAAAAAGAACAAATTTCTGTCTTGGTTTGGATTTGGAAAAAAAGAAGCAGAGCAATCTCAGCAACAAACCGAAGCTGAGGAAAATCTCGCTAAAGCACAGGTTGAACAGGCGGCTACAGAGCAAGCTGAACGTGAAGAAGCCGAGCGTCAACGTTTAGCCGCTGAGGCGCAGGCTAAAGCACAAGCAGAGAAAGACGCTGCAGAGCAAGCGGCACGAGAAGAGGCTGAGCGTCAACGTTTAGCCGCTGAGGCGCAGGCCAAAGCACAAGCGGAGAAAGAAGCCGCAGAGCTGGCGGTACGTGAAGACGCCGAGCGTCAACGTTTAGCCGCTGAGGCTGAAGCTAAAGCACAGGCAGAGAAAGACGCTGCAGAGCAAGCGGCACGTGAAGACGCCGAACGTCAACGTTTAGCCGCTGAGGCAGAAGCTAAAGCACAGGCAGAGAAAGACGCTGCAGAGCAAGCGGCACGAGAAGACGCCGAGCGTCAACGTTTAGCCGCCGAAGCAGAAGCTAAAGCACAAGCGGAGAAAGACGCTGCAGAGCAAGCGGCACGAGAAGACGCCGAGCGTCAACGTTTAGCCGCTGAGGCAGAAGCTAAAGCACAGGCAGAGAAAGACGCTGCAGATAAACCTAAAAAGGAAGGCTTTTTCTCACGTTTGAAGAAAGGCTTATTGAAAACGAAAGTTAACCTAGGCTCTGGTATTGCTTCGATTTTCAAAGGTAAGAAAATAGATGATGACTTATTTGAAGAGCTAGAAACCCAGCTATTAACAGCAGATCTTGGTGTTGATACAACAATGAAGTTAATCGACAACCTGACTGATGCCGCAGATCGCAAACAATTAAAAGATGGTGATGCGCTTTATGAATTAATGAAGCAAGAAATGGCTGATATGCTCAAAGAAGCTGAAAAGCCACTGCAGTTACCGGAAAATAAAAAGCCATTTGTAATATTAATGGTGGGTGTAAACGGCGTAGGTAAAACGACTACGATCGGAAAGTTAGCGAAGCAGTTTCAACAACAGGGCAAGTCAGTCATGCTCGCAGCTGGTGATACTTTTAGAGCTGCGGCAGTTGAACAGCTTCAAGTTTGGGGAGAGCGTAATAATATCCCTGTGATAGCACAACATACAGGTGCTGATAGTGCGTCAGTTGTATTTGATGCGTTTCAAGCCGCACAGGCGCGTAATATGGACGTGTTAATTGCCGATACTGCTGGGCGTCTGCAGAACAAAGATAACTTGATGCAAGAGCTAGAAAAAATAGCCCGTGTTATGAAAAAACTTGACCCTGATGCGCCTCATGAAGTGATGTTAACTATTGATGCCGGCACAGGACAAAACGCGATAAGCCAAGTAAACCTATTTAATAAAGCAGTTGGATTAACGGGTATTACACTGACTAAACTTGATGGTACGGCTAAAGGTGGTGTGATTTTCGCTGTCGCTGATAAGTTTCAGATCCCTATTCGTTACATTGGTGTTGGTGAAGGTATTGATGATTTGCGAACATTTAAAAGCGACGATTTCATTGACGCATTATTCAGTAATGATGATGCTTAACTAAGTGAATGTAAGGGAGACAAAGCGCTCCCTTTCTTTGGTCTAAAACACAATTATAAGCAGGCCTAACATGATCAAATTTGACCAAGTCAGCAAAACATATCCAGGTGGTCACAGAGCGCTGGAAAAGGTGAGTTTTGAGCTAGGTAATGGCGAACTTGCTTTTTTAACCGGTCACAGTGGTGCGGGTAAAAGTACTTTATTAAAGTTGATCAGCGTTATGGAGCGCCCCTCGGCAGGACATGTATTTATCAATGGCGTTGATTTAAATAGCGTTAAAAATCGACAGATCCCTTTTGTAAGACGCGATATTGGCATCATTTTTCAAAACCACCGCTTACTTGAGCGTTACAACGTATTCGACAACGTTGCATTACCCCTGGTTATCGAAGGTATGCATCATAAGCATATTGCAAAAAGAGTCCATGCGGCATTAGATAAAGTAGGGCTTTTAGATAAAGTACGTTGCCAGCCTAGTACGTTATCTGGAGGAGAGCAACAGCGCGTGGGAATTGCCAGGGCCATTGTCAATTCTCCACCACTATTACTGGCAGATGAACCAACAGGTAACTTAGACCCTGAGCTATCGATGGAAATTTTGAAACTATTTGAAGATTTTAATCGTCACGGTACAGCAGTACTTATAGCTACACACGATCTTGGGCTTATCGCTAGAATGAAGTATCGTAGTTTGACATTGAGCCATGGCCGTATGAGCCAAGATCCATTAATGGAGGGAGGGCTATGAGTTTGCTATTCAAAAGTCGTGAAGCACAAACGAGTAGTCAAAATAAGTCTTTGTTTTTGCGTATTTACTTTTTTGTACTCACGGTATTCCGTCAAGGGGTAAATAGCTTAGGGGAGATGTGGCGTACACCTATGGCCTCGATGATGACAATTTTGGTTTTGGGGTTAAGTCTCACGCTACCAGCTACCTTATATATAGTGGTAAAAAATGTACAGCAGGTGAGCAGCGGCTTTAACGATGCTGCAGAAATATCTCTTTTTGTAAAAGAGTCAATGAACGAGCAACAAACTCAGACTCTTGTGAAGCGCCTTGCATTATATCCTGAAGTAGCAGATGTGAAATTAATATCTAAATCGCAAGCTTTGGAAGAGTTTAAACGGATCTCGGGCTTTGGACAGGCGCTAGATTATCTAGAAGAGAACCCTTTGCCAAATGTGGTATTGGTTACACCGACTAGTCGTTATAGAAAGCCTCAAGCTGCTCAGCAGTTGCTAGATAAATTAGAAAAGGAACGTGAAGTAGAGTTTGGTAAGCTAGATATTGAATGGTTAGAGCGTTTAAATGCACTCTTAAGTTTATTGAAAGAAAGTGTCGTTACCATCGCTCTGTTATTACTCAGTGCAGTGATCTTGATTATTGGTAACACCATACGCCTATCCATAATGGATAAAAAAGAAGAAATTCAAGTATTAAAACTGGTTGGTGCAACAAACACGTTTATTCACACCCCATTTATATGGACAGGTATATGGTATGGCATTGTTGGTGGATTAGTCGCGTTTATGAGCGTAGCAATGATGCTTTGGTGGTTAGAGTCGGCGGTTTCCATGGTTGCTGGGGTGTATCAAAGTTCATTTGTATTACAGGGCCTTAATTTAAATGAATTGATGATTTTACTGCTTTTGGCGATAACATTAGGATTTGGCGGGTCGTTTTTCTCCGTACATCGTTACATAAAAGATATTGAGCCGGATAAGGTATAACGTCTGGATTTTTGGCACTTACGCTTTCTTTTATTGCTGCTAAGTGCCTGTAAAATGTCACGATTGAGTCATATTAATACGTTAGACTACTATTACTGCTAGCTGTTTTCTACGCCTTTCTTTTATTTTGATCTTATATAAATCAAAAACTTAAGTGTTAGTTTTACAGTGGAAATAAAAAGCTTGCTTTTTATTTAAAAAAAGTATTATATACACATTAGCACTCTTGCTTAAAGAGTGCTAAAATGGACTGAGATATTTATCACTGAGGTGAAAAATGAGTAAAGATTTATACGCATTAGCACTAACCGCTGGACAACAAAGCGCAAGCCTTGATGGCTACTTACAAACTGTAAGTGCTATACCTATGCTTGATGCTGAACAAGAAAAAGTGTTGGCCACCCGTCTTCAGCAAGAAGGGGATTTGGAAGCTGCTAAACAACTCATCGTTTCTCACCTTCGCTTTGTTGCCCATATTGCCAAAAGTTACTCTGGTTACGGTTTACCGCAGGCTGACTTAATTCAAGAAGGTAACATAGGTCTGATGAAGGCTGTTAAACGTTTTAATCCTGATGTCGGTGTTAGACTCGTTTCATTTGCGGTGCACTGGATAAAAGCCGAAATTCATGAGTACGTGTTAAAGAACTGGCGTATTGTTAAGGTTGCAACCACAAAAGCACAGCGTAAACTGTTCTTTAATTTAAGAAAGAATAAAAAGCGTTTGGGCTGGTTTAACCAAGACGAAGTAACCACAGTTGCAAATGAACTTGGCGTGAGTGAAAAAGAAGTACGCGAAATGGAATCACGTATGAGCGGCCAAGATATGGGCTTTGATTTAACATCAGACGATAACGACGACGCACCTGCAAGCAGCTATTCTCCTGTTCAATACTTGACTGATGCAAGTGGTGACTTAGCTGACGTAGTTGAAGAAGAGCAGTGGCAAGAGCAATCACAGACTCGTTTGTTTAATGCCCTTAAAACGTTAGATGAGCGTTCACAAGATATCATCAGTGCGCGTTGGTTAGCTGATGAAAAAGCAACACTACAAGACCTGGCAGAAAAGTATAATGTGTCAGCAGAGCGTGTACGTCAGTTAGAAAAGTCAGCAATGAAAAAGTTACAAGCTGCAATGAGCTAACAAATAATTGAATTTTTTAGAAAAGCCGCTAGTTAGTTAGCGGCTTTTTTATTTTTTGTCGATGAGTGTATTTTTTTGAGCTTACAAGTGTTCGCTATTTTGATTATAATGCGCGTTCGTAAGTGAGGAGAGATGATTTTGTTGGCAATATTACGCATCTTAGCGATGGCATTGTTTATTATTTTTAGCTGTATTTTTGGGTTACTTTTGTGCATCGTAAGGCCATTTCACCCTAACAATGTTCATACAATTGCGAGTTGGTTTGGCAAAATGTCAGCCGTAATTGGTGTGAAATTAGTTGTTTCTCGTCACCCGGATAGTATTAATGTTGGGCCAGCTGTGTATGTGGCTAATCATCAAAATAACTATGATTTATTTACTCTGCCAGCGGTAGTACCCGAAAAAACAGTTAGTATGGGTAAAAAGAGCTTAAAATGGATCCCATTTTTTGGTCAGAT
Source organism: Pseudoalteromonas sp. A25 (assembly GCF_009176705.1). NCBI lineage: Bacteria > Pseudomonadati > Pseudomonadota > Gammaproteobacteria > Alteromonadales > Pseudoalteromonadaceae > Pseudoalteromonas > Pseudoalteromonas sp. A25. Next base: position 3,184,691 of record NZ_AP021846.1, on the reverse strand, counting down.
GTACTGGCTTTCAGGAAATATTCTGATAAACAGAGGTAATCGTACAAAGGCTGTAGGAACGCTTGGCAAGTCAGCTGAAAAAATTAAGAGTAAAGGTTTGTCTATTTGGATGTTCCCAGAGGGAACGCGCAGTTATGGACAGGGCTTATTACCGTTTAAAACAGGTGCTTTTCATACAGCGATGAATGCGCAAGTCCCTGTTGTACCTGTATGTATGAATAGTACAAACAATTGTATTAAGCTAAACAGGTGGGACAATGGTACAATCTACATTGATATTTTGGCGCCGATTTATTTAGATAAAGAGATCAGTGCCCGTGACCATGCAAAAGCGATACATTCTGTTATGTCGCAACGTATTGCTGAGCTTGATGAAAAGGTAAAAGAGAATAATGGAAAACTGGCGCGAAATTAGTGAAGACATCGTTGAGTCACTTTTAGAAGATGGCTCTGCAACCGATAAGTTGTATGAAGTTGAGCATCATTTTGTATGTGAAGACTTTAAAAAGCTGGAAAACGCAGCGTTAGCGGCGTTTAGGCTTGGTTATGATGTTGAAGACCCCGCTGAACTAGAGCTTGAAGACGGCACTAAAATCTGGGGCTTTGATATAGTCGTAGAAGCTGAGTTAGACGCAGATGTGATCATGGAAGATGTAGATAAACTAGCTGCTTTGGCGCAAGAATATAATGTTGAATATGACGGTTGGGGTACATACTTCCAAGAGTAGTTTGTAGCCAGAGCTCATTTCAACAAACTTAGGTGTATACGCACTGTGTACACCTATCAACCCCACGTTAACCCCGTCAAAATGCCATTTTATCTAATAGTTAATTATTATTTAATGGCCGAAATATAGACTATTAGAGCCGAAAAGTGCTATTAATCGTACCTGTTATCCTTTTTGATATTATCCTACTATGCGCGTGACTCTTCCTATTTCTGAACTCAAGCCTGGTATGTTTGTTGATAGCGTCAACAAACAGCGGGCTGATACGGGTGTTAAAATTAAATCCCGAGGTATGGTAAGAGATCGTGGCATTATCGATAAGCTCACTGCTGAAGGTGTCTTGGAGCTCAATATTGACTTTGATTTGAGCGAAATAGCCATTCCTGATAAGTACCAAAAAGAAGATAAAGCACAGGAAAGTGCCACTGAAGTTGCAAAAATCGATGCCCGAGAACGACGCAGAAGAGCGGGTAAAGCGAGTGAGAAATCCACATCAAAGCGTGTAAAAAAGAAAAAAACCAGCACCGCGGAGGCCACCTCTCTTGAGCGGGAGTTTGAACTAGCTAGTCAAGCCTTTGAACTACACACTAGAAAAGTACAAGTCATGTATGGCGACATTACCTCAGGGCTCAAGGCTGACATCGGGCTGATCAATGAGATAAGTAAAGAGATTGTGGATTCGGTATTACGCAATAGTAATGCGATGGCAATTTTAACACGCTTACAGGATAAGGAAGGTTACAATTGGCGACATATGATTAATTGTGCAATTTTGATCAGTGTGTTTGCCAAGTACCTAGGGTTATCGCAAAGTCTCATTCAACAACTTGCGATGGGGGCCATGTTGCATGATGTCGGACATGCGCGTTTGCCTCAAGGGTTGGTAAATAAAAAAGATAAGCTCAGTGACAACGAATATAAAGCGGTAAAGAAACACGTGGTTCACTCTTTGGGTTTGGTAAAAGGCGAGCAAGGTGTAACTCCTTTAATCATGGATATGATAATTAACCATCATGAACGTCTTGACGGTACCGGCTACCCAAGAGGGCTACAAGGTTCAAAGATAAGCAAAGCTGCTAGGATCATGGCAATCGTTGATGTATATGATGCAATGACATCTGAGCGCCCATATCAACAAGGAGAAGAGCCCGTTCATGCGCTGCGTCACTTGTTAACCAACAAAGATAAGTTTGATCCTGATCTGGTGCAGCGTTTTATAAAATGTCAGGGGGTACACCCTGTAGGGTCAATTGTTAAATTGACGAACGAGCGATTGGCCTTGGTGCTCGCAGGTAATAAACACGCGCCCACAGCACCGAATGTGAGAATTTTCTATAATACTAAACATATGCATCATATAACGGCCAAAGAACTTGATTTAAGTGTACCTGAGCATGATGTTAAAGTGATTGCTAGTATCCGCCCCTTAGATTATCAGATTAATTTATCTCGCCTACTAAAAGATCACCTTTTAGCTTAATGCGTTTGCGCTGTTTTTGGCCACTCAATTTGGCTGATAACGTTGCACCAGTTAGACAGGACAGCGTTAAAATCAACCACAATGCCGTACCTGTGTTTGTGTGTAATGCTAAGCAGCAAAGGAGTAGAGCTATCATTGAGGCGCAGATCCCTGCAAGCCAATAGAAACTAATGGGATTATCACATTGTCCTGCGCGCTGGCAGGCGCAATAGGAGGCTTTACACCAACAATAAACGCTGGCTCCTGAAAAAAACAAAGCACTCAATACCAGTAATAACATGTCCTTCCTACTTGTCGTTCAACCTTTATGCAGAAGTCTAAGGAAGTCACGCTTTTCTGTCAATACAAATGAGAATTAATTCTATTTGTGGGGTTGTAGATAAGTGTGAAAATTAAGCGATGATGTAAAATTGTTCGATTGATTAGAGTATTATCTCGAATTTGCAGCTTTTTGAGTTCGTTTTCGGTAGTGTGTGCGGGTTTTAAAAATGTGACTGTACACATGGGATTGAAAAATGTCTGTATTTAAGAAAACTGTATTAGCATCAAGCTTGATGTTTGTTTCTTCACAAGCCTGCGCAGCTGCGTTTCAACTGGCGGAGCAAAATGTTTCAGGGTTAGGGCGTGCCTATGCTGGTGAAGCGTCTGCGGCCGATGATGCATCTGTAGTAGCACGTAACCCCGCTTTAATGAGCCAGTTTGATAGTGCTCAGCTGAGTATTGGCGCGATGTTTGTTGAACCTGATGTTAGCCTTCGTGGAATATCAACAAACAATGGTATGGATGCCGGTGTACTTGATGACTCAAGTATCGCGCCAAGTGCAATTGTACCGGCTGTTTATTATACAACGCCGGTTGCAGAAAATCTGTCAATTGGCATGGGTGTTTTCTCACAATTTGGGTTAGCAACTAAATTTGCCAAAGACTATGCCGCAGGCCAACTTGCCGGTGAAACAGAAATCGTGACTGTGAACACCAATGTGAGTGCTGCGTACCAAGTATCTGAAGCGCTGAGCGTTGCTTTGGGTGTTAATTACGTATACGCAGACGCCAAAATTGAGCGTACTTTTGGTGCTTCTTCGTTGCCTGTGCCTGCGCAAACTCAAGCGGTACACCTTGAAGGTGATGACAGCGGTTATGGCTGGAATATCGGTTTAAGCTACCAGCTAGATGGTAACAGTCGCTTTGGGTTTCATTATCGCAGTGAAACAGATATTCGCTTTGCAGGGGAGTTTAGCAATCAGTTACCCGCAGGAGCGCCATTTTACGGCACTCAAGGCAAAGCTTTACCTGGCTTTGTTGAGCTGACCTTACCAGCGATAGCGGAGTTTTCTGGGTCTCATTTAGTGGATGAGCAAAGCACGCTACACTACAGTGTACTGTGGACAGGTTGGAGTAGCTTTAAAACGCTTGCGGCACAAGTTGAAGGTCGTGGCACGGTATTTAGTAAAGACGAAAACTTTTCTAACTCACTGCGTTATTCAATCGGGATGGAGCATCAATATAATTCAATGCTGAAGTTAAGAGCGGGGATCGCCTATGATGAATCTCCTGCGGATGAATTTCACCTTTCAATCTCAATTCCAGATACAGACCGTATGTGGTATTCATTGGGAGCTGAATATCGCGTTGGTAAACAAAGTTCAGTTGATTTTGGCTTGAGTATTTTACGAGGTAAAACACAAAATTTTATCGAGAGGGATAATTTGGGTCAGGCTTGGGGCTTTGAATCAAAAGGTCATGCAACCGTTGCAGGTATTCAATATAACCTAAGTTTTTAATCTGTCTTTCGGCTAATTACGGCTTGTAATTAAAAAGGGCGCATCGTGCGCCCTTTTTTGTGCAGCTTGATAATTATAAGCTTTCTATTTTAGCTTTTTGCTCTAGCAACTTAGCTTTAGCATCAGTGAATTCAGCAAGCTTTTCTTTCTCTTTTGCCAGTACTGCCTCAGGTGCATTATTAACAAACTTTTCATTTGCGAGCTTTTTCTCAACTTGCTCTAAACCTTTTTGTGCTTTTTCAAGCTGTTTAGCGATACGTGCAAGCTCCGCTTCAACATCAATCAGGCCAGCCATTGGGATCATGATCTCAAGGTTGCCGACAAATGCTGTTGCACTTGCTGGGGCTTCTTCAGTGCCGTTTAGCACTTTAAAGCTCTCAAGTTTAGCCAGTGCACTTAAGAACGCTTTATTCTCCTCTAAGCGACGCAAGTCTTGTTCATCGGCCTTTGCAAGCAACACATTAAGTGGTTTGTTTGGACTAATGTCCATTTCACCACGAATATTACGGATGGCTAGAATAAACTGCTTAACCCACTCAAGATCTGCCATTGCGGTTTCATCTACTTGGCTTTGATCAAACTCTGGGAAGCGCTCTAGCATGATGGTTTGCGCATCAATGTTTGCAAGTGGTGCTACACGCTTCCAGATAGTTTCTGTGATGTATGGCATAAGCGGATGCATCAAACGCAATAAGCCTTCAAGCACCGTGATCAGAGTATGGCGTGTACCACGTTGCTGCTGCTCATTCCCCTTAAATAGGATAGGTTTAGTAAGCTCCAGGTACCAGTCACAGAATTGGTTCCAAGTAAATTCGTAGATAGTATTAGCCGCTAAGTCAAAGCGATAGTTATCTAGGTGTTCACTATAGGTTTTCACTGTGCTTTGGAACTGACCTAAGATCCAGCGATCAGCCAATGAATATACTTTTTCGCCACCATTAAAACCACAATCTTGTTCTTCGGTGTTCATCAGTACGTAACGGCTTGCATTCCAAAGCTTATTACAGAAGTTACGGTAACCTTCAAGGCGGTTCATATCCCAGTTGATATCACGACCCGTTGATGCCATTGCTGCTAATGTAAAGCGCAATGCGTCTGTACCGTGAGGTTCAATGCCCTCAGCAAAAGTTTTACGGGTGTTCTTTTCAATCTTTTTAGCCAGTTGCGGTTGCATCATGTTGCCAGTGCGTTTTTCAACGAGGCTTTCAAGGTCGATACCGTCGATCATATCTAGTGGATCTAGCACGTTACCTTTAGATTTAGACATCTTATCGCCATTTTCATCGCGAATAAGACCTGTTACATACACCGTTTTAAATGGTACTTGTGGTTTGCCATTTTCGTCTTTGATGAAGTGCATGGTCATCATGATCATGCGAGCTACCCAGAAGAAAATAATATCAAAGCCCGTCACCAAAGTGTCTGATGGGTGGAATACCTTTAAGTCATCGGTGTTTTGTGGCCAGCCTTGCGTTGAGAAAGTCCAAAGTGCAGACGAAAACCAGGTATCAAGTACGTCTTCATCTTGGCTTAGAGTAACATCATCGGCGATGTTGTTATCACGGCGAACTTCCGCTTCATCACGCCCTACATAGACATTGCCTTGGGCATCGTACCAAGCTGGGATACGGTGTCCCCACCAAAGTTGGCGAGAAATACACCAGTCTTGTACATCACGCATCCAAGAAAAATACATGTTTTCGTATTGCTTTGGTACAAATTGGATTTCGCCATTTTCAACAGCTTCGGTGGCAACTTTAGCCAGTGGTGCAACACGTACATACCACTGATCAGTTAACAGTGGCTCAATTACAACGCCAGAGCGGTCGCCGTAAGGTACGGTTAAGCTATGATCATCAATTTTTTCTAACAGACCAGCTTGCTCGAATTCGTCAACAACGAGTTTACGCGCTTCAAAACGGTCGAGGCCATGGAATCGCTCAGGAATAGGTGCGTCAAGCTCAAGCGGCTTACCATCAAAAGTATATGTTTCACCAACGCTTAGAATCGCTGCATCTTTATTGAATACGTTGATCATTGGTAGCTCATGGCGCTTACCAACTTCATTATCATTGAAATCGTGAGCAGGGGTGATTTTTACACAGCCCGTCCCTTTTTCCATATCAGCATGTTCATCTGCTACGATAGGAATACGACGATTAACAATTGGTAGTAAGATTTCTTTACCGATCAGATTTTGATAACGCTCATCATCAGGGTTGACTGCTACGCCTGTGTCACCCAACATGGTTTCTGGGCGCGTTGTTGCAACTACGATGTAATCTTTGCCGTCTAAGGTTTTAACACCGTCAGCAAGAGGGTAGCGCAAGTTCCACATATGGCCTTGCTTGTCTTTGTTCTCAACTTCTAAATCTGAAATTGCAGTGTGTAATTTTGGATCCCAGTTTACTAAGCGTTTACCGCGGTAAATGAGGTTTTCTTTATGAAGGCGAACGAATACTTCTTTAACAGCCTCGGATAAACCTTCATCCATTGTAAAGCGTTCACGTTCCCAATCTACCGAAGCGCCTAAACGGCGAAGTTGTTTGGTGATAGTACCGCCAGATTGGTTTTTCCACTGCCAGATTTTATCGATAAACGCATCACGTCCTAAATCATGACGGGTTTTATCTTCTTCAGCTGCTAGCTTACGCTCAACAACCATTTGTGTCGCGATACCAGCGTGGTCAGTACCAACTTGCCATAAAGTATTGTTACCTTTCATGCGCTTGTAGCGAATGAGTGTGTCCATGATAGTGTCTTGGAACGCGTGGCCCATGTGTAGGCTACCTGTGACATTCGGCGGTGGGATCATGATTGAATATGCATCGCCTTTGCCCGATGGCTTGAAGTAGCCATTCTCTTCCCAGTCTTGATATAAAGACTGTTCTATATCTTGTGGATTATAGGTTTTATCCATTTCACAGAACCTTAATAAATACTTTTGTTTGCAATTTCTTTGGTTGAAATACTGGCGCCAAGTTGGCGTAGGTGCTTAAACCGTTCGCGTGCTGCTTGAGTTGCCTCAGGCTCACTCGGTACAAAATCATAAATCTGTACAAAGCGTCGGATAAAGTCCGGTAGCCTAGTCGCCAAATTGATGAGTACTGTTCGCCTACCAACGGGAGGTGTTTGACCAATCTCTACTGGTGCTCCCCCTTTTGGGCCTTCACCTTGTAGGTTGTGGGGCACAAAGCTGTCAGCTTCAAAACACCATAAATGCTCGTCAATAGCATGGGCATCTTCAACGTTATCAACATAGATAAATACGCGTTGACCTGCTCTATACTGTGCAGCTGCCGTGCGAGCTGCTAGATCAAAATGAGCCGGTAGTTTAGCATCCGGCTCATTGTCATGCTTTAACACATAGAATTGTGCATTGATGGTCATGGCGTTGACTTCATAATGGGCGGTTATTCTGTATTACTACAGGCAAAACTCAGCGTTCAAAATAAAGCCGCATTTTGACACAGAAACCCCATGCCATCAATCAATCTGGCTAGGTTAATCTTGCTGTGCGTCACTCACGTTAACGCGATTTAACAAGTATTGGGTTAACATTGGTACAGGTCGCCCTGTTGCGCCTTTGTTTTTGCCACTGCGCCAAGCTGTACCTGCGATATCTAGGTGTGCCCAGTTATACTTTTTAGTGAACTTAGATAAAAAGCATGCGGCAGTGATGGTACCTGCTGCACGGCCCCCTAAATTGGTAAAATCAGCAAACGGGCTTTCCAGCTGCTCTTGATAGTCATCCCATAAAGGCAGTTGCCATGCTCTGTCGCCACTTTGTTCACCCGCTTTAAGTAAGTCGTGTGCCAAAGGGTTATGCGTTGATAAAAGCCCTGTTGCATGGGCACCTAGGGCAACAATACAAGCACCTGTTAATGTGGCCACATCGACTACTGTCTCTGGTTCAAAAGCTTCTACATATGTGAGTGCATCACACAGTACTAAACGGCCTTCGGCGTCAGTATTTAACACCTCAACAGTTTGACCTGACATGGTAGTGAGTATGTCGCCCGGGCGATAAGCGTTTGAGCTGGGCATATTTTCACAACCAGCCAGCACGCCAATAACATTGATAGGAAGTTGCATTTCTACCAATGAGCGCATTAAACCTAATACGCCCGCAGCACCGCCCATGTCGTATTTCATCTCATCCATGGCTTCGCCTGGCTTGAGTGAGATACCACCAGAATCAAAAGTCAGGCCTTTACCTACAAATACGATAGGCGCTTGTTCATCAGTGCCGCCGTTGTAATGAATAACCGACATAACCGACTCATTAGCGCTGCCTCGTCCAACGGCCAGGTAAGAGTGCATGCCTAGCTCTTCCATTTCTTTTTCACCAACAAGGTTAACAGAAACGTTGTCGAACTCTTCTAATGCTTTTGCCTGCTCACCTAAATAGCGAGGGTTACAGATATTAGGCGGCATATTTGCTACGTCTTTACACAGCTTTGCACCAGCGGCAATCGCTAAGCCATGCTCAATAGCAGATTCACCAATCGTTAATTCACGACGTGTAGGTACATTAAAAACGATTTTACGCAGTGGGCGGCGAGGATCGACTTTTTTACTTTTTAACTGGTTAAATGTATATAAGCAATCTTGAGTAGTTTCAACTGCTTGGCGAACTTTCCAATAGGTATCTCGTCCTTTAACGTGCTGCTCTGTTAAAAAGCAAACTGCTTCCATTGAGCCTGTGTCGTTGAGGGTATTGATGGTTTTTGAAATGATTTGCTTATATTGCTTGTCGTCTAATTCTCTTTCTTTACCACAACCAACCAAAAGTACACGTTCACTGAGTACATTAGGAACATGATGCAGTAATAATACTTGACCTGGTTTACCCTCTAGATCACCACGACGTAATAAATTTGAGATGTAACCATCACTGATCTTATCCAGCTGTTCACCGATGGGAGATAAACGGCGAGGCTCATATACACCAACTACGATGCAGGCACTGCGTTGTTTCTCTGGGCTACCACTTTTTACGCTGAATTCCATTGCGACTCCTGAGTCTAAAGTTATGTCTTTTTGAACTTTATGCCGAAGTGACTATCAATACCATTAATGCGTTATTATATCTGACTGTTGGTATGATAATTAAATTTGATGGCATATAATAAACTGACTAAAATAACCAGTTTACTCAAAATTTCCCACTATTCCAGTGAAACACGAAGTTTTATAGGGGCAAACATTGCTAATCTTTCGTTATTTAACTGCTGAGGTATTAAAATCGCAAATCGCCGTGTTTCTCACGTTGATGACGATTTTTCTCTCGCAAAAGTTTGTTCGGATCTTAAGTGATGCGTCAGACGGTGACTTGCCAGCAAAGCTGGTGGCATCGGTGTTGATGCTCAAACTCCCCCAATTGGCAGTCTATATTTTACCGCTAAGTTTGTTTTTAGGGATTATTCTAGCGTACAGCCGTGTATATGCTGATAGTGAAATGACAGTATTAAGAGCATGTGGTGTCAGCGAGTGGTATGTGGTTCGAGTAACCTTGGTATCAAGTGCCGTTTTTGCTGTGTTAGCCGGGGTGATTAGTTTATATGTTGCGCCATGGGCATCTGAAAAAGAATATCAATTAAAAGAGCAAGCTGAAGCTGAATCAGGGCTGTCTGCGCTAAGAGCTGGGCGATTTCAACAAACAGGTAACGAGAAAGCCGTGGTGTTTGTTCATAATATCCTTGAGCAGGGCAAAGAGCTGGATAAAGTTTTCGTTGCTCAACTTCCCAATAAAGATTCAAATCAAGCAGCACGTATTGTTTATGCTCAAAAAGGTCGCGTTATTGAGCAAGAAAGTGGTGAGCAACAGTTAGTGTTGAACGAAGGCAAGCGCTATGAAACCGATGGCTTGAGTCAAGCATTGAGCAAAACCGAATTTGCCAGTTATCAAGTACAAATACGTGAGCAAATTATTGAACATCAGCGACGTAAATTAGAAGCAATACCCACTTTACAGCTACTTGAAATGAACACTCCCCAAGCTGCTGCACAGTTGCAATTGCGTTTATCAGTGCCCATTTCAATTGTTTTACTAACCTTACTCGCTGTGCCACTTAGTGTGGTGAACCCTCGTCAAGGTAAGTTTGCCAAACTTGTGCCAGCCATTAGTCTCTATCTTGGTTATTTTATTTTATTAAACGCAGGCAAGTTTTTGGTGGCCGAAGGCAAGCTCCCTCCTGCGGTTGGGCTTTGGTGGATCCACTTAAGTATCTTATTTATAGGCGCTTACTTGATTGCTAAAGGGCGTCCATTTGGCGTTTGGGTGCGTTCACTGCTAACTAAACGGGCGTCGCTTGCATGATGAAAACTCTCGATTGGTATTTAGGTAGAAGTATTTTGCAAACCACCGGGTTTGCACTGCTGGTATTTGTAGGAATAAACACTTTAATCAAGTACATAGAACAGCTTAAGTCGGTAGGGCGTGGTAGTTACGATATGACTGACGCTATGTTGTACACCTTGTACAGCATGCCTGCTGATATCGTTGTATTTTTCCCAATGGCTGCGCTTATTGGTGGTCTAACCGGGTTGGGGGCTTTGGCTTCTAGTAGCGAGTTGGTTGTGATGCAAGCTGCAGGTATGTCGCGTTTACAAATAATTGGCTCAGTAATGAAAACGGCGATTGTACTTGCGCTGTGCATGATGGCCTTGGGTGAATGGGGCGTTCCACAAGCAGAGAAAGCAGCTAAGCAACTAAGAAATAATGCCATTTTTGGTGGAGAAGTGTTTAATGCCCAAAAAGGGGTTTGGGCTAAAGATGGCAATAATTTTATTAATATCGGCAATATTGAAAAGTCTGGCGACCTTAAAGATGTAAGCATTTACTATTTTGATGACGATTTAGCACTCAGTAAAGTGATGCGGGTAGAGCATGGGAAAAGCGTACCACAAGGGTGGATCTTTAATGGCATTGAAGAAGTGACCTTAAGCGAAGATAAAATAACCACCCACTATCGGGAATCGCAAATCTATAACTCACAACTTACGGCAGAGAAGTTAGACGTGGTATCTGTTGACCCTGAGTCCCTGTCATTCAGAGGTATTTGGTCTTACTTGTCTTATCTTGAGCAAAATGATCAAGATACCAGCAGTTATGATTTAGCCTTGTGGCGCAAGGTGATGCAACCGCTTACCATTGCAGTGATGCTGCTGGTTGCTTTGTCTTTTATTTTTGGTCCACTGCGTTCTGTGAGTATGGGAGCTCGGATAATTATGGGCGTGATCACGGGGCTTGCGTTTCATTTGAGCAATGAGATATTTGGTCCAATTGTTATGGTGTATAACGTGCCTGCGGTGGTGGGCGCAATGATGCCTAGTGTTTTATTTGTTGTGGTCGCCAGTTATCTATTAAAGCGCAAACAATAAGCTTTATAAGCCCAGCCAAGGTCGGCTGGGCTTATCCATGTTAGTCTAAGCTGTTATACACTCTTTTATTCTCTTCTTTACTTAAAACAATCACTTCGGTTTTGCACAATAAGTCTTGTAAGGCTCGCTTCTTTTTAAAGTCAATGAGCACCAACAAGTTACCTAAACCGCATAATGCACATAAGCTTCTTAGTACGGCTGTAGGCCAAGGTAATAATTCACCGCAGTGGGTTTGAACTCTTAGGCGCCAAGCCCGCATACCGATAGTTTGGCCACTTTTGGTCCAAAAGTAGGCAAAGAACAAAATACTAACCAACACCAGTAAACCTGCGCGAATGCCGTATAGAATGGGGGAGTCTTGAATGTAAGCCGATACGTCGGGATGCTCCCCAATCGTTAATAGACCAACAGAAATAAGACCTTGTACCAGTAGAAGGTAGAGAACGGTTGTAAGCATTGCAAAAGCAATAACAACTAACCCATCGTAAATTAACGAAGCGAACCGACGCAAGAAACCAGCTTTAGTGATTTGTGACATGTGTAAACTCTTATGCAAAACAAACAAGACTAATTATTTTGTATTTTACACAACCAAACAAGCAATGGCGAAAATCATTATAAATAGTAGATTTATGGCTGCTTTGTACAAATACCAAGCAGTTGAGGTGGGATAGTTAAAAAATTGCTTGCCCAGTGAAGTGATGTTTGTATAATGCAAAGCATAGAGACGAAGGCATGATAAATAAAGCCCTAGCTCAAAGTGGTTTTTCTTTATTTTCTCTTGTTTTAGAAGATGAAAGAAAAATTATGCCAGTGTGATGGAATTGGTAGACATGACGGATTCAAAATCCGTTGCCTTCGGGCGTGGCGGTTCAAGTCCGCCCACTGGTACCACTTTTTATGACCCTAGCCATATGGCTAGGGTTTTTTTATGTCTCAAACTCCCCCAGAAATAATTACTCGCATTTTACTTGTAAGCGTTACTTTGCCGTGCGGTGGTGCTCAAATGTAGGTCCGACAAAAAATTAACCATCAAATTTTGGAAGTACTCTCATTTCTCATCCAAAAGTCAAAAGATGAAGCCAATCTTTAGTTTTGCATGCAAGTTTTGTATGTGAACGGCTTATTTAAAAGCTTTGTAGGGGCCTTAGGTTCATGTTTATCACTATGACTCATTTGTATTTTTATGACGCTAACTTTTATCCGAGCGAAATAATGAACCCAGCAAAGCGCTAGGTTCATTATTTCGTATAGTGTTAATGCTCGGGCTGTTTATTTGGTATTGAATAAAATACTAATAAAGCCACAAGCTGCAGAGGAGGAGCGACCGACAGTAGCAAGATTATAAATGAATCTTTTACTGGTGTTGCTCTATCTCCCCTAAGTAAAAAGTACGCTAATACGGGAAACAGTAAGCACAATACTGCGTAATATCCTACCCATCTTACATTTATATCAATTGGCATGCGGTCTACTCCTTGTTAGTTTGGTTGTGTTGAATAATCCATATTCATTAATTCACAGTGTAGATAATAATTCTGCTTAAACACAATTTAAAATACTGTGAGCGTATTCTCACAACTATTGGCATTTGTGCAGTTTCTTTTTATTGCTCGTGAGTATCAACACAAGCATTTTTTATTTATCTGGGCTAAAATAAGCGGTTATAACTTAAGCTGCTTTATGTGCTGTTTCGATCTTTCGGGAAGCTTTTGAAGTAGCGAATACACGACATTATTTGCATTCTCACGGGGTTTTTGTATGTCAGATAAGTGCTATATCACCGCACAACAATTGCTAGAAGATTCATTTCGTCTTGCTGCACAAGTTTATGAAGATGGCTTTCGTCCAGACTTTATTATTGGTATTTGGCGAGGTGGCGCGCCAATTGGCATCGCTGTACAGGAATATTATGACTACAAAGGCATTGAAACTGACCATATTGCCGTGCGTACTTCGTCGTATTACGGCATTGGTAAACAGTCAAAAGAAATTAAAGTACATGGTTTGCATTACATTATAGAAAATGCCAATGCGGGTGACTCGTTATTGATTGTGGATGATGTATTTGATTCTGGTCGCAGTATATATGCACTAAAAGAAAAGCTGGCAGAGCTAATGCGTCTTAATTTACCAAAAGAAATTCGTGTTGCTTGCCCGTATTACAAACCTAAGAATACGAAAGTGCCAATGAAGCCTGACTACTTTATTCATGAGTCAGACGAATGGTTGGTATTTCCTCATGAGCTATCAGGTTTGACGCCTGATGAGATCATCGAAGGTAAGTCTGATCTGCGCAATATTCAGGGGTTGTTTAAGTAACGCTTGTTTACACTAAGCTGGTGAGTTAACCAGCTTAGTTATTATATTTGTGCAAAGCTATCAACAAAATCTTGTAGTGCATCTAAATCTACCGGCTTTAATCCCTCGTTACTTCTCACGATAAGCCCTTTATCAACCAGTTCTGTTACAACGCGTCTGTAGGCTCGCTCAGTGGTTGCAAAGCGCTCTGCTTCTGCGTTGACTGTCGGGTAGGCTCGTAGCAACGTTGGATTGTTGTTTTCCGCTCTCAACAAGCAATCTTTGGCTATATTGTAACTCAAAGGTAGTAGCAACTTATCAAGGTTTATTTTTTGATTTTCTGCAAACTTGGCTGCGATGGTTTGCGCTGTATAAAGGCTTAGCTCAGGTTGGTCTAGCAACAGTTGACGCCAATGCTTCAGCTCAATTAAATTATATTGCACATCGCTCAAACAGGTTACTGTATAAATACACGGCTGGTTATTGAGCGCTTCTATTTCGCCTATGAGCGTATTGTTACAGTCTAGCTGTCCGAGCAGTAGGCGACGACCGTTGCCAACATCATAACTAAAAGAAACCGTGCCACTGCGTACTAAAATTAATTTAGTTAAAGGCTCGTCTTGGTGGATTAAGACGTCTTTTTTACTGTGTATAAACGCATTACCAGCAAAGCTTAGCAATTGTTCCACAAGGTTGGTTGAAAAATGATATTGAAACATCTAGATGGCTCTTCGGACATATGTCCTATTTATTAATATTGAATAAAGATAGCATGGCCTTAATGATTTTTATGCTAACTCACGCTTGCTATTGAGGTTTTCTCGTTTAGCCCCCCAATCCCGTGTTAGAGCTTACTAGGGTACTAATTTAAAGGGGTTTGTGAGTTAGTTTTTTTATTCTAGGCTTAAACCATACATACATCGTTATCACGCGACCCACTATGCTAACCCAACTTTTCGGAGAGAACAAATGACTTGGGAATATTTAGGTTATATCGCCTCTGTTTTTTTAGTGATCTCTTTAATGATGAGCAATGTGATTAAGCTACGTTGGTTTAATTTAACTGGGTGCGTGTGTTTTACAATTTATGGTGTAATGATCAGTGCGTGGCCAGTTGCCTTTACTAATGGACTACTGGCATTGGTAAATATTTACCATTTGTATAAGCTGCATAGAGCGCACTAACCGCTATGCAGCTCTTCTAGCCTAGCGCTGATAGACTAAGCGTCCGCCAAGCCAAGTTTGCATCACGTTTATCTCATCAATATCAGTTTTATCCATTTTAAAATAGTCTTTGTCGATTAAAATAAAATCAGCCCACTTACCTTTTTCTAAACTGCCTAACTTGTACTCTTGAAATGCGCTGTAGGCTGCATCAATCGTAAATGCGCTTAATGCCTGCTCTTTGTTTAGCTTTTCTTGAGCTCGCCAGCCCTTTTCAGGTTTGTCATCACGAGACATGCGAGTGATCGCTGCATGTAAACCAAAAAATGGGTTTGCTAATTCAACCGGAAAGTCAGAGCCAGCAGCTATTTTACTCCCCTGTTTTAAAAATGTTTGCCAAGCGTAAGCTCCGCGAAGTTGTTGCTCATTCAAGCGCTGCTCGGCCATATGCATATCTGATGTTGCATGGATTGGTTGCATTGAAGGGATAATGCTGAGTGTTTTAAACCTTGGAATATCGTCTGGATGAACTATTTGTGCGTGCTCTATACGGTTACGTAGCAGTTTGCCACCAACCGTTTTAAATATGTTCTCGTAGCTATCAAGCACCGTGCGGTTGGCTTTGTCGCCAATTGCATGAGTGTGTGCACTGTAGCCGTGAGCGAAACTTTGTTTAAGCAATGATTCTAGCTGCGCTTGTGTCTCTAACATGAGGCCCTTATGGTTTTTCCTATCATGGTAGTCTTCTAACAGTGCTGCGCCTCGGCTACCCAATGCGCCATCAGCATAAATCTTAACGCTGCGGATACTTAAAAAATCACCTTTGTCTTTGATTACGCCTTGTTTGAGCATTTCCGATAAGCGCTCATCGTCGGCGCTCAACATCGCATAAATTCTTAGTGGAAGAGTATGTTGCTCAGCGCGTTGCTGGTAAAGGCGCCAGGTTGCATACTCAATCCCTGCATCATGCGTTGATGTGATACCCAAACTGAGTAAGTGTTGGCCCGCTTTATTTAAAGCAAGTTGTCGTTGCTCTGGCGTTACGGGAGGAATATGACTTTTGATAAGTTGCTCTGCTTTATCAATGAAAATACCGCTTGGGTGTTGGTTTGATAGGCGAATTATTTCTCCGCCTGCAGGCGCCTTTGCATTTTTATCAACGCCAGCCAGTGCCATTGCTTTACTGTTAACCCATATAGCGTGCCCGTCTACTCGAGTTAGGACGACTGGCCGGTCACTAACATATTGGTCTAACTGTTTCGCGGTTGGGAACTGTTTATCTGGCCACAGGGTTTGATCCCAGCCTCTACCAATTAACCATCCTTTGGGCGCGCTCTTAGCGTATTCTCGTAGCTTTTTTCCAATGGCTGAGACTGATTTAAGGCCCCTGACATCTAACCTGAGTAAGTTGTTACCTAAACCAATAACATGGCCATGTGCATCGATTAAACCGGGTAACATTGTGTGGCCTTTGCCATCTATTTTAGTTGCCTGAGGGAACTCTTTTATAATGTCTTGTTCGCCAGTTTTTACGACTTTTCCGTCTTTAAAAACCAACACTTTAAATTCATTTAAATCTCCTTTTAGGGTAGGGGTGTAACCGTGAATATTATGAATAATTGTGGTTTGCGCATAGCTGATGGTGCTGCACAGTAAAATAGCAAGACTTGCGAACAGTTTCATGGTGGGCCTATTTTTATATTGTCATTATTACCCACCATAACTTAGTTTTAAGATTGACTCAAAATAATGATATGATTGAAGTTTGTTGTTAAAAGAGAAACTTACAATGCAGTTGTTTATGGTCTATTTAGGCGGTCGAGTGAATGGCTGCCATATTGAAATGCACGATGTACGTTTTGTGATTGGCGATAAAATTGAAGCTTGCTATCAAAAGTTAAAAGCACAATGGGTTGGTGATAAAGCCGCTGTGCATATGGACGCTTATGTTGCAATAAAGCATGTTGATGGGTATGAAGTAAGCTTGACTAAAAAGCGGCCTGAACACTCACTCAAACTGTACTTTGTAAACATGGGAGCGTATGTGCCAGAGCGCTTAGCTGAGCAGCATGATTTTGCTTTGTTTGTTGCACACAATACGCATGAGGCTAAAGCAAAAGCCAAACAACAGTTACTCAGTGGCATGAGCCACCTTCATAAAGACAACTTACATGATGTGGACGACTGCTTTGCCATTGACTTACTAGATGAACAGTACTTTATTGAGTTAAAGCCAAGTGGCAAAAACCAAGCTTTGTCACCGGATTGGTTTGGTTATCATATCCTGTGAGCATTTACTCGTGCTTATCTGCTTTTATCGCAATTTTAATGGCAATAAGCACAATGGCAAACATTAGAAATGGTAACGCTGCTAATGCATACTCTGCGATATGGCTGTCTTGGTAGTTGGGTTGTAAGATGTAATGCCCACCTATGCATAATAAGATAGTCACAAGTAAAAGTGGTAGCATGATCAGCTCTTTGCGTTTTGAATGTGTTTTCATGTATGTAATCTCCCGCCTATCAGTGTGATGCTTTTTTAGCAAACAATTATTGATGCTGATCATTAAAGTCATTTACGCGTTTTATTTATCACTTGATAAACCGTGCTTTTACAACGTGTAAGCCTTTAAAGTGACGTGCGATTTTATCATCATAGTCATAGATGAACAAAATTAACTTGTGCCACGCGCAGGCTTTGATATAACTGCTTTTTTAAATACTGGAATAGGGCTATGGGGCAGCAAATAATAGTAATAAAATTGGGAACTAGTGTGCTTACTGCGGGAGATGTTCACTTAAACAAACCGCGCATGGTTGAGCTGGTTCGCCAATGTGCTGAACTAAAAAAACAAGGTCATCAAATTGTATTGGTTTCTAGTGGGGCAGTTGCCGCTGGTCGTTCTCAATTAGCTCAGCCCTGTGGCGATTCTATTTCAGAAAAACAAATGTTGGCCGCAATAGGGCAAGGTCAGCTTATTCATTTATGGCAAACTTTATTTGCTCTGTACGATATTCCCGTTGCACAAATGCTGCTTACGAGAGCTGATGTAGAACATCGTGAACGATATCTAACGGCCAGAGACACCCTCACACAGCTGCTAAAACATCAAGTGATCCCTATCATTAATGAAAATGATGCTGTAGCGACTAGCGAAATTAAAGTAGGTGATAACGACAATTTATCTGCGATGGTGGCTATTTTAGCTAACGCAAGCAAGTTGATCCTGTTGACTGATCAGGTCGGTTTATTCACCGCAGACCCTCGTACTAACCCTGAAGCCGAATTAATTGCCCAAGTAAACCGTATAGATGATGACTTACGCGCATTGGCGGGTGGCAGTGGTACAACTTTGGGCACAGGCGGTATGGCAACTAAGTTGCAAGCAGCAGATATTGCGCAGCGCGCCGGCATTGAGACGGTGATAGCTAAAGGTAGTGAAGCGAATATAGTGCTAAAGGTTATGGCAAAAGAGGCACAAAGCACTACATTTATGCGTTTTGATGCCCCCGTTGAAGGCCGCAAAAAATGGCTTTTATCAGCGCCAAAGTCGACCGGAACCGTAATAGTAGATGAGGGGGCATGTCGAGCAATCGCTACACAAGGGGCTAGCCTATTAGCTAAGGGGATTGTTGCCATAACTGGGCAATTTGTAAGGGGGGATTTAATCACCGTCATGGATACCAGTGGACAGGCTATTGCTAAAGGATTGTGTGGTTTTTCAGATAGAGAGCTGGATACCATCAAGGGGTGCCATAGCGCTGAAATTGCTTGTGCACTGGGCTACAAAGCGTCCAGTGTTGTGATCCACAGAGATGATATGGTTTTATTATAAAGCCAGTTGAACGCATGCAAAATGAGCACCATACGCTAAGCTTATACTTACTGTGAATGAGGTGAGGAAGCCAATGAGTAAGGTCTCATCATGCGGGTATGAGTGGACAATTGAGCTTGTTTCGCAAAATAGTGAACATACCCTTGATAAGTGTTTAGCGATTATCTTATCAACCGTTTTAGGTAAAACTTGTTCGTTTGCGTTTTTCTTCAGCAAAAGTTTATCAATACAACAAGTGCCATGTTTAATCTTCACATCAAAACAGATGCCTTGTTGTGAACACATTGATGTTCCTTCACTTCTTGAGCGCTTAAACAAACTTAATCATGATGTGCAAGTGCTTAGTTTAGCTCAGATGCAAGTATTGCCAATACGCTATCAAGGCCTTGTGTTGGGGTTTTTGGTTGTGACCCAAAACACACTCATATCTAATTCAGAGCATAACGTGCTCAGTCATATACTTAATATTTATGTGCATCAGCTAGCCACTTTACAATACGCACGGATCGATCCACTTACACAACTATTAAACCGGCAAACATTTGATGAAAAGGTGTTAGAAATTGTCGCAGGAAAAGAAGCATGGTTGGTCAGAGAGCACTGCAACGACATATGTTGGTATCTAGCAATGGCAGACATCGATCACTTTAAACTTGTTAATGATACTTACGGTCATGTGATTGGTGATGAGGTGATATTGCTGGTGGCACAGTTGTTAAAAAGCAACTTTCGTATTGGTGACTATGTTTTTCGATATGGCGGAGAAGAGTTTGCAATGGTGTTTCCGTGTAAAAATGAAGGTGAAGCACTTGATAAGTTAGACAATGTACGAGAGGTGATTGCATCAACGCGCTTTCCACAAGTGAATAATGTCACAATTAGTTTGGGCGTGACAGAAATAAATGAAGGGGTACAAGTATCTGATTACGTTGACCGTGCAGACAGAGCGCTCTATCACTCAAAGTCAGTTGGCCGTAATCGTGTAACCGCATTTTCTAGTTTAAATTACGTAGACAAAGTGCAGCAAACTGGCGATATTGAATTGTTTTAGGCTGTGTTATTATAGCGCCCATTAAAGTTTATTAATGGGAGCGAACATGAAGTTTATACGTTGGTTTTTGGGGCGCATTATATTGTTGCTTGATTTTATATTTACTCCACGTGGCAAAAAGCGTCCTTCTGATGAGCAAAAAAGGTTAGACGCTCATACGCAAAATTTGAAGCTGTATCAATTTAAAGCGTGCCCCTTTTGTGTCAAAGTTCGTCGTGCTATTAAGCGACAAGGGCTTAAAATTGAAACTCGCGATGCGAAAAATAACCCGCACTTTAGAGATGAACTTGCGAAGCAAGGGGGGAAAGTCAAAGTGCCTTGTTTGCGTATAGAGCAGGACAACCAAGTTACTTGGCTATACGAATCAAGTGATATTGTAAACTACCTTGAAAAGCTCGAGCAAGCCGCATAATTTAGTCCACTATCTACGTGTGAGCGTTTGAGTTACTAAGCGGTTATGCTAGCATAACCGCCCATCATCTATTGTCAGAAATTTAAAGAGAAACACCATGACTATCCGTACTCGTGTTGCCCCTTCACCTACGGGTGATCCGCATTTAGGTACCGCTTATATTGCCCTTTTTAACTACTGTTTTGCTAAACAGCAAGGTGGGGAGTTTGTTTTACGTATCGAAGATACTGACCAAGTACGTAGTACACCAGAGTCAGAACAAGCGATTATGGATAGCTTACGTTGGTTAGGCCTAAATTGGGATCATGGTCCCGATGTTGGCGGCGAGTTCGGCCCTTATCGCCAGTCTGAGCGTAGCGATTTATATAAAAAATATGCGCACCAGTTAGTTGCACAAGGTAAAGCGTTTTACTGTTTTGCAACCGCAGAAGAGTTGGATGAAATGCGCGAGCAGCAAATGGCAGAAGGCTTGCGTCCTAAATATGATGGCCGTGGTTTATTGCTAAGCGAAGACGAAGTTAAAGCCAACCTTGATGCTGGTAAGCCTTATGTTATTCGCATGAAGATCCCAGAGGAAGGGACCTTCAAGTTCAACGATTACCTACGAGGCGAAATTGAGATCCCTTGGGAAAACGTTGATATGCAGGTGCTGCTAAAAGCAGATGGCTTCCCAACGTACTTTTTAGCCAATGTAGTGGATGATCATCATATGCAGATCAGCCATATTTTCCGTGGTGAAGAATGGATCAACTCTGCGCCTAAATTGCTAAAGCTTTATGAAGATTTTGGTTGGCAGCCACCGGTGCTTGGGCATTTACCACTATTGCGTAACCCAGATAAATCAAAGCTATCTAAACGTAAGAACCCAACATCAATCAATTACTACAAAGAAATGGGCTTTTTACCAGAAGCCGTGTTGAACTACCTAGGCCGTATGGGCTGGTCAATGCCTGATGAGCGTGAAAAGTTCACTTTAGCTGAAATGATTGAACATTTTGACATGAAGCGTGTGTCATTGGGTGGCCCTGTATTTGATGTTGATAAGCTAAGTTGGTTAAACGGTCTTTGGATCCGTGAAAACTTAACAGACGAAGAACTTATTCAGCGCTTTGTTGATTGGAAGTTTAATGCTCAAACGCTTGGTCGTATCTTGCCTGAAGCGAAAGCGCGTATAAATACGTTATCTGATCTGGTTGACCTTGCGGGTCACTTTGTAGGTGGTATTCCTGAATATGATCCAGCGTTATTAACGGCAGGTAAAGCAGAGGAAGAAACGGTTCGCCAAGCGCTGCAATTTTTTATATGGCAATTAGAAGGTTTACGTAGTTGGAACAAATCGGAGATCTTTACGATTGCCAAAAGCGTTGCGACTTTCCATGAATTAAAAATTAAAGACTTCCTTGAGCCTATTTTTGTTGCGATTACTGGAAAGCAATCTTCAACATCGGTCATTGATGCGATGGAGATCTTAGGTTCAGATCTGTCGCGTGCTCGCCTACGTGTCGCGTTAGCGCACATTGGGGTATCTAAAAAGCAGGCAAAGAAACTCGAAAAAGCTTATAGAGAATTTCCAGAGTCATAATCTACGTTTATGATTACTAAAAGAAAAAGCCGCATAACTTAGTATGCGGCTTTTTTATTATGCATAAAATTAAACAGATATGACCTCTAGTTAGTAATATTCTGCTAACATAGCGCGGTTTTATAATCATGAAAGAAAAGGTTTATGTTAAGTCAATTTTACCAACAAGAAGGTGATCAGGTTGTGATCTCTCGCCAGCAAGGCAGCGAATTTGCAAAGCGTGTGGCTGATGATTTTAACCCTTTGCATGATGTTGATGCGAAAAAGTTTTGCGTACCAGGAGATTTATTATTTTCTTTGGTATTAGCACGTTACGGCGTGAGTGAAAATATGCACTTTACCTTTGCTGGCATGGTTGATGAAACTTCTAAACTCGACTTTCCAGTCGGTAGTGAAGCATTTGATATTACTTCTGACGCTAAGGTGATGTTGAGTGTTAAATGTGATGGAGAAAACAACGCGTGTCAAAGTTTGGTAGAGAGCTTAACAAAAAACTATGTTGAGTTTTCTGGTACGACATTTCCTCATGTGATTATTCCTCTTATGGCAAAACAGCAGGTGATGATTAATCCTGCTCGCCCCATGGTCATTTATGAGTCAATGGCCATTCATCTAGATAGATTGGATGTAAAAGAGCTGAAATTAGAAGCCGATACCCCAGAGTTCAACTATGAAGGTAAGCGTGGAAAAATTATTTTACGGTTTAACTTGTTTAGTGAAGGGGTTAAAGTAGGGCGCGGAGAAAAGCATATGGTGGTATCAGGGATCCGTGCTTATTGCCAAGACATGGTCGATGGTTTAATCGCATATTACAATGACCGAAAGGCGACCTTATAGCCTCTGATATATCAAGCGCGCATCCAAAGCGCGCTTTTGCTATACTCGCCACAATCTTCGTTTAGCAGCAACATTATTCATGTCATTTCAAACATTTCAACTGGCTGATGAGCTTAATCAGGCGCTCGAACAATTAAGTTTTGTAAACCCTACTCCAGTTCAAGAGCAGTGTATTCCACCATTGTTATCAGGGGTTGACTTAGTTGCAACGGCACAAACGGGTACGGGTAAAACGGCAGCGTTTATGTTGCCAATTTTACAGCACTTGTTGTCAGAGCCTGAACAAAAGGGAGTTGTGAGAGCATTGGTTGTAGCGCCCACTAGGGAGCTTGCCCAACAAGTGGCGCATAACACACAAAGTTACGGGCAATATACCGGGCTGAAAGTCGCTTGCTTGTATGGCGGCGCTAAAATTGGGCCACAAGAAAAGGCCGTTAGAGCTGGTGTTGATGTGGTGGTAGCAACGCCAGGGCGATTGTTAGATCACTTAATAAAAGGCACTTTATCACTTGGTGACGTGAAACACTTAGTTTTTGATGAGGCTGACCGAATTTTGGATATGGGCTTTATTGGCGAAATAAAGCGTATTATGCGTCATTTGCCAGCAAAGCGACAAACATTGCTGTTTTCTGCCACGATAGATGAACAAGTACAAACACTCGTTAAGCAGTGGCTAAATGAGCCAAAACGCATCAGCATAGATAAAGAAAACAGTGCGGCGCAAAAAGTAGAGCAAGTATTTTATGCAGTTGATGAAGACAGAAAGCGAGAGCTGATGTCTTATCTGATTGGAAAAAATAACTGGCAGCAAGTATTAATGTTCACTCGTACCAAGAGTAAAGCCGATGAGTTGGCCAAAGAGCTTAATAAAGATGGCTTGGCAACGTTGGCTATTCACGGTGATAAATCGCAAGGCGCCAGAGATAAAGCGCTGAGTCAGTTTAAAGCAGGTAAAACGAGAGTGCTGGTCGCAACGGATGTTGCAGCCAGAGGCATAGATATTATAGATTTAGATTATGTGATCAATGCAGAGCTGCCATATGTTGCGCAAGATTATGTGCATCGCATAGGGCGCACAGGGCGTGCAGGTAAAACAGGGCATGCGATTTCGTTAGTGAGCATTGATGAGCAGTGGTTACTAGAAGAGATAGAGGTGTTATTAGATGAGCGCCTCACGCCACAATGGTTGCCAGGCTACGAGCCTGATCTGACTAAAGAGCCCAAAGACAATCGTAAAAATACGAATAAATCACGAAAACAAAGAGATAAGAAAAAAATATTAAACAAACGCTCATCAAGGCGTAGGTAATAAAGTGTTGCCACTAAAAAAAGCACCTAAGGTGCTTTTTTGCGTTTTAAGCAATCTGCTTTTCGGCAAGTGTCAGTTCCATCGTGGCTTTGAGCAAACGATATAAATTGATTGAAGCATCAATTTCTTCTTTGCGGTTGGTTAAGCTTTCGATATTTAGCCCAAGAGGCACGTTCAAATGTGCACAGCTTTTTAAAATCTGGTCGAGGCTTTCTTTACAGATCCGAATCGACTCACTCAAAGAATTGTCGGCATCTAAAATACGCCATTGGGTTGCTTCTGGGACTGATATGCCAAGCCACTGCATAAACTCAAGTGTCTTTTGCCCACCGCACGGTGTAAAAGTTAAGATAATGCGCTTGGGTGTTTGTCCTTGTTGGCGACAAGAGCGTGCATAGCTGGTGATCAAATCAACGGTGGCTTGTGCATTATAAACCGCCTGAGAGATAAAAAACTCACACCCTTGTGTGGTTTTGTCTAGCAAACGCTCGTGCTCATTGCGCTTACTAGCATGACGCTCTGCAATCGTGACACCACCGAGAAAGAACTCATCTTTATGCTCGCTCAGTGCCTGATAAGCATCTGATAGGCTGAGCTTAATGTCGCCTTCAGATGAAGGGCTCCCCACAAGTACTAAGTTTTTTAAACCGAACTGATGTTTAGTGTTGGTTAACCATTCACTGAATTCACTCGCTTCACGTTGTGCAACGCTTTTGTAAGTGATCACATCTAAATTAGATAATTTATGAATTAGTTGGCTGTACTCACATGGGTCAACGGTGTGTTTAAACGGAAACGGACGAGGCACTTGAGTACGGCTACTTTCATCTTGAATATCGTAGATAACCACGCCATCGTATTCGATTTCGTGTAAACGAGCGAGTAGTTTTGTCGCGATGTTTTCAAGCTTTTCTTTGTCAGTGCCAACTTTTGGTGGCGTTGTTCCAATTAGGTATACCCCTTGGTTGGGGTCTAGTATTTTCTCTTGCAGTGATAACGCCATGATCCTCATCCCAGCTCAATGTATGTCGATAGGGGATAATATAGCAGCCATTTAGACGTCTAGATAGATTTTTTTAGTGAAAGATATTCAATTAGTATGAATTAATTTCAAGTTGAAGCGCTTTTTAAGCGGTGTTCACACAAATTTATTTACATAATTTTGTCTTAAGAAGCGCCCTTGGCCTTGAAAAGTAATGCATAATGGCTCAGCTTTAATCGTCTTTTGATTACAATAGCGTGATTAATAATAAACTCAGGGAACACTATGAAATTTCAACTTTTGGCAACAAGCCTAGCGGTAACACTTGCGCTAACGGGGTGTGTTAGCAACGATCAACAGGGTAAAACTAACCAAATACAAGCCCAGACGAATGACAAAGTATTTTCACAAGATTACCTGTTAGAAGAATTAGATAATGGCCTGAGGGTGATGGTAGTTAAAACTGATTACCCCGACGTGGTATCTGTACAGATCCCCGTATCTGTTGGTTCGCGAAATGAGGTTGAGGCCGGCCGTACCGGTTTTGCGCACTTCTTCGAACACATGATGTTTAAAGGTTCAGAAAAATACCCACAAGATGTGTATGCAGATATCTTGAAAAATTCAGGGGTCGATAATAGGGCCTATACAACCAATGATTATACAAATTACTATTTGAGCTTCTCTAAACAGCACTTAGACAAAGTATTAGAAATAGAAGCCGATATTTTCCAAAATTTAACCTATACCGAAGCGCAATTTCGTACAGAGGCACTGACGGTTAAAGGCGAGTATTTAAAAAATAACGCGAATCCAATTCGCCAATTACTCTCTGCTGTGCGTAAAGAAGCTTTTGACAAGCATACCTATAAACATACCACAATGGGTTTTTTTGAAGACATAGAAGCCATGCCTGAGCAAATGAGTTATGGGCAGACATTTTTTGAGCGCTTTTATAACCCAGAATATGTTTCGTTAGTCATTGTTGGTGATGTTGATCCACAAAAAACCATGAATATGGTGAAAAAGCACTGGGGTAATTGGGAAAAAGGCAATTACGTGGCGGAAATTCCCACTGAACCGACACAACAAGCACCTAAATACGTACATAAACAAAGTGAAGGTTTACCGGGTCATTGGTTGCTAGTGTCCTATAAAGGCACCGCATGGCAGCCAGAGCGTAAAGACCGAGCGGCACTCGATTTAATCTCGGACCTATACTTTTCTAAAACGTCTGAGCTTTATCAGCAATTAGTTGTTGAGAAGCAGGTGGCAAGCCAAATGTTTACATACAACCCTGAGACAAAAGATCCGGGTTTATTACACGTATTTGTAAAAGTTGAAAATGAAAGTGATTTGGCAATGGTGCGTGATGCTATTAATGAAACATATGCAAAGGCACGCACTCAACTTGTTGATGAGGATAAGCTTGCAGCATTAAAATCAAATCGCAAATATAGCTTTATTAACGAGTTAGACTCTTCACAAGCAATAGCCTCTACGCTTGCACAGTACATGCATTTTGAAAGAGATCCTGAGGTGATCAATCAACTTTATGCTACTGCTGATGCTATCACCGCTCAAGATATCCGAGATATTGCAAATAAATATTTTGTCGATTCAGCTCGTACCACTGTGACTATGTCAGCGTTGGCGTCAATTTCTGGATTTGACAAAGAAGTGTCTTTGAAAGCTTTAGTAGATAAAGTAAGTCAGTCCAAAGAACGTCATTTTACGGTATTAGATAAAACCAACAGCTCACCGTTGCTCGATCTTAATTTATTGTTTTATACGGGCGCTGCAGCCGATCCTGTAGGTAAAAAAGGTCTGGCCGCAATGACTGCTGCAATGATTGCCAATGGCGGCTCGCAGAGCAAAAGCTATAAAGACATTCAAAAAGCACTTTATCCGATTGCTGGGTCGTTTAGTTATCAAATTGATAAAGAGATGCTGTCATTGCGTGGTCGGGTTCACAAAGACAACGCTGCTCAATGGTATGCACTCGTTAGTGATCAATTATTGAACCCAGGGTTTAGGGAAGATGACTTTAATCGTTTGAAAAAAGAGATGTTAGACAACATCAAAGCCAGTTTAAAGTCTTCCAATGATGAAGAGTTGGGTAAAGAGGTGCTTTATCACAAGCTTTATCAAGGCCACCCTTATGAAAGCTATAATTTTGGTGATCTATCTGATCTAGAATCGTTAACTTTGCAAGATGTTAAAGCATTTTATAGTGCACAGTTTACTCAGGCGAGACTCAATGTCGGGATCACTGGCGCCATGCCAGAAGAAGTCAAAGCTAAGCTGCTTGTTGATCTTGCTCAGTTGCCAAAGGGAGATGAGCAGCGCTTAAACATTCCAGATGCACCAAAGCTTGAAGGTCGTCATGCATCAATTGTAGAGAAAAGTGCTAAATCAACTGCCGTTTCTTTCGGTTTCCCAATAGATACTATTCGCAGTAGTAAAGACTGGACGGCACTGTGGTTGGTGCGTTCGTACTTTGGTGAGCACAGAAATTCTAATAGCTTCTTATATCAGCGTATTCGTGAAGTTCGAGGCATGAATTACGGTGATTATGCTTACATAGAATATTTTCCACGAGGTATGTTCCAAACTAAACCAGATGCCAACTTAGGACGCTCTGAGCAGATATTCCAAGTATGGTTGCGTCCACTTCGTTCAAACAACGATGCACATTTTGCAACGCGTGTTGCTATGTACGAGCTTGATAAGCTCATCAATGAAGGAATGAGTGAGCAAGATTTTACCGCAACACGTAACTTTTTAACTAACTATGTTGCGCAGTTGGTTGCAAGCCAAGACCGTCAACTGGGTTATGCATTGGATAGTCAGTTTTACAATATAGATAACTTTGTAGACTATGTGCGAGAGCAGCTGGCAGCGTTGAGTGTAGAGGATGTTAACCGCGTGATCCGCGAGAATTTACAAACGCAAAACATGCAGTATGTTTTTGTCACTGGAGATGGGAGTGATATGCGCCAGCGTTTAGCAAATGAAACGTCTTCGCCACTGAGTTATAACTCTGAAAAGCCAGAGCAACTATTAACTGAAGATAAAGTTATCGCTGATTATAAACTCGAGATACCGACAGAAAATATCGAAGTACTTGATGTAAAGTCAGTATTTGAGTAAATAGCGACTACTTACCGCTAAGCCGTACGTTCAGTGCGGCTTTTTCGTTTGCAGGCTTTGTTGCTACTGCATTGCACTGTAAATAGCACTTTGTTATAACTAATTACTATATTGTTTTCTATTACGGTAACACTTAGTGAAGTTTTATCGATAGAATCACAACAGTTGAATGAATTAAGGTATCGCTATGCGTCATGAAATATGGCAACAACTTCGTACAGAAGCAACAGAGCTTGTTAGTCGGGAGCCATTACTGGCCAGTCATGTTTACTCAAGTGTTTTGAATCATGAGTGTTTAGGATCGGCTTTAAGTTTTATCGTGGCTAACAAATTGGCGGATGCAGTGGTATCAGCTTTTACTATTCGTGAACTGTTTGACCAAGCGTTTGTTGATTGTGATCATATGCTCACCCACGTGGCGCACGATATAAAAGCAGTAAAAGATAGAGATCCCGCCGCGGATAGCTACTTAACCGTTATGCTCAATTTGAAAGGGTTTCATGCGATACAAGCCCATAGGTTGGCGCATTGCTTATGGAGACAAAATCGCAAAGAGTTAGCAAGGTTTATTCAAAGCCGAACCTCAGAAGTATTTGGCGTTGACATTCATCCTGCCTGTAAAGTTGGCCATGGTATTATGTTTGACCATGCAACGGGTATCGTGATTGGTGAAACGGCGGTTATTGAAGATAATGTTTCTATTTTACAATCGGTTACCTTAGGTGGTACGGGCAATGAGCAAGGGGATCGTCACCCGAAAATAAGGGCCGGCGTGCTTATCGGCGCAGGTGCCAAAGTCTTGGGTAACATTGAAGTAGGCGAAGGTGCTCGAATAGGAGCCGGTTCTGTCGTGCTTCGAGCTGTAGAGCCTCATACCACGGTGGTGGGTGTTCCAGCTAAAGTGGTGGGGCGGCCTTGTAGCCCATGTCCTGCGGAAAGTATGAACCAGAACTTTCTTGATGATGACCCCACAAATGAGTCGCATACCAGTGCGATGATATAGGGTAAACATATGCGAGGGTTAGCTGTACTTATTTTAATGCTGCTGGCCTTTGCGCTTGGTGTGATGGTAGAGCGGCTGTGGTTATCAGATAAACCTGTACATTACAGCTACGCAGAGGCCATTGTGCCTGATGCCAAGAGCAAGCAAGCAGTGCCACAAAACGCATTGCCTCAGGCACAGTCTGATTCACCTCCCCAACAGGCTGAGCAAAGCTTTATTACCGAGCAACTAGCGCAAGCTCGGTCAGATATTTCGCGCTTAGAGCAAGAAAATGCCCAGTTACAACAACGCCTAAATGAAAGCAAGCAAGCGACTGAGACGCCCCCGATACGTGTGCCCAATGGTGATTTGAATTCGATGTTGGCACAGCAATATCAACAAGAAAGTCGAGATGCGATTTGGGCTGATGAGCTAGAATTGCAAATTAATGATTTTCTATATCAAAATGATTTAAGTCATATCGTCAAATTGCAAGAATATGGTTGTAAGTCGACCGTATGCCAAATGAAATTGGCACCGCAGGGAAGCGCTAAAGACTTTGATGATACCCAGTGGCGGATAGTGAGCGAAAAGCTTTTTTCGCAACCATGGTTTAAGCGCTTTACCATGAGTACTTCAACCAGTACTCAAGATAAAATGGTGATCCACCTAAGTAAACAACAAGTGTATGATCAATAGGCGTTAATTTTTACCACTTGTGTGTGCACTTCGCCATCATGAAGTTGGGTCACAAGCGACTGCTTTTGGGTGACTTCCGATATAGATTTGATCACCTTACCTTGATGCTTGGTAATACTGTACCCTCTAGCTAGTACGTTTAGTGGGCTCACGCTATCAAGTCGGGCAGCGTACAGACTCAAACGATTTTGATGAGTATTTAAGTTTTTTTGCATTACTTGATATAAGGCCTGTTTTGAGTGTTCAAGTTGCTTTTTAGCATCATTGAGTTGCTTGCTAGGGTGCTGGTGGCTTAGTCTTTGCTGCGCAAGAGCCAGTGTATTGAGTCGTTTAGTTTGCGTTTGAGTAAATGCACGCGTTAAGCGAGCGATGAGTTCATCGACTCGTTGCTGCTGCTGAAGCAATTGATTTTCTGGATGTTGTAACTTGAGCCGTTGTTCAAGCCTTTTACAGTCATGTAAAGCGTGCTTAATGGCTTGTAACACGAGCGTGTGTAGTGTGCGACGGTATTGCTGAATTTGATGTTGTAAGGCTTGCTGATCGGGGCTCACAAGCTCCGCTGCGGCAGACGGTGTGGCTGCGCGCAAGTCTGCAACATAGTCGCTAATTGTGGTGTCTATCTCATGCCCAACGGCACTGATAATAGGCAGTTGACTGGCGAATATGGCGCGTGCCAATGGCTCTTCATTAAAACACCATAAATCTTCCAACGAGCCGCCGCCACGGCCAATAATTAATACATCTACTTCGTTACGTTGATTAGCTAGTATCAACTTATCTATTAATTGCTTGTGGGCATCTTGCCCTTGGACTTGCGCAGGATATATGATGACTTCAAGCTGCGGTGCTCGACGTTTTAGCACCGTTAATATGTCCTTAATTGCAGCCCCTGTTGCTGAGGTAATAACACCGACGGTGTTTATTTTATTTGGCAGTGGTTTTTTGTGTGCATTGCTAAATAAGCCTTCTGCGGCTAAGCGCATTTTTAACGCGTCAAATTGCTGTTTTAACATGCCCTCGCCAGCGGGCTCCATTTTCTCAACGATGAGTTGATAATCGCCGCGTGGTTCATAAACAGAAACCCTTGCTTGCACCTCGACTTGAGCGCCGTTAGTAGGCTTATACTGACAATAGCGGTTATTGCCACGCCACATGGCAGCTTTAACTTGCGCTTTGTCATCTTTTAACGAAAAGTACCAGTGACCAGAAGCTGGAGCAACAAAGTTTGAAATCTCACCGCTCAATCTAATAGAAGCAAAACCTTGCTCCAAAATTGCACGTATTTCGCGGTTTAGTTTCGAAACGGTATAAGTTTTACTTGAGGTAGATGTAAAGCTTGTCAATGACATAAGTCGCTCCATAAAAAATTCACGCATACTTTATCATAAATTTTGATAAATTTTATTTACTCGCATGGGGAACGCTGATAAAATTTGCACGCAATTCCTTATACTCAGTTCTAATTGAGAGAAACCGCAACCATGCTAAGAATTGCAAAAGAAGCCCTAACCTTTGATGATGTGTTATTAGTTCCAGCACATTCTACTGTTTTACCTCATACAGCAAATCTATCAACGCGATTAACGCGTGGTATTGAATTAAACCTGCCTTTAGTTTCTGCATCAATGGATACAGTAACCGAAGCACGCCTTGCAATTGCACTTGCGCAAGAAGGTGGAATTGGGTTTATTCACAAAAACATGACCATTGAAGAACAAGCACGCAATGTACGCAGAGTAAAAGCGTATGAAGCGGGAATTGTCTCTTTTCCGGTGACCGTTTCTGCTGACTTAACGATTGCGCAAGCAAACGCATTAGCAGAAGAAAAAGGTTTTTCAGGTTTTCCAGTTACTGATGAAAATAACCAGTTAGAAGGAATTGTAACCAGCCGTGATATGCGCTTTGAAACTAAGCTTGAGCAGCCGGTTTCAACGGTGATGACAACCAAAGAAAACTTGGTTACGGTTAAAGAAGGTGCTTCACGTGACGAAATCCTAGGGTTAATGCATGAGCACCGCATAGAGAAAATCTTAGTAGTTGATGATGCGTTTAAACTCAAGGGCATGATCACGGTAAAAGATTATCAAAAAGCACAAGAGAAACCGAACGCGTGTAAAGATGAGCAGGGCCGCCTGCGTGTTGGAGCCGCTGTAGGTGTAGGTGCTGGTACTGATGAACGTATTGCTGCATTGGTTGAAGCTGGGGTTGATGTGTTGTTAATTGATACTTCACACGGACACTCTCAGGGGGTTATCGACCGTGTTAAAGCAACACGCGAAGCATATCCTGATTTACAAATCGTAGCGGGTAACGTAGCAACTGCTGAAGGCGCAATTGCATTGGCTGATGCCGGTGTTGATGCGGTTAAAGTGGGTATTGGTCCTGGTTCAATTTGTACAACTCGTATCGTAACAGGTTGTGGTGTACCACAGATCACGGCGATTTCTGATGCGGTTGAAGGCCTGAAAGGTCGTGATATTCCAGTCATTGCTGACGGTGGTATTCGCTTCTCGGGTGATATCGTTAAAGCACTGGTTGCTGGTGCATCATGCGTTATGGTTGGCTCTATGTTAGCTGGTACTGAAGAGTCTCCAGGTGAAGTTGAACTGTATCAAGGTCGTTACTATAAGTCATACCGTGGTATGGGCTCGTTAGGTGCCATGAACCAAAAAGAAGGTTCATCAGACCGTTACTTCCAAAAATCAAATCAAGCAGACAAGCTTGTGCCAGAAGGCATTGAAGGTCGTGTTGCATACAAAGGACCAATTGCGACTATTATCCATCAGCAAGTGGGTGGTATCCGCAGTGCAATGGGTTTAACTGGCTGTGCCACGATTGAAGATTTAAACACTAAACCGCAGTTTGTACGTGTCACATCTGCTGGTATGGGTGAGTCACACGTTCATGATGTGCAAATCACCAAAGAAGCCCCTAACTACCGTATGGGCTAACAGTCAAAATTGGGCTAGCGTTTGCTAGCCCTTCTTAATTTTAAGTAAAGCTGTGTTTTTATGCTTTACTAAGTTTGTCGTTTCCTAACTAACGAGATTATCAATGAGCAAAGATATCCATGACTCCCGCATTTTGATTTTAGATTTTGGTTCGCAATATACGCAGCTGATCGCACGTCGTATCCGTGAAATCGGTGTGTATTGTGAGCTTTGGGCTTGGGATGTTACCGAAGAACAGATCCGTGAGTTTAACCCACAAGGTATTATTCTATCTGGTGGCCCTGAGTCAACGACGTTAGAAAACAGCCCTCGCGCGCCAGAGTATGTATTTAATGCAGGCGTGCCGGTACTGGGTATTTGTTATGGTATGCAAACCATGGCAGCACAATTAGGCGGCTCAGTACATAGCTCTGATAAAAAA
This sequence comes from Pseudoalteromonas sp. A25, assembly GCF_009176705.1. Lineage (NCBI taxonomy): Bacteria > Pseudomonadati > Pseudomonadota > Gammaproteobacteria > Alteromonadales > Pseudoalteromonadaceae > Pseudoalteromonas > Pseudoalteromonas sp. A25. The sequence goes on along the minus strand of NZ_AP021846.1, from coordinate 3,151,636 downwards.
GAGTTTGGATATGCAAGAGTTGAAAAAGTGGGTAACTGTAAGTTATTTGATCAAATCCAAGATCATATTGAAGATGGTGCAGACTTCTTAGATGTATGGATGAGTCACGGTGATAAAGTTGCGCAGATCCCCGATACTTTTGTAACCACAGCTAAAACGTCTACATGCCCTCATGCTGCTATGTCATGGGAAGAGAAACGCTTTTATGGGGTACAGTTCCACCCTGAAGTAACACACACACAACAAGGCCAACGCTTACTTGAGCGTTTTGTTAGTGATATTTGTAAGTGTGAAAAATTATGGACGCCTGCGCAGATCATTGAAGATGCGGTAGAGCGTATTAAAGAAAAAGTAGGGGATGACGAAGTTATCCTTGGTCTATCAGGTGGAGTTGATTCATCAGTTGTGGCCATGCTTATTCACCGCGCTATTGGTGACAAACTAACGTGTGTATTTGTTGATAACGGGTTGCTTCGATTAAACGAAGGCGAGCAAGTTATGGACATGTTTGGTGATAAGTTTGGATTGAACATCATCAAAGTAGATGCAGAAGAGCGATTCTTAAAGGCGCTTGAAGGTATTGACGAGCCAGAAGCAAAGCGTAAATCAATCGGCCATACTTTCATTGAAGTATTTGATGAGCAAGCAGGTAAGCTTAAAAATGCTAAATGGTTAGCGCAAGGTACTATATATCCAGATGTGATTGAATCTGCAGCATCTGCAACAGGTAAAGCGCATGTTATTAAGTCTCACCACAATGTAGGCGGATTGCCTGACGATATGGAAATGGGCTTAGTAGAGCCATTACGTGAGTTGTTTAAAGACGAAGTGCGCAAAATCGGTCTAGAGTTAGGCTTACCTTATGACATGCTTTACCGTCACCCGTTCCCAGGGCCAGGTTTAGGTGTTCGCGTATTGGGTGAGATCAAAAAAGAATACTGTGACTTATTACGCCGCGCTGATGCTATTTTCATTGAAGAGCTACACAAAGCTGATCTATACCATAAAGTATCGCAAGCATTTACGGTATTTTTACCGGTGCGCTCTGTTGGAGTTATGGGTGATGCACGTAAATATGATTGGGTTGTTTCTTTACGTTGTGTAGAAACAATTGACTTCATGACGGCACGTTGGTCACATTTACCGTATGAGTTCTTAGGTCAGGTATCAAACCGTATTATTAACGAAATCGATGGTATCTCGCGCGTGGTTTATGACATCTCGGGTAAGCCACCGGCGACTATCGAATGGGAATAACAGCGATTAGCTGAAAATCCATCAAGTTTACAGGGCGAATAGTTAAAAATTCGCCCTTTTGCTTATTTTAAAGGCAGTTGAACCGGTTTTTTATAATTTTTCTTTACCTTTGCAAAAACCTCTTTATAATGCGTCGACATTGCAGGGGCGTAGTTCCAATTGGTAGAACAGCGGTCTCCAAAACCGATGGTTGCGGGTTCGAGTCCTGCCGCCCCTGCCATTTCCTACTTTGCTTTCTTTCCTTTGAATCAGTATATTCCCAATGTCTTTAAACGTAATGCCACAGGTTATTATGCATTCTTTGTACGCTGAGATTTTAGATATTACGCCATTGTCATTAAATGCACGTTATCGAATGGCACTGAATAGTGATCATGAGCAGGCTCAAAAGCACGTTCAATCGATTGATAAAGAATCTTTTGAGAAACCGCTTAATACTGATGCGATGCTATTTTTGGATATCAATAGGGCTGTAGAGCAGGCTTTTTCAGAAGTCATTGTCGCAGATAAAATGTATTGCCAAGAAGGGCGTTTGTATATCCCTTCAGAAACACTAAACAGTGCGCAAAAGCGCCAACTATGGGCTCTGATCAGTGAGTAATTTAATACAACACAATATTTTATCTAAACTACCGTTAGTAGATTTAATGACAATAGAAAAGGCATGTCATGACTTTCCTTGGACAGAAAATACCATGCGGTCTTGTTTGTCTGGGCGTTATTTTAATGGTGCTATTTATAATCAGCAAAAATTAGCTGGCTTTTATATTGGTGAAGTTGCAGGTCCTGATCATACTCTGATGGATATATGTGTAGCACCAACCTTTCAAAGGCAAGGGCTAGCCAAAGCGTTGCTTACTGACTTTATGACTGTGAGTGAGCAAGCTGGTGCGGAGAATTTGTTTTTAGAGGTGAGAGAGTCTAATAAAGCTGCGATAGGCTTATATCAGTGGGCTGGCTTTAGCGAGGTGGGTATACGTAAAGACTATTATCCGAGCGTTAATGGCAAAGAAGATGCAGTCTTGATGGCAAAGACGCTTAACTTTGGCTCTGAGGGGAGCTTTCAGTATTAGTTGTTTGCTTTTTAATGGTGTATTTAATGGCCTCTGTTAGCGACAACATAGCATAGTGCCAGCGACTTTCATCATTGGTGCGTAAACTATCTTCAAGTGTTTGCGCAGCACTGTGAATATTCATAAATCCAAAACACCCCGCACTGCCTTTTAAGCTATGTGCTAAAGCACGCAGCGCCTCCCAATCGTGATTAGTATAGTGTTGCTCCAATTGTTTTAAGTAGTTAGGTAGTTTTTGATTGTAGTTGTGTGCTATTTGAGCGAACTTTTCGCTTTTCAGTAGTGAATCCCATTTTGAATCGCTCGCAGCTTGTATTTGTAAGTGCTTTAAAAGCACTTTTCCTAGCTGCAACCTATCAATAGGCTTTGCGAGGGTCGCATCGCAGCCAGCTTTTAAATATGCGTCAATGTCATGCTTCATCACATTTGCTGTCAGCGCGATGATAGGTCCATCATAGGCCGCATGACGAAGCATTTGGATCGCTTCTAAGCCACCCATGACTGGCATTTGCATATCCATTAAAATTATTTGGTAGTCGTTAGCGAGCGCTTTTTCAACGGCCTGAGCACCATTATCTACAACATCAGGGGTTATCCCCCACATATTGAGCATTAAACATATAAGCTCTTGATTGTCAGTGTTGTCTTCAGCGAGCAAAACGCGAGCATCGAACTGTATGTCTGCAAACTCTTGCGAAATATTTTCTTTAACAGTTGTTTTTTCAAGGAACTCTAGCATGTCTGGTTTTACACCATGGTAATTCGCACTGATTGTAATAATAAACTGGCTGCCAACGCCTTGTTTACTGTTAACTCTTACGTCACCACCTAATAACTGAGCTAAGCTTTTGGCAATGCATAGCCCCAAACCCGTTCCACCAAAGCGCCGCGTAATGGTACTATCAGCTTGCTCAAAAGGTTTAAATACTCGCTCGACTTCTCCTTTTGACATGCCGATACCTGTATCAGTGACAATAAACTCAAAATGCTCTGATGATGATTGATATGCGATATCTATTGCAACACTACCTTGTGCTGTAAATTTTACGGCATTGCTACATATATCAATTAATATTTGTTTTAATCGGGTTGCATCACTATTCAATGTGCGAGGAAGAGGAAATTGGTAGTTAACATATAGTGAAAGCTCCTTTTTTTCGCATAGCGGCTCGATGATATCAACAACATCGTTAATGGTTCTTTGTAAGTCAACTTCTGATTGATCCACTGCCAACTTCTCAGCTTCTATTTTGGATAAGTCTAATATGTTGTTGATTAACTCTAGTAGGTGTTTAGAGTTTCGTAGCATGGTCTCTAGGTGGCGCTGAGTATATTGTGTATTGGGATTGTGAATGAGTTGCTCAGTGAAACCAATGATGGCGGTGAGGGGAGTGCGTATCTCGTGACTCATATTCGCCAAAAAGTGGCTTTTAAGCTCATTTGCTTGTTCTGCTTGAGTATAAGCAACTTCTAGCTCTTGATTCATTGTCTCTAATGCTAACGTGCGGTTGTCTACTTTTTCTTCTAAATGTTGTTTGTAATCTTCCAGTTCTCCTTGAAAGTCTCTGATCTGTTTTACCATATGATTAAAGTCTTCAAATAACTGGCCAACTTCATCATTATTTTTATTGGGCAAACAAACGCTTAGATCGCCATCTCCCACCCGGTGGCTGGCCTCTCCAAGTAACTTAATAGGATTGATGAGAATCCGTTTTACGACAATAAATATCAGTATAGGTAAAGCGACAATGGATAAAATAACTATTAAGGCGGTTAGGTTTTTAATAGCCTGACCAGAGCCATAAAGCAAATGGCTGGGAATTGTCGATAAATAATAATAGTCATCGCTGAGCTGCACGGCATAGCCAATGATGTTTTCATTACTCACACTGGTCAAATTTATGGATGTCAACTCCTCATCTTCGGCAAGAGACTTTACTTTATCAACTTCACTTTCATTAAGTGTAATAAGGTTTAATGATGCTGAAGAGCTAAATAAAATGTTCCCATCTTCATCAAGTATTGTATTAAGTGCATGGGTATACGGAGACTCAAAAATAGAATAGTTGATAACTGAAGGGTCGATTCTAACAATCACATAGAATGTTTGCTTTTGTGCTGCCTGATTGTGATTAACAAGGACTCGCTGTACAAAAAAGAGGTGCGTCGTTCCTTCATCTGTTGGGAGCATAAAGTATTGCTGAGTTAAATTACTGGAGCGCACGCGCTCAAAAAAAGGGTAGCTTTTAGGTGGTATACTTAAATTACTTGCCTGATAGGCTAAGCTAACGCTCTGATGGTCAAGCAAGTTTATGCTCAATATATCAGGGTATGCTTCGCTATAACTGGTAAATACATTTTGCAAGGCTATGCTACGCTGGTTTTGCTTATCGGTTTGTGTGTTGAAATGCATTAAGTAATCACTTAATACGGGCGAAGATGAGAGTAGCTTTGTCGTTGATTGATAAACGTTGATATAACTTAGTATTTTTTGTTGTTGTTGCTCAACAAATTTACTGACCGTTAAATTGGCTTGCTTTTGCGTTGAGTCTGTTACTGTCGTGAGGGTGAAGCCCCCCAAAAAAAGAGAAGGTAGCACAACAAGTGGCGTAATGTAGCACAGTAGCTTTATGCTTAACTTACCTACTTTCATATTGTTATTGTGACTTCCCTATTATGCGATTAAGGTTAAACACTCAGCTCACACTACCTACATAATCTTATGTCGATATACCGTATTACTCAAGTTTGCGCTGAGGAAATGGCGATTTCATAGCTTGGTTATTCAATAAGTTGTTGTGGCAGTATACGCAAGGGTAAGGCTTTTATTTTTAGATACAATGCGTTAGCTAAGTCTTTATGAAGTCTTATAGCGAAGTAAGATGTTGTTAAATGCCTAAATAACCGTTATTGCGAACAATACAAATTACTCAATCATGTGCCTTTTTTGCCCAGTGTAAAACAGGTATAATCGGCAAAATTTTAATTTGTTTCGCGCAATTGCAACCGCGACTACACAGGGCAACAGCTGCTTACATGTCTAATATTGTCAATGAAATTCAAAAGCGACGTACGTTCGCTATCATCTCGCACCCTGATGCGGGTAAAACAACCATTACTGAAAAAGTATTGTTATTCGGAAAGGCACTACAAAAAGCGGGTACCGTAAAAGGTCGTGGTTCAAACCAGCACGCAAAATCTGATTGGATGGAAATGGAAAAAGAACGTGGGATCTCGGTCACCACCTCTGTAATGCAGTTTCCTTACAATGATGCACTGGTTAACTTGTTAGATACTCCCGGACACGAAGACTTCTCGGAAGATACATACCGAACGTTGACAGCTGTTGACTCATGTTTGATGGTGATTGATGCTGCGAAGGGTGTAGAAGACCGTACCCGTAAGCTGATGGAAGTAACCCGTTTACGTGATACGCCAATCGTGACGTTTATGAACAAACTAGACCGCGATATTCGAGATCCTATGGAGTTGCTAGACGAAGTAGAAACTGAGCTGAATATTGCTTGTGCACCAGTATCATGGCCAATTGGGTGTGGTAAAGAGTTTAAAGGTGTGTATCACATCCATCGTGACGAAACGGTGTTATATCAAACGGGTCAAGGTCACACTATCCAAGAAAAGCGTGTGATAAAAGGCCTTGAGAACCCAGAGCTTGACGATGCGGTGGGCGCAGAGCTTGCTGAGCAGCTGCGTGAAGAGCTAGAGCTGGTGATTGGTGCATCGCATGAATTCGATCAAGAACTCTTTTTAAAGGGTGAGCTAACGCCCGTATTTTTTGGTACTGCCCTAGGTAACTTTGGCGTTGACCACATGCTCGACGGCTTGACTGAGTGGGCGCCTGCGCCTATGCCACGCCAAACAGAAGAGCGTGAAGTAAAAGCTGACGAAGACAACTTCTCGGGCTTTGTATTTAAAATTCAAGCAAACATGGATCCAAAGCACCGTGACCGCATTGCGTTTATGCGTATTGTATCGGGTAAATACAGCCAAGGCATGAAAATGAACCATGTGCGCATTGGTAAGCAAGTGAGTATTTCTGATGCGGTTACCTTTATGGCCGGTGACCGAGAGCGTGCACAAGATGCCTTTGCGGGTGATATCATTGGCTTACACAACCACGGAACAATTCAAATCGGGGATACCTTTACCCAAGGTGAAAAGCTTAAGTTTAGTGGTATTCCTAACTTTGCCCCTGAACTGTTCCGCCGCATTCGTTTAAAAGATCCGCTTAAGCAAAAGCAGTTGCTTAAGGGCTTGGTACAGTTATCAGAAGAAGGGGCTGTACAAGTATTTAGACCGCTTATCAACAACGATTTAATCGTAGGTGCCGTAGGGGTACTTCAGTTTGATGTGGTGGTTGCACGCTTAAAAGCTGAGTACAACGTAGATGCGATTTACGAAAGTGTTAACGTACAAACAGCACGCTGGGTAAGCTCGTCTGATGAGAAGAAAATGGCGGAGTTTAGACGTAAGTGTGAGTCTAACTTAGCGCTAGATGGTGGTGACAACCTAACATACATCGCGCCAAGTCGTGTTAACTTAAACTTATCAATGGAACGCTATCCAGACGTTGAGTTCCACCATACTCGTGAACACTAGGCCGCAGATAAAGGATAAAGTATGAACATTAAAACGATTCTAATTGAAAAAGCCAATGCGGCCATGTTAGCTGCGGGTATTCCACAGGGCACCAACCCAGCGGTGACGCAAAGCACTCGTCCACAATTCGGTGATTACCAAATTAATGGTGCGATGGGCGCTGCAAAAGCACTTAAAACAAACCCACGCGAGCTTGCACAAAAAATCATTGATAATTTAGATGTAAGCGATATTGCTACTCAAACAGAAATTGCAGGCCCAGGTTTTATCAATATTCATCTTAAGCCGGAATTTTTATCTGCAAGTTTAGAGGCTGCCAATAAAGACGTTAAGCTAGGCGTGTCTGAGCATCAACCAGCTAAAAAAGTTGTGGTTGATTATTCATCACCCAACCTTGCTAAAGAAATGCACGTAGGTCATTTACGTTCGACTATTATTGGTGACTCTGTCGTGCGTGCATTGGAGTTCCGTGGCGATACCGTGATCCGTCAAAACCACATGGGTGATTGGGGTACGCAATTTGGCATGCTTATCGCGCACCTTGAAGATTTGTTAAATCAAGGTGTTGACTTAGAAAACGTTGCACTTGCTGACCTTGAAAGTTTTTATCGCGATGCGAAAAAGCGTTTTGATGATGAAGAAGGCTTTGCAGATAAAGCACGTAACTATGTTGTGAAGTTACAAGGTGGTGATGCACATTGTAAAAAGCTATGGCAAATGTTTATCGATACCTCAGTTAAGCACTCAGAAGAAGTATACGAAAAACTAAACGTGACGCTTACACGTGACGATATCATGGCTGAGAGTGCATACAATGAACGCCTTGCAGGTGTAATTGAGCTACTTAAGTCAAAAGGTATTGCCGTTGAAGACCAAGGTGCACAAGTTGTATTTTTGGATGAACTGGCAAACAAAGACGGTGAGCCCTCAGTATTTATCGTACAAAAGTCGGGTGGGGGGTTCTTATATTCAACCACCGATTTAGCGGCTTGTGACTATCGCTCAAACGAGTTAGATGTAGATCGTATCTTAATTTTTGTAGATGCACGCCAGGGCTTACACTTCAATCAAGTTGAGATAACAGCGCGTAAAGCTGGGTTGCTTAAAGATAAAACTTCTTATGAGCCAAGCCTATTTGGCACCATGATGGGGGATGATGGTAAGCCATTTAAAACCCGTACTGGTGGTACGGTTAAGCTCGCTGATTTGCTTGAAGAAGCGGTGAGTCGCGCAACCGAAAAACTCGCTAACCGAGATACGGGTTTATCAGATGAAGAGCGCAGCGAAATTGCCCGCAAAGTCGGCATTGGTGCGGTTAAATATGCGGATCTATCAAAACACCGAACCAGCGATTATATCTTTAACTGGGACAGCATGTTGAGTTTTGAAGGCGCGACAGCACCTTATCTACAATATGCTTATACGCGTGTGCGTAGTATCTTCCGCAAAGCGGATATTGATAGCACAACGTTAAATGCGACGGTTAGTATTATTGAACCACAAGAAAAAACCTTGGCGCTAAAACTACTTCAGCTCGAAGAAGTGCTTGATCTAATGATCAACGAAGCAACGCCGCACGTATTGTGTGGATACTTATATGAATTGGCAAGCTTATACATGACATTCTACGAAGCATGTCCAATTCTTAAAGACGATGTGGCAACAGATGTACGCGATAGTCGTTTGGTGCTGTGTAACCTAGTGGCTAACACCTTGCGTACAGGTCTTGAACTGCTTGGTATAGAAGTGATGGAGCAAATGTAACCTTAACATTTGCTTGATTATTTGTAATATCAAATATGTTAACCTAAGAGCCGCATAAACTTCAGTTATGCGGCTTTTTTGTAAGGAACAATCATGAAGCTTGAAGATATCCGCCGAGAATACACGAAAGGTGGTTTACGTCGCGAGATGTTGGCAGACAGCCCCATTACGCAATTTGAAAATTGGTTACAACAAGCTGTTGCAGCAAAATTTGCTGATCCGACTGCGATGGTTGTCGCAACCGTTGATGAACACGGACAACCATCACAACGTATCGTTTTATTAAAGCATTTAGACGAACATGGTTTTGTATTTTTTACCAATACGGGCTCGCGCAAAGCGCATGAAATAAAGACTAACAATAAAGTATGTTTACATTTCCCTTGGCATGAATTAGAGCGCCAAGTGATTGTGTATGGTGAAGCAAAGCCATTATCAAGCTCTGCAGTGGCTAAGTATTTTTTGTCTCGCCCGCAAGAAAGTCAGCTAGCCGCTTGGGCATCACAGCAGTCTCGTCCTGTTTCTTCGCGCAAAGCGTTGATGGAAACCTTTCACTCAATGAAAGCCAAATTTGCTGAAGGTAAAATTCCCTTGCCGGATTTCTGGGGGGGCTACTGTGTTGAGCCTACTAAAATTGAATTTTGGCAAGGTGGCGAGCACCGTCTTCACGATCGCTTCATGTACTTAAAACAAGATGATGGTTCGTGGCAGGTCGATAGGTTGAACCCCTAAGTCACTTTACTTCATGTGCAAGGTCGAGCAATCGCTCGACCTTGCACAGATAGCGCGTATATACTTGTTTATAAACTTGTGTTTTACTTTTTGCCATGCACTTTATCGACAGCCATTGCCACTTAGATTTCAGTGAGCTTAAACAAAACCTAGATACTCACATTGCAATAGCGCGTGAGCTAGGTGTTCTGCGTTTTGTGGTACCTGGTATTACTTACCCTCAAAGTGTCGCTTTGCTGGCATTTGCGAAGCGCTATCCTGAGTGCCGAATTGCCTTAGGATTACACCCGTATTTTATTGAACAGCATAGCGAAGAGACGCTATCGGCATTAAAGTCACTAGCACAGACTCACCGTGATAATATTGTTGCTATTGGAGAGTGTGGTATTGACGGCACGCGTCCTAACATAGAGTTTCAATTCACATTATTTGTTGAGCATATCAAACTTAGCAATGCATTGTCCCTGCCTCTGATAGTGCACCATAGGCAAAGCCACCACTTAATTGCTCAAGCGCTTAAAGCTTGCCCTGCAAAGCATGGCGGTGTGATCCACGCGTTTTCAGGCTCACTGCAACAAGCACAGTATTATATAGATCAGGGCTTCAAACTCGGCGTAGGGGGGACGATAAGCTATGAACGAGCGAAAAAAACACGTCAAGTCGTTAGCCAAGTACCTTTAGATAGCCTGTTATTAGAAACCGATGCCCCCTCAATGCCACTTTCAGGTTATCAAGGTCAGGTTAACTTGCCACAAAGATTAGTTGACGTTTTTGAGCATCTATGCGATTTGCGCAGTGAAAGTGCAGAGCAAATAGCCAGCCAGATTTATTCGTCCTCTTGTACGCTTTTTCGTATCTGACGTTTTACTTCCCAGCCTTTTAGCGCACGGCCAATTTGCCAAGTAAAAACACAGGTTATGAGTAACATGACCAAGACCATTCGCCCTAACTCATGAAAATGATAATGACTTTGACTCATGGCAGACTTAGTTAAATAAATCATACTGGCAAAACCAAGTGGTTGCCCTTCAAAGATGATGGGTTCAACGATGGGGGTTTTAAGTTTGCTGATCCCCGCCACATCGGTTGGTAAGCCATGGATATTATCGCTATCTACAACGTTACGCCCTTGCAGAACCAATGTACCGTGCTGATCATATATGGTGATGCTAAGCACGTTATCATCAAGCTCTAAGTGTTCACGTAGTGTCTCCAACTGAGTCAAATCATCCTCTGCCATTGGTTTGGCCGCATTCAACGTAAATTGTTTTATTAAGCTTCTAGCATTTAAATCCGCTTGCTTATGCAGCAGTTGGTGAGACTCAAAGCTGGTGTTGACGCCCAGCCAAGCAAGCACGATAAAGCATGCCGCAGCAACTAACAGCCGAACTAAGCGACGTCCTCGAGAAGATTTTAGTAAATCAATAGCATGTGTATTTTTCATATTACCTGCGTTGGATGCTGACAGTATCCATGATAGATGTTAAAAAGGACGAGTCTGTCACTTAGGAGTATATGTATGCCAACCTCTAGCCTTGTGCAATTACCTGATCATGATTTGTCTCATATCTTCACTTTAGCAAAATGGTACCAAATTGAAAATGGACAATATCAGCTAAGTGAATGTGCACCAGATCCCCAAAATGGTGTATTTATTACTTTATTTGGTGAGCAATTAACAACGGCTAAGTTGCAGAACTTTTTGGCTTTTTTACATGATTCAGAGTTTTTGGTTAGTGCAATATGCCAGTATCATCCGCATCCAGCTTTACCAGAAGCGATAGTGGTGTATGTGAATAATCAATATATACCAACCGTTACTGAACAGCTGAAAAAAGAGCTACGAGAAGCGGCTCATTCGCTGCATCTACAAGCGGCAATCTTAGTTGATCCACCTACAACTGCAAAACCAGGCTTACTTGTGATGGATATGGACTCAACTGCAATAAAGATTGAATGCATTGATGAAATTGCACGCCTTGCCAATGTGTATGATGAAGTGGCACAAGTCACGGCGCAAGCCATGGCGGGTCAGCTTGCTTTTAGTGAAAGCTTATATCAACGCGTCAGTAAGCTAGAGGGGGTAGAGCTGAGTTTGATCCAACAGCTCAAAGAAAACCTACCGTTAATGGAGGGTGTGCAAACGCTGTGTGCCCATCTTAAGCAGCACAATTGGCATTTAGCGATAGCCTCGGGAGGGTTTACTTGGTTTGCTGAATCATTACTAGAACCTTTGCAACTTGATGGCTACTACGCAAATGAGTTGGAAATTGCCGATGAGCGCTTAACCGGTAAAGTGTTGGGTGAAGTGGTGGATGCCCAAAAAAAAGCGCAGATTGTGGCAACACTCACTGAAGAGCTAGAACTAGACAAACAACAGACCGTTGCCATGGGTGACGGAGCGAATGATCTCATTATGATGGCGCAAGCTGGGCTGGGTATCGCTGTGCACGGTAAACCTAAGGTTGTTGAGCAGGCAGATGCGGCCATTTGTGAAGGCTCTTTATTGCAAGTGTTGTATTTACTTGGCATTCCATGTGGTAAAAAATAACTAGCAATTTAACTGTTGCTTAGCTTGCGGCATCTTTTGAAAGCTATCGTAAAATGTAATTGAGGTTGCATATGGTGGCTTTAAAGAGCGCCTGCCAATGCACTAAAGTCGAGCTGAACATGCTGATGAATATTTGCTATCCCAACAAGGCGATGTTCATCAGCTTTTTTATCTACGTGGTTTATCCTGGATAATGGTTGCACGCGATAACACAGCTTACGCTACTGCATGATTGCTTCTGTTAACTCTATTTGTGTTAGCTTCTTGGAAGTCTTTCAGTACTCTGTTGTCTGAATTTTTCCTACCAACTGGTCAGACCTTTTTTATATCCCTTTGCAATTCGAGTTTTTTGTATAAAGTTTAGTCTTTAAGCTTTCACTTTGAACTGTATTTATACGCAGATTTTTGACAGCCTTCATTGATTTTGATAACGTATTGCCAAAATTTGGTATGACCAATTTACCCTTTGGTTTTAATGACATCATTAATCGCCATATGTAGCGATCAGTGATGTACTGAAATTCGGCGTTAGATCAATGTCTTTAAAGATAAAAGCAGCGAAGTTATCCGATGTGATTTTAGAACAGCTCGAGAATATGATCCTCGAGGGGTCTTTAATGCCGGGTGAAAAGTTACCTCCAGAACGAGAGCTTGCAAAACAATTTGAAGTCTCAAGGCCTTCATTGCGTGAAGCGATACAAAAGCTTGAAGCGAAAGGGTTGGTAACGCGTCGTCAAGGTGGTGGAACTTATGTAAAAAATCAGTTGGAAGAAGGACTCACTGATCCATTATTTGATTTGATCAGTAAGCACCCTGAATCACAATTTGATTTACTTGAGTTTCGTCATGCACTTGAGGGGATCGCTGCATACTATGCTGCTTTGCGTGGTACTGATACTGATTTTGAAAAGGTACAAGATAGCTTTAATAAAATAGCTCAAGTACAGGATGATTTGGCTCAAATTGCAGCAGCAATCAATGCCTTCCACTTTGCAGTGGCAGAGGCGTCGCATAATGTGGTGCTGCTGCATTTGGTTAAAGGTATGCAGTCATTACTGGAGCAAAACGTATTACAAAACTTAACGGTTTTGGTACAAAAATCAGAGGTGAGTGAGCAGTTAGCTCAACACCGTAAGGTGCTTTTGGAAGCAGTCATTAATGGCAATCCAGAGCAAGCTCGGTTGGCAAGTAACGCGCACTTAGCATTTATCGAAGAAGCGTTGCTTGAAGCGGGTAAAGAGCGTTCGCGAATAGAGCGTAGCTTACGACGAACAAAGCAGCAGTAACCCTGCTGGTTACATTAAAACTGAATAATAAATTCGTATTTTAAACATAAGGAAAATTCCATATGTCTGAAGTCAATAAATTTGACGTAGACGCGTTAGAAACCCAAGAGTGGTTACAAGCGCTTGAGTCGGTAGTAAGAGAAGAAGGTGTTGAGCGCGCGCAGTTCTTGCTAGAGCAAGTGCTTGAGCAAGCACGTTTAGACGGCGTTGATATGCCAACGGGCACGACTACCAACTATGTGAATACTATTCCAGCGGATCAAGAGCCAGCTTATCCTGGTGATGTAAACATTGAACGTCGTATTCGTTCAATTATCCGTTGGAATGCCATCATGATCGTATTACGTGCGTCAAAGAAAGATTTAGAACTTGGCGGACATATGGCGTCCTATCAATCGTCAGCAGCGTTCTATGAAATGTGTTTTAATCACTTTTTCCGCGCGCCAAATGAGGTTGATGGCGGTGATTTGGTTTATTACCAAGGTCACATTTCTCCGGGCATTTATGCACGTGCATTTTTAGAAGGTCGTTTAACTGAAGAGCAGCTAGACAACTTCCGTCAAGAAGTAGACGGCAAGGGTATTTCTTCATACCCACACCCTAAATTAATGCCTGAGTTCTGGCAGTTCCCGACTGTATCGATGGGCTTAGGTCCAATCGCCTCTATTTACCAAGCGCGTTTCTTAAAGTATTTAGACGGACGTGGCTTAAAAGACACTAAGAACCAGCGCGTATACGCGTTCTTAGGTGACGGTGAAATGGATGAGCCAGAATCACGCGGCGCAATTTCATTTGCTGCACGTGAGAAGCTAGACAACTTATGCTACTTGATCAACTGTAACTTACAGCGCTTGGATGGCCCAGTAATGGGTAACGGTAAGATCATTCAAGAGCTTGAAGGCCTATTTAGAGGCGCAGGTTGGAACGTTATTAAGGTTGTTTGGGGTTCTGGTTGGGACAAGCTATTAGCTAAAGACACAACGGGTAAGTTACTAGAGTTGATGAACGAAACCATCGACGGTGACTACCAGACATATAAAGCAAAAGATGGTGCATACGTGCGCGAGCACTTCTTCGGTCGCTACCCTGAAACTGCAGCACTGGTTGCTGATATGACAGATGAAGAGATCTTCGCACTTAAGCGCGGTGGTCATGAGCCTTCTAAGCTGTTTGCAGCATTTAAAGCAGCGCAAGAGACTAAAGACCGTCCTACTGTGATCCTAGCTAAAACCGTAAAAGGTTACGGCATGGGCGAAGCCGCTGAAGGTAAGAACATAGCGCACCAAGTTAAGAAAATGGACATGACACACGTAGAGCAGCTACGTTCGCGTCTTGGTCTTCAAGACTTGGTTGCTGACGACGAGTTAGTGAATCTTCCGTACTTGACGCTTGAAGAAGGTTCAAAAGAGTACGAATACTTACATGCTCGTCGTAAAGCGCTTCATGGTTACACGCCACAGCGTTTACCTAATTTCACCAAAGAGCTGACGTTGCCAGAAGTGGATGCATTTGCACCATTGCTTCAAGAGCAAAAGCGTGATATTTCAACCACAATGGCGTTTGTACGTGCACTAAACGTATTACTAAAAGACAAGAACATTGGTCAAAATATTGTGCCAATCATCGCTGACGAAGCACGTACTTTTGGTATGGAAGGTTTATTCCGTCAAATCGGTATTTACAATCCGCACGGCCAAAACTACACACCACAAGACCGTGACATTGTTTCTTACTACAAAGAAGCGACTTCAGGTCAGGTATTGCAAGAAGGTATCAACGAGCTAGGTGCAATGTCGTCATGGGTTGCTGCGGCAACGTCATACAGCACCAATGACTTACCGATGATCCCATTCTACATTTACTACTCTATGTTTGGTTTCCAACGTGTTGGCGACATGGCATGGATGGCAGGTGACCAACAAGCGCGTGGTTTCTTATTAGGTGCTACGGCGGGTCGTACAACGCTAAATGGTGAAGGTCTTCAGCACGAAGATGGTCATTCACATATTCAGGCTGGCACGGTTCCAAACTGTATTTCTTACGACCCAACATTCGGTTATGAAGTTGCGGTTATCATGCAAGACGGTATCCGTCGTATGTACGGTCCTGAGCAAGAGAACGTGTTCTACTACCTAACTCTGATGAACGAAAACTATCATCAACCAGCGATGCCTGAGGGTGCTGAAGAAGGTATTCGTAAGGGTATCTACAAGCTTGAAAGTAATGCAGGCGACAAAGCACATGTTCAGCTATTGGGCTCAGGTACTATCTTAAATGAAGTACGCAAAGCGGGTGTAATCCTAAGCGAAGAGTATGGTATTGGCTCTGATGTATTCTCTGTGACTTCATTCAACGAATTAACAAGAGATGGTCAAGACGCAGAGCGTTTCAACATGCTTAACCCTGAAAGTGAAGCACAAGTGCCATATATCACATCTGTACTTGGTGAGACACCTGCGATTGCCGCAACAGATTATATGAAAAACTACGCTGAGCAAGTACGTGCGTTTATGCCAAGTGCATCGTACAAAGTGCTTGGTACTGACGGTTACGGCCGTTCAGACAGTCGTGAAAATCTGCGTCGTCACTTTGAGGTAAACGCAGGCTATGTTGTTGTAGCAGCGTTAACTGAACTAGTTAAGCAAGGCAAAGTAGACAAGTCAGTGGTAGTTGAAGCCATCAAGAAGTTTGATATTGATACTACAAAAACTAACCCACTTTACGCATAAAGGGCCGAACGAATGACTATCGAAATTCACGTTCCAGATATTGGTGCTGATGAGGTTGAAGTAACTGAGATCCTCGTACAAGTAGGCGACTCAGTGAGTGAAGAGCAATCGCTTATCACCGTTGAAGGCGACAAAGCATCAATGGAAGTACCTGCTGCACAAGCAGGTACTGTTAAAGAAATTAAAATTAGTGAAGGTGACACCGTATCAACTGGGTCACTTATCATGATTTTTGAAGCAAGTGCTGGCGAAAGCGATGAACCAGCATCAGAAGAGCCAAAAGAAGACAACAGCGGATCAGCTGTTGCTGACTCTGGTGCGACTGAACTTAAAGAAGTACATGTACCTGATATTGGCGGCGATGAAGTTGAAGTGACCGAGATCATGGTTGCAGTTGGCGACAGCGTTGAAGCTGACCAATCAATTTTAAACGTTGAAGGTGATAAGGCGGCAATGGAAGTACCAGCACCGTTTGCCGGTACCGTCAAAGAAATCAAAGTGGCAGTTGGTGATAACGTATCAACGGGCTCTTTGGTGTTTGTCTTTGAAGCAGGTGCACCAGCAGATGCTTCAGGTAACTCAGCGCCACAATCAGCTTCTCAGTCTGACTCTGCTAATGCAGAAGCATCGACTGAACTAAAAGAAGTGCATGTGCCAGATATCGGTGGTGACGAAGTTGAAGTGACTGAAGTGATGGTATCAGTAGGTGATAGCGTTGCAGCTGATCAATCAATCTTAAACGTTGAAGGCGACAAGGCTGCAATGGAAGTACCTGCGCCATTTGCCGGTACCGTTAAAGAAGTTAAGGTTGAAGTTGGCGCTAAAGTATCTACTGGCTCGTTGGTATTTGTATTTGAAGTGACGGGCAGTGCGCCGAAAAAGTCAGCAGACAAGCCTGCAGAATCAAAACCTGCAGCTGCGCCAAGTGCAGCACCTAAATCTTCAACGCCAGCTGCATCGAGTGTGAAAGAAGACTTTGAAGCAAACTCATCTTATGCGCATGCTTCCCCTGTGGTTCGTCGCTTAGCTCGCGAGTTTGGTGTAAATCTTGCTCGAGTTAAAGGCACGGGTCGTAAAGGTCGAGTGATCAAAGAAGACGTACAAAATTACGTTAAAGAGCTGGTCAAACAAGTTGAGTCTGGCAAAGCGTCAGGCGCTAGCGCAGGCGGCGGTGAGTTAGGTTTGATCCCTTGGCCAAAAGTTGATTTTAGTAAGTTTGGTGAAATCGAAGAGAAGAAGCTGTCTCGTATCCAGAAGCTTTCTGGTGCTAACTTACACCGTAACTGGGTTCAGATCCCCCATGTTACCCAGTTTGACGAAGCAGATATCACGGGCCTTGAAGCATTCCGTAAAGAGCAGAATGTGCTGGCTGAGAAGAAGAAAATGGGCGTGAAGATCACACCATTAGTATTTGTGATGAAGGCGGCTGCAAAAGCACTTGAAGACTTCCCAACGTTTAACTCTTCATTGTCAGAAGACGGTGAGAGCTTGATTTTGAAGAAGTATGTACACATTGGTATTGCGGTAGACACGCCAAATGGCTTAGTGGTACCAGTAGTGCGTGACGTGAACAAGAAAGGCATTATTGAACTGTCTCGTGAGTTAATGGAAATTTCAGCTAAAGCACGTGAAGGCAAGCTGACTTCTTCAGATATGCAAGGCGGTTGCTTTACTATCTCAAGCTTAGGTGGCATTGGTGGCACCGCATTTACGCCTATCGTGAATGCGCCAGAAGTGGCAATCTTAGGGGTGTCTAAGTCTGAGATGAAGCCAAAGTGGAACGGTAAAGAGTTTGAGCCGCGCTTAATGGTGCCGCTAAGCTGCTCTTACGACCATAGAGTGATCGATGGTGCGTTGGCAGCCAAGTTTACTGTAACGCTTGCAAGCTACCTGAGCGATATCCGTCAGTTAGTGATGTAATTTGTTGTCCCGCCTACTATTTAGGCGGGACATCTTTTTGTGCGGATGATACACTTTCGCACACTTAAAAAACTCTCTCTGCCATGTACCGGTGTTTTTGTATGCGGCAGGCATTTTTGGGTGCGGATACTCAAAAGAGTACAGTCCCGTTCGAATAATAGTTAAGGTAATAACATGAGCAACGAAATCAAAACTCAAGTTGTTGTACTAGGCGGTGGTCCTGGTGGTTACTCAGCAGCATTCCGTGCTGCGGATTTAGGTTTAGAAGTTACACTTATCGAGTCTCGCAATACCCTAGGTGGTGTGTGCTTGAACGTAGGTTGTATCCCTTCAAAAGCACTTCTTCACGTTGCTAAAGTAATTGATGATGCAGCTGAAATGTCATCTCACGGTGTAACATTTGGCGCACCACAAATTGACTTAGACAAAATTCGTTCTTGGAAAGAGTCTGTAATTGGTCAACTTACTGGCGGCCTAGACGGCATGGCTAAAATGCGTAAAGTAAAAGTAGTTAACGGCTACGGTAAATTTACAGGCGCTAACACCATTGCAGTTGAAGGTGAGTCTGGTACGACTACAGTTACTTTTGATAACGCTATTATTGCAGCGGGCTCTCAGCCAGTTAACTTACCTTTCATCCCTGAAGATGACCGTGTAATTGACTCAACCGGTGCACTTGAACTTAAAGATGTACCAGAAAAACTACTTGTATTAGGTGGTGGTATTATCGGCCTTGAGATGGGTACTGTGTACCGTGCTCTAGGTTCACAAATCGACGTTGTTGAGTTTGCTGATCAACTAGTACCAGCGGCTGATAAAGACGTTATCAAGATTTACCAGAAGTACGTTAAGAACAAGTTTAACGTAATGCTTTCTACTAAAGTTGTTGCAGTTGAAGCGAAAGAAGACGGTCTATACGTTTCATTCGAAGGTAAAAATGCACCAGCTGAAGCTGTTCGTTACGATAAAGTACTTGTTGCTGTTGGTCGTACTCCTAACGGTAAACTACTTGACGCTGAAAAAGCGGGCGTAGCGGTTGATGAGCGTGGCTTTATCAATACTGACAAGCAAATGAAGACAAACGTTGATCACATCTTCGCAATTGGTGATATCGTTGGTCAACCTATGCTTGCACACAAAGCCGTTCACGAAGCTCACGTTGCTGCTGAAGTTATCTCTGGTAAGAAGCATTACTTCGATCCTAAGTGCATTCCTTCAATCGCTTACACAGACCCAGAAATTGCATGGGTTGGTGTAACTGAGAAAGAAGCCAAAGAGCAAGGCCTTAGCATTGAAACTGCGGTATTCCCGTGGGCAGCATCTGGCCGTGCAATCGCTTCAGCGCGCACTGAAGGTTCAACTAAGCTTATCTTCGATAAAGATTCAGGCCGTGTAATTGGTGGTGCGATGGTCGGTATCAACGCTGGCGAAATGCTGGGCGAAATCGGCCTTGCAGTTGAAATGGGCGCTGATGGTGAAGACTTAGCGTTGACGATTCACGCTCACCCAACATTGAATGAGTCAATTGGTCTAGCGGCTGAAATCTTTGAAGGCTCAATCACTGATTTACCAAACAAAAAAGCAGTTAAGAAAAAGTAATTTGCTTACTGTTATTTAATACTCAAAAACCCAGCGCGAGCTGGGTTTTTTGTGCTTGCTAGTGTCGCTACTGCAAAGGCGAGTTTTTTTAGTTACTTCTTCCAAATAATTAGGGAGGGCGTATTTTAATGGGAACGAAGAGAAAGGCAACATAGCAGCCTCACACTAGGAGGCTGTTTAGTAAATAAGTGTAACTAGCTTGCGAATTTTTTATATCTATTTTGCTCAGGCATATTCTTGACGATAAAACATAAGCTCAGTATCAACAAAAACAACATAGTATTGGCGGGGGCTTGGAGGTTAAAATCAACTGTATTATGTATAAGCATATGCAATATCGCCATACAGCAGCCAAATGCGACACCTTTGAGTAATTTGCTATTCCGTTTTTGCATAGTTCTGATACTCAACCACAAGCAATATAGCACCCAAACACCTAAAAATAGGGTAACAGGCACGCCTAACTCAACCATAAACTGGATATATTCATTGTGTGCATGGTCGTAATAAGATGTGTAAGGTGCTGGCTGTATCTGTGGAAAGGCAGTATAGAATGTGCCTGCACCTGTGCCTGTGAGCCAATTTTTTTGAATAAGAGGCATGCTATCAATTACCACTTCATCGCGGGTTTCAGAGGCAAAACTGGTGTCTTCAATACGTTGCTGTAGTTTCTCTAAACCAAAGATAGATCCCACGATAATCATATCGAGTACAAATATACTGATAAGTAAGGGTTTTAGCATGGTAGGCGGGCGCTTATATATAAATAAGGCCAATACACCCGTGACCATAAGTGCGCTAAAAAATCCGGCATTACCCATGCGAGAGCGACTTAAAATAAGGCCTATGATCATGATAATAATGGCCAAACGCAGCAGCATTTTGGAGCTAAGCAAGGTTTGCATCGCATCGCTAATGAAGGTTTTGAACTTGAAACGACTTTTTGAGGTTTTAAGCTCAGATATTAGCCAACCAATTGCAAGAGACAAACTCAATGCTAAAAAGTTAGCAAAATGATTTTGATATACAAATGAGCCTCTAGCTCGGTTTCCCTCAGGGTAACCAAAAACAGGTGAATGACTGAAATTGAGTAGGTTAAGCACTGTACCATAAAAAGCTTGCAAGCATGCTGATAGCACAATTGCAAATAGTAATATTTTGAGTGCCCTTTGGCCCGTGCAATATTGAGTTACAAGCCAAACAAATCCAGTGTACATAAGGGTTTTAATTAGCATAGTTTGCGTCATATAGGGGTCAATAGAGCCTATTCTAAATGCTGCACTAAGGTCAGTGGCGTTTTTAAAGGTAATAAGTTCGTTTGCTGTGTAAGGGTTAAGAAACTGCAATAATTGAAAAGCCGCAAACGCGAGCAGTGGGCCTAGCAATCCCCATTGCCACCTATAACGCACCAGTGTTTTTTTTCTCCATGCACAAAATATGCAGTGAGCAAGCACCAAAAGACTGACCCAAAACACAAATATAGACCAGGCCCAAATTCGGTTGCTGGCTAGTGGAATGGGTACCAGCACCACTATGGCGGCAAGCATAAGAAGCATAATGGATGAAAAGCGCAGTGACTTCATTGTATTCTCAATAGATGTAATGTTAATAATCTAGCTATTTGCTGATGTTGAATGATAGGGTAATGACCGCTTTGGCTGATAGGCATTACTGTTATGCAAAAGCAAAAAAGCTCCCAAGGGTGGAAGCTTTTATATTTAAATGCTTTAGGCGCGTTTAATTAGTTACCAGAAGCTGTGCCACTACCGCCACCTGTATCACCAGCGCTACCACTTCCTGCTTGAGGGTTATTTGCTGTGTTGGCATTGTTTTGCGCTGGTACAGCTGCAACAGTGTTTTGCGCCGCGGGTGCTGAATCAAGCGTAGATTGAACGGTATCTTGCGAAACGTTGTTTGCAAGCGCAATGGTTTCAACGGTTGTTGTGCTAACGTTTGCGTTTTTAGCGGCTGTAAGTACTTGACTAACTGCGGCTGTGTTATCAGCGCCAACAGCCTGAATTGCAGCCGCGATAACTTGGCTAACCACAGCTTCGTTGTCTGCGCCTACGGCTTGAATTGCTGCTGTAACAATGCCTTGTGCAAGTTCAGGGTTTGCAGCTAATAGCTGTTGAATAAGTGCTGAAACATCTTGTCCTTGTGCTTGAGCTTGCTCAATTTGTTGTGTGATGGTTTCTGGTAGTGTTGCAGTATCCGCTGCTATGGCACTACCTGCACTTAACAAAGAAGTAAGCAATAAAGCTGCCTTTAAGTTTTTCATACTATTCCTCATTGGTATGATAATTTAAATTCTTGCACTGCTTGCTTCGTGGCAAACCGTGCCATCTTTCCTTTCAATATAATCAGTATAACTTGAAACAGGTACAACTCCTAGCCCTTGTTGTCCATCTATTTTCATTGCATGACATAAATGCGATACATCGTTTGTCTCAACATGCGCAGCAATGACCTTTATGCCTAAACCATGACAGAGAGAAGTGACAGTATTAATAAAAAAGCGATAATCAGTATGGTCGCAGTTTTTAATTAAGCTACCATCAATTTTTACATAATCAACGCGTAAATTTTGAATATATTGAAAACTACTAAAGCTTGTTCCAAACCTATCGAGGGTAATTTTAATATTGTGATCTTTGGCACGATTAATAAAATCTCGAGTTACATTGGCAGAGTAAACAAGCGCAGATTCATTTACTTCAAAAATAAGCGGCGGTAACTGGTGTTGTACTTCTGGCAATATATCAAATAGCCAATCATTAAATGCATGGTCGTACAGTGAGCAGTTACTGATATTTATGGCAACAGGGGTGAGTTTTATGGCCTTTATTTTTTGCAAAATATATGATACCACAGCACGTTCTAAACTGAGCACAAAACCATAGCGTTCAGCCATAGAAAACACATCAGATGTACTTAAAAACTCACCATTATGTTTAAAACGAATAAATAGCTCTTGATATTCAATGTGTTGAGCTGCATTAATAACTGGCTGTATAGAAATGTCAAAAATTTGCTCATAGGCATTAAGAGATTCATCAAGCAAGCTATCTGAGAAGTGAGTAGCTACTTCAATAATATCAATAAGCGAGGTGTATTCGGATAAAATGTCATGCCACTCATCTTTGGTTTTGCCCGATATGGTTTCATCGAGTAACGGCATAACCTGGCCAAAATGTTTTTCTTTGCTAATGTGGGCGTCAATACGCATTAATAGTGCTTGTATACGCTCATTTTTGCGTACTTTTATCAACATTGGTTTGCATAGTAAGTCGCCATGCTGAGCGATCGAAAACGCGCTGAATGACTGCCGTAACTGATCAATTAAAAAACCAGCCTGTTTTGCTGATAACTTGCCAAATATGGCAAATTCAGAACCTGATAGCTTGTATGCTTTAATGTCACTATGTAGTTCGATTGCATCAAGTATTAGCTTTGCGCAGCGATGTATATAATCATCGCCTTTAGAATAGCCTTCACTTTGGTTGATTGTGCGTAACTCACTCAATGTGATTAATCCAAAGTAGTATTGGTCGTGGTTTTTTTGAATATTCTCAAATTGTGCGTCAAAGTCTCTGTTTAGTGCTCTTCGGTTACTTAAGCCTGTTAATTCGTCGCTATACACCTCTTGTCGTAATAAAGCGATTTTTTTATCTTTATTGCTGAGCAGTTGTTGTGCTTGCTGAACATAACGGTTAAACGCCGCGGTAATGACATTAAATTCATTAAACCATGATGAATAAGATACCGCACTAAGGTGATCTTGGCTTGATGTATGCCGTTGTAGTACGCGACTAAGTTTATTGAAAGCTTTGAGGAAGAAAAACAAAATCAGTGCAAGTAAAGTAGTAACTGCTAATGTGGCGGTAAGTGTTTGTTTAAACTCAGTATACAGCGCTAAATAGGCTGAACCAGGGTGGACTTGAATAGACAGTGTACCGGCAATGTGCCAGCCGCTGGAAACTTCACTTGATATTGTTGGGGGAGTAAGTTGCACAAGTGACACAAACCAATCGGGTACATGCTGTGATTTGGGCTCAAACTGATAATTAAATGTCAGCTCAGGGTCGCTGCCAATAAATGTAAGGTTGGTATAGTAGCCTGAATCAAATTGTGCCTTTGCCATGGTTTTAGCCAGAGCAAAATCATCTTTATTGATATAAGGTGCGATCGACAGGCCTAAGTTTGTAGCCGTATTTTGTGCTTGATGTGTTAACTCGGTTTTTAAGTATTGCTTGGTGAGCGTTAAGTCTTTAAAGAAAGTAATTAGAAATAGCACTAAAAACAGCATGCTCACAACAAGCAGTATACAATATTTAATTGATATTGATGTACGCACTATATAAGTCCCTTTATATTGATTAATAAGCTTTACTGACTTTGTTCAATTCTTGCTAACATGGCGCTCCAATGCGTCATACGAGCGGTCTCTGAAAGTTTTTTACCCACACCGTGTGCTCTGGCCTGCCAAAGCCCCTTTGCATTAAACGCATAAACAGGGATTAAATCGACTCGCCTGTTGGCAGATAAAATTTTATTTATTGTATTATCTAGCACCATTGGTATTTCATTGGGTTTATCGTAATACACTAGCACCATATGTGGCTCATTGCTGTGAGCAATTCTTACATACATTAAGCGCATTTTATGTTGTGCAATACCCAAAGCTCGCAATGTCATATATTTAAAAATGACGTAGTCTTCGCAGTCCCCAAACCCTGTACCTAAACTTTCTATTGGTGTTGCCCAGTAATCTTTTGCTTGCCAATGCATTTCATCACTTTGGTAATGAATATATTTGTTGGCAAACTTATTTACTACATTGAGCTTTTGCCAATCCGAATCATTAGCATGTGTTTTAATTAACGTATGCCAGTTTAAAAAGCGCGGCAGTGCCTGTTTATCATATTGCTGTTTTACTTGAGTTAGTACTTGTTGCTCAAAAAGCTTGTCTATGTAATTGCTATCATCACTGAGTAACGTAAGCGGCAGCATGAGTGCAGCGACAATATAGCACACTTTAAATAGACGCATTTTTGTAACATTAAAGAGAGTAGAGTACACAAAGCCTAGCAAATGTTGTGTAGGCAAGCAAAAAATGTCACTTTATTCTCTTTTTATCCACAATTTTGGAATGTACTTACCATTTATTTCTAACTTGTTACTTATTAGGTTAATACGTGCTTTTTAAAGTATAGACATAATTTAAACATGCATCTAATAAGGGGACAAGGTTTTATTTATCGCAAAAAATTCACTCAGAATTTTTGCTGGTAAGGGTTGCCTTGTCGGAATGTTTATAGGTACAATTGTGTCGCTTTGGTGAACAAACAGTTTAACGAAATTAATTAATTTGTTCGTCAAGCAGTGGTTGTTTATGTAAGTCATTCACTTACATAACAGGGGAGTAGTTTTTTAAAGGGACGTAACGTGAGTAGTGTTGCCCAAAATAATGTTGCGAGCACGCAGCAATCTTCAAACATGCCTAAAGTAACTAAAGCCGTGATCCCTGTCGCAGGGCTTGGCACACGTATGTTACCCGCAACTAAGGCCATTCCAAAAGAAATGTTGCCTTTGGTTGATAAGCCGCTCATTCAGTATGTAGTGGCTGAAGCAGTCGCCGCAGGTATTACCGAAATTGTACTCGTTACTCATTCGTCAAAAAACAGCATTGAAAACCACTTTGACACCAGCTTTGAGCTAGAAGCCACGCTTGAAAAGCGTGTAAAACGCCAATTGCTTGAAGAAGTACGCGCCATAGTGCCAAAAAACGTGACCGTGATCTCTGTACGCCAGCCAGTCGCCAAAGGGCTCGGCGATGCTATTTTATGTGCTCGCTCTGTTGTAGGTGAAGCCCCATTTGTGGTGATGCTACCGGATGTGATAGTCGACCAATACCACAGTGATTTAAAGCAAGACAACCTAGCAGCTATGATCAAACGCTTTAATGACACCAGCGTAAGCCAAATCATGGTCGAGCCCGTGCCGCAAGAACGCGTAAACCAATACGGTATTGTGGACTTAAACGGCCAACAACCAGCAGCAGGTAACACAGCTCCGATAAAAGATATGGTTGAAAAGCCAGACGTTGACACCGCACCAAGCAACTTATCAATCACAGGTCGTTATGTACTGTCTCATAACACTTGGGATATTTTAGATTACACCCCACCTGGTGCAGGCGATGAAGTACAGCTTACCGATGCACTACACCAATTGCTGCTTATGGAGCCAATAGAAGCCTATGAAATAGTAGGTAAATCTCATGATTGCGGCAGTAAGTTAGGGTATATGGTTGCTAATTTAGAGTATGGCTTGCGTTGTCCTAATTTGGGTGACGATTTTAAAGCGCATTTGACAGAAAATGTAAATTTTGATCTTAGCTCGAACGAAAATAGGCACAGTGCCTAGGGCTTAGTTATGTACTGTGCGTAAACGCGCAACTTAATTCAAGGATTATTTCAGTTGAAAAAGATACTTATCACATTCGGAACTCGACCTGAGGCTATAAAAATGGCACCTCTGGTGAAAGAGCTTCTAGCTGATGCAAGGTTTGAAACAAAAGTGTGTGTTACTGGTCAGCACAGGGAAATGTTAGATCAAGTATTAGAGCTATTTGATATCTCTCCTGATTATGATCTGAACATTATGGAACCTGGACAGACTTTATCTACAGTCACTTCTAAAATTATTTTAGGCCTTGAGCCCATTTTAAAAGAGCTAAAGCCCGATGTAGTGTTGGTACATGGAGATACCGCAACTACTTTTGCAGCATCTTTGGCGGCGTATTACCAGCAGATTGCTATTGGGCACGTTGAAGCGGGTTTGCGCACAGGTGATCTTTACAGCCCATGGCCGGAAGAAGGTAATCGGCAGCTAACAGGCGTCCTGACCAAATTTCATTTCGCTCCTACGCATTCTTCTAAGCAAAATTTATTGCTAGAAAGCTACCCGGATGAAGATATTTATGTAACGGGCAATACGGTTATTGATGCCTTGTTACTGATCCGCAATAAAATTAACGAAGATACGCAGCTGCAAGCTTCATTATCTGAGTCATTTCCAATGCTCAGTGATGACAAGAAACTTATTCTTGTGACGGGACATCGTCGAGAAAGCTTTGGTGGCGGATTTGAGCGTATATGTGAAGCGCTCAGACAAGTTGCGCTCAAGCACCCAAACTGCCAAGTTGTATACCCGGTCCACCTTAATCCAAATGTTCAAGAACCTGTAAATAGGCTTTTGAAAGGTATTGATAATATCTTTTTGATTGAACCTCAGCAGTATCTACCATTTGTATATTTGATGGATAAAGCACATATCATTTTAACTGACTCTGGTGGAATACAAGAAGAAGCTCCTTCTCTGGGTAAACCAGTACTTGTGATGCGAGACACTACAGAGAGGCCTGAAGCTGTTTCAGCGGGAACGGTCAAATTGGTTGGCACAGACACACATCTTATTGTTGAAAGTCTCAATGAGTTACTCACAAATACTGAAAAGTATTTGAATATGAGTGAAGGACATAACCCCTATGGGGATGGCAAAGCCTGTCAGCGCATTGCACATATACTCGCAACTAATTAAAAAATAAGGACTAAAAGTGTTTAATACAGTATCAGTTATAGGTCTTGGGTACATTGGTTTGCCAACCGCAGCAGTAATTGCTTCTCGTGGTATGCAAGTTATTGGTGTGGATGTCAATCAGAAGGCGGTTGATACAATCAATGCAGGCGATATTCATATTGTTGAGCCAGATCTAGATATTGTAGTTCGTGGTGTGGTTGCAACAGGTAACCTACGTGCGACAACCACTCCAGAGAAAGCTGATGCGTTTATGGTCGCCGTGCCGACGCCATTTAAGCACAGTGAAAGTGGGGAACATAAAGCGGATCTTTCTTATATTGAAGCTGCAGCAAAAGCAATAGCGCCTGTACTTGAAAAAGGTAATTTGGTCATTCTTGAATCTACGTCGCCGGTAGGCGCGACGGAGCAAATGGCTGTGTGGCTAAAAGAAGCTAGAACGGATCTGACTTTTCCACAAGACGCTGGTGATAATGCTGATATTAAAATTGCGCATTGCCCTGAGCGTGTATTACCTGGTTATGTACTTCAGGAACTTGTGAGCAATGACCGCGTGATTGGCGGTATGAGCTCTGCCTGTAGTGAAAAGGCGGTAAAGCTTTACGAAACTTTTGTTCGTGGCGAGTGTATTGTAACTAATTCTCGTACAGCTGAAATGGCTAAACTCACGGAAAATTCATTCCGTGATGTGAATATTGCATTTGCCAATGAACTCAGTGTGATTTGTGACAAATTGAAAATTAACGTTTGGGAGCTGATTAAGCTTGCAAACCGCCACCCTCGCGTAAACATTCTAAATCCTGGTCCAGGTGTAGGAGGTCATTGTATAGCCGTCGATCCTTGGTTTATCGTAGATAGTTGCCCTGATGAAGCAAAGATAATTAAACAAGCTCGTTTAACTAACGATGCTAAGCCATATTATGTAATTGAGCAAATCATTAAAGCTGCTGATGAATTTAAGCGCCCAGTAATTGCTTGTTTAGGGTTAGCATTTAAAGCTGATATTGATGATTTGCGAGAAAGCCCTGCTTTACAAATTGTTGAAGAGCTGGTTAAACAGAATATAGGCGAAATACTTGCAGTCGAGCCAAATATTGAATCTTTACCAGAAAGGCTAGATATTAAGCTAACATCATTTGGTGATGCGCTTGATAAGGCTAATATAGTAGTTGTCTTGGTTGATCATATACAGTTTAAAAATGCCGATAAAATAGAGTTTGCAAAGAAAGTTGTTATTGATAGCCGTGGGATAATCTAAAGTGAGATTAAATAGGAGAATTAGTTTCGGGTTTGATGATATACTTCTTTTTACACTTTATTCGACAATATGTGTATTAACTTTTTTTTCTGGGTTTAGCTTTAATAAATACTTATCTATTGTACTAATTGGATTTATCCTAATTAAGTTTGTTAGAGACGGATTTGGTATACGTGCAACTTATCTCGCATTTGAAAATAAAATATTTTATATACTTTTTATTAGTTTGTTTTTGATTCAGTTTTTCATGTATGGAATCAAACTAAATGTTGGCCTGTTGTCTATACTTTCATTAATATTGTCACTCGATTTCATGAAATCCTTGCGTTTGAGGGAGTCTGAACTTCATCGTTTAATAATAGCGATAATGATAGGCGTTTTTTCAATTTTGACTTTGAAAAGTGTTGGAGCAGGTAAATATACATATACAACAGGTGCAGGAGGTATTTTATCCGCATTTGTAGTGTTGGCTGGTTTTATTATTTGTTACACATCAAAATCTAGGCTTAAAAAAATAGGCGCAACTTTGTTTGCTCTTTTTCTTTTTGTATTGTCTATACGAGGACCAATTCTTTCGGCTATAGTTTTTGTTGCTGTTTCTCGTGGAGTAAGATTGGTGGATGCCGTTAAAATCGGAGTTGGTATAAGTTGTGTGCTGATAATCGTATATTTAATAGTACCCGATTCTAGAATTTTTGATCTTCATATGAGTGGACGGTGGCTGCAATGGGTGATGATATGGAATGAGTTTGACTGGGCCAGATTGCTTTTTGGTATGGGGGATTATGCAGCAACAGGTATCCTTCTCAACCATAGCGTTGGAGAAACTATGGCAGCACCTCATAATGAAATCTTGCGTATTTTTTATGACTTTGGCCTCATCGGTATTATCATGCTTTTTTTATGTCTTAAAAAGATAACTTTAATGATGAAATCGCAAGGGAAACCATATATATTTGCCATGTTTGTACCATTAATTTTTGATAATGCATTTAGTTACTTTTTTAGTTTTGTGTTCTTATTTTTTCTAGCTGGTTTTTTGAAAGACTTTAAGTAAAAGTTCCTTTAATTAAGTGAAAATGTAATAATTGATGTTTTTTGCTGGGGTTTTACAGTTTTACTCTATAAGTTATTGTTTTTTAAAATTTTATTAGGTTAGAAAAAGGGGGTAGAGTGTGGGTTTTAAGGATTTGGTAACAGTTTTTATACCTGTTTTTAATGCAGAGCGCTATCTCGAAAAAGCTATTGAATCTGTGTTGAATCAAACATATGAAAATCTAGATATATTAATAATAAATGATGGTTCTACTGATTCATCTTCTGAAATAATTTCTAAATATAGTGAAGTGGATAGCAGGATTAGGTTTATCAGTAGAGAGAATAAAGGTATATGCTATACAAGAAATCAGGGAGTTAAAAACTGTAAAGGTAAATACTTGGCTCTTTTAGATGCGGATGATATTTGTATGCCGCAGAGAATAGAAAAACAGGTCGAGTTTCTGAAGAATAACCCATCTATTTCAGTTGTTGGCTCTTCAGTTTATGTTATCGATAAAGATGATAATATATTGGGTGTAAATAAAGTTAAAACAAAGGGCGAGTATATTAAGGCGTCAATGATTACCGGGAGTCAAATTGTTAATCCTTCAGCTATGTTTAATTTTGAAATGGTAAAACAAGACTTAGTTTATGAAAAAAACTATGATTCCGCAGAGGACCTACAGCTTTGGCTAGAGCTATATTTAAAGGGACATAGATTTGCAAACCTACCAGACAAGCTTATTAAATATAGAAGCACCTCTACTAGTCTTTCTCATATTATGAATGAAGAGAAGATAAACATGTCTGCGCGACTTATTCAAAGTGCACTTTATAGAAGTGGGCGAGACATATCTTATGAAATATCAAATATATGTAGTAGAAATTATAGCTGGAAGTATATTCTTTCATGTTTAGTATTGTTACCAAGAGTTAAGTTTGATAGGTATTATTTCTTACGAGTTTTAATTTTTTTTGTACTTGTCCTTAAGTGTATTTTTAAAATTCTTAAGTGAGTTATTTTAGTAATGTATCTTTTTACTGCCGTCGAGGCATTTAACAAAGTATCTGGATTTTTTGTACTGGCAATAATTGCACGTCTTTTAGGTGAAGAAAACTTTTCTACTTACTTATCCATCTTAATTATTTTTGGCTATTGCATTGAATTTGCTTCATTCTCCTATCAATCGAAAAACCTCATAGAGTGTCAAAAGAATAATTCATATTTCTCAAGTGAAGTTTTTGCCGTTAGAACAATAATTGTTTTATTTACATCTGTCATAGCATCTTTTTTCTTATTTTTTTCCTCGCTTGATGTGTCTGACTTTTCAATAGTTCCATTATGTATAATACTACTTTTTTCAGCATTTACGTTTGATTTTTGGTTGTATGCAAATGGCAAGTCTAATAATATAGTACTTTTCAGGTTTGTTTCGCAGTTTTCTCTGCTTTTTATACTGCTTATATATCAGTATTTTGGATCTTTTGAAGTTTATAGTGTTTTTTATTTAAACTTAATTTCATCGTCTATTCTATTTGTATTGGTTTTATTTTCGGTTTTTTTTCAAGGTAAAGGTGTTGTTTTTTCTTTATTTAAGAGGTTGAAAAAAATAGATATAAAAGTTTTCGCCTTTAAACATGAGCTTATTAACCAAATTCCGATATTTATTCTTAAAATTACCGTCCTGTTCATAGTTACAGTGGAAGTGCCAATTTCGATTTTTTTCGACTATAATTATCACGAAAACTTAGCAGTTGGTCATCGGGTCTGCCTTATTCTTCTCCCGTTTCTCATCTTTTTTCTTAACTCAAACGCAAAGGAAGTTGTAGAAGGTAACCTAATTGGTATTATTGTTTTGTCATCTATATTTTCATCTGTCCTCGTTATAACTGCACCAGTTATTATTTTTTCTCTGTTTGGTGAAGGTTATCAGGGAAAGGTTGGTGAATACTCTTGCTACTTCTTTGTTTTGGTCTTTCAGTCCTTTGTAAACTATTACTTCTATTTAGCTATAAAAGACGATGCAAGTATGTCGATTAACTTAAGATTTTTGTTTGTTATAATTTTTTGTTTTACTTCTT
Source organism: Pseudoalteromonas sp. A25 (assembly GCF_009176705.1). Classification (NCBI taxonomy): domain Bacteria; kingdom Pseudomonadati; phylum Pseudomonadota; class Gammaproteobacteria; order Alteromonadales; family Pseudoalteromonadaceae; genus Pseudoalteromonas; species Pseudoalteromonas sp. A25. The sequence continues at coordinate 3,120,128 of NZ_AP021846.1, read as the reverse complement.
TTTACATTGCTAATTATTTTGGGGTTATTTCTTCCGCTGTTTTTTTGTTCTTTAGTGTGGCAAAAGCTTCACTTATTGTAATTTTTTCTAAATATAAGCGATTCGCTGATAGGGGGAAAGTGGTTATTTTGATTATTCTTCCATTGTTGCTATCTTTATTTCTTGATGAGTTGGGTTATTATGAATCATGTTCTGAACTCGTTTTGGATTTTTCTAAATATATAAATAGGGTGATTCTTTGAAGGTAAATATTGTTGCGCGTCCTGACCACTCTCTCAAAATGTATAGTGATATAATGGAGTTACTAGATAAAAATGAAGAGTTAAACCTTTTTACCTTTTATGCGCTAAGGCAAGGCTCATTGCTGAACCGATTGTTTCCGAAACTTAAAGTAGCACCTGAAACTTCTTTTACCTTAGACTTCTATACAATTGTAACAAGATTAGCAAATAAAGTGTTAAGAAAAGTTGGGGCCAATGTACGAGAAAATGAGAGCTTTATGTTTGAGCTCTTAGCTCCAAAGCGAACGATACAAAGTTGTGAAGTACTGCATTATTGGCCATTTTACTGTGCTGATATGATCAAAAGAATAAAAAAAGAAAAGGATTTAGCTACTGTTGCTGAGTTTTATGAGGCTGAACCAAGTTATGTAAATGAACTATACGCCACAGAATATGAACGCTATGGGCTGAGTTTCAATCGTCCAATAAATATGATGATTGATCAAAATATGGCATTTTCTTTTGAGGATAACTTTATTGTTGCTTCTGAATTTACCAGACGGAGCTATGCAATTAAATATCCTGAAAAAAAATACTATGTTTGTAAGTATGGACCTGCCGGCTATTTATTAGATGATAATGCATTTAGAGAAATATCAAAACGTAGAAGTGCAAGTGTCAACAATATAGTATATGTAGGACAGGTATGTTTAGAAAAAGGCGTTCATTATCTTTTAGATGCGGTTAAAGGTCTGAACGTTGACCTCCATTTAATCGGGCCTATCCGTGAAGGGCAAGAAACAGTATTTAATAAATTGCTTGCACGGACTGATAACGTTAAATGGCATGGCGCGATGCGACATACCGAGGTGTTAAATAAGCTTTCAGAATATGATGCATTTTGTTTGCCTTCATTGGCGGATAATTATTCTTTGGCAGTCGTTGAAGCTTTAAGTAAGGGAATGCCAGTCATTGTCACAGCAAATTGTGGTAATGCAGATGACGTTCAGAACTTTAATCTTGGTATGGTGACTAAGGTAAAGGATGCAGCCTCTATTAGAGAGTGCATTATAAAACTAAAAACTACATTTGATTATGTTGATTTTGAATCTGGGCTTCGCAGTTTTTTTTCAGAAACTAACAGAAATGCGTACCCCCAATCTGTTTTAAATGTTTACAGAGAACTATCGAGGAAAAGTAAGTGACGACGGTATTCATTACTAATATTCCCGCACCTTATCGTGAGAAAGTACATGAGATTGCTAGCGAGAAGCTTAGCGGTGATTATTGTGTGCTTTATTGTGCAAAAATCGAATCAAATAGGAAGTGGAATTTTTCTCTCGGAAATTATAATAAACGGTTTTTAAAAAGTCGTATAATTAAATTTAGAGGGAGGAATATATATTTAGATTCAAATATCAGAAATATTCTAAATGAAATAAAACCAGAGGTGATCGTTATCGGTGGGTTTTCAATGCCCATGATTGCTGCGTATTTATGGGCGTTATTTAATGATAAGAAAGTTGTGTCATTTTCTGATGCCAATTTACACTCGGAAAGTAAATTGAGTTTTTTCCATAAAGGTATTCGAAAAATATTTTATGGAGTAAGCCAAGCATTTGTAGGGGCAAGTAAGAAAACTCAAGATTTGTTTCGTACTTACGGTGCGAAAGAAGAACAGCTTTTTCAAAGCCATTTATGTGCGAATAACTCTTTACTATTTCAATATGATAAAAGCTTTGATAACAGAGAATATGACATCATTTTATGTGGCCAAATGATCGAAAGTAAAATGTTCGACTTTTCACTAGATGTTGTACGACGAATTAAAGAAATAAGATCTGATGTGAGCGTGAAGGTATTAGGTTCAGGACCCTTAAAAGAACACATATTAAATCGTTTGGATTCGATGGCAATTAAGTATGATTACCCTGGATTTGTTAGTCAAGAAGAACTGCCCACTCATTACTCTTCGTCTAAAGTGTTTTTTTTCCCGACTAGGAAAGAAGCCTGGGGGGTTGTTGCGAATGAAGCCTGTGCTTCTGGAACACCTGTAATATCGACACCAGAAGCAGGCGCAGCAAACGAACTCATTGTGAATGATCACAACGGGTTTGTATTAAAACCCGATGTTAATGAATGGGCAGATGCAGCTCTGCACCTCTTAACAGATGCTGATAAGTGGGCGGAATTTTCAAAGAATGCAAAAAACGCGGTTAAAAAGTATAGCTATTTTAATGCGGCTCAGGGAATTGTTAATGCATCAGAGTTCGTCAGGAAAAAATCATGAAAAAAATAATGTTTTTGATGCAGTTACCACCTCCTGTTCATGGAGCTTCTATGGTGAACTCTATGATCAAAAATAGTGCTTTACTCAACAGGTATTTCGACACTTTTTATATCAACATTGCGCCTTCTGACGATATAAAAGAAATAGGTAAATTTAGCCTTATAAAAGTACTCTCTTTTATTAAAATAGCTTTGTTAGCGATCTTTTGGCGAATTAAGTTCAGACCCGATTTAGTTTATCTAACGCTTAGTCCTTACGGAATAGCTTTTGTCAAGGATGCGATATTGGCTATGCTGATGAAAGCTTCAGGTGCTAAAGTGATTTATCATATGCATGGAAAGGGAATAGCGCAAGAGGTAGAAAACCATTATTTTAAGAAGTTAGTTTATAGAACTGTATTTAAGTCGGCTGATATTATTCACCTTTCAGAAAGTCTCATTGTAGATATTGAACCAGTAATAGACAAAAGTAAGGAAGTATATGTATTGAATAATGGAATAGAAGATTTATATAAACCAGGGGGGATAAGAAATGAAAAATTCACTTTTGTGTATTTGTCTAATATCGGTCCTAGTAAAGGTGCTAACTTGTTGGTGGAAGCTTCAAAAATATTACTAGAGCAAGGAGTTAGTGACTTTAAAGTTGAAATTTATGGTAATTCGAATAACTCATCTTACTACAATACAATAGAAGAAAATGTAAAATCTATACGTGAAAACAATGTTCAATTGTGTGGTCCAGTTTATGGTCAGGATAAATATGATTGCTTAAGCCGAGGGCATGTCTTTGTTTTGCCAACTAAATATAGGAATGAATGTTTTCCTTTAGCTATTCTGGAAGCTATGTCTTGCGGCTTGCCAATAATTTCTACAAAAGAGGGAGCTATTCCAGATATTGTAGATGATAGTATTGGATTCGTTTTAGACAACCTATCAGCTGATTCTTTGGCCACAGCCATGAAAAATATGCTAAATGATCAAGAGTTTTATTTATCAGCCACGGAGTCTGCAAGAAATAAATATAAGAATAGTTATACTATTAACGTTTTTGAAAGGAATCTCGCTAATATTTTTAGGAGATTTTTATCATGATAGTTGGGGTTAAGCATTGCTTTATTGATAAAGTTAGATATGTCTACTATCTTTTTTTTAATGAGCGTTTTAGGTTTAATATGGCGCGTTATAAATCTACAAAGTTCAAAAAAGATAAAAAATTAATTAAAAAAGAATTGGCTGCGTTAAAGCAGTATTGGGGGTTTATTCCAATGCAGTATTATACGCATGACTTTTATAGGCAAGACTGTGAACTTTCAATTGAGGAAATGAAAACATATATTCCGAGTTATTACTTCTATTTCATCTTATATCCTAAGTTCGATAACTTGAAAGGTGCGGGTTATATTTTAGAAAATAAGATAGTTTGCTATTACCTCTTTAAAGGGATGGACCTACCAACTTCGCCGATTATAGGAATGAAAAAAGGTCGAGGATTCGTAACACCTGACGGTCAGTTTCACTCATCAAAAGAGTTTTTAGAGGTAATCAGACAATCAAACACTGATAAAGTTTTTGTAAAGCCTGTATCAGGGTGTGGTGGTAAAGGAATCTTGATACTAAAAAAAGAAGTTAATAAGTTGTCGTTAGATGGAAAGGAATTTACTTATGAAGATCTGGATAGATTAGAAGCTGATTATGTAATTGAACCAAAAATCATACAAACTGCATATCTTGATAGTGTGTATCCTAATAGCGTAAATACATTGCGAGCTGTCACTTGTCGGGATCCTTCAGGCGTTGTGCGATTAATTGCTGTGACTTTGCGGATGGGAACTCATGGAAAAGAGGTAGATAATAGTGCGCAAGGTGGATTATTAATTGGGATTAATTTGGACACTGGGAAGCCAATACGAGACTACGCGGGCTATGAATATGGATGTGAAAAGCTTTATTCACACCCTGATAGTGGTTTTAACTTTTGCGACTTATTTATTGAAAACTGGTGTTCAATTAAAGCTGACATTGTTGACTTCGCAAAGAAAATGACTTTGTACAATCTCGTGGGATGGGATGTCGCTTTGACTAAAGATGGCCCTATTGTTATTGAAGCTAACACTAAGTTTGGTATCGATCATTCTCAATCGGGAGTCGGTGGGATGAAGGAATTGTTTTTTCATGGTGAACCAACGAAGTGGAATAAAGAACGTTCTATATGAGCATTAAAAGCTTTTTAAAATCTCTAGCTGGCAAACTCCCAGCATATTTAGGCATCAGAGCATCATTTATTAGTTTCAAATATAGGCTAGGTAAGAGTTATATCGCGTATCGAGAAGCTGCTTCTGGTATTGATAATAGAGATGAAATATTTATTCAGGTAAAGTCATTAGTAGAGTATTGCCAAAAGAATATACCGTTTTATCGCAAATTTTATCAGGAAAAAGGGTTTGATTTCGAGCAGTTGTCTTGTTTTGAGGATTTGCAAAATATACCGGTGGTAACAAAAGCTGATTTACAGAACATCGACTTTAATGATAGGAACTCTGGCAATGGAATTGTGACAAATACAGGGGGGACTTCAGGCCAGCCTTTGAAGCTTATGCTAGATCATAAGGCTTATGCCAGAGAGTGGGCCCATATGCATTCTATTTGGGAGCGAATCGGTTACCAGACGAATTCTATAAAGTTAACTATCCGAGGAATGAATTTAGGAAGTAAGCCTTTGAATTACAATTTCATTCATAATGAATTTCAGGTCAATGCATATTGTGATTTCTCTCTAATTGTCAAAGAATTACCTAAAGTAATTAAAAAATATAGAATAGAGTATTTGCATGGTTACCCTAGCGGTATATATGAGTTTATAAAGCAAATGAAGAAAGAATCACCTGAACTTCTAAAGCTCATAAAGCAAAACTTAAAAGGTGTTTTTTTCGGTTCGGAGTATCCTGCTCCTATTTATAGAAATTTTGTTGAAGCTGAGCTTTGTGTACCTACCATTTCATGGTATGGGCATACTGAGATGGCTGTGTTAGCTCCTGAACGTGAAGAACCGTTCGTATACTTTCCATTTCAGTCTTATGGATATACTGAAGCTGTTGAAGTTAATGGAAAGCATCACTTGGTAGGAACGACAATTCATAACCGTATAGGGCCGCTTATTCGTTATGACACAGGAGATTTGATTGAACCTGTTAGTTACAAAGATGGATTACTCGAGTCATTTCGTATTGCCGAAGGGCGAACCGGAGAATTTGTAACTGATTTGAACGGAAGAAACATTTCATTGACTGCACTTATTTTCGGTCGTCATCATCCACTTTTTGAGCACGCTGACTTTGTACAGGTTAAACAAAAAGCCGAAGGTTATTTGACTGTATATGTTACAACACAAAATGAAAATTTAGATTTTGAGACTTTATTCGACTCCTCAGGCATAAACATGCGCATTGATTTTGAATTGCTACGTAAACCTTTTAAAACAAAATCTGGCAAAGTACCACTATTAGTTAAGGGCTAAATTTAATGAAACAAGTAACACAAACTCTCAAAACTGGTCTAGTAGAAGTAAACGAAGTGCCAGTACCTACTTTGTCAGACAAGTTTGTTTTAGTAAGAAATACTGCATCGGTAATAAGTGCTGGTACTGAAAAAACCAAAATAGATATGGGTAAGAAAAGTTTGCTTCAAAAAGCAAAAGCCCGTCCAGACCTTGTTAAGCAGGTTTTAAAAAAAGTACAAACTGAGGGGTTGAAAAAAACACTTCAAACAGTCAAATCTCGTTTAGAGTCCCCTTCACCTCTTGGTTATAGTTGTGCAGGTAATGTTATCTCTGTAGGTGGTTTAGTAGAGGGAATTCAACCCGGTGATCGTGTTGCTTGTGGTGGTGCTGATTATGCTAATCATGCTGAATATGTTGCTATTCCTAAAAACCTTGTTGTTAAAGTACCTGACAATGTGAGTGACGAAGAAGCAGCATTCACTACCGTGGGTTCAATCGCGATGCAGGGCGTACGCTTAGCAGATCCTAAAATAGGGGAAACCTTTTTAGTGCTAGGTTTAGGCCTATTAGGACAAATAGCCGTCCAACTACTTAAAGCCAACGGCTGTAATGTTATTGCTACAGACTTAGATCCCGCGTTGGTAAAGCAGGCCGAAAGCTTTGGTGCAGTTGGGGCGATACAAAATGTTGCTGGAGTATGCCATAGCGCAACTGCCGGACATGGTGTAGATGGCGTGCTGGTTTGTGCTGGTACATCAAGCAATCAGCCAATTGAGCTGTGTGGTGAGGTGACTCGCGAAAAAGGACGTGTAGTGGTCGTTGGTGCGGTACGCATGGATATACCAAGAGAAGATTACTTCAAAAAAGAAATTAATGTTGTGATTTCTCGTTCTTATGGGCCAGGTCGCTATGACCCTTTTTATGAAGAAAATGGTAACGATTACCCATTAGGCTATGTGCGCTTTACTGAGCAGCGTAATATGCAAACGTTTCTTGAGCTGATTTCACAGGGGCGTGTAGATGTAAAGTCACTAATTACACACCGATTTGAAATAGACCAGGCAGCTGAGGCTTATCAGCTTATTGAAGGGCAAAAAACAGAGCCTTATCTCGGTATTGTTATGCAGTATGATAACTCGGGAGCTGTAGAATCACTTCAAGGTCGCATCTCTACAACAAGTACGCCCATTAATAAAGAACGATTAGGGTTATCATTTTTTGGCGCAGGGAATTACGCAACAGCAAGTTTGTTACCGCCGTTAGTAGAGAGTAAGCAGGTCGATTTAAGAGGACTTGTAACTGCCAGTGGTAGAACAGCACAAGGTGTAGCTAAACAGTTCGGTTTTCAGTTTTGCGCAGGTGATTTTAGTGAAATTCTAGGTGAAGACACTGATGCAGTTGTTGTTACTACACGTCATGATTCCCATGCAAAAGCAGTCGTTGACGCCCTCGAATCGGGCAAGCATGTGTATGTTGAAAAACCGATAGCGCTTAATATCGAACAAATGCAAGCGATCCATAAAGCTAAAGTGAGTTCTAGCACACAAGTTATGGTTGGCTTTAATCGTCGTTTTGCGCCATCAACACTTGAAGTTATTAAGCATTTTGAAAATATCACGTCGCCTTTAGTCGTAAATATTCGCATTAATTCTGGCATGATCCCATCAGATCATTGGATACAAGATATTGAAGTAGGTGGGGGCCGAGTTATTGGTGAAGGCTGCCACTTTGTAGATCTTGCCGCAGCACTTGTTAACAGTAATCCAAAATCAGTTAATTGTGTTGGAACAGGGAAAGCGGATAAATCAGCACTACTTAATGATAACGTAGCTATCCAACTTACTTTTGATAATGGGTCTATTGCTAATATTATTTATACGGCAGATGGCTCGAAAGCGATGCAAAAAGAGTTTGTTGAAGTGTTTGGTGGCGGAAAAAGCGCTCAAATCAATGACTTTAAAGAAGCTGTCTTGTATTCAGGCGATGATAAAAAAGAAGTGAAAAAGTTAATGGCCCAAGATAAAGGTCAAAAATCAATGCTTTCAGCTTGGTTAAATGGAGCGCTTTCAGGAACGCCGTGTATTGACTATGAGTGTTTAATGAAAACAAGCATGGCGACAATCCTGGCTGTTGAGTCTTTAGCTTCTGGTTGTTCATTGAGTGTTGATATGGGAATTCTGGAGAATCAAAGTGAATAGGAATTCTTCTATCACTGATATTAGGCAATCGCTGCTGTCGGCATCCAAAGCCGATGGCTATGCAGGCTATGATCCTTTTGATGGTTTGAATAGCAAGCTATTTAGCCTGTTCCCCTTCCTTAAAAAAAGCATATTTGGCCTTGCGTGGATCCAGTTATTTAAACGTTCCCCCCTCAACTTGAGAGGTTTTCTAGGAGTACCCAAAAAGCGAAACCCTAAAGGGATCGGGCTATTTATTTTGGGGATGCTCGAAGAGTATAAGCAAACTAAAAACAAACAATTACTTGATGAATGTATAACGCTTGCTGATTGGCTCGTATCACAACAATGTAACACACAAACATGGCAACATACTTGCTGGGGTTATCACTTTGACTGGAAAGCTAGAGCGTTTTTTGTGCCAAAGGGTAAGCCAAATGTTATAACCACCATTTATGTGGCGCAGGCATTGTTTGCCTTATCTAAAGCGTTAGGCGAATTAGAAAAAGATAAAGCGAAATTTTATCGAGGAACAGCATTTGATGCAGCACACTTTATCGTGAAGACGCTTTATACAGAGGACGAAGGTCGTACATTCTTCGCTTATATTCCCGGAGAAAAAGCCTTTGTACACAATGCCAGCTTATGGGCTGCAGCATGGGTGGCTGTCGTTGCTGAGCAAACAGACAATAGAGAATATAAGGAAATTGCATTAAAAGTAGCGAGGCAGTCGGTCTCGGAGCAAAATAGTGATGGTTCATGGGTGTATGGGGCTCGGCATCATCATCAATTTATTGATGGTTTTCACACGGGTTATAATTTAGAAGCCCTTACACTTATTAAACAGTCATTGAATACAAGCGAATTCGATAAAGCGATTGAAGTTGGTTTTAAATACTATAAAGATAACTTTTTTGAAAGCGATGGAACCGCAAAGTACTATAACGATAATCGCTACCCCCTAGATCCACATTCGGTATCACAAGCCATTATTACCTTGCTAAAACTTAGCGATAGCAAAGCTGATTATGAGTTAGCCGAAAAAGTTGCACTTTGGTCAATTGACAAGCTATATATGGCGGATAAAAAGCAGTTTGTTTATCAGATTACAAAGACTGGAACAAACAAAATTAATTATATGCGTTGGACCCAAGCCTGGATGTATTACGCACTCTCTTATTATCTTAATAATTCAGCGATGAACAATGAAACGAATTAACTTTCTTGGTAGTCCTATGGACTCTGCTACTATGGAGCAATCAGTTGGCGCTATCAAGCAGCGCATTTTAGCGAATCAATTTACACAGCATGTCGTGGTCAATGTGGCTAAATTAGTAAATATGCGCAAAGACAAAACACTCGCTGATAGTGTTAGACATTGCGATATTATTAATATCGATGGCATGGGAGTAGTATGGGGAGCCCGCTTGTTGGGGCATGATGTACCTGAGCGTGTTGCTGGTGTAGATTTATTTCATAATTTAAATGCGATGGCTGAAAAAGAAGGTTTATCTGTTTTTTACCTTGGTGCAAAGCAAGAGGTTGTTGATGAGACTGCGTGGAAAATGCGCAAAACCCATCCTGATTTGAAAATAGCGGGTGTTCATCATGGTTATTTCTGGGATGATGAAGAGGCTGTAGTAAATCTAATAAAGAAATCTGGTGCTCAATTGCTTTTTGTTGCTATTACTTCTCCTAAAAAAGAAAATTTCATTAACAAATGGCAAGACAAGCTAGGGGTTAAGTTTGTGATGGGAGTGGGGGGCACTTTTGATGTTGTTGCAGGTAAAGTCAAAAGAGCGCCCGTGTGGATGCAAAAAGCCGGGCTTGAATGGCTGTACAGGGTACTACAAGAACCTGGCAGGATGTGGAAACGCTACTTAGTGACAAATAGTCAATTTGCATGGTTGCTGGTCAGAGAAAAGCTAAAACGCTAATATCTTTTGAGTTCTATCGTTACTCAAATAAAGCCTCATAATAACCATTGAGGCTTTATTGTTTTTGGAGTCTGTAATGTGTTTATTCCTATAATTTTAGCGGGTGGGGTAGGCAGTCGTTTGTGGCCAATTTCTCGCGAAAAGTATCCCAAACAATTTCATAGTTTTGGAAAAAGTCCATACACCATGTTGCAACAAACGTTACAACGTTTGCAGGGGCTTGAGCAACAAGCCCCTTTGCTTATTTGTAATGAAGAACATCGTTTTATTGCCGCTGAGCAATTACGCCAGATCCAGATCAATGATGGCAAGATTATTTTAGAGCCAGTGGGTAGAAACACGGCTCCTGCCATTGCGCTTGCAGCTTTTAAAGCAATCGAAAATGGCGAAGACCCAATTTTGTTGGTGCTTGCGGCAGACCATGTGATTAGAGACACAACAGCATTTCAACAAGCGGTTGAAAAAGCGGCTGTTTTAGCTAATGATGATCATTTGGTGACATTTGGCATAGTGCCAACGCATGCTGAAACGGGTTATGGTTATATTCAACGCGGTGATGCAACAACAGAGCAAGGATACAAAGTAGCGCGCTTTGTGGAAAAGCCCGATGCAACGACTGCACAACAATATCTAGATAGCGGCGACTTTTACTGGAATAGCGGCATGTTTATGTTTAAAGCAAGTCGCTATTTAGAAGAATTGAAACGTTTTCAGCCTCAAATATATCAAGCCTGTGAGCTTGCTCTTGGTGAGCAAACGCCTGACTTAGACTTTATTCGTATTGATAAACAAGAGTTTGAAGCCTGCCCTGATGATTCCATTGATTATGCGGTGATGGAAAAAACCGAACATGCGGTTGTTGTGCCGTTGGATGCAGGTTGGAGTGATGTTGGCGGTTTTGCAGCACTTTGGGATGTATCTGAGCAAGATGACAACGGTAATGCGTTTCGTGGTGATGTAAAGGCTGTTGATACTAAAAATACCCTAGTTTCTAGCGAAGATAAGCTTGTGGCTACTGTCGGTGTGGAAGACTTAGTGATCATCAATACCAAAGATGCGGTGTTGGTTGCGCATAAAGATAAGTCACAGCAAGTAAAAGCAATTGTAAATGAGCTAAAGGCAGAGCAACGACCTGAAGTGACTTTCCATCGCGAAGTATATCGCCCTTGGGGCAAGTATGATTCGATAGACAATGGCGAGCGTTTTCAGGTTAAGCGCATTACGGTAAAACCGGGCGCTAAGCTCTCAGTGCAAATGCATCACCACAGAGCTGAGCATTGGATTGTGGTTTCAGGCACTGCAAAAGTACTCATTGGTGATACTGAGCAGTATGTCACTGAAAATGAGTCAGTATATATTCCAATTACTCAAGTACATGCGCTAGAAAACCCAGGTAAAGTCAACTTAGAACTCATTGAAGTGCAATCTGGTTCTTACCTAGGTGAAGACGATATCGTACGTTTTGAAGATAAATATGGACGAGCTTAATATGCGTGCAAATGAGATCATCGCACAAAGTGGTATTGGTTTTGGCACCAGTGGTGCCAGAGGGTTAGTCACTCAATTTACGCCAGAAGTCTGCGGCGCATTTACCTTGGCGTTTTTATCCAGCCAGCCAAAAACAAAGCGCATTGCTATTGCTATCGACAATCGACCAAGTAGCCCTGAAATTGCCAAAGCGTGTATTAGCGCTTTAAATATTCAGGGCATATCAGTGGACTACTACGGTGTCGTGCCCACGCCCGCATTGGCTTATGCCGCCCAGCTTGAACAAATTCCTGCAATTATGGTCACTGGCAGTCATATTCCTTTTGACCGCAATGGCTTAAAGTTTTATCGCACTGATGGTGAGATCAGCAAAGCCGATGAGCAAAGTATTTTAAGTTCAGATATTGAAGTGGAAAAGCTTAGCTTGAACGAGTTGCCACCAGTTAACTCCTTTGCGCGTGAGCAATACTTAAAACGTTACTTAGATGTTTTTGCATCTGATTTGCTTCAAGGCTTACATATTGGGGTTTATCAACATTCAAGTGCTGGGCGAGACTTATATCCCGAATTGTTCGAAGCTCTTGGGGCTAAAGTGACTACGCTTGGCTACAGCGATTCATTTGTGCCAATCGACACAGAAGCAGTAGCTGATGAAGATAAACAACAGGCAAGAGCTTGGTCTAAAGAGCATAAGTTGGATGCTATTTTCTCTACCGATGGTGACGGTGACAGGCCATTGCTTGCTGATGAGCATGGCGAATATCTCAGAGGCGATATTTTGTGTTTATTGGCAGCGCAACATTTGGAAATTGAAGCACTTGCAGTGCCAGTGAGTTGCAATACAGCGATTGAATTAACACAAAGCTTTAAGCAAGTGGTACGCACAAAAATTGGCTCACCATACGTGATAGAGGCTTTTTCTGGTCTTGAGCAGTTTTTTGAAAAAGTAGCTGGCTTTGAAGCTAATGGCGGTTTTTTGCTTGGTACAAGTGTGCAAGTTGGTAATGAAAAGCTTGCTAAATTGCCGACAAGAGATGCTGTGTTGCCAGCGTTGTGTGTTCTAGCATGGGCTAAGCAAGGTATTCAAGCTGCTGTTAATGCGCTTCCTGAGCGTTATTCATATAGTGATAGAGTAAAAGATTATGCTAGGGAACGTAGCTTGGTTATTATCAACAAAGGATGTAAAGAACCTCAAGCACTGCTATCTCAGCTTGAACTTGATGATAGAAAATGTGCTGAAGTAGACATGACCGACGGTTTAAGGATGACGCTAGAAAACGGTGATATTATTCATCTTCGTCCATCAGGCAATGCGCCTGAGCTACGTTGTTATGCTGAGAGTCAGTCAGAGTATCAGGCTCATCGGCTTGTTTTGTGTGTTTTAGCCAAGGTCATTGAGCTTTGAAAGGCACCTGAAATACTCTTAAATTAATTCAGAGCCGTGTGATTTAGGATGACCAAACGCGGCCTAATATTGGCTATTTCGTCATCCTGACCTTTAAAAATAACCTGATTGAAGCTTACTTAACCTCAGCTGAGGTTACTTACATAACCTTTTCAATAGATATTCCCTACGCTTGTTATCTTCTGGCTGTTTTGAAAACTTAAAATATGTACAGAAGAGGGCTTCTTTTTTGTAAAAATGAATAGCTTTTAATAATTGACTTATTCTAGTGTGATTAAACATCACTAATTTTTCTGCACTGTTAAATACCAGCTGTTTTTGCTCTAGGTTTAGATTGGGCCAGTAGGCTAAACCTATCATCACAGCCTGGTTGAGTACTTGCCAAGTGTAGGGGCCAAACTCCAAGCCTAACCTTATGTGACTCCACGCTTGCTCTAAGTTTTGTTTGAAAAATGCATACTGATGAGCTTGAGATGCATAGGTTTGTGACCAAGCGGGGCGACTTGAAATAGAGCGCTCATATAGATTTATAACTTCATCATTATAAACATTATCAAGCTGTGATTTTCGACCCCACTCAAGCACGTGCCCTTGTGTGCTTTGGTAGTAGCTTTGCGTTGGCTCATATTGTAGTGATGTTTCGCCAGCTTGCTTTGCATCTTTATAACTCAATTCGGTCGGCGGTTTACCTTTTAGCCATTGGTCTAAGTAATACTTGGCTTTAAAGTGGTAGGCGCTGCCTAAGCCCATATTGTAGCTTTTTATGAGCAACCAAATGCAGGTCAAAATGACGAAGATTAAACCCACATAGTTTAATCTGGAGTACAGGGGAGTGGTCAAAATAGGTCCTTGCTAGAAACTGAAATGCGTATGGGCGATTGCTTTTGGCGTATTGTAGGTGAGCTTCTGTGCATACTCATCACCACACAGTACTGCTATGCGTTCTCGTGCTTCTGCCATTTTTGGTGGACGGCGGTGCATGGAATGACTATCACTGGCAACAATGGTAAACAATTTATCTTGCAACCAATGCTCAGCCAGTTGTTTGGGTTTATCGCCCATATCGTCCAGTAAAGAGGCGGCGGTCAATTGGAATAAGCAGCCCATCTTAACAAATTGGTTGATTTTTTCTGGATGCTGCTGTAACTCTCTATTGCGCTCTGGGTGGGCTATCATAGGTACTACATCGTTGTTAAGTAGCCACTTAACTAATTTGTCAGCCCCAGCAGGTATATGGCTGTGGGGCATTTCTAGTAATAAAACTTTTTTGCCTTGGTACTCACCAAGAAATGGTAGCTTGTTTTGTGGTAAAAGTGTGAGCATCTCGGTGCCAATACGCACCTCGGCTGCTGCACTTATTTGAACTTTAGACAAAGAGTTGCTTAGTGCATGTTTGATTTCACCCAGTGCATTTGCAATAGTCAACTTATTATTATCAAACGTACCAAAGTGAATATGTGGGGTTGCCACTATATGGGTTATCCCTTGTTGTACGGCTGCATCAATTAATAACATCGAATCTGCGAGCGTTCTTGCACCATCATCAATACCAGGAAGCACATGGCAATGTAAATCTATCATACTAGGCCTAGAGTTGGTTTACAGCTAAGTTTAATAACACGTTATTGTACCGTCATTTGCTACTTAAAACTATAAGGGGTGAAAGTGGGTGGTAAATAGAAGGAGTGGCGCAAACATGTCTTCGCGCCACTGATTGACTTAAGCGTGCTTGTCGCTGTCACTTTGCTCATACGCTTGATAATAGCCATACTGGCCGTAGTAGCTTCGTGCGTCTTTGGTATCAAATTGGTTTAATACAACTCCAAATACCTTTGCATGCGCTTGATTTAATTTCGCTAAGCTGTTTTTGATCAAGGCAGTTCGAGTGGCATTAGCTTTTACCACCATCACTACTGCGTCAGCAGCAGGCGAAATCACCAAAGCATCACTAACCGCTTGTACAGGTGGTGTATCAATGATGATTTTATCGTAGCGACGTCCAAGCTCACTCAGCATCTCTTTAAAGCGTGGTTGCGCTAATAGCTCCAGTGGATTAAGGGGGATAGACCCCGCAGGCATAACATCCACGTGTGGCTTTACTTCGTTCACAATACAGTCGTCAAGTGAATCGGTTAAAGCAAGGTAGTTAGCAAGGCCCGCTTGATAGTTTGGTAACCCTAAACGTTTACCCAGGGTTGGTTTGCGCATATCGGCGTCAATAATCAATACTCGCTCCAAAGCTGAAAATGCATAAGCCAGATTCATGGTTGTTGAGGTTTTCCCTTCGGATGGGAACGAAGACGTCACCTCAATAACATTCATAGGTCTATCGATTGCCAATAAACTCATCGAAGTTCGAATAGAGCGAACAGATTCAGAAAACATCTTCTGATCTTTGTCAAAAAATGCTTCATCACGTTGTTCTGCCGCTTTTTTATCAAGCAGAGGGATGTAACCTAAGGCGCGTTGCGCTAGGCTTGTTTCTACATCATGGCTCGATTTAATCGTGTCGTTTAAGCTGTCGTGCACAAATGCGATGACAATACCAAAACCGATAGTGGCAACAAACACTAACATCACAATCAAAGACTTTTTAGGTTTGACTGGTGTAGAGGTTACAATGGCTCGGTCAGTAAAGCGGGCCACAGGTGAATCAAAGTCGCCAGTTACCGCTGTTTCTTTTTGGCGAGATAAAAAGTTATCAAACAGCTGGCGGTTGGTCTGTACCTCACGCAGTAAACGGCGATACTCAGTCTCAACGGAGCTGAGCTGGCTGAAATTACTGCGTGCTTGGTCAAATTGTTGTTTCAACGCTTCGTAGTTTTGTGATGCAGTGCGAGCTTCGTCTTCAATACCTTGAACTAAGCGTTGAATTTGCGCGCGTAGGCTTTCTTTTACCGCGCTAAGCTCTGACTGAGCTGCAATCATTTTAGGATGTTTAGGGCCGTACACTTTTGATAGTTCAGAGACTTTTCTTTCTACTGAAATAACGTCACGTTTCACGTTTTGAATTGAGCTGTGGGCGGTGATCTCTGGTAAGCTTTCAAGTCGTGCAATATCATTCTTACCGTACTTTTGTACCAGCTTTAAAAATGCTTCAGCCTCTGCTGCGCGTGAGCGAGTGGTCACAAGCTCTTTATTGAGGTTTTCGAGCTCTTGTGCATCTAATGAGGTAATGCCTGCTACATCAACAAGGTTATGCTCTTTTCTGTACGCTTCTAAGCGACGTTCAGACTCATCAAGTTGTGTACGTAGTTCACCTAATCGGCTGCCTAGCCAAGCATTAGCTTTTTGGGTAATCCCCAATTTAGCTTCAAGCTGAGAGTTGATATAGGCGTCTCCTACAGCATTAGCTACTTGCGCGGCAAGCTTTGTGTCGTGAGTCTCGTAGCTTATCTTCACCAGTTGCGTTTTACGCACAGGTTCAATTGATAATCGAGACATAAATAAATTGATTTGCCCGCGTTTTTTTGCTGCGGCAATTGCATCGCTATCTAAGTTTGCATCAGAGGAGGGCAAAAACGTAATTTTGCTGCGCAGATTTTGCATCATTGATGGTTTTGACTGAAAGTCTGGGTGTTCAGCAAGGTTTAACTGGTCAAACACACGCTCGGCAATCGAACGCGACTTCAAAATTTCAAATTGAGTCAAATAATATTCTTGCTGTGCGGAGTTTATGCCATACACTTCTTCAATTTTAATAGCGCGGGCTTGCTCAGCTTCAATTAGTAGCGTAGCTGTTGATTTAAAAACAGGTTTTATGCTTAGCACTACAAATACAGCGATTGCTGAAGTTAAAATAGCAAGCATTAAAATACGCCACTTAGCGCGCATGATCACAGTAAAATAATGACGTAAATCGATCACTTCTTCTTGCTGTGTTTCAGTCGAGGGAAGTGCGTTGTGTACTGCTGTCATTAGAAAAATCTCTGTTCAATGGTAATGGTGTCACCGGCTTTGATACGAGCCGCAAGAGAGCCAAGCTCTTTCTCACTTTTACTGCCTTCTCGACTGATAAATATTTTTTCTCGAGAAGCACGTTCTGTTAAGCCGCCAGCTAAGGCTACTGCTTGGTTAACCGTCATGCCTGGTTGGTAGGGGTAACCTCCTGGCTTTTTTACTTCTCCATGTATGTAAAAAGGACGGTATTCTTGTATGCCGACAAATACGTTGGGTTGGACGAGATAATCGCCTTTTAAGCCGTCGTAAATTAGTTTTTCGGCTTCTTTGATAGTTAAATTATTGAGGCTAACAACGCCTAAAAATGGATAATTGATACTACCACTATCGGTGAGTTGAGTTTCAAGTTCTAGGTCTTGATGGCCAAACACTTTGATAATGACTTTATCGCCTGGTCCAAGCCTGTAAACACTTTCGGAAGCATAAGCGCTTCCGAAAGTTAACAACAAGCTTAGTATTAAAAATACTTTATATTTCATAAGCTCTTATAGTGTAAAAGTCGCACCTACAAATACCACTAACTTGTCAAAGTCAATGTTTTGCTGCGTTGATGATTTGTCTTGGAAGTCGATGCCTGCTGTTACGTCAATCCAACGTTTAAGGTCGTAGTTAGCTGCGATTGTATAAGGCTTTGTTGTGTCTTTACGGTTTGTAATACCAGCATAGTTTTCAGATTTATGGCTGTAACCGATGTCAGTACTAACAAATTCACTCCAAGTGTGTGTCCAAGTAGCACCATAGTTAGTATCGCGTGCGATGCGAGAGGTATTGAACGCAACTGACGAGTAAGTGAGCGGCTGCCAAGTAACGCCTGCGCTCCAAGATAATCCACCGAAGTCTTCACGTGCTACAGCGTCAAAGTTTTTGTCTTGATAACCAATACGCACGTTACCACTGGTCATTGCAGTCGCTTGCCACTGAGCACCTACTTGATAAAACATCGATGATGAATCTTTAGAACCACGAGCATCGTTGATGTCTAACACGTCATACTGTGCATCTTCAGATTTGATTTCAACTACTAGACTGGTAAATGCGCCAGTATCATAGAAAAACGCAGAGCCTAGCGTGGTTGTCTCAACATCACGGAACTTAGAAATCGCTTCAAAGTTTGTGTAGTCTTTGTATGAAACATCTGCAGACAACTGAATGCGTGCAGGAGTCGATTGTGCTCCATATTGGTAGCTCGCACCAAAATTAGCGATACGGTACTTAGTTACATCGTCTTGTGCACCACCTAAGCCTTCTGAAATACCTGTACCACGGTCTTCATGGGCATTTTGGTAGCCTGCACTGAGGTTATAGCTGTGGTTTTGGTTCAGTTCGATAGCAGCTTCACCTGAGACATTAAAGTCTAGGTAGTTGTCATCACTGCTTGAAAAATAAGTACCAGAAGCAAGGCCAACTTGGCCTGTATATTTATTAGCGCCTTGTTCTAGTAATGCATTTAGCGTTGGTGCGACTTCTAAAATTGAGCTTGATTTTTCATCATTGCTAGTTCGCGCAATGTTGCTATCGTGCTTAAATGCAGTATACAAACTAGGCGTTAAGTCGATTCCGTAAGGGGTTTTTATCACGCCTGAATCGGTTGTTTCATTTGCTTGTACTGCTGAGCATACACTGATCGCCAAAAGTGGCAGCGCCAATTTGAATTTCATTTGCTTATAGTCCTCAATAATTAGTAAGCGTTCTTGCCTGTAAAGCCTTTAAATAAAGTTAAAAATATAATTTTTATATCAAAAAATAATGACCATTTATTGATGTAATCCAGGTCGTATTCAATGCGTTTTTCCATCTTGTACAATGTATCTGTTTCACCGCGCCAACCATTGACCTGTGCCCACCCTGTAATGCCGGGTTTTACTTTATGACGCAGCATGTAATAGCTGATCTGCTTACGGTATTCTTCATTATGCGCCACGGCATGAGGGCGAGGGCCGACAACAGACATGCTACCGAGCAACACGTTAAAAAACTGCGGTAACTCATCCAAAGAGGTGCGCCTTAAAAAGCCGCCTACTTTGGTTATACGTTTGTCACCCTTGGTTGCTTGTGTAACCTTGTTAGAGTTTTCCATTACCGTCATAGAGCGAAATTTATATACACTAATTCTCTCACCATCGAGACCGTAACGGGCTTGTTTAAACAAGACTGGACCTTTAGAGGTAAGCTTAATAGCGCACGCTATTAGTAGCATAAGAGGTGAAATTAACAGTAATACGCACAAGCTGAATAAAATATCAAACGTGCGCTTGTAAAAGTCGCGTACACCAAACATAGGGGATTCGAATACGCTAATTGTATCTAAACTACCTACGGCTCCAATGCGCGCATGCATG
The DNA here is from genome assembly GCF_009176705.1 of Pseudoalteromonas sp. A25. NCBI lineage: Bacteria > Pseudomonadati > Pseudomonadota > Gammaproteobacteria > Alteromonadales > Pseudoalteromonadaceae > Pseudoalteromonas > Pseudoalteromonas sp. A25. The sequence goes on along the minus strand of NZ_AP021846.1, from coordinate 3,100,816 downwards.
AGATTTTTTAACATAAAGTCAGGTAGCAGGAGTACATCAATGGTTGTATCACCAAGTTTGGTAAGTAGGCTTTGAATACGCCCTTCAGCCATCATTGGATAGCATATATAGAGTTTTTTAATTTTTCGAGACTGCGCCATTTCAATTGCATCGGCCTCTGAACCAATATGCAAATTGGTATCAAAATCTTTAAGGCGTTCAGGGTTTCTATCATCAAAAATACCTATGCATTGATGACCAAGCTCAGTATGGGCATTAAGCTCTTTGTACAGCCGCATAGCACTCGTGTTCATACCTAATATTGCTACAGGTTGAACCCCAATACCGTGTTTGCGTTTGTATGCTTTTATTTGTCTTGCTGTAATACGCCAGCTTAATAGCGAGCATGTCGATAACGTTACCCAGGAGATGACAACAACACGAGAATAGGTCTCACTGAGCTTGAAGATAAATAAGGCCGAAATAAGCAACATAAAAGCGAGAAATTGCACGAGCAAAAGTAAGTAGAGCATTTGTGTGAACTTACCTACGCGCCATGAACGATATAACTGCAAAGATTCACCTATGTAGCTATATAAAATCATAAATAGAGTAAGTAACAACGTATAATCTTTATCGAAGCTGACCCCGTATAAATATGAGACAAACAATAACGAGGCTGAAATAATAAAATAGTCAATAAATCGGTACAAAACCGATCCTGCATACATATCTGATCTGAACTGTGATGTGCCCATGAAATTCCTCCGTGACGCAGCAACCTATCCGTTTAAGTCCCTTAAAGCGCCACATAGTATACATACCTAGTACCTTTATTGGTAGACATAATTGCTAATTTCCAAAAGGTACCTTAAATAGGTTCTTAGTGTACATAATAGGTACTTTGATGTCTTGTGAATTTTTTATATCTCTTTATTTTCAAAGTATTGTTGAGATAATCTAAATATTTTTATCTTTGTGATGAGGGGCGTTTTATGCGAAATGTAGCGAAATTTTCGCCATTTTTTGGTTTTTTTGCTGTTTTTGGTTTAAAAGGGCTGGTTCTGATTTGGGTATGGAAATGCAGTTAATTGGTGTGGTTAATGCACTGTTATTTTGGGGTTGAGAAAAAAATGTACTGTTTTTATCTATGTTGTTTTCATTAATTTAACATGCAATGTGTGAGTTTTTTGTGTTGTATTATTCATAAAAATCGAACTGTACTAACTTGCTATAGTTGGTACGTTTTCTAAATGAGCGAACTTCATGCCTTTTTAGTTCTATATTGTTCAAGCTGATAATCAAGTTCGTCAGGGTATACGACTAAACCATCTTGTTCAGGCACTGGGAATACAGCAATCGCCAGTTCATCATCAGCTAAGCCATCAGTCCATTTAGCATGCCACTTTTTAAGGTTGATAGCTTGAGGTTCACATGTTTGCCAATCATCAGTTGCCCAAAGCTCAGCAAACTCTTTATTTGGCCATACAGGCACGCAATCTTCGCTGTCAGTATTGAGCATTACACAGCCGTGCTCATCGGTCAAAATCCAGATCTTTTCATTTTTAGTTACTTCTTTGAGGAGATATTTGTAACGTTGTTCATTATCGTTTTGTAATAAAGCTTTAATTCGATCGGGATTAATTGAAGTATCCATAAACTCGCCGTGATTATTTATGCTAAGCGCTGATAAGCCTATATTAGCGTATGTCAGTTCTATATAACACTACCTTGCTATCACCTAATGGATCTTTATGGATATACTCTTTGACAAAGCTCATACCTAGTTTTTTCATTATTGCAATTGACCCGACGTTATCTGGCAAGGCGATAGCACTGAAATGGTGAGTTGTAGGGTTAACTGCTAATGCTTGTGCGATATGCTCAGCTGCTTCACTTGCATAGCCTTTGCCCCAAGTGCATTGCTTAAAGCGCCACCCTAGTTCCAAATCACTATCATTACGTTCATTGTTAAAAAAGCCCATTGGGCGAACGAGTATCCAGCCAATGAATTGGTTAGTTTCGGTAATGTTAACCTGCCATAACCCCCAGCCTTGCGCTAAATTTGTGAAAGCTTTAAGGCGCGGAATGAAGGTATCGTTAATATCATCCATAGAGTTTGGCCGTCCACCATTAATATATTTCATTACAGCAGGGTCTTGGTCGAGTTCAAACAATAAGTGGGCATCGTTTTCATCCATTAAACGATAGGTTAGGCGTTGTGAATCAGTGATAGTCATTTTCTCTCCATTACTGCTTTTAAGCTTGAATTTTATTACAATACGCGCCCAGTCTAATTGAGGGTGTTCAGTGAACAATTCCGTATTGGTATTACGCCAACAACAAATAGCCGCGGCAAAGCGCGAGTACAAAGCCAGAGGATCTAAGCTCAGCCGTTGTGACACATGTTTGTTAGCACAAAGCTTATGTATCTGCGATGGTGTTAATGTGGCAACAAACTGCCAAAGTGCAGTGTGCTTATTAATGTATCACAATGAAAGCTTTAAACCATCAAATACAGGGCGATTAATTGCGGATATTATTCCAGATAATCATGCGTTTAGGTGGGATAGAACCGAACCTGATGTTGGACTTATTAAATTGTTAAATAATCCACTTTATCAGCCAGTCGTTGTGTTTCCTGCGCAAAATGTCGAACCTGAGCGCGTTATCACTGAAGTAGCGAGAAAGCCTAATAAGATTCCGTTGTATATCTTCTTAGATGGCACGTGGCGAGAAGCCAAAAAAATGTTCAGGAAAAGCCCCTATTTGGATAATTTACCTGTGCTTTCGGTGTCTCCAGAGTCGTTATCTGATTATAAACTCCGAGTAGCCCCACATGCACATCAGCTGGGTACGGCAGAGGTTGCTTGCGTTGTTTTAGAACAAAACGGTGAGCAACAAGCTGCGCAAAGATTAACTCAGCACTTTATAGATTTTAGAGATGCTTATCTGAAAGGGAAAAGACAAAAGGGGTAGGTTGTTTAACACAAAGAAAGAAGCGCGACTCAATGAGTCGCGCTGACGGAATCTTTTATAGCGTCCTGCTATGTTGAAATATCAACTCCTAATACATTCCTGTTCCTTGGTTTCGCTTGGCGTTCTATTGGTGCGAAATCTAGCATCCTGCTAATGTCCTATTCCTCCTTGTGCTCCGTGCGCTCCCTCCGTTGAAAACAGCTTCCTGCTGTAACTCCTTTACAAAGTCCTTTTAAATCCATTTTGAGCTCAAAGGCTCCAATCCTATTATGTTCAATCCTAGAACATCGTGTTCCTCAGTGATCCATTCACTTTAACTCGCCGCTCCTTAGCGCTTCCTTTAGCCTTCCATTGCGCTCACACTCTAGTAAGCTAGGTTCCCATTCCATTTAATCAGCTTGCTAAAACCGATGTCTCCTGAACTTGTGTAAAAGTATAGAGTAATCGGGCTATCATTGAAGCTGTCTAAATGTTTATTAAATCGTGTGATTTATTGCAATGAAAATAAAGTTGTTTAAAAACAGTGTTTTACTTTAATTTTGGTGTTATAAACGGCAGTCGTATCCTTTATATCCCCGTATTTAGTGAGATATATCGCACACAAAAATTCTATTCTTTCGTGTTTGTGACTAAAGATGCAGATGATTAGTGTTCGCTTTGGGGTGTATAATGCAATGATAAAGGTTAGAATTGCCTAAATAAAAATAAACGCAAAATTGGAGCTCAATTATGAAGCGATTACTCGCTGCTATGTTTGCCTCGTTACTATGTACTCCCGCTGTGGCTAACGAAGAAGTAAATATTTACTCATTTCGTCAACCTTTTCTAATTCAACCAATTTTAGATAAGTTTACTGCCCAAACAGGCATTAAAACGAATGTGGTTTTTGCTAAAAAAGGGTTGATTGAGCGTGTTAAAAGAGAAGGTAAACATAGCCGTGCCGACTTAGTATTAACGTCCAATTTTAGTTCTCTTATGCAGTTAGAAGAGTTAGGGCTTACCCAGCCTATTCATAGTGAGCAAGTGCATAATAATATCCCTGCAGCATTTAGAGATCCTCAAGGAGACTGGGTCGCTTTGACAAAAAGAGTGCGTAATGTCTACTCGTCAAAAGAGCGTCTTGGTGAACTTAAGGCTTTAACTTACGAAGAGCTCGCAGACCCTAAATATCAAGGGAAAATTTGTACACGTTCAGGCAAGCATCCATATAACTTAGGCTTGGTTGCATCTATGGTTGCACACCACGGCGAAGCGTACACCAAAAAATGGCTAATGGGTGTAAAGGATAACCTAGCACGTAAGCCTCAAGGGAATGACCGAGCGCAAGTTAAGGCAGTCAAAGAGGGGCTGTGTGATTTAGCATTAGGTAATAGCTATTATTTTGGAAAAATGCTTACCGATGAAAAACAAAAAGAGTGGGCTGAAGCCGTTCATATAAACTTCCCAAATCAACAAAATCGTGGTTCTCACCTCAATGTATCTGGTGTTGTTATGACCAAATACGCTAAAAATGCAGATAACGCGCTTAAACTCATAGAGTTTATGAGTAGCGATGAAGCACAAAACATGTATGCCTCTGTAAATATGGAATATCCAGTAAAGCCTAAGGTGAAGCTATCTCCATTAGTAGCATCATGGGGTAGCTTTAAAGAGGATAACTTACCGCTTGCTGAGATAGCAAAGTATCGCCCAGTGGCTCTTAGATTGATTGATGAAGTTAAATTCGATCTTTAATTCAAGGGGTTGATCTTTGTCTAGATGGCAGGTGACAGCTTGGTCGATAGGACTGTGCCTATCGACACCGCTGGCTTTTTTAATTTTTGAATCGCTGCAAGGCGATTCAGAAGTGTTTTCTCACCTTTGGGATACTGTGTTGTGGGACTATGTTAGCAACACGCTGTTGTTAATTGCTGGAGTTCTGCTACTAAGTTGCTTAATTGCTTTGCCTCTTGGGTGGCTTGCTGCGTACTGTCAGTTTCCGGGAAAACGCTTTTTTGAGTGGGCCTTAATGTTACCACTGGCCATGCCAACTTATATCATTGCTTACATATACACTGACTTACTCGATTATGCAGGGCCCGTTCAAGTGAAATTAAGAACGTGGTTTGATTGGCAATCTCCCAATGATTACTGGTTTTTTGATATCCGTACGTTGCCTGGGGCGGCAGTCATGATTGCATTAGTACTTTATCCCTATCTGTATTTGATATTTAAAACAGCCTTGCGTGAACAGTCATTTAAGTTGGTTCAAGCCAGCCAGCTTATGGGGCAAAGCCCAATTCAAAGCTTTTTTAAGGTGAGTTTACCTATGGCTCGCGGTGCTGTGGTAGCTGCTTTAGCCCTGATAAGTATGGAAACAATGGCTGATTTTGCGACCGTTCATTACTTTGCAGTGAGTACCTTAACTACGGCTGTTTATGATACGTGGTTGGGCTACTACTCATTAACGGCGGCAGCAAAAATATCAGGCATTATGTTATTGTTTTTGTTTGTGGCACTCGCGTTAGAGCGGGCAAGCCGAAATAGTAGTGTGGTTCATGAGCGCCAAACCAGTATTAATGAGGAGGCGCTTTATACACTTACAGGTAAACCTGCCTGGTTGGCGACTGGTTATTGTGTATTGGTACTGCTACTGGCATTTGCATTGCCCGTTGCGGTACTGTTGGGGTATGCAATTGATTATTTTGAGCAAGCATGGAGTAGTGAATTCTTTGTTTATGCTTGGCAAAGCTTGAAGGTAGCGCTGTGGGTTAGTGCGGTAGCAGTATTGATGAGCTTATTAGTTGTTTTTTATCAACGTATTGGCGCTAGCCGCAGTAAGTATGTACCAGGTAAATTTGCCAGTACAGGATACGCATTACCTGGTACAGTGCTTGCCATAGCGGTGTTATTACCATTGACTTTGTTTGATGACAAACTCAATGAGTGGTTTGCACAAAGTAGCTATGAACCTGGCTTACTATTAAGTGGCAGTATTTTTGCGATGATCTTTGCCTATATAGTAAGGTTTTATGCGATAGCTCATGGCGCTGTTGAAGCGAGTTACGTACGAATAAGCCCATCATTGGATATGGCAAGCCAAAGCATGGGTAAAAACCTTATGCAAACACTTAGCCTTGTGCATTTTCCAATGTTAAGACGGGGTATATTAACCGCTGCACTTTTGGTATTTATAGAATGCATGAAAGAATTGCCTGCCGCTTTGCTATTGCGACCTTTTAATTATGAAACGTTAGCAACACATGTATTTCAATATGTAAGTGACGAACAGTTAGAGTTAGCATCTATCTCTGCGTTGTTCATTGTGTTGGTCGGGTTAGTGCCTTTATATATCGTCAATCGTTCAATGGAACAACATAACCAATGAGTAGCCTCATCCTAGAAAAAATATCGTATCAATATCAACAGCAAAATGTGATCAGTGAACTCGATTTAAGTGTTGCTCACAACGAAATTGTTTGTCTGCTTGGGGCCAGTGGGTGCGGAAAGACCACCACATTAAAAGCTATTGCAGGTTTAATTAAGCCGCAACATGGCCGAGTTGTGATCCACGGACAATGCATGAGTAACGAGCAACTGTTTGTTGCCCCACAGCATCGCAATATCGGTATGATGTTTCAAGATTATGCCTTATTTCCCCATTTAAATGTGGCTCAAAACATTGCCTTTGGGTTATCTAAATTACATAAACGCGAACGTCTAGCTCGTGTTGCGCAAATGGTTGAGTTGGTCAGGCTTGAAGGCTTAGAAAAACGCTTTCCGCATGAGCTATCGGGTGGTCAACAGCAACGTGTTGCGATTGCAAGAGCATTAGCTTACAAACCAAATTTGTTGTTGTTGGATGAGCCATTTTCTAATATTGATACTCAGGTGCGCTTTCAGCTCATAAACGACATTCGTAGTATTATTAAAGATCAACAGGTGTCAGCGATTTTTGTTAGTCATTCTAAAGATGAAGCGTTTGCATTTGCAGATAAATTAGCGATTATGCATGAAGGGAAGATTGCCCAATTAGATAATGCTCAGACATTGTTTCAAAAACCCAAAAGTAAAACGGTTGCAGAGTTTTTGGGGCGAGGGATCTACCTAGACGCCAATCGATTTAATGGTCAAAGCGTATCGACTCATTTTGGTGATGTGACGTCTGTAACTGCTTTACCTGATACGCACGAACAAGGCCAAATATATGTGCGCCCGCAGCACTTAGAATTGGTAAATGACCCTACGGGTCAAGTTGAGATCCTACAACAAAGGTTTATTGGCACAGATTACGTCTATCATATTAAAGTGGGCGATCAACAACTTGAAGTTCCAGCACCTGCCGAGCAATTATTAGATACAAATAAACCTGTCTCTTTAAAAATTAAGGCACATGCGGTAAATTTCTTTTCTTAACACTTGATGAATAAAAGGATAAAGCATGGCGCAAGCACAATCAGGGGTCTGTGCTGAAGCAAACCTACACGGGCTGCATTTGTTTTTTAATGTATTAGAAGGTCAGGATGAAGCCGTCCGTGCTGCGCTAGCCAATTGTGAACGCTTGCAAAATGAGTTGAGTGACCGTTTTTCGGAATCTATGGTATCTAGTTTTGTGGCGGTTGGTGCGCAATATTGGCCGCATATTTACCCTGAATTCATTCCTGAGCAGCTCAAGAGCTTTCCTAATGTAACGAGTTCAGAGCATGTTATTCATTCTCAACCGTTCGATCTTTTGTATGTGATACGTTCTGACAGAGAAGATGTTAATTACTTATTTGCTCAAAGTGTTTTGCATATGTTGGCACCTAGTGTGGAGCTGGTGGCGCATGTCCGTGGCTTTAGATTTTTAGATGGGCGAGACTTTAACGGGTTTATCTATGGTGCAAATGCTCCCCATGGGCGTTTTAAGCGTCAAGTGGCACTGATTAACAATCCACAAAAACTAGACGACCAAGGCAGTTACTTGCATGTAATGCGTGTGAAATTTGATATTGATGCTTGGCAGCGTTTACCCTTGGCAGAGCAAGAGCAAATAATGGGTCGTACGCGTTTAGATAATACTTTGCTTGAGCCTGCTCAGCCTGATAGTCATGCCACATTAACTGAATTAAAAGATGAGCGAGGACAGGCTCTGTTGCTAGATCAAAGTATGCCCTTTGGAGATGTTTTTGAACAGGGCAGCTTGTGGCTAAGCTGCTCAGCTCATGGGGCTGCGTTTGAGCAAGTACTAACTTCTAGGCTAGGTAATGCAAATTGTTATGATCCATTACTTGATTACAGTCAAGCTGATATGGGGGCTGCATTTTTTGCCCCATCTGTACAGTTTTTAAGTGATATGGCGAAACTGTGCGAGCAGCAAGAGTGAGCAAAATAGTTTGCTCACAAATATTAATTTAAACGTTATCAAACAATGTTTTTACACGCTCAAGCGTGGCATCAATTTCTGATATTTTAGCCGGTGCGATAAATATCGTATCATCGCCAGCGATTGTGCCCAACACGCCATCGGCTGTGCCTAAAGAGTCAAGTAAACGAGCAATAAGTTGAGCGGCACCAGGGCTGGTGCGAATAATAATCATCATTTCGTTATGCATAATATCTATAACAAGCTGACGAAGCGGGCTTTTAGCTGTCGGCACGCCCATCTCTGCAGGTAAGCAATAGACCATTTCTTGTTTAGCATTTCGGGTTCTAACTGCGCCAAATTTACTAAGCATACGTGATACTTTGCTTTGGCTGACATTATCAAACCCTTGCTCTTTTAAGGCTTCGACAATTTCGCCTTGAGAACCAAAGTTTTCTTCTTTCAACAGGGCTTTAAAGGCTTTGATCAGAGCTTCTTGTTTTTCTTGTGGTTGCATAAGGTTTTATTTCTATTTAAAGCGGTTTATTGGATTTTACACAAAACTGGCTAGTTACCCAAATTTTCGGCAACTGTGCCGACTGCTTATCTTTAATACAAGGTGAGTTTTAGTAATCGTAAAGACTACAGTGTGTAAAGCTTTACAACTATAGTCGAAAAAATCATGAAAATAACTCGGATTAATTTGTTTTTAGCGGCGCTTTTCATTATCTTTACAGCTCATTTAATTCCACCTTCAAATTATGGAGAATTCACATGAAAGTTGCTGTATTAGGTGCCGCTGGCGGTATCGGTCAGGCTCTATCGCTTTTACTTAAAAATGGCTTGCCTGCAGGCTCTGAGCTAGCACTATACGATGTTGCACCAGTTGTACCAGGTGTAGCTGTTGACCTTTCTCACATTCCAACTGCAGTTAAAGTTGCAGGTTTTGGCGCTGATGATTTAGATGCTGCGTTAGTTGGCGCTGATATCGTGCTTATCCCAGCAGGTATGCCTCGTAAACCAGGTATGGACCGTGCTGACCTATTTAACGTAAATGCGGGCATCATCAAAACATTGGCTGAAGGTATTGTTAAAAACTGTCCTAAAGCATTGGTAGGTGTTATCACTAACCCTGTAAACGGCACTGTACCAATCGTTGCTGAAGTATTCAAAAAAGCGGGTACTTATGAAGCTTCACGTGTATTCGGTGTAACAACACTTGACGTTATTCGTTCAGAAGCTTTTGTTGCTGAGCTTAAAGGCGTTGATGTATCTGAAGTAAAAGTACCAGTTATCGGTGGTCACTCAGGCACTACAATTCTACCGCTACTTTCTCAAGTTCCTGGTGTTACTTTCACTGACGAAGAAGTTGCTGCGCTTACTCCACGTATCCAAAATGCAGGTACTGAAGTAGTAAATGCTAAAGCCGGTGGTGGTTCAGCGACACTTTCAATGGGCGCTGCGGCTGCACGTTTCTGCTTCTCTTTAGTTAAAGGCCTACAAGGCGAGAGCAATGTAGTAGATTACGCATATGTTGCTGTAGAAAACGGTGATGCTCCATACTTTGCACACCCGGTACGTTTAGGCCAAAATGGTGTTGAAGAAATCCTATCTTACGGCGAGCTAAGTGCGTTTGAGCAAAAAGCTAAAGAAGATATGCTTGAAACATTACACAAAGACATCCAAGAGGGTGTTGACTTTATGGCTAAATAAGCCGTTTGGTTTTTTGAAAAGCCTGCATAGTATGCAGGCTTTTTTTTTTGGTCACAAAAAAGACCTCGGTTGAGGCCTTAAATATTGGGTTTAAAATTAGTTATTCATTGCTAATCTTAATTCTCTATTACGCTCTAACTGCGTAAGCAAATCTTTGGCGACTGGCTTGAATAGCGCTAACTGATCCTTTGGCAATGGCTGAGATTTAGGTAGCTGAACTGTTTTAGGGTTGCGGTGTACACCATTTACTAAAAACTCATAGTGTAAATGAGCGCCAGTTACACGACCGGTTGCACCAACAGTACCAATTTTTTGGCCTTGCTTTACTTTTTGACCCGTTTTAACCATACGTTTATTTAAGTGCAGATACTTTGTAACGTATTTACTACCATGTTGAATAAACACATAGTTACCGTTTAGTCGGTTGTAGCTAGACTTAATTACCTTTCCGTTACCAGAGGCGACGACTGGCGTGCCAGTGCGAGCTGAGTAGTCAATTCCTCTATGTGCCGTCACTCTGCCAGTTACAGGGTGTTTACGGCGAGGGTTAAAGCTAGAACTGATATATTTAAAGTTAACGGGTGCACGCAAGAACGCTTTTTTCATGCTGCGCCCTTCAGGTGTGTAAAAATTACCATCAGTGTGACGAATGGCGCTATAGCGTTCACCTTGGTTGATAAATTCTGCAGCGATGATTTTGCCTGTGCCAATTTCTTCGCCATCTACAAAGTGCGACTCATAAATCAGTGAGAAGCTGTCGCCTTTACGAATGTCATTAGCAAAATCGACGTCCCAGCCAAAAATATCTGCAAAATTCATGATCTGACGCTCAGACAGCCCTGAAGTGATCCCTGCGGTCCAAAAACTTGAAGAGATTTCACCGCCTGCTGATTTGGCAACCGTTTCTATTTCTTTGCTTTGAATCGCTGTGTCGTAGTCGCCGTTTTGATTGAGTGTCACTAGTAATGTGTCTGTTTTTGAAAGCACATATTTTAGCTGAACAAGCTCGCCACTTTGATCTTTCGCAAAGCTTAAAACTTCACCTGGATGAATTTTAGTGAGTTTACGTGTTTCTTCATTGGTGTTAACCAACTGGTGTAACGTTTGCGCAGAAAACCCAGCTCTTTTAAAGATAATTGCAAGGTTGTCACCTGACTTAACCTCATGATCAATAAAATTATATTCTACTTTAGGTGGGGGGCTTTCGGTGTTTACGGCATTAAGCTCGGTTAAGTGCTCAACAGTTTCGCTGACCTTAACAGGTAATTCATATCGCTTACCAACTTCTAATGCATTTTTATCATGATCTTTAGATGCAGTTGCTTTTTCTGAAGGCCATAGCGCAACAACCAACATTAACGAGATGAGACTAACAATAAGCAGTTTGTGTTTTTTAGGGAGCTTATACACCACGTGAACCATAACGCGCCTTTTCTGCTGTCAATATTTTTACCAATAATATTGCAGGATATACGCAATAAAGCAGCAATACCAGTATTTTGTGCATTTAAACTCGCTCAAATATAGGCTAGAATCGGGCGATAAACTGAATATTTGGAGCGATGAATGGTGGACTTTGAAACTGCATTTGCAGAGATAAAACGCGGTGCAGAAGAAATTCTTGTAGAAGATGACTTAAAAGAAAAACTCAAATCAGGTAAAAAGCTAAAAATCAAAGCGGGTTTTGATCCAACAGCACCTGATTTACATTTGGGTCACACTGTTCTAATCAATAAACTAAAGACATTCCAAGATTTAGGTCATGAGGTGATTTTCTTGATTGGTGACTTTACCGGTATGATAGGTGATCCAACTGGGAAAAATGTCACCCGTAAGCCACTGACTAAAGAAGATGTACTTGCTAACGCTGAAACCTATAAAGAACAAGTGTTTAAGATCTTAGATCCAGCAAAAACAACGGTCGCGTTTAACTCTACTTGGATGGAAAAGTTGGGCAGTGCAGGTATGATCAAACTCGCAGCGCGCCAAACCGTTGCTCGTATGTTGGAACGCGATGATTTTAAAAAGCGTTATGCTGGCGGTCAATCAATTGCGATCCATGAGTTTCTATATCCGCTCGTGCAAGGGTGGGACTCTGTGGCACTTGAAGCGGACGTAGAGCTTGGTGGCACCGATCAGCGTTTTAATCTTCTGATGGGCCGTGAGCTACAAAAAGAAGAAGGACAGAAACCACAAACAGTATTAATGATGCCTCTACTTGAAGGCACCGATGGCGTGCAGAAAATGTCAAAATCACTTGGCAATTATATTGGTATTACTGATGCGCCAAATGATATGTTTGGTAAAGTTATGTCTATTTCTGATGATTTGATGTGGCGTTATTACGAGCTTTTAAGTGCGCTTTCTTTAGACGAAATTGCAGCATTGAAAGAACAAGTTGCAGATGGCCGTAACCCTCGTGATGTTAAGATTGAGTTTGCCAAAGAAATGATTGCCCGCTTTCATAGTGCAGATGACGCAGAGGCGGCACATCAAGACTTTATTAAACGTTTCCAGAAAAACGCTTTACCAGATGATATTCCTGAAGTTAGCATTACGATTGACGAGCCGACAACATTTATCACAAATCTTCTAAAAGAGGCTGGTCTTGTTGCGAGCACCTCTGAAGCGATGCGTATGATAAAGCAGGGTGCAGTGAAGCTTAATGGTGAAGAGAAAGTTACCGACAGTAAACTTGCGGTTGAAAAAGGGAGTACCGCTATTTACCAAGTTGGAAAACGTAAGTTCGCCAAAGTAACCGTGAACTAGTAGGTGCCATAATACGGCAAGTAAACTAAAGCCAGCATATTTGCTGGCTTTTTGTTTTTTGCATTACATCTTAAAAAGGGTGCCACCTAAGGTGAAGGCTAGCCAGCAAAGTAATAATAATAAAAAGAAAAATGCTCTGATACGATCTAGTAGGGTGAGCATGGCATCAATATCAGCGGGTTCTGGGTGTCTTTCAACACCGACCCGCATTTTCTCAAAACGTTGGTCTAAATAAAAGCACGGACCCCCTAGCTGGACTTTGAGGTTGGCTGCAAAGAATGACAAAACCCAGCCACTATTCTTTTGATAAAAGTATCGGGCATAATGTCTCAGGTAGTGAATCACTTTTTTAAGGTGTAATGGCATTGCCATTAGGAATACAAAAGCTCGCAGTGGTAGCCACTCAACAACATAAATTGTATTTTTTAAAACGCTCATAAACCGGCTATTGGGTTTTATATCTTTGCGCCATGCTTGATCGCATATCAGCAAAAGTTTATATGCTAGCGCAAAAAGAGGGCCCAACAGCAAGTAGAATAAGATGATTAAATAATAATGCCTTACTGTACGTAAGCATGTGCTGTCTATACAGGCTTTACTGATCCCCACGCTAGATAACTTGCTGACATCTCGGGCAACAATATTACTAAGTAGTTGTCGAGCGGTTGATTTTTGCCCTTGTTTAAGTAACGTGGCTATGCGTTTTGCTCTAGTCGTTATTCTTGTATCTAAGCACAAATAAAGCACAAGCCCTCCTAACCAGGTAGGGTAGTAAGCAAATTGTGCAATTGAAAAACATAAAATGATGACAGTTAATGATGGCAATAAAAACGCTAGGGTCCCACTTAAGTACTGGTATCCCGCAGGTGATGTGCTTTGATACACTCGCTTTGCAATGGCTTTAAAAACCAACGCTAAGATGGTGTTTGGATGGTAGCTGTTTAGTAGTGGAACAAAATGTGCTGCAGCTAGAGATAAAGTGAATATGAGCAAGCCCTGTTGGGCTTGCATTAACTCTAAAAGCATATTACAGCTTTGTATCCACTAACTTTTCAAGTAGCGCGATGACTAACTTAGAAGAGTTTATAGACGCAACTTCTAGATACTCTTCAAAAGATTGTGGAGACTCTTTACCCGCGATATCAGATAAAGAACGAATAACAACAAATGGCGTCTCAAGTACGTAACACGCTTGGGCGATTGCAGCACCTTCCATTTCAACAGCTAACATTGTTGGGAAATCTGCACGTGCTTTTTCTATACGCACCGGATCGCACATAAATGAGTCGCCAGTACAAATTAAACCTACCATAGTTTGTTTATCTGCCAAGCTAGCAACACTTTGCTTAGCAGCTTCAATTAATGCTGGATGCGCTTTAAAGCCAGCTGGCATTTGAGGTACTTGTCCGATTTCATAACCAAATGCTGTTACGTCAACGTCATGGTGTTTAACTTCGTCAGAGATCACCACATCACCAACATTTAAACTTGGTTCAAAGCCACCAGCAGAACCGGTATTAATCACACAATCTGGTGCGAAGTTATCTATTAGCAAGGTTGTCGCAACGGTTGCTGCTACTTTACCAATACCTGACTGCACAAGAGTAACGGTGTGACCTGCCAACTCACCTGTGTAAAAAGTGAAGCCACCTTTGGTTAACTGTTGTTTGTTTTGGATTGCCTCGCGCAAGATGGCAACTTCAGGTTCCATTGCGCCTATAATACCGATTTTCATGATATAAATTCCTAAAAAAACTTGCTTCGTAGTATACCTGAGCAAGCCACAAATGCGAATTTCATTAGCTTAAGTTGTGAACGAAATAATACCAATTTTATTAATACATTGATCATTCTAGCGAGCTAAATAACCTCAGCTGCACATAAGAGAATTTGCCCAATAAAGCTATTTCACTCACTCTCTTCGTTATTTTCATTTGTAATAGCTCGCTATTACTTCACGAAAATGCCTTGATAGTGAGCGAAATATCGTCATTGGATATTGAAGGGGTTGCAATGTCTCTCTTCTGAGCTATCAAAACTCTTATCCGCAGCTGAGGTTAAATAACTCATTAACTGCGTTAAATATTTCTCATGTAGAATAACTACATAGCGAAATATTTGCCTTGTTACTAAGCCATTTATCTGTCGCAATATCTGATCACCAATTTAATGCAATTGGTATAAGCAGGCTTAAAGCCTGCTTATAGAAATGAATATACTTAATTATATCTCTGCTAGCTGAGTTGAATGAGCCTTGGCTTGAGAAGGGGAAAGCACTGCAGGTTTCTCGGTGCGATTTCGTGTTCTTGTAGGTGTTTTAGCAGTTTTACCTAGTTTAAACAAAATTGCACTGCGTACTTCTGAAGATTTATAGCCTGCTTTGACTTTCATTCTAATGTGCGGGATCCCAGCAGACTCAAGCGCTCCACTTACGAACCAGTCACGCTGAGCTTTGTGACCACTTTTATTGGAGTTATTGACCAAGTCTACGGCTGCCATAATTTTCAAGGTATCTTTATCAACTAATACATAATCAAGCTGTTTGTTTTTCGCTTTGATTAAAGCCGCTCTGCGGGCTTTATCAGACAGGCCTGGTTTACATTCAATCAAGTCAATAAGCTTTACGCGACTCACTATCTTGAATCTATCGCCTACAGCTCGTTCTAATAAAGTGAGAAACGAAGCTTCTACATTGCTAAAAACAGATTCTTTTTTGTTAAATGGATAGGGGTTACCACCAGCGTCGGTATATTTAGCGACAACGACAGAAGCGATAACCACCAGAGCTAATATTGACAATAAAGCAAATTCCATAAAACACTCCAACGACAATTTGACAATTTACAGTTATGTAAGCAATTGTTGTGCCGAAAAAGAGATTTATGGACAAGATTTATATTTTATAACCGTTAGGTACTCCTTTTACGGCATAGGCGACAGCGTCATGCGCATGTAATGACTCGTAGTGATTAATTTTAATGTAATAATCTTGGTAGTACGACATTTCAAATAGCGCTTTAAGTTTTCTTGCTGCATCTTCACAGAACATCAGGTTTTGGCCATTTAATCTGGCAAATTCTTGCTCATCTTCGCGCTTTACTGCCGCTTGCACAGGTGTCTTAAGTTCATTCTCAACACTATTTATAATTGCGACGATGTCAAACTCTTGACTATCACAAGGTAGTTTCACTTTTATATTAGCGACGCTGCGCTGGGAGTGGGGAGTTGCGACAATGCCTTGAGTGCTCCCTAGCCAGTTGTGAACGTCTTCAAAGCTCAGCTGCTGTTGCGCAAACTGCTCAGAAAAGGCCTTTTGAATTAGCTGCCTGGCTAAGGCGGCTGAACAAGGACACGTTGACGAGTAAGTTACATCAACGGCAACCTCTAGCAGATACTGGTTGTCTGTTACACTGGCGGTAATTGTCACAGGGTAGTTTTTCCACCCTTGTTTACCACTCAATAAAGAAGGACGACGTAGTGGTAATTCAAAATGAATGGCCACTTTGGCTGCATTACTGAGTCCTTCATGACTGGCAACAAAGCGCTCTAAAACATGCTTTAATGTGGTTGGTGTTAGAGTTTGTTCACATGACAAAGTGTCTAATGCCAAAAATAAGCGAGACATATGAATGCCTTTGGCTTGTTCATTATGCAAGTTTACAAAGGCGTCAGCTTTGGCAGTGACTGTGGTGTCGGCTAGTCCTTTACTTGAAAATAATAGGGGTAATTCAATGTTGCCCATTCCGACCCAATCTAAAGTTCCGGTTTGCAAGGCTTCAGCTGTGTCAGCAATATCTGGCATTATGGTTTGCATCTAAACCCTCATAGTCACGACAATTAAAAGCGGGCATATTACACTATAATCGAGCGAGTTGTCCTCACAAGAACTGCTTTTACGATACAGAAAATCGGGATTTGTGCATAAGTTATTACGGTTTTAATTGCATCAACATTAATAAAAAGGATAATTCGCATCTTGGTGCTGCTTGCGTATAATATGCGGATAAATAGGGTATGTGGTTACTATGACAGAATCTTCTTTTGGTCCTTGGGCCCGTGTATTAGCTAATCTAGTCAGTAAATATGGCGCAAAGCCCGCCAGCTTTATGTGCTACTTCTTTCTCTTGTTGGTGGCGTTGATTTTATCTTGCATGTTTTATTATGTTGCGCTGGGCGAGATAAAAATGGTGGATGTATTAGCCGTGATGTTTTTTTCTGCGGTCACTTCTCCAGTCCTTATATCGATTATGATCCGCTCAATACATCAATTGGAAGACTCAAAGAGTTACTTAGAGTCGGCAACGCAACAAGAAAAGCTTCTTAACCAAACACTCAAAGACAATATTAATCGACTGAACAATGAAATCGATGAGCGTAAAATGGCGTTGCATGCAAAGCATCGGGCCATTGAAGAGTTACGTAAAGAAATAGCTGAGCGGAAAAAAACACAGCAAGAATTAGCTCAGCAAGGGATGTTGCTGCGTTCTATCGTTGATTCATCTCCTGACTTGTTTTATTACCGCGATGAAAATGGTGTGTTTGCTGGCTGCAACAAAATGTTTGAGTTAGTGATTGGTAAACCCAGCGATGAGCTGATCGGGCGTACAGTGGATCAGATTTATCCGCAAAGCTATTTACCCGAAGTGCTGCGCACTGATACCGAAGTATCAACAACCCACAAGCCCATTACCTTAGATGTTGAATATCCAGTGAATGATGAAAACCGTTGGTTTGAGATGCGTAAGCTACCTTTTATCAATGATGATGGTAAGTACATAGGGTTATTAGCTTTTGGTCGAGATATCACCAGCCGAAAAGAAGCCGAACAAGCACTTGAGACAGCGTATAAAGACAAAGGTAAGTTTATTGCAACTTTGAGTCATGAATTACGGACACCTTTAAATGGTATCGTTGGATTAACGCGTATGCTTTTGGATACTGAGCTCTCGCAACAGCAAAAAAGCTGGTGTAACACGATTTTTTCTAGTGCTGAGACACTTGGCAATATTTTTAATGACATTATCGACTTAGATAAGATTGACCGTGAGCAGCTAGACATAGCAACCGACAGCATTAATGTGTCTGATTTTATTAATGATGTCGTGAATTTTGCCGGTTTGATAGCCGATCAAAAAGGACTTGAGTTTACCATTAACCGCTCAGGTGTCTTAGATGTTTACGCTTTGTTAGATCCCACCCGTTTGAGACAAGTGCTTTGGAATTTAATTAACAACGCTGTTAAATTTACTCACCGAGGTAGTGTGACATTGGAGTGTAAACGTGAAAATAGAGAGTCAGGACCATGGCTCAATATTAGTATTACAGATACCGGCGTTGGGATCCCAAGTGATCAACAAGAACGAATTTTTGATATGTATTACAAAGCACCAGACTTAACCGGAAGTAATGCCATTGGTTCTGGTATTGGCCTTGCTGTAACCAAAGCACTTGTGCTTGCTATGAAAGGCAGCATTCGAGTGAGCAGTATACAGGGGCAGGGAAGTCGTTTTGATGTTGATATACCGTTGACCTTGTGCAATGCGCCAAAACAGCAAAGTTATGCAGGGCGAAGCCTATATATTCTATTGGTAGAAGATGTTCCGTTAAATGCTGAGATTGCGACTAACTTACTTGAACAGCGTGGGCATGAGGTTATTTGGGCTGAAACTGGTGAAGATGCTTTGTCACTTGTTGCAACGGAAGATGAGTTAGACCTTATTTTGCTAGACATGCAGTTGCCAGATATTAATGGTGATCAAGTAGCAAGAGAAATACGTGCAGACAGCCACTTTGACGACCTACCTATTGTTGCCTTAACCGCTAACGTACGCAGTGCTGAGCAAGAATTAGAAGGGATCAGTATACAAGGAGCACTTGCGAAACCAATAAACACAACGCGTTTAGATAAAATGTTAGCTGAGCTATTTGGAATTGATGCACAACAGGCTAATGCAAAAGAGTGCCTAGAGGGCATTACGTTTAGTGTGCAGCAACAACAAGAACTAGACATTGATACCATTACTGACTTTATTGACTCTATGGGAAGTGATGCGTTTGAGCGCAGTGTTTCGTTATTTAAAACCCTTAACCCTAAGTACTGCTCTGAGTTACGGCAAGCACTGAGTAATGACGACATTAATGAGTACGCGTCTGTAGCGCATAAATTAAAAGGCGCAGCAGGGTCGGTTGGTTTACATCAAGTACAGCTACATACTAAAAAGATGGAGTTAGAAGCCCATCAAACGGACCATAACATGCTGGAAACATGGATAAGTGAACTAGAGCTAAAAATAGCGGACGGTATCGTTTTGTTAGAGCAAGCTTTGGGCTTACTCGCTCAGTTACAGGTTAAATAAAAAAGGGGCTAAATAGCCCCTAGTTCAATAATTGCAAAGCTCCCTGAAACCTTTTACTTTTCAGCTATCAATTTTTCCTATAAAACGATAGCCTTCTCCATGAATAGTGCTAATTAGCTCGGAAGTATTGCTGTCACTTTCAAAGTGCTTACGAATGCGACGGATTGTAACATCTACAGTACGGTCATTAGCACGAAGCTCTCGACCGGTCATATGCTTAATAAGCTGCTCACGGCTAAAAATGCGCCCTGGAGAATCAAGCATCAGGCGTAAAGCTCGGTACTCACCTTTTGGTAAGCGTTTGGCTTCACCTGCAGGAGAGGTTAAACAACGACTGTTTTCATCTAATTCCCAACCGTTAAATGTAATAACGCCATTAGAATCGATTGAAGACTCTTCTGCTGATGAGCCTGTACGAGAAATTAGATTGCGTGCGCGGATAGTCAGCTCGCGAGGGTTAAAAGGTTTTGTGATGTAGTCATCAGCACCTATCTCTAAACCAAGAATACGATCGACATCGTTGTCACGTCCAGTTAAGAAAATAAGACCGATGTTTCTCTTTTGGCGTAATTCACGAGCTAAAATCAAGCCGTTTTTACCCGGAAGATTGATATCCATAACCACAAGATTGACATCGTCATGCGTTGTCAGTTTGTCGTGCATGTCATCGCCATCAATGGCTTCGATAACTTTGTAACCTTCCGCTTCAAATAAACTAACGAGGTTCAGGCGAGTTACGTCTTCATCCTCTACAATCAGAATGACTGGCGTTTGCATTATTAATTAACCTTTTCGGAATATATTATTTACATGAAATTCGGTACTATCTAATAAAACCGAATATTTACGATTATAGGAGTATATCTAATTGTTAACAAGTAAAATTAATTTGGATGAAACTTAGATACGGCAAGCAATCTTGATAACACTTTAAAGTTGTGCTGTGAAACTTGTTGCTTATTTATATACAGCCGAATTTTACTCCCTTCTTGGACCAAAGAGGCTACCCCTCCACCTTCGAGAAACTCAATACTTTCCCCTACAAACACCGTATCTAAAGGGTTTGTTTTAATCCAAACTTTAAGTATATCATCTTCATTACTTTCATCAATGTATGTGATATCACATTGCCCTGAAAGTTCCCTTAAATCATTTGGTTTTTTTATTTGAATTATTTCTATTGGTAAACTTCTAATTTTTAAATTTCTATTTCCCATCAATATTAAACCTGGGCCATTATCTATATTTAAAAAACAGAATTTAGTTGATGTTTTTGTTTGTTGATTAGGGAACTCTATAAACTTAGCCATCTGATATAAAAAAGCTGAGCGCACTTGCTCAGGCGATTTTGCATTACAAATCGTGGGAATTAACATAATAAGGAATAATAAACGTTTCATCAGTTAACCTCACCAAGTGGTAAAGTTAAAATAAATCGCGCCCCTTCATTGAAGTTCTCATCGAGTGATATGTTGCCATGTAATGCTTGGGTGATTAAATTGTAAACTAAGTGCATCCCGAGGCCGCTTCCACCCTCCCCACGTCTTGTAGTAACAAATGGGTCAAAAATACGTTTTTTTATCGCGCTCGATACGCCACCGCCGTTATCGCTGTAAATGATATTAAGTTGGTCGTTGTTTGTGTCGATCTTTATGTTTATTTCATTGTCTTTTGTATCAGTGAAACCGTGTAGCAAAGAATTAGATATGAGCTGTTCAAATATTTGTTGCAGTGGCCCAGCTTTACTGCTTATTACCAAGTCATCTTCACAGTCGACGTTTATTGTTGGTTTTTTACTCGCAAGATCGGGCTTCATGGCTTTTATTATGTTATCTAAAAGCACGGCAACATTAACATCAGAGCTGATCTCCAGGTCTTGACTAACAGCAACCCGCTTAAAGCTAGAAATTAAATCTGCAGCTCGATTTAAGTTTCGGTATATTAAATCTAGGTTTTCTATACCGTCGCTAATAAATCGCTCTAGCTGCTTCGATGTTAAGTTCTTTTGTTCGAAAGATGTTTTAATATCAGCTAGCTTGTCTCGTAAGAGCGTTGAGCCAGTTACGCCTAAGCCAATTGGTGTATTAACTTCATGGGCAACCCCCGCAACCATTTGCCCCAATGAAGCCATTTTTTCATTTTCAACAATTTGGTTTTGATACTGATGCATTCGCTCTAAGGTATTTAGTAGCTCTTGGTTTGCTTCTCTAAGTGCAATAGTACGTTGATTTACCTTCTCTTCTAGGCTTTGATTTAGCTTTTTTATTTCCAGCTTATCAGCTTGGTGACGTTCAATCTGGTTTTGAGTGCGCGTTAACATAACGTTTAAGCTGCTGGCTAAAATGTTTATTTCTTCAATGTGGCTGCCAGAGGCTCTAGTACTATAGTTATGATTTTTAGATACATCTTGCAATAGTATAGATAGCTCTTCAATTGGCCTTGCAATTCTGCGTTGTATTCCTCTTGCAACAAGTAGCACTAACAGTAGTACGAAAAGCGTCAATGTGATATCCACCAAAATTTTGGTGTTGATATACTCATTTAAACGCTCAAGGCCTCCCCGGATATAAACGTATCCTTCTATCTTATCTTCATATATGACGGGCTTGATAAGCTCAACGTAGTCGCCTGTGATCCTCGGCTCTGTTAGTTCCTGAATACTATTGACTTTCAGTGGTACGGGCGGGGTCTTTGAGGCATTGTAACTGGTGAAAAAGACGGGCTTATTGGTAACATCGTCAATGTCGTAAATATGTATATTTTTAACTAAATCAACGGCTTTGAATGATTTTAAGCGTTTTTCTTCGGTTTTTCTATCTTCAAAAATTAGTGTTATTTGTGCGTTGAATGAGACGATTTCAGCGATCATATCAAGTTTGTTAATAATAAGCTGTCGTTGCTCTTTGATATCAAGGTAAGTTGATATAGAAATCGATAACGAAAGACACAGGGCTGTAACTAGCATTACGGCGCTAATTAACACTTTCCTTATACTGGTTTTAGAAGCCTGTCTTGTCATTATTAGCCTTAATTCAGCTAGTTACTAAAAACTTATCCGCTATTTTTATCTATGCCTTGCTAAATTTGCAAAACTGCACAAGCTACTCAAGTGGCCTTGTTTAGCGTGAAAAAGAGTAGAATACAAAAACTACATTTTAGTGTAGCAAACAGATTAGATAAAATAACAAAAAAATCCCTGATTTTGCATGTTATTTTATCTAAAAATGGGTGTGGAATGCGGTTTTGTGGCCTTAATCAGCCTATCGGCTAGCTTGGTAAACGGTAAACTTGGTGTTTTTAGCTAAAATGGCATAGGTGCCAAATTGCTGCTCTAAGATTGGCGGATATTTTAAAAAGTTATTTGCAACAATTTGTATCTGACCATTTGGCTTCAAAAAGCTTTTCGCTTGTTCTAAAAATCGCTCAGCAATACCGTAGTCTGTTGCAATGCCGGTATGAAATGGCGGGTTGCTAATTATCAGGTGGTATTGTCCAGAAACATCGCTCATTCCATCACTTAAAATGCACTCTGCAGTTAAGTTGTTAAGCGCCAAAGTCTGCTCTGTTGCATAGATAGCTAATGCATTCACGTCTAAACAATGTAGTTTTAGCTCACTTTGCTGGGTTCCTAAAAATGTTGCAATAATACCGGCACCGCAGCCAAAGTCGAGCACCTTACCTTTGTATGGCACACTAATATTACTAAGTAGTAGCTGCGTACCGACATCTAGTTTTCCGTGATTGAACACGCCAGGGACACTTGCAACAGAGAATGAGTGCCCAGCAACGGTAACATTGAAAGTGCTTTGATAGTTTTTAATATCAAACTGTACTATCGGCTCTAACCCTGAAAATTCATACAGAACGCAATGTTTTGCACTTTCGAGCTTATAAAACTGCTCAGCAAATGGTTTGAGTTGTTTCTCTACCGATTTCACCCCACCTTTATTGTCGCCTACCACTAATAGTCGAGTATCTTTGCTCGCGATTGAACGGATATTGTCCAGCATCATCAGTGCTTCAGGCTTAGATTTGGGATAGTAGTAGATAATTAAATCTAGGTCTTTTAGCGCAGGTAGACTATGACTGACGAAGCTTTGCACATTTGCATACTTACTTGAATCATTATGATCAGCAACATTGTAGCTAAAGGCGTTAATTGTGGCATTTGGGTTTAGTCTGCTGAGTTCAGATAAAAAGCCATCTCGGTTAGTGTTAATGACTAGGATATTATTGCCGCACAGCTCATCTTCATTGCGAAGTAGTAAAAGGCTTGGGTTCGATAGTTTGCTCATAATTACTCATTATAAAGGGCCAATAAAGGCCCTAAAAGTGTTGGCTATATGCTAAAGGTTACTTAACGCGTTTAAACATTAAGTCCCAAACACCATGTCCGAGGCGATGGCCGCGTTGCTCAAATTTAGTAAGCGGGCGATTAGCAGGGCGTGGCACATAGTCGTTAGTAGTTGACGTGTTTTCGTAGCCAGGAGCGCTTTGCATCACTTCTAGCATGTGTTCTGCATAGTTCTCCCAGTCAGTGGCCATGTGAAAAACGCCACCTATTTTTAATTTTTTGCGCAAGCTTTCTACAAATTCAGGTTGCACTATTCGACGCTTATGATGGCGCTTCTTATGCCAAGGATCTGGGAAGAATAACTGCATAGTAGTCAAACTCTCATCAGGGATACAGTCAGCAAGCACTTCAACCGCGTCGTGTTCAAACACACGTAGGTTTGTTACGTGTTGTTCATCAGCATCCATTAAGCAGGCTCCAACACCAGGGCGATGAACCTCAATACCGATAAAATTAAGTTCAGGCGCATTTTTTGCCATTTCAACCAAAGATTTACCCATACCGAAGCCAATCTCAAGGACTACACCATTGTCGTTACCAAAAATTTTCGAAAAATCGAGCATCCCCTGGTTATGTTCTAACCCCATCGTGGGCCAGCACTTATCAATGGCAGCTTGTTGACCTTTTGTTAAACGGCCTTCGCGTTTAACAAAGCTACGCACTTTACGGATGTATTTACCTTCTTGCTGAGCTTGCTCTAGCGCGGTTTTACTCGATTCATTCATAGTCAATTCATTGGTATAAAAAACGGGCGCATATTATCCCTGTTCATGAACATAAGTACAATAGCTTGACTGTTTTTAAAAGCGCCATACACTGGCGTGCAATTGAAATGGTTATAAAAATAGTGTGGTAAATGCAGGTATCTAGTCAACAAGCAGAATGGTTTGCCGAGCAGGTCGTTAATTGGTATCACCAACATGGTCGTAAAACGTTACCCTGGCAGCTAGAGAAAACACCCTATAAAGTATGGGTTTCTGAGGTGATGTTGCAGCAGACTCAGGTAGTGACAGTGATCCCATATTTTGAGCGATTTATGACGCGATTTCCGAGTGTTGAAGCGCTCGCACTAGCGCCTGAAGATGAAGTGCTGCACCACTGGACTGGATTAGGCTATTACGCAAGAGCGAGAAATTTACACAAAACAGCCAAAATCGTTACAAATGAATATGGCGGAGAGTTTCCTCAAACACTCGAGCAAGTAATGGCACTACCAGGTATTGGTCGCTCTACCGCTGGTGCCATTTTGTCTTTAGCGCTTGGTCAACACCATCCTATTTTAGATGGCAATGTTAAGCGTGTGCTGGCTCGCTTTTTTATGGTTGAAGGGTGGTATGGTGTTAAAAAAGTTGAAAATCAACTTTGGTCACTAAGTGACGCGATAACTCCTAAAAATAACGTCACGGAGTTTAATCAAGCTATGATGGATTTGGGGGCGAGCCTCTGCTCTCGAAGTAACTTTGATTGTTTAGCGTGCCCCTTGGTCAGTGGATGTCAAGCGTTTAAGCATGATCAAGTAAAGGCTTTTCCTAATTCAAAACCAAAGAAGGAAAAGCCTAAAAAGCAAGCATATCACCTAATTATTTGCGCTGAAGATAAAGTACTTATGGAGAAAAGGCCAAGCTCAGGTATTTGGGGTGGGTTGTTTGGCTTTTTTGAGTTCCAATCGTTGATTGAGATTGAGCAATTTATTGCTCAGCAAGGACTTAATGGCATTATTGAGTCATTAGAGTCGTTTGTTCATATATTTACTCATTTTGAATTGACCATTCACCCGCAACTTCTTAAGTTAAATGCAGTACCTGACTTTGTACATGAACAACCAATTATTTGGTATGACATGAATAAACACCCACAAGTTGGCCTTGCTGCACCGACTAAAAAGTTGGTTAAAGTCCTAAGCGCAATGAGTTAAACTAGCAGTAATATTCTTCGATTTAATTTGGAAAACGTTATGGCTCGTACAGTATTTTGTCAAAAGTTACAAAAAGAAGCACCTGGTTTGGATTTTCAACTGTATCCAGGCGAGGTAGGAGAAAGGATTTTTAACAATATTTCAAAAGAAGCGTGGCAGCAGTGGCAACATAAACAAACAATGTTGATCAATGAAAAACATTTAAACATGATGGATCCAGATCACCGCGCGCTGCTAGAGCAGCAAATGGTAGGGTTTTTATTTGAAAACAAAGAGGTTGAAATCGAAGGGTATCGTCCTCCGGAGCAAAAATAAACCTTAAAAGTTTAAAAAAGCCGCTTAAGCGGCTTTTCTTGGCTAAATAGCCAATCGCTTTAGTGATCGCGTGCCACTGAAAGCTCGGCAAGCGCTACCAGTGCTTGCTTATATGGTGATTCAGCTAAAACAGCTAAGTGATCAATTGCTTTTTGAGCTTCATGTTTCGCTTTATCCATTGCAAACTCTAACGCGTTAGTTTGCTCTAAGGTTGCTAGGATATCGCTCAGGTAAGCCATGCCATTACCTGTACTGATCGCTTCTCTGATCTGCTTAACCTGTTGTTCAGTACCGTGTTGCATAGCATATATCAATGGCAGTGTTGGTTTACCCTCAGTTAAATCATCTCCTAAGTTTTTACCCATCTGCTCAGCGTTTGCGCTGTAATCAAGTACATCATCAACTAATTGAAAAGCCGTGCCTAAATGCATTCCATATAATTTCAATGCTTCTTGTACTTCTGTTGGTTGCTTTAACACAACGGCAGGTAGCATAGTTGCAGCTTCGAACAGTTTTGCCGTCTTACTATAAATAACCTGCATATAGCTTTGTTCAGTCGTGTCTGGGTCGTTGCAATTCATCAATTGCAATACTTCACCTTCAGCTATGATGTTAGTGGCATCGGCAAGAATTTGCATTACCTGCATATTATTCAAGCCAACCATTAGCTGGAATGAGCGAGTATAGATAAAATCGCCGACTAAAACGCTTGCGGCATTACCAAACTCGGCGTTCGCTGTTGGCTCTCCTCGACGAAGCGCAGATTCATCAACTACATCGTCATGTAGCAGAGTTGCTGTATGAATAAACTCTATGATAGTAGCTAAGGTGATATGCTGGTCGTCAGAGCACTCAAGCGCTTTGGCTGTGAGTAGAGTTAGCATAGGTCGGATACGCTTGCCGCCGCTATTTACAATGTAAAGACCTAGCTGATTAACTAAGGCGACATCAGATTGCATTTGCGCATGAATAAGTTGATTGACGTTAAGCATATCCGGTTCGATTAACGTCTGGATAGTTTTGATATCCATTGTGCTCCAAGCCAAAAAAATTACGAGATACAGGGCGAGTGTACTACAAAATTTTAACTAGCTCGATATTTTGTCCAGATCTGGCTGAAAAAATAACTTACTCTATATATGTTGTTGATTATTTAGACTAGTTACAAGCTGATTTATAAGCTTAAAGAAACGTCTTAAAAGTGTAAAAAAGCGCTTTGGTTTAAGTCATTTTTTGGATAGACTAGCAAAAAATAATGATTCGCCCTCATAGCTGTTATTTTTTATTCATTTTCTACAAAAATAGGCTTGCTTGTAGTAAAGCATTAGCGTAAACTTCGCGCCCTATTGAAGAATATTAAGTTGCGTCGATTTGAGGGCGCACAGACGGAGTTAATTATGTACGCGGTTTTCCAAAGTGGTGGTAAACAGCACCGTGTGACTGAAGGTCAAACAATTCGTCTAGAGAAATTAGACGTTGAAACTGGTGCAGCAGTTGAATTTGATTCAGTACTTCTAGTTGCTGATGGTGAGAAAATCGAGATCGGTGCACCGTTCGTAAACGGTGGCAAGGTAACAGCTGAGGTTGTTTCACATGGTCGCGGTGAGAAGATTAAGATCGTTAAGTTTAGACGTCGTAAGCATTCTCGTAAGCAGATGGGCCATCGTCAATGGTTCACTGAAGTTAAAATCACTGGCATTAGCGCTTAATTTAGAGGTACAGAAAGATGGCACATAAGAAGGCAGCTGGTAGTACTCGTAACGGTCGCGATTCAGAAAGTAAACGCTTAGGTGTTAAGCGTTTCGGTGGTGAATCAGTATTAGCGGGTAACATCATTGTTCGTCAACGTGGTACTAAGTTCCACGCTGGCACTAACGCAGGTATCGGTAAAGACCACACAATTTTTGCAAAAGCAGACGGTAAAGTTGTTTTTGAACAAAAAGGTCCTTTAAACCGTAAATACGTTAGCATCGTTGCTGAGTAATCGGTAAAAGATTTAAAAAACCCCGCTACGGCGGGGTTTTTTGTTTGTCTAAAGCAAAACTTTATCAACCAAAGATAGTTTTTGTTGCTCTGTGCAATAATGATTAAAGCTTTAGTGGTAAAGGTATTATACTTCGGTATTAGATTCCCCCAGTCATAAGTCAAAAGAGAGTAACCATGAAGTTTGTCGATGAAGTTGAAATTCGCGCAGAAGCGGGCGATGGCGGTAGTGGCATAGTGTCATTTCGTCGCGAAAAGTATGTCCCAGATGGTGGCCCTGATGGCGGCGATGGCGGTGATGGCGGCAGTGTATACTTAATTGCAGACGAGAACTGGAATACCCTGATTGACTATCAATTTGAGCGCTTTCACCGAGCTGAGCGTGGCACGAATGGTCAATCGCGAAACTGTACCGGCAAAAAAGGTAATGATTTGTTTTTGAAGGTGCCAGTAGGTACTCGTGTCACTGATGTCGATACTGAAGAGTCTTTGGGGGACTTGACACAACACGGACAAAAACTGTTGGTTGCCAAAGGTGGTTTTCATGGTTTGGGGAATACACGTTTTAAATCTAGTGTTAACAGAGCACCTCGTCAGAAAACTCTGGGTACGCCTGGAGAAGTTCGCAACTTAAAGTTGGAGCTTTTATTATTAGCTGACGTGGGCTTGTTAGGTTTGCCTAACGCGGGTAAGTCGACTTTTATACGCAGTGTATCGGCTGCAAAACCTAAAGTGGCTGATTACCCATTTACTACGCTTATTCCTAATTTAGGTGTAGTTCGACCAGAAGCCAGTAAGTCGTTTGTTATTGCTGATATCCCAGGGCTGATAGAAGGTGCATCTGAAGGTGCAGGTCTTGGTATTCGCTTTTTAAAACACTTAGAGCGCTGTCGAGTGCTATTACATATTATTGATGTAATGCCTGTTGACGGTACTGATCCTGTTGATAATGCTTTTTCAATCATCAATGAATTGCACCAATATAGTCCGAAGCTTGCTGAAAAGCCTCGTTGGTTAATTTTAAATAAGATTGACTTATTACCAGAGGATGAGGCCGAAGAAATTTGTGAGCGCATAGCAGCAGAGCTAGACGCACAGCAGGTTTATCGTATCTCGGCAATTAACAAGCTTAATACGCAAGCATTATGTTATGACATCATGACCTTGCTTGAGAGTATGCCAAAAGATAAGTTTGAAACAGAAACCGAGCAAGAAGAGGTTGAGTTTAAGTGGGACACTTATCACCGTAAGGCTACCCAAGATGCCAATGATGACGATTGGGATGATGATTGGGATGACGATGACTATGATGTTGAAGTTATTTACGAAAGATAAGTAAAATCATATAAATAATTAAGGGCTTTGTGGCCCTTTTTTTAATACTAAATCATTAATGAGGTTAAGCGTGATAATTTCCATGATAGCGGCGATGGCAAATAACCGAGTCATTGGTCAAGACAACCAAATGCCATGGCATTTACCTGCAGATTTACAGCATTTCAAAAGAGTGACAATGCAAAAACCTGTCGTTATGGGTAGAAAAACTTTTGAATCTATTGGCCGACCTTTGCCGGGTAGGCGTAATATTGTTATTACTCGAAACAGTGACTATAAAGCAGCTGGAATTGAAGTTGTAACGTCTCCAGATGCAGCTCTGGCACTGCTTTCAGAAGCAGAGGAAGTGATGATTATCGGTGGGGGGCATATTTATGAGCAGTTCCTACCTATGTGTGAGAAGCTATATTTAACATTTATTGATTTAGACGTTGCAGGTGATACCTGCTTTCCTGATTACACCAAAGCTGCGAACTGGCAGGTAGTCGAAGAGCAGCACTGTGAAGCTGATGATAAAAACTTATGTAATTATAAATTCGTAACTCTGAACAAAAAAGTATGAGTTTATTGCTAAATTTTGTGCAGCTTGATACAATTACACTCGTTTTGGGGTACGAATAAAGTATTAGAGGGTGTTTTAGATGAAATTAACTACCGTGCTTGTGTCAGCTTCTTTTGTTGCAGCGTCGATGTCATTTAGCCATCAAGCCAGTGCAAATGAGCAACTTGCAATATCAATTTGTGAATACATTGCAGCAGATGACAAAAGTAGTTTGCGTAAAAAACTTAAAAGCTCACGTGTGAAAATCCGTAATATTTTTGATGCAGTGAAGTGTAACGGTAACAATATGCTTCGTCATGCGATTATTAGCAATGCTGCTGATACGGGTGAGTACATTGTAAAGAACTTGCCAAAAAGTTCTTTAGAAGATGGTGCGGAAATCGCATGGGCTGAAGGTAATGGACATGGTGGTTCTCCTCTTATTGCAGTAATTAAAGAGCGTGCAGGTCTTTAATTAGCAAGTCTTAATTTGGTTTGGTTAGGTGCAAATAATCAAACTGGCTAAAAGCCTCACCTTGGTGGGGTTTTTTTGTGTCTATTATAAGGTAGAAAGTAAGAAAGCTATGTTGAATGGTGTTCCCCGGCGTCGCGGATGCGGATGTCAGCCCTTGAACCCTGAGGTTCAAGGCGGAATGCAACAGCTCACCGTAGGCTTCTCGGTACATGCCGAGCTTGCTCAATAGCAAGCAAACTACATTCCTTAATAAAGTTTATCGGCTCAGGGACTTAATCTACTGTCCTACGAGCTAGGGAACTCCTTCAGTATATAAAACATAGCGCCAAGTCGAAACCATAAAACGTAAATAGTTGTGCGTTTGCTGAGTTTTTATGCGTCGTTGCTAATAAACTAATCACAGTGCTGGAATTTTACTCCATAGGATACAATTGCTTGGAGTTGCTATACTTGCAGTGGTAGCATTAAGTAACTATATGCGAAGAAAGTTGACCTGATGAGCGAATTAAACGACTACACACAAGCACAACTCTTGCTTGAAAAACACGATATTTTTGTTGCCCCAGCTGAAGTACATGGTGCCATCAGTGGGTTATTGGCATGTGGTTTAAATATTGAAGAAAAAGAGTATCTGGGGTTATTAAGTGATGTGTTTAATGAAGGGCAGCACTTTAGTGAAGCACTAAAACAATTTTTTGCCAGTATGTATAAACATGTCGTAGAGCATTTTAATGATTCAGAGTTTCATTTTGAACTGTTTCTACCTAGTGAAGATGAATCGTTGCTCGATCAAGCCAATGCCTTGGTTGCCTGGGTATCTGGTTTTTTACTTGGATTTGGACTAAAGCAAAAAGACTACGGTAAATTGTCTGGTGATGTAAAAGAGGTGATCGAAGACTTTACTGAAATAACTAAACTTGACAGCCACTTTGATGAAACAGAAGAAGATCAGCAAGCGTTGCATGAAATCATAGAGTATATCCGCGTATCGGCTATGTTATGTTTTGCTGAAATGGGCAAAGACTCCACAACGACTTCCAAGACGATACACTAATGATTGAGATAACAGAATTTGCACAGCGCAGAGCGCGTTTATTATCACAGCTGGATAAAAACTCGGTGGCGATAATCCCTGCTGCGACCGAACTCACTCGTAGTCGGGATACGGAATATCCTTTTCGCCAAGATAGCGATTTTTTCTACTTAACTAACTTCAACGAGCCCGATGCTGTTTTGGTACTTTGTAAAGACACAGACGAGCAGGTGGCAAGTCATCTCTTTTGCCGTAATAAAGATAAGGTGGCAGAAATCTGGCATGGTCGTCGTGTGGGTTATGAACAAGCGAAACAGCAATATTTATTTGACGAAAGCTACCCACTTAGCGAACTTGAAGAGCAGTTAAAGGAGTTGGTAAATAACAAACGTGTGCTGTATTACGCTCAGGGTACGTATCGTGACTTTGATAGTAAGGTTTGGGATTTGCTTAATACGTTGCGCAGTGGGCCAAAAAAAGGTTGTCGAGCACCAGAGATCATCAAAGATATTCGTCCACTTGTGCATGAAATGCGTTTGTTCAAATCAACAGCGGAAGTTGCGGTAATGAGAAAAGCGGCGCAAATAAGCTGTGAAGCGCATAAAAGAGCGATGTGTTTTGCCAAAGCTGGTGCAACTGAATATCAGCTTGAGGCCGAAATTCACCACCATTATGCGATGAGTGGAGCACGTCACCCTGCTTACGGTACAATAGTGGGCTCTGGCAATAATGCTAATATTTTGCACTACACAGAAAATAGCGACGAGCTTAAAGACGGAGACTTGATACTTATAGACTCGGGCTGTGAGCTTGAAGGTTATGCGGCTGATATCACGCGTACATTTCCTGTGTCCGGCCAGTTTAGTGAGCCACAAAAGCAACTATATGAGCTAGTGCTAAAAGCACAGCAAGCTGCTTTTGAACAGGTGAAGCCAGGCGGCACTTTGGTTAAAGCGAATCAAGCGGCTATGATAGTAATGACTGAAGGCTTGATCCAGCTCGGTATTTTGGCTGGTGATTTAGATACTCTAGTAGAAAACCAAGCTTGCAAAGCTTTTTATATGCATGGTTTGGGGCACTGGCTGGGTTTAGATGTGCATGATGTTGGCGAATATAAACTTGACGAAGCCGACAGGCCGTTTGCACCGGGTATGGTGTTAACCATTGAACCTGGCTTGTATTTTGATGAAGATGCACAAGTACCTGAGCAATTTAAGGGTATTGGCATTCGCATTGAAGATGATTTATTAATTACTGAAGATGGCTTTGAAAACCTTACAAAAGGTGCACCAAAAGCTGTTGCAGATATAGAAGCGCTAATGCAACGTTAGGAGAGTAAGTTGCAACAATTCGATATTCTTATTGTCGGTGGTGGCATGGCAGGAGCCACCGCAGCTCTAGCCATTAGCAAGCAGTGTGAAAAATATAAAATCGCCGTAGTTGAGGCGTTTACGCCCTCTAGCAATGTTCATCCCAGTTTTGACGATAGGAGTATTGCTCTTGCGCATCAATCGGTTACTTATTTGAGCGAATTAGGTTTGTTTAGAGCTGACTGGGCATTTTCGCAGCCTATTAAGCAGGTGCATGTCTCAGATAGAGGGCACTTTGGCAAAACTAACATTCATCACACAGATCACCAGTGTGACGCCTTAGGTTATGTGGTTGAGGTCAATCCATATGGGGCTTTTTTACATCATCAACTTAATGAAGCGGGTATTACGCTTCTGTGTCCTGCCACAGTCAGTGATGTTGAACAACAAGCCGAGCAAGTTGTTATTACACTTGATAACGCACAGAGGCTGAGTGCGAAACTATTGGTGATTGCTGACGGTGCGAAATCGCCGACTCGACAAATACTAAATATTGAATTTAATCATACCGCCTATGAACAAGGTGCGCTTATCGCAAATATAAAAGTGCAAGGTGGGCATCAAGGTCAAGCATTTGAGCGCTTTACGGAGCAAGGGCCCATGGCATTGCTGCCCATGAGTGATGATAGGTATTCTTTGGTTTGGTGCATGAACAATGAAAAACTTGCACACTATCAAAAACTAGATGCAGCGCAGTTTATCACCCAGTTGCAAG
Source organism: Pseudoalteromonas sp. A25 (assembly GCF_009176705.1). Lineage (NCBI taxonomy): Bacteria > Pseudomonadati > Pseudomonadota > Gammaproteobacteria > Alteromonadales > Pseudoalteromonadaceae > Pseudoalteromonas > Pseudoalteromonas sp. A25. Next base: position 3,067,661 of record NZ_AP021846.1, on the reverse strand, counting down.
CGGATTTTGGTTATAGGGCGGGGGTATTTACTCAAGTTGGCGCGCGTGCAACTTATCCTTTAGTTTTGGGACGAGTCGATAAAATAGTCAAACATCGCACCGTGGTTATTGGTAACGCTGCCCATGCTATTCACCCAATTGCAGGGCAAGGTTTTAATTTGGGTTTACGCGATATCCAGGCTTTGGTGAAACAGCTCAAGTGTACAGAGTCTGGACTATTAGGTGATTATGTATTTACACGAGCTTATGAACAGGCGCGAGAAAAAGACATAAATACAGTGATGACTTTAACTGACTCCTTAGTGCGGTTGTTTTCGAACTCGTCAAGGTTAATGGCTTTTGGGCGCAGTTGTGGGTTATTCGCAACGGCGCTTGTCGACAATTTAAAAGCGCCCTTGGCTAAACAACTGATGGGTCATGTGAGTAAAGGAAACAACTAAATGCAACAAGTACAGGTATGCATTGTAGGCGGCGGAGCGGTAGGGTTAACATTAGCCTTGGGCTTAGCTCAAGCAAATATTAGTGTACAAGTGATAGACAGCGGCGATGAGCCTCAGCTATTAGCTGAGCAGTTTGCAAATCGAGTGAGCGCTATTAGTTTAGCCAGTCAAAGGCTATTTCAACGTTTAAATGCGTGGTCAGCCATTAGTGCCTCGCGCGTTGCACCCTATCACTTTATGGATGTTCGAGATAAAGACAGTTTTGGTAAAATCGCTTTCAATAGTGATGATTTGGACCTACCAGAGCTTGGTCACATTATTGAAAATGACGCTATTCGCTATGGCTTGTATTCGCAACTTAAAACACTTTCGAATGCGCATTTAGCTTTTAATACGCGGTATCAAAGTGTTCACCAAACCGACAGCGATGTATTGATCACGTTAGATAACGGAACACCAATCATGGCTAAACTGCTGGTGGCGGCCGATGGTGCAAATTCAGCTATACGTGAGCAATTTAAATTACCTCTCACCTTTTGGGACTACGATCACCAAGCTATCGTTGCCACGGTTAAAACTCAATTGCCTCATCAGGCAACGGCAAGACAGGTTTTCTTACCGACCGGGCCATTGGCTTTTTTACCTCTGGCTGATGAGCATCATCACTCTATAGTATGGTCAACATCACCAGAGCAAGCGCAGCGTTTAATGGCTTTGTCGCGGGAGGATTTCAATAAAGCGCTTTATGCTGCCATTGATGGTCAGTGCGGTTTGTGTGAAATCGCAGACGACAGAGCGGTATTTCCATTGCGTATGCGTTATGCAAAACAATGGTTAGATAACAGAGTCGTACTTATGGGCGATGCTGCTCACACCATCCACCCACTTGCCGGCTTGGGCATGAACTTAGGCTTGAAAGACGCGGCGTTGTTGATTGATTTGTTATCGGATCAAAACGCGCAAGAGTTTGCAAGCCATAGAGTTTTAAGAGAGTACGAACGCACTCGTAAGCTAGACGCGCAAAAGCACATCGCGATGATGCAAGGTTTAAAAGAGCTGTTTGAAGGTGCGCATCCTTTGAAAAAAGTGATCCGTGGCGTAGGCTTAAGTTTGGTCGATAACTTAGGACCAATCAAAAACCTATTTGCTAAAGAGGCAGTTGGTAAATAGCTTTTGATCTGTTCACAAAAAGCTGTGACGGTGTGTATAACCAATGTCACAGCGCGTGTTTTATTATCCGAGCCTAAGTGCAATAAACTCAGCCAGCTTATCTACCGCATTGACCGACTCTGCTGAGTTTTTGATTAAGCAGATCCCTATCTGTCCAAGCTCTGGTAATTGCTGTGTATGGCTTTGATAATTTAATTCGCTCGGCACCGTACTTTTTGCCAGTACGGTGATCCCCAAACCTTCCTTTAAAGCGGCAATCAGCCCCGTTAAATCGGCATTGCTGTAAATAATACGGTATTTGATCCCAGCTTGTTGCAGTGCATCAATGGCCCGGCGACGATAAATACAGCCCTCAGGCGCGGTTACAAGCGTAACGACTTCATCATTCGCTTTGGATAAATCGCCAACCCATACCAATTGATCTTGCATAAAGATTGGGTATTTAGCTGAGTCAAGTTGCTCATTTAAGGCCAAGACTAAATCAAATTGATCTTGTCGAGAGTCAGAGAGCAGGTGTTTGCTGAGTCGCGATTTTACTTCCAAAGAGACATCGGGATATAACGATACGAAATCACCGATAATAGAGGGTAATATGCGTGCGGCAAACTCACTGGGAATGCCCAAACGCACCTTACCAGTTACACTTTCTGAGGTGAACTGCTGAATAATCGCATCGTTTTGCTGCAACATTTGTTTAGCCAGGGGCAATAGCAGCTCACCATATTGGTTAAGCACTTGACGCTGACCCTGCTTTTTAAATAGTTTGCAGTTGAGCATGTCTTCTAAGCGTTTTATTTGCAATGATACAGCAGGCTGCGATAAACCCAGCAATTCGCCGGCTTTGGCAAAGCCACCAACATCTACCACTGTTACTAAAGTACGCAAGCCATCAATCGATAAGTTCTTCATATTAATAAATACTATTTAACAAAGCTAATTACATTAGTATTATTTATCAATGGATAAATAATTACAATTTGTTGTTGGCTTTTACCCTCAATATACTCTGTGTTTATCGAAATTTAATTAAGGTGTCATCATGACTTTTGCACCCACAATGTTTGCTAAGCACCGTCAAGGTACAGCACCCGCGGTAAACTCTATGATGGCAACTCAAAACCTAGCCGTATTAGATTTTAGTGGTTTTGAAGCAACGCCTTTTTTAAACCAGCAAATGGGCTTAAACCTTAACAAATTAATGGCACCTGGCCTTGGTATTCAAGGCAAGCTTGATGGTGGGCAGCTATATAGCGTTTACTACTTCAGTGAAACGGCTTATCGCTTTGTGGTAGAAAGTGATGCGGTGGCTATTTTAGAGCAGTTTGTGGCCAAGCACGTTGAAGACTACGATATTGAGCTGGTGGTAAGAGACGATTTAGCCATCACGACTTTATCTGGGCAACAAGCCTTCGATACGCTAATTTCCAGCTTTGAGCTTACACCGGGCTTAAGGTTATCAGATGAACTTGTTTGCTATGGCAGACAAAGCGGTGAAGTATTTGTAACCTCTTTATTAGAGGAAGGTGAGCAGCGCTATCAACTTATTGCACAAACGCCAATTCTGAATAAATGGCAAGCAACATTGCAAGCACAAGGCTTTAACCTAAACTAGAACAAAACAACAAGGGCACTCTGTATTAGAGCGCCCTTGTTGCTATTGAATTAACCCCACCTCAATTTGAGGCCAAGTTCAGCAAGATAACTTGCTGAGAATGATAAAGTGAAGGACTGATATGACTTCTAAAACAGTATTACATGCTAAGCACCTTGAAGCGGGCGCTAAAATGGTGGACTTCCACGGTTGGGAAATGCCAATCAACTATGGTTCACAAATTGAAGAGCATAATGCAGTGCGCACCGATGCTGGTATGTTTGATGTTTCTCACATGACCATTGTTGATGTTGCAGGCGACGACGCAAAAGCGTTTTTGCGCAAGCTTGTAGCCAACGATGTAGCCAAGCTAACTAAGCCAGGTAAAGCACTTTATACCGGTATGCTTAATGAGCAAGGTGGTGTGATTGATGATTTGATCATTTACTTCTTCACTGAAACGAATTATCGCTTAGTGGTTAACTCTGCAACTCGCGAAAAAGATTTAGCGCACATTGCTAAGGTATCTCAAGGTTATGCGGTAGAAGTAACCGAGCGACCTGAATATGCAATGATTGCAGTACAAGGCCCTAATGCAAAAGCAAAAACAGCTGCAGTATTAAATGATGAGCAAAAAGCAGCAGTAGAAGGCATGAAGCCGTTCTTTGGTGTGCAAGCGGGTGAGCTTTTCATTGCAACCACTGGCTACACGGGTGAAGACGGTTACGAAATTGTTGTGCATAACGATGATGCCGCTGATCTTTGGCAAAAATTATTAGATGCAGGCGTGGCTCCTGCTGGCTTAGGCGCGCGTGATACGCTACGTTTAGAAGCGGGCATGAATCTATATGGTTTAGATATGGATGAGTCGGTATCACCTTTAGCTGCAAACATGGCGTGGACCATTGCTTGGGAGCCTGAAGACCGTGACTTTATTGGTCGTTCAGTGCTTGAGCAACAACGTGCAGATAAGAGCACCGATAAGCTAGTTGGCTTAGTTTTAGAAACTAAGGGTGTACTTAGAGGTGGTTCTAAAGTTATCGTAGAGGGTGGCGAAGGGGTTATCACTTCTGGTACATTCTCGCCAACTTTGGGCTATAGCGTTGCACTGGCACGCGTACCTCGTTCTACAGGTGATACAGCCCAAGTTGAAATGCGCAAAAAGCTTGTTGACGTTAAAGTAGTGAAGCCTTGCTTCGTACGTAACGGCAAAGCAGTTATTTAATATTAAAAAGGACGGGTTAACCGTCTAAAACACCGAACCAAAGGAACAAAAAGATGAGCAACATTCCTAGCGAGTTAAAGTACGCGTCTTCACACGAGTGGGTTCGCGCTGAAGGCGATGGCACTTACACTGTAGGTATCACTGAGCATGCTCAAGAACTTCTAGGCGACATGGTATTTGTAGAATTACCAGAAGTTAATGATGAAGTTGATGCTGGTGAAGATTGTGCAGTTGCTGAGTCTGTTAAAGCAGCTTCTGACATTTACGCACCAATCTCAGGCACTATCGTTGCTATCAACGAAGAGCTAGAAGATGCACCAGAAACGGTAAACAGCGACGCGTACGGCGACGGTTGGTTATTCCGTATTAAAGCATCTGATGAGTCAGAGCTTGAAAATCTTCTAAGCGCTGAAGATTACGCAAATACTATCGACGAAGACTAATCGTTTTACGTCTTTTATAAAGGCCCCATTTATGGGGCTTTTATAATTAACTCCTGTTGAGAAATACATTTTCAAACTTGGGGTTAACAAAAATGCACCGCATTTTTGGCCCGTGTGCCATATAACATGGGCTGATTTAGTTTTGTTACTCTGCTGTTACCAAGGCTGCTGTGACAAACACACTTTTTAATTTGGATCATAGGAATCTGGACTAATGTCAAACGCCAAATCTCTTGAACAATTAGAGCAAAAGCAAGATTTTATTCGTCGCCATATCGGCCCAAGCCCGGCGCAAGTAACTGACATGCTAAACGCTCTTGGGGTATCGAGTGTTGAAGAGCTGATCGGTCAAACTGTACCTGCGGCTATCCGTTTAGAGCAAGGGTTAAACATCGGCGAAAGCCGTACTGAAGTTGAAACACTTAGCTACCTAAAATCAGTTGCAAGCAAAAACAAAGTATTCAAGTCGTACATCGGCCAGGGCTACCACCCAACGCATGTACCAAACGTAATTTTACGTAACGTACTTGAAAACCCAGGTTGGTACACGGCATACACTCCATATCAGCCAGAGATCGCACAAGGCCGTTTAGAATCATTACTAAACTTCCAGACTCTTACGATTGATTTAACCGGTTTAGACCTAGCGTCGGCTTCACTACTTGATGAATCAACAGCCGCAGCAGAAGCAATGGCGCTGGCTAAGCGTGTTGCTAAAGCAAAAAAAGCCAACATCTTCTTTATTGCTGATGACGTACACACACAAACTATCGATGTTGTGACAACACGCGCAGAGCAGTTTGGTTTTGAAGTAGTGGTAGGTCCTGCGGTTGATGCTGCAAACCATGAGATTTTTGGTGCCTTATTCCAATACCCAAGCACAACGGGTGAAGTGGTTGACGTACAAGATTTAATTGCACAAGTACAAAGCAAAAAGGCGATTGCCTGTGTTGCTGCCGATATCATGAGCTTATTGCTACTTAAAGCGCCAGGCAAACTAGGTGCTGACGTAGTGCTTGGCTCTGCACAGCGTTTTGGTGTGCCTATGGGCTACGGTGGTCCTCACGCGGCTTTCTTTGCAACACGTGATGCGTATAAGCGTTCATTACCAGGTCGTATCATTGGTGTATCAAAAGACCGTTTGGGTAACGATGCACTACGTATGGCAATGCAAACGCGTGAGCAGCATATCCGCCGCGAAAAAGCCAACTCAAACATTTGTACCGCGCAAGTATTGCTAGCCAATATGGCAGCGTTTTACGCGGTGTACCACGGTCCACAGGGCCTTAAAACAATCGCTCAGCGTATTAATCGTTTGGCGAGCATTGTAGCGACTGGTCTTAAGTCAAAAGGTGTTGCGCTTAAGCATGACACTTGGTTCGACACGCTAACGGTTGTAGCTGATAACAAAGACGACGTAGTTGCACGCGCATTAGCGGCAGAGGTTAACTTTGCAACAAACCACGCAGGTGAGTACTCACTGTCTGTAAACGAAACAACGACACGTGCAGACGTTGCACAGTTGTTCGATATCATCCTTGGCGAAGGCCACGGCCTAGACGTTGACGCGCTAGATGCACAAGTAAGCAAAGACGACATTACTGGTATTCCTGCAAGCCTAGTACGCGATGATGAGATTTTAACGCACCCTAACTTCAACTCGTACCACAGCGAGACTGAAATGCTGCGTTACATCAAGCGCCTTGAAAATAAAGACTTAGCGCTTAATCACTCAATGATCTCATTAGGTTCATGTACCATGAAGCTAAACGCGACCGCTGAGATGATCCCAGTGACTTGGCCTGAGTTTGCAGAGCTACACCCGTTCTGCCCACTTGATCAAGCGCAAGGCTACCAAGTCATGATCAACGAATTACATGATTGGTTAGTAGACATCACAGGTTACGATGCCGTTTCACTACAACCTAACTCAGGTGCTCAAGGTGAATACGCGGGTCTTATCGCAATTCGTAAATACCACGAATCTCGCGGCGAAGGTCACCGTAACATCTGCTTGATCCCAAGCTCAGCGCACGGTACTAACCCGGCATCAGCGCAAATGGCAAGCATGAAAGTTGTGGTGGTTGGCTGTGATAAGAACGGTAACATCGATATGGAAGACCTACGCGCGAAAGCCGCTGACGTATCAGAAAACCTATCTTGTATCATGGTTACTTACCCGTCTACGCACGGTGTTTACGAGCAAACGATTAAAGAAGTATGCGACATCGTACACCAGCACGGTGGTCAGGTTTACATGGACGGCGCAAACATGAACGCGCAAGTAGGTGTAACCAGCCCAGGTTCAATCGGCTCTGACGTATCGCACCTTAACTTACACAAAACATTCTGTATTCCACACGGTGGCGGTGGCCCAGGTGTTGGTCCTATCGGTGTTAAATCACACCTTGCGCCATTTATGCCTAACCACAGCGTGATCAACGTAGCGGGTACAACTGAAGGTAACGGGGCGGTTTCTGCCGCGCCTTACGGCTCAGCGGCAATTCTACCTATCTCTTGGGCATACATTGCCATGATGGGCAGCGAAGGCTTAAAGCAAGCAACAGAAATGGCGATTGTGAACGCTAACTATCTAACTGAAAAGTTAAGCGAGCACTTCCCAATTTTGTATCGTGGTCAAAACAACCGCGTTGCGCACGAGTGTATTGTTGACTTACGTCCAATCAAAGAAGCCTCTGGCATCACTGAAATGGATGTAGCGAAGCGTCTTCAAGACTACGGCTTCCACTCACCAACTATGTCGTTCCCAGTAGCGGGCACCTTGATGATTGAGCCAACGGAATCTGAGTCTAAAGTAGAGATCGACCGTTTCATCGAGGCGATGGTGTCAATCAAGGGCGAAATCGACAAGATCATCTCAGGCGAGTGGTCAATCGAAAACAACCCATTAGTATTTGCACCACACACGCAAGCTGACGTACTTGGCAACGAGTGGGATCGTGCATACGACCGCTTCTACGCTGCATTCCCAGTACCAAGCGTAGCAAAAGACAAATTCTGGCCAACGGTAACTCGTATCGACGACGTATACGGCGACCGCAACCTAATTTGTTCATGCCCAGCGGTAGAGACTTACGCGGAGTAAGTGTTGGGTAAAAGCCAAGTTTAGGCTTGGCTTTGATTAGAGTTTGAAAAACCGCCTTGTGAAAATAAGGCGGTTTTTTTGTTGAATTTGGTTTGTAGGTTGTATTTTCGCGCGATGGTTTGAAATCGGCCTTCAATTTTACCTTTTGTCGCCTTGGCGACGACAACCAAGGGGCGGCTGCCGCCGGCCTCCCCTTGGAACCCCTCGGCGCCCCAATATCACGCTTAATCTTCAAATACCCAATTGATGTGAACGTAAACGCCATGTATTCGCCATCCTTGGCGAAATCATGGCTTGTCTCGCATCCCTGCGAGCCATTACTCATCAATTGTTTATTTTCAGGCGTGATAGAGGGGGAGTGGGCGGCGGTGTTTGCCTGAAAAGTTGTTGGGGAAGTCGATGTCTTTTAAAAAATACCTATCGTCGGATGGCGGCGCTGCGCGCCTTATACCGACCTACGAGTTTGATGTGTAGGTTGGAAAAGCCGAAGGCGCCTTCCGACAGGCGAACAATGGGAGCGGAGTCGTTAATTTCTTTTACCTAGGTGCAATGAGCTCATTTAACCATTGCTAAGGGACTCACCATCGTCGGATGGCGGCGCTTCGCGCCTTATACCGACCTACAAAAAAGCAATCACAAGGAGGTGATATGCGGTATCGGCGCAATTATGTGGCGGGTGGCACGTATTTTTTCACGGTGAATTTGTTAAACCGTAACAGCGCATTGCTGGTGGAGCATATTGGCGTTTTACGAGAATCGGTGCGCTGGGTAAAGCAACGGCGGCCTTTTTATATTGATGCTTGGGTGGTATTGCCCGATCATCTGCATGCGGTGTTGACCTTGCCTGACGATGGTCATGATTACTCGAACGGCTGGTGCGAGATCAAAAAGCGCTTTTCTAAATCATTACCAAAAACAGAATTGCTAACAGACTCGCATAAGCAAAAGGCGAGCGCGGCATTTGGCAACGGCGTTTTTGGGAACATACCATTCGTGACGAGCGTGATTATTGGCACCACATTAATTACGTTCATTTTAACCCCATGAAACATGGCTTGGTTAATCGAGTTATTGATTGGCCGTATTCAAGTTTTCACAAAGCGGTGGAACGGGGGATTTATCAGCCAAGTTGGTGTGGTGAGGGATTGAATCTTAAACTGTAGGTTGAAAAAGCCGTAGGCGCCTTCCAACAAAGGTCAAAAGGGGCTCTTTTAACGCAAGGAATGAGCCTGTTTAACCATTGCTAAGAGACTCTCCATCGTCGGATGGTGGTGTTACGCGCCTTATACCGACCTACAACACCTTAATCCTCAGGCCCTTGCAATGTAAACGTTAGGTGCTTGCGCATATCTTTTAAAATCACGCCTTTTTTGAGCATGGCGGCGCTTAAGCGCTTTTGCCATTTGAGTAAGTCTGGTTTGGCGGCCACTAAAGTTTGTTCATTTTCAAATTGAAAACACAAAAGTAGGGAGCCGGGGAATAGGTGGTATTCTACATCAAACCAACATTGCACCATGCCGGGGATCTCATTGCGCGCTTGCTCTTCGAGCATATCGGCAACATTGAGTACCAAAGCTTGTTGTTTTTGTTGAACTTTCGAGAGCTTTTTCATGGGGCATTCCAAATTAAAGGCTAAATAGGGCGACAAAGTGGAATTATAACCGAGCGCTTAAAGGTGTGGAAAGAGGGAGGCTGGAAAAACCGAAGGGCTCTCCAGTTAAGGTGCAAGGGGTTAATGACTTGAGCGAAAAGATCATGCTCTTTTTACGTAAGGAGAAACGAGCCCGTTTAACGATTGTTAAGGGACTCTCAATTGTCGGATAGCGGCGCTTCGCACCTTATACCGATCTACAGTGAAATTGGTGTCTGTAGATAGAAAAAGCCATAGACGTATTTCAACAAAAGTGTAAAGGGTTTATAAAGACTTCAAGTTCAAACAAATCACAAAAAACCGGAGCAGGCTCCGGTTTTGCTGTTTTAAGGGGCTTATACCAATTTTATTAATACATTGATCATTCTAGCGAGCTAAATAACTCATTAACTGCGTTAAATATTTCTCATGTAGAATAACTACATAGCGAAATATTTGCCTTGTTACTAAGCCATTTATCTGTCGCAATATCTGATCACCAATTTAATGCAATTGGTATTATTTCTCTTGCAAGAAGCTAAGTAGGTCTTGATTTAGTCTATCTTTATGCGTATCTGCAAGGCCGTGTGGTGCGCCTTTGTAGATGATAAACTTTGCGCCTTTAATTAGTTTTGCTGATACTTCACCCGATACTTCAATTGGCACCACTTGGTCATCATCACCGTGTATTACAAGCGTAGGTACATCAATTTTTGCTAAATCAGGGCGAAAATCGGTGGCTGAGAATGCGGCAATTGAATCATAAGTGTTTTTAGCGCCGCCCATCATGCCTTGTCTCCAGAAGGATTGAATTAAGCCTTGCGATACTTTTGCGCCCTCACGGTTAAAGCTGTAAAACGGGCCTGATGCAATATCCAAGTATAACTGTGAGCGGTTGTCGTTGGAGGCTTTGCGTATGCCATCAAACAACGCTTTTTCTATGCCATTTGGGTTGGTATCGGTTTTTACCATCAAAGGGGTAACAGCGCTGACCAAGGCAACTTTATTTACGCGCTTTGTGCCATGGCGGCCAATGTAGCGGGCTACTTCACCGCCGCCAGTTGAAAAGCCAACTAATGTGACTTTGTCTAACTTTAATGCATCAAGAACGGCTGCTAAGTCGTCTGCATAATGGTCCATGTCGTTACCTTCCCAAGGCTGGCTTGAGCGACCATGACCACGTCGGTCGTGGGCAATCACACGGTAGCCTTTATCTGCCAGAAATTGCATTTGCGATTCCCAGCTGTCTGAACTGAGCGGCCAGCCGTGGCTGAAAGTTACTACTTCGCCATCTTTAGGGCCCCAATCTTTGTAGTAAAGTTGCACGTTGTCGCTGGTGGTTATAGTGCTCGCGGTACGTTGGTAATGTGTGTCAGCTTGTGCTGCTGTTGCAGATAAAGCTAACACGCTTGTTAAGATGGTAGCTTTAAATAAGTTGGTTAGGTTTTTCATAATCAATCTCCAATGGTTTTAATTTGCTTTTAACAACTGAGCGGGTTGTTTCTTCGCTCTGTTGATGGGTGTTATTGTGCACCGTATTGCGATACTATTTATTACAGATAGTCCTTAAAACATTGCAGATCGTATTTTATGGTAGATCGCCTCGCTTCTTTGTTTGAGCACTTTTCGTTAAGTGCACATACCTTTCAATCGGGCCCGTTATGTGGCACCAACCCTGTTGCTACCGATGGCTCTTTTGGGCAATTGCATTTAATTCGAGAGGGGAGTGTGGAGGTGTGGCATGGTCGCACTAAGGTAAATAGCATTACTGAGCCGAGTTTATTGTTTTATCCGCGTCCGCTTAAAAGGCATTTTGTGGTCGCGCAAGATACGCAAGCACAGTTTTTATGTGCCAATGTCTCATTTGAAGGGAATGATGCAAACCCCATTGCCAATGCGCTGCCCGATAGCTTGTGCTTGCCGCTGACATCACTACCCAATTGCGAAAAGGTCTTGTCGTTATTATTTGAAGAGGCCGAAGCCTGTTACTGTGGGCGTCAAGTGTTGCTCGACAGGCTTTTGGAGGTGTTTTTAGTTCAACTACTTAGAGAGTTGATGGAAAACCAAGTGATTAAAGTGGGTATGCTGGCGGGGCTGGCGCATCAAAACCTGCGCAGGGCCATTGTCGCTATGCATGAAAAGCCAGAAATAGATTGGACCGTAGAGAGCTTAGCGTCTGAGGCGCATATGTCTCGTAGTGTGTTTTCCAATTTATTTCGTGAAACAATCGGCGAAACGCCTGCAAAGTACCTACAAAGTTGGCGCATAGGTTTAGTACAAAAATGGCTAAAAACTGGTATGCCACTTAAGTTAATTGCCGAAGAAGCAGGCTATAAAAGTGAGTCGGCTTTGTCGCGTGCCTTTAAAGCGCAAAGTGGCATGTCACCACGGCAGTGGCTTATACAGAACAATTCATAGCGCCTTATAAAAAGAGGTTTTAAGGCGCTAATAAAAGTAACACGTTAGCTTTTATTTAATTCAAACCTTTGGCCAAATATGTTGGCGATTAGTTTGTATGTTGGCAAATTAGGTTGTTTTACAAATTCGAACTTTACGTCAGCTTCATAGATAAAAAAGGTGTTTTTTGAATCAGGATGAAGCGTAAACGCGGGTTTGCCCGGTAATTTAACTTGTAACCTGTGATCATCTTCACTCAGCAGTATGAATAAGTTTAATCTCTCAGATGAATATTCACCGGTATAGCTTTGCTGTTGTTGTTTGCTAATTACAATTGGGTTTACTAGCAAATTAATCTTTTTTTGGTAGCGCGCTTTATCGGTTGGGTTGTTACTGTCGAGCGCATTAATCGCTCTTTTGTAGGTGTTGATGGCATCTTGGTTTAGCTGGTTTTTGGCGTAAAAGTCGGCCAGTTTTTCTAAACTAGTGCTGTGGTTTTTGATCTCATCAGACAAATCTAAGATCTCAAATGGCGATAGCTCGCTCAACTCAAGTACAGATAAGCGTGCGTTTTTTATGGCTTGCTGAACGATATATGTGCCAGCTTTATACCCTATGTTTTCTCTACCATCAGGGTGCTTACCCATCATCCAAATGTCATAGGGGGCATTGTCAGGTAAGTTTATGATTTCTTTAACCCACTCAGAGGTGGTGCTTGGGTAATTCAACCAACTGTCTTGTACACCACTGTACTTGTCAGCAAACACGGTTGCTAGTCCTTCGTTTACAGCGGCTATCGCAATCCCAGGGCCAAATTTATTTCCTTCAATTGTCCAGCCTCGGGCAAGGTGATGATACTCATGATACAGCGTGTTTTTTAAGCCTTTGGCAATCGCTTCATTCATTCCTTTTGTGTACGTTTTAGCGATATCAAGGTTGATAGACGTTGGCGTTTGGGCAATACCCGACACGCCACCTACTTTGTCTAAATCCCTATCAACGAGAGAAATATTAACAGTCACATGTTGGGGAAACTGAGGCAGTAACGTTTTGCTATGTTTGGTGACGCTATACACAGTGTTGGTTAGCATCTTTTTTTGTTGTGGACTAATAAATTGTGCAGCGTTGCTGTCAAAGTTAATCGCAGCGCCATGTTTTACGTTTACGTGCTCGTTGGCAATGCTACTAAAGCTAGCTAGCATAATAGCTACAATAACCGATATTGTGCAGTACATACCGTTTTGTGAATGGTTTTTTTTGAAGTTAAATAAAGTCATAAGATTACCTCTTAATGGCGGCATTAGCGGATGGAAGGGAGCTTATCGTTGTGCTAATTTTTGCAGTGTTTTGAGTAGTTGCTGACGTTGCTCTTGGTCTAATTGGCTGTGCAAGGCGGCAAGGTCATTAAGCATATTTTCTACTTTAGTATCGACTTGAGTCTGCCAATGCCTATAAGACTTCATCATGTAGTCAACGTCCATGTTGTCGCTTTGAATAAGACCAAGCATGTAGGTTTTCGCTTGGGCTTTGTCGGCTTGTATTGTTTCTCCAAAAAGCTTTACCGACCTAGCTGCGTTCAATGCAAGAGAGGCTTGTTGTTCAGACAGGTTTTGCGTTTTAAGCAGTAGTTTCATTATATCTTCGTTGGCATATGCCGGTGGCGTGCTAAAGGTGTTTAAGCTCAGTAAAGATATGGCTGCAATTGTAAAAAGAGGGTTTTTCATTTTTGTATCCTATTTAAAGCGTTTGGTTTGCTGTTTGTGTTACCAAGGATACGCCAATGAATAAAAGTTACTTTTCTGCGGGGCAACGCTATGTAACGAAACGTAACATTTAGTGAGCGCAAGCAAATAGGCTGTTATTATGAACAATAGCAAGCGTGTATGAGCTAAGGAAATTCGGTGAAAACAGTATTAATGATTGATGACGACCCTACATTATGTGCGCGTCTGCAAGAGTACGTTGCTCAGTATGATATAGCGTTACTTACATGTGGTACGCCATCAGCAGGTCTGAGTGTATTGGCTGAGAAAACGCCAGATATAATACTTTTAGATGTTATGCTACCTGAAAAAGATGGGTTTACCGTGTGCAAAGAGATCCGCGAGCAATACGACACACCGATTATAATGCTTACAGCTAGGGGCGAGTTAACAGATAAAGTATTAGGCCTTGAGATAGGTGCGGATGATTATTTAGCGAAGCCTTTTGAGCCAAGAGAGTTGGTTGCAAGGATCAAGGTGTTGTTACGACGAAATAACACAATGGCCAAAAAAGAGACTAAATGGTCGTTTTTAGGGTTAGATATTTATCCTGACCACCATAAAGTGACACTAGAAGGGCAGCAAGTTGACTTTACAGGAATGGAATTTAGGTTGCTCACTTTGTTGGCTGGCAATCCTTGTCGAGTGTTTAACCGAGATGAGTTACTCCATGAGTTAAAAGGCATGAACTCTGACGTATATAGCCGTTCCGTGGATATATTACTGAGTCGATTACGAAGCAAGCTTAAAGACTCGGCTCAAAGCCCTAAATATATTAAAACGATACGTAATATGGGCTACTGTTTTGTAGGTAAGCGGCTGTGAACTTTCCAAAATTTGGTTTGTTTAGTCGCTTTTTTGCGTTATTTGGCGCTTCAACAATTTTATTAGGGCTTTGTTTTGTTGCCGCGTATTTTGTTATGAGTGAAGAGCAGGCGCTAAGGCAGCTTGACCTTAGATATAAAGCAATGCAGGCATTTTTTAAAAGCATTGAGTCCACATCACCACAGCACTACCAAATTCATCAGTATGCAGAGCAAATTAAGGGCGATATTGCCATTGAAAGGCAAGGCCAGCGTTTTAGTAATATTACTGACTTTCCCAGTATTGCCACCTTGCTTGAACATGCTAGCCCTTTCAAAGCGGTTTTTTACGCCAAATATCACTCTAAATACTACTTACTTTATCAGCTGCCTGATGGTTGGGTCGCTATTACATCAACGCCTTTTAACCTTTTAGTTTATTCAAAATGGGTGGTGTATTGGCCTTGGTTACTGGCAATTACCATTCTCTGTGCAAGCTATGGGATATTGCGCTATTGGTTAACCCCTCTGATGGATATGTTTTCGGTTGTAAAACAGGTGTCTAAAGGTGACTTCACGCAAAGCATTGAGCGCATTCCAAATAATGAGTTTGCAGAGCTAATACAAGGCGTGAATAAAATGATTGCAGACTTAAATACCATGTTTGAGGCTAAAAACGAGTTATTACTGGCAGTAAGCCATGAGTTAAGAACGCCGTTGGCGCATATGCAGGTGTCTTTAGCAATGAGTCACAAAGACAAGCATATAGAAAAAGTTACTCAAGATATTCAACACATGGAGCAGCTGATCGAACAACTGGTAGAAGGAGAGAGGCTGCGTTCGGGCCATCAAGCACTGCACTTAACCAATAATTACTTGCCAGCACTGATAGATGAAATTTTAGCTGAGTCTATTTCATTTCAACGTATACGGCGGGTTGGCGAGGTGCCTGATGTCGTGTTGCGTGTTGATGTGGGACGCTTTAAGTTTTTAATACGGAATTTATTGAATAATGCGTTAAAGCATAACAATAACGATGTTGAATGTTGGCTTGAAGTAACAGCCGATGATAACAATTTAACCTTGGTGGTTGCTGATCAAGGCCGAGGCATTTCCAAAGCAGCACTGTCTCATTTATTCGAACCCTTTTATAGGGTGAGCAAAGTGGCCTATCGAGACGCAAAAGGGATAGGGCTCGGCCTTTGCTTGTGCAAAAGCATTGTTGAAGCTCATGGCGGTTCAATAGAAGTAGAAAGCAAGCTAGGAAAAGGAACACGTTTTATCGCTTTTTTACCTGTTTGCCAATAATTAGTCATTAAATAACTCATCGCGTTTGCTCTTAAAAAGAGCGAATCAGTGTTCAAGATGTTGAGTTCCAAAAGTATCTTAAAAGGGGCTGTGGTTTAAAAACACAGCCCCTTTGTGGTATGCGATGATGTTTACATTATGTTTTGCTAGTTAGCCGCTGCTGTGTTTTTAGAGTTTATTATCTTTTTAGAAACTAGATCGGTTGCTAACGTAGATGGATGATCAGCATCAAAGTACAAAATACGTCCCTCCCTAATCGCATAACAATGCGACTCATCGCAATAGGTATCTTTTACATCCACCCAAGTAACGTTATTGGGGTATTGAGTGCTGTTTATGTGATCAAAAATCAATTTGTTTTGCGTTAGATATTGCTCTGTCGATTGACCCTCAATAGAGGAAGACAGCTTATGTTGTAGTAGTCGCCTTGTCATTAATGCACCGACGGTTGTGCTGATCTCAGGTATAGGAGATACAATAAAAACTTGTTGTTTGTGTTTTGCCAACTCTTTGACTGTATTATCTAATGTTGCTAACGACAATAATCCCTTTTTACTTAGAGTTTTATTAGCACTGCCAATATGAAGGCCAAGAATGCTACTTAATCGGTGGCTGATGACAACATGTTTAATGCGTGTATCTTCAATAATATGTTTTACTGCATTTTGATACCATTGAGTGCAAAGTTGCTTTGATTCAGTGTCAAAGTCTGGAAAGCACCCTTGGTAACTAAACTGTTTTAATGCAATATCTTGTTCTTTGAGCGCATTTGCCAGGGAATATGACAGTTCTATAGAGTGGCTATCGCCCAGTACCGCCCAAGTAACCTCACCATCATAATACTCGCATGCCTTCGCTGGCTCTTCGTAGTTACCTAATTCAACTGCACAGTGCCTCATTGGGCTCTTTAAACCACCAGAAAATCCTTCAAACCGGCTATTTAAGCCATTTTGAACATATACTAATGCTGAAAGTACTGCCACTAAAGCTGTTGCATATATGTATTTGAGTTTGAAAATGGCAGTCCAACTGTTGGCTTTTTGAAAGCGTATTGTTTCAACCCATTTCCAACTAAGAAAACCTAACGCAACAGAAGACAAAACACCTAATAAAAGTATTGGCCAAGATTGAATTTCAAGCTTATAGGCTACAACGACTAGTGGCCAATGCCACAGATAAATTGAGTAAGACCATGTGCCTATTTTTTGAAATACCGGGTTACCCGTGAATACACTATTGCTTCGCTGAGCTTGTATTATAAAAAACGTGCCTAATACAGGAAAGAGTGCGGCGTATCCGGGCCAAGCTGTTTCACTAGAGAACAATACGTAGGAGCCAATTACTAAGGTGATACCTGTGTATTCCAACCACCTTTTTTTGCTTGTACTTAGTGTGAAAGGATATAGATATGCAAGGCCGCCGAGCGTCATTTCCCAAGCCCTTGTGAAAAATAAATAATACGCTGAGCTTGGTGAATTTAAAGTCATGTTTACACTGTATAAAAAGCCAATAGCGGTTGTGGCTAGAAGGATGCCCTTTATTGCATTGAGCGAGATAAATCGTCGCAATAGCACCAGAATAATTGGGTAAACGATATAAAACTGCCATTCAACCGACAGAGACCATGTATGCAGTAGCCACTTTTCATGTGAGGTTGCGTCAAAGTACCCTGACTCTGTGAGGTAAATTACATTAGAGAGAAAGCTCAAACTTGCGGCGGCATGTTTACCCAAGGAGCGGTACTCTATTGGAGAGAGGTAAAACCACCCCAACAGTAACAATACTGTACATAAGACTAGTAAAGGAGGGATGATTCTATTTGCGCGAGCAAGATAAAACCTCAGTAATGAGAAGGTGTTAGTCTCAAGTCCTTTCATGATTATGCCAGTCATTAAAAAGCCTGAAATGACAAAAAAGACGTCAACCCCAGCAAATCCTCCGGGCATCCAATTATCATTAAAATGAAATAGTAAAACAGCCAACACTGCAATGGCTCTCAAGCCATTTATATCCTTCCTGAATTCCAAGTTTTGTTCCCAACCGAGTCATTATTACGTGCATTTTATAGGAATGAAGGTTTAAAAAAAACTAGCGTAAAGGTTGTGCTGATTTTCGGTATAAAAATTTGTTTTTTATAGGTACAATTGCGATTTTTTAAAATAACCTCTTAAACAATGGAATGAAATAATGAAATACAGTCCTTTGCTACTTGCCTGTAGCCTTGTTTTGACCGGATGTGGTGGTTCATCTGGTAGTAATTCACCTTCAACAACACCTGATAACTCAACGAGTCCTCCTGTAGTGTCAAATACTGCACCTACGTTAAGTGGTATTTTTACTGTGGATGTGAGTGCTAAAACAGAGTTTAACTTTGTACTAAATACTCAAGACAAAGAAGGTGATGAGTTATCTATTAGTATTGATAATCAGCCACAATGGTTAAGCTACACCATTGAAAATGATCAGGTAAAGTTGACTGCTACACCAGGTTTCTTAGATATCGCTAATCATGTCTATGAGATCAGCGTTTCTGATGGAGATAAGTCAACGAGCTATGATTTAGCGGTTAATATTCTAGATAACCCCCAAAAATGGGAAGACCTAGAGGTATCACCATCAGAATTTTTGGGTGCATGGGAAGGTGCAAATCAAGAGTTTGGTATTGTATTTAATGATAATGACCAAGGTGTATTAATTGATAGCAACGAGTTGAGCAGATTTGAATATGATGCCCAGTCTCTCAAGAGGATTGATTTGTTCACGTATGGTTGTATCTATAACTGTTATTCGCAATCAGTGACAAGCGTACAGGTTATCGCCAAGTCGAGTAATAAACTGTACGTTGCATATAAAGATAGTTCGGGCGATGTTAAGCCTATAATGCTAAATAAGGTTCAACCTCATTCAAGTGATAAGCTATTTGCAACGCCTTCTGATTATTCTTCCTACTCCGCTTTGAGTTATTTAAACAGTTCACAAACCAGAGATTCAAGCATAGAAGCCCGAGCGCATATGCCTAGTAACTACACATCATATGATGGAAGTAACATGCATTATACGACCTTTACATTGCAAGGTACGTATGATTCAGATACAGGTCGCTTTAACGCTCATAAAAAGTCGTTTGATAGGGACTATCGAATTTCTTACCCTGATGAGGCGGTAGACTTTACTGTAACTTACGACTCGGTTGAAGTGATTGGAGAAGTACAAGGGCACTTAGTAATAAAAACGAAGTATCATTACAAACCGACCAATAGCGATGTTGTGATAACAGAGCAAATAAGTGATTTTATGGCTATCAAGTCTGATCTTATTGCATACCCTATAGTACCTGTAAGCGATGTAAACCCAGAGCTTGCGATTGGCTCAACTTACACCGGTAGGCTTGTGTCAACATATGATGAAATTAAAGTAGGTGGTTATGATTACAGCGGTGGCGTGGAGTTTACTATAACGGGTGAAACAACAGGTATTGCTAAGCTTGAAACTGCCGGTAAGTCTAATTCTACGACCTTACCTTTTACGTACGTTAAAAATGGCTCAGAGCTGACAGTTGAATTTAATGGTAAAAGTAATAAGTTTAACTTTTATTCGTACCCGAACGGCCAAGTTATCATGAGCTTACAAACGGTAAACAAAGACAGCGGCAAAATTGTCAACACTACGGGTTATTATCATTATGAAGTAGATCAGAATATATCGGCTGAAGATTATTATGGTACGTTTGAACACATGAACTATGCATGGGAGTATTACGACCGTATGTATTTAAGTGCGGATAAAACGCTTTTTAGAATGAGCTCAGATTTGCTCATTCCTGAAGAAAGCGACTATTTTAAGGTTGAAGCAGATGGCAGTTTCTCAATACTCTCTAGCAGAAAATGTAAAAATGCAGAGCTAGTCGACTTTGCAGCTTGCCAAACATACCTTTCAGATATTGGGTATTCGCACTTAGTCAGAAATCTTAAAATCCTTAAAAAAGAAAATGATATATATACATTCAAATATACTTCTATGTATACCAGTGAGACAGAGAAGGAAATGTATGAAGGAACTAGAAGATTTAAAAAGCTAAATTAGAACGCCTCCATGTCACGAGAGTAACTGGATGACTCTAGCATCCAGTTATACCAATTTTATTAATACATTGATCATTCTAGCGAGCTAAATAACTCATTAACTGCGTTAAATATTTCTCATGTAGAATAACTACATAGCGAAATATTTGCCTTGTTACTAAGCCACTTATCTTTCGCAATATCTGATCACTAATTTAATGCAATTGGTATTACTCACTTTTTATCCCTTGCTGCGGTTCCTAATAACCTTGGAATGGCAATCTCTTTGTACTATTTGCTGCAAAATTTGATAAGTGGCTTATTTATTTAGTGTTGCGGCTTATCAATACTTGACGCACTTGCCAGTGTTTTAAATATAACAGTATCTGGGTTTGTAAGTAGGCAACCAACATTCATATTGCACTGTTTTAGTTTGTGTTCTGATTTACAACATATTGATTTGTTGCGTGAGCAGTTCGTTTGCCATTGAGTAACAGACCGATCACGGTACCTCTAACTAAATAATGATAGCTTATGAGCCCAATGCCTAATGTTGCGCATACAGAGATGATAAATTTTAAAAACACCGACAAATCGGTGTTTATCAAAGGGAGCTGAATATAGAGCAAAATAGGAACATGGCTCAGGTAAATCCAATATGAAGCATCAGATAAATAGCGACTGGTTGCATTTTGCTTGTTTAACCATAGGTAGCCTGCTAAAAACACGCTCGCGGTCCAGCTTAAAATGGCAACAGTTTGTACGATAACCGCCCAAGGGTTAAAGTGCTCAGGTACAAATGCCCCAAGTCGGGCTGCTTCAATCATTTTCTCTAACGTTGGTGCAGGAGGTAGAAGAGCAAAATAGGCCAGTAAAGAGAACACCGCAAGTAAAAAAAGCCCTCCAAGACACCGGCGAGTGTGAATTATTTTTTTATGATGATGAAATAACCCAGCTCCTACTATAAATAACACACCATAAAAACCAAAAGACCAGCCCATTGGCATTATTTTATCAGGCGGGGGAAAGGGCACAGCTTGGCTACTCATTGCGAATGTAATAATAATTGGAAGTATCATGCACAAAAATAGTGGCTTTACGCTAAGCGAAAGTAGAACTTGGTATAACTTTTGGTAGTGGCTTATTAACCAAAGCAGCAAGCAAAATTGACTCAAATTCCATATAAACCATAAGTGCATTGTAGTGATAACTGGCTCATCAACCGATTTAAATACCGTGAACAGCAGAGGAAGAGTGTCTAAGAAGCTGCTACTCCAGCTTATAGCATGTACAACGCAAATAAGCGTAAGGGGTAAAAAAATGATAAACGGTATCAATAATCGTTTTAAGCGGTCTGTCATAAATGCATTTGGGCCACGTTTGCTAATTAATAGCGCTGCGCAAAACCCTGCGATAACAAAGAACAGGGGCATTCTAAATAAGTGAGTCCATATCGCTAGGTAATTGAAAAGCACATGATTAGATGGGTCTGCGCTAAACCACATGGTCGAAAAATAAGGTCCGTAAGCCAGTGCAGCGTGAAAAACAATGCCAAACAGCAAGGCGATGCTGCGTAAGTTGTCGATATAATGAAAGCGCTCTGTAGTGTTCATCAGTTTATCCTTAACTAACTGAACCTTAGTTTATGTGGGCAGTAATTAAAATGAGTGGCTGCTCATAGCCCAATGTAAGTCTATATACTGCCTAAATTAGTGCCTTATTTAAATAATACCTTGGTGTAAGCCAAAAACAGTGATGATGCCCAGTGTTTATTTTGGTTAATATGCTCTGACAGTAACGGTAATGGTGTCTGAATAAGTGCCAGATTCATTGAGCCCGTTAGACAGAGGCGTAATTTTAAGAAGCGTTGATTCAGTTTCACCAGTATTGCTGGTGCCAGCGGAAGTCGCTTTCTCGTGGGTATAAGTGCCAGCTTTTAAGTCTATTCCCGTTTTATCACCGATGCTTAGCGTGTAAGCTAACTTGCTGCCTTGGCTATTGTCGGCCACTAAATAGCCGCCATTGGCAGAGCTATACTCCGTCGTTGCATTGTCATCAGTATTGCACCAAACATCGAGCGTGCCGATTTCTTGAGCTGTTTGTGACGCATCCAAAGTGAGGGTGGTAATATTGTTCGAACCACTACTAGTTTTACACAGCGGCTCGACAGTGCCTGCAAATGAAAACTTGGCTTGATTTGTTGTTTGATCAGTGACTTCGGTGGTTGCTGGTAATGACAAAGCAGCTGAAACCACTAATAACGATTTGAGTAGTATGTTCATATCACCTCCTTACGCCTAAATTATAATGCAATTGTGAGGCTTGCAAATAATTGATACTCATAAAAAAGATATGTTTGTTCCAAATCAATCTCATACGATGTTTTGTTTCATAGCGCGAGCTATCGTGCTTAAAAATGACTTATATATTAGGGTATCGGCAGGCTAAGTAATATTTATAGCTAATAAATGATAAAGAATGGAAAAAGATTAATTCGGGTAAGAAAAATAAGCTGGGTAAGTAATAAAAATTTATGCCAGAGCGCAATGATTGGCTCCGGCATAGTCACTCTATGCTGTTAGGAAAGCACTAAGAGTATAATCAAAGGAAAGTGAGTTATTTTAACTGTTATTAGTTAGGGCTTACAGTTACAGTGATCGTATCTGAGTATGTACCTGCGTCATCTAAACCATTTGATTTTGGTGTGATTTTTAACAAAGTAGCTTCGGTTTGACCTGTCACACCCGTTCCAGCAAGTGTTGTTAAGTGCTTGTAGCTACCTGTTTGTAAGTCAATGTTTGTTGTATCGCCAATATCTAAGGTATAAGCAATTTTGCTGCCTTGAGCGTTACCAGCTTTTAAAAAACCGCCGTTTGCTGAAGTGTACTCAGTCGTTGCATTTCGACCCGTGTTACACCATACATCTAACGTACCAATTGTTTGCGTTTCTTGTGATGCATCAAGTTTTAGACCCGTGACGCTGTTGGTGCCACTGCTCGTTTTACAAAGTGGAGCAATAGTTCCTTCAAATGAGAAGCTTGCCTGATTGCCCGTTGAAGAAGTAACAGCTGCAGCAGCCGACAGTGATGTAATTGCAGACGCAACAAATAATGTCTTAAGTAATGTGTTCATGGTGTTTTCCCCTGAAAAGTACAGCATTTATATATTTTGATAATTAGGTTTTTACCTATTTACTATACTTAAGCATGAGGCGTGCCAACTTTATTCTACTTCGTGTTTTGAACTCGTTGTTTGCGATTGTTTAAATTTATTTTATATTTTAAATCAAATATTTACCTTGGGTATACGGTAAGTGATAAATGATCGCGATAGATCCCTGCTGGCATCATTTCGGTATTACCTAATATAAATTCAAAGCCAAACCACTTATTTCTGACGCCGGGGTAGAAATTATAACTGCGTATCAGGCGCTCCGAGGACGAAATTTTGACGTTGTCAAAACCAAGGGTGTAATCGATTAGTGAGCTGCTGTCAGTTTCGTGGCGTAGGCCGTTGTATTCTGAATCTAAAACGATATCGTAAGAGCTGTTACTAAGTACTTTGATACCCCAGTAAAAGCGCATATTACTTCTGAGTTCTCCTAAATCAATTTGGTAGTTTCCACTGCTGCCTGAGACTTTTCCTTGGCTTGCACTATCTAGGGTGATCGCTACCTGCGGCTGGGAGTCATAGGTGATGTCCAAATATTGCTCTTTGATCACGCGATTACGGCGTACGATAGAAACTTTAACGCTGCCATAGTAAGCACCTGCAGGAAACAAACTATAGTGTTTTAAGCGGATCCACATTTGTGTTGTGTGGTTAGATAACGGTGTGCGCCAAATACCATTGCGTGACCACATATTGTTAAATTGGGCGTCGAGTAAATTGGCATATTTGTATTCTGTTGGTCCTGCAAATACCAAAGAATAGTAATAAACATCTTCTATGCGGATCTCATCTGCACAGCCAAGTAATGCATCGGATACTTGTATTTTCAGCGGCAGGTAGACAGAGACTTGGTTGCCATGTTCTTCTATTACTTCAGAAGCACTGGAGGTGACAACTAAGTTGCCCTTACAACGCTTTGCTTGCGCTTCAGGGGCTACAATCCAATAACTGAGAACAAGCAGTAAAACAACCTTTAATTTCATTCTTATAAGTCTCCTTTTGACTGTGCTTGTTCAAGTTTAATGGTACCCAATCTGATAAATCTTGTGTCAGTGTCTGCAATGCTAAACGTGCCTTTTACGTCATTTAATTCAATAATATATTCGCCAATGCTAACCCCTTCTACGACAAAGCGCCCGACGCGATTAGTGAAAAAGGGACGACGAAGTGGTTGGCTATTGTCATTTTTGTGTCGTTTAGTGACGTGCCCACGTTGCATTGCAATAGCTGTGCCTTTTGCGTCTACAAGGGTACCCATGACAGTATAAGACAGCTCTGATCCTACTTGGATGTGATGGCCAGTATTGGCGCCACCCGCAATAAGGTACATTCCTGGTCCCCAGTCGTAACCTAATGGCGCTTCTGGAACATTAATATTAAATTGGCTGTTAGTATATCCTGAGCCAAGGTTGAGTAATGCACCAATTTTATTACTTGGTTTTGTTTGAGCACGCCCAAGTCTATCGACATTGACTAATACATCATTATTTTTTAGCGTTTTATGCTTGGTTACGACGGCAAACGGTGCGGTGGTGGTTGCGCCCATCCCTAGATGTCCATCAGCTAAACCTATGCTTGTTGAGAGGTTTAATCCTGCGCTACTTTCAGCACTTAAGTTGGCGCGAGTATAATTTGCGGCATTAACATCGGCTCTGAAAAACGCGCCTGTGTAGCTTGCTCTGAGCTGCTCTTGTCTGTAGTTGTTGCCCTTCTCGGCCCGCAATTCATAGCCATAATCATTAAGATAGTTATGATTGGTTTTGGCATAGCTGGCATTTGCTACTTTAGTTGCACTGTTGTACTGCGCCCTGGTGCGGGTGCTATCGTCTCGATTGTAGCCATTCCAAGTAAAACTCAACACAAACTGGTTTTGCGAGATGGCTCTAATATCATCACTTGAACTGTGGTTAAAGCCCACCTTTACACGTATGTCTTCATAACGAAAATTAACGTTGGCGGATGCATTTTTGGTTGTTAAATCATCGTCATTGACGTTACGAGTTGCAGTAAGGTTTAAATCAATGTAGTCATCGATTATGTAGCTGTAATCAAAAAATGCTCGAGTATTATCAGAAATCGTATTAAAGGTTTGCCATGGCGTATTGGTAAAATTGTTTTTTATTTCATAGCCTAAACGCAAGTTTGGTGAGCCATAGTGGCCATGACCAAAAATACTGTGTTCTGTTTCTATAGAGAATGCTTTGCCGCGCAGGGAATTTACCTCGCTATGGGAGTAGCGCAGTGATATGTTCCCCAAAGGGCTATTGATTGTAGCAATAGAGCCTAATACATGACCAAGAGGATGAACGGCGCCATTAACACCTAAAGTGAGCTTGTCATTAACGCCGTACTCATAATGCCCCGATATCAATAGCTCATCGTCATAGTGATAGCGATTGTTACTCAGCGATGAAACATACCCAACTTTGAAGGCGTAGTCACTGAGCCCTGCGGCTAATAATCGGGCATTATAGTGAGTGGTAAAATGGAAATCTTGTGTTTCGCCATTGGCATATCTGGCGACAACGTGAATGTTGTTAACACCTGAAGTGAGCGGTAGATCACTTAAATCATAACGACCAGCCCTTAATTTTAGTCTAGAGATTAAAAACTCATTGATAAAAACCTCTAGTGTTGCTGGGCGTGGTAATACAAACTGCTGGCTATTACTTGGGGTGATACGTCGTTGTGGCTGCAATTTAGAATAAGCTTTTTCAACACCTAACCCTGCAAGTTGAATACCTGATAGATGGCCTGTATTGTTAACTTGGGTATCGCCGATGGTAAAACGCATTGGTAAGTCAGGCCTGTCGTAAAATGCAAAGGTATCACCACGATAAAAATGATTGTCTCTGTTGTCACCATTTTCCCAAAAGGCAGAGCTGCGTATATTTAATCCCCCTGCGCCCCCAATGTTGGCGTTCATTAGCCATTCGAATTGGCTATGCTCGGCGTTGCTGTTGTCAGCTCTTTCATGATTGAAATTCAAGTTATTAAGCATGGCCCATGAGGCTTCACCTTTTGGTGGTTCAAAGTGTCGGTCTTTACCATATGTAAGGCGGTCTGTGGACATTGCAGACTCAGATAACGACATGTCAATCGTCAAGTCTTGCGGCTGCAGTGTTAATGATATGCCCTGTGCCTTTAGCTCTTCAATGGTAACGTCTTGCTCACCTTTACTTGCCAACCAAGCCAGTACTTTATTGCTGAACACATTGCGCAAGTTGTTCTTCAGTTCAGCCGCTGGCACAGACTTTAAATCAAAACCGTCGACGGCGGCAGAAACTAGCCCGATTTCGGCAACATTCAGCCGCACGGGAAACTCCATATGATAAATCGCGGCCAGGGTGGGGCGGTTCCATACTAAAAGGAATGTCAAAAAGACACACAGCCACAATGCAGGCCTAAAGTGAGAGCCCAATGTTAACATCGCTTGATGGTTACTTTTTATCGAAAAGGTTGACTAAGGTCGCGCTTTTGGTTGGCTTGTCGGTCAATAAAGCTTTTAAATTAACGCTCATGGAATGCCCAGGCATAATGAAGCGGCCCGTGGTGACAGACTGGAACTGAGCCCAGTTCACAACGGTCTCTCCTTGGTGAAAATGGTATTCAAACTGTGATAGGTCTAATACACGTTTACCTTGGTTAGAGATGGTTAATTGGCAGTCATCCAACTGTACGCAATTTAAGCTTGTGTTTTGCACCGCATTAACCCCTTCGGGGCTGACAAACACCAGTGTTGCAAAGTTAAAAACCATTTTAACACCGGATTGCTGTTCGTCTTCTGGCAGTGGTAGCTGTTTGAAAACAATACGATATGAGTGAGTTTGCGCTAATTCTGGTGCACCCAAATATTTGGCGCGAAACACCTGGTAACCATTTGCTGGTACTTCGATTTGTGGCGGTAGAACAATGAAGTCTTCTTCTGCGCTTACCAACACTTCTTTTTGATTATCGTCAAAGGTACGCTTGTATACTTCTATTTCAATCGGTAATGGGCTGCTTCCTGGGTTTTGCAAGCGGTAGGTAACTAACGAGTCTTTACCATGCGACGCTAGGTCGACAATCATAGGCTGAACTTGATAGGCCATTGCAGGAAGTGACAAGCACAGTAGTAATAAAAGTTTACGCATCTGAACTCCAACTAGCAGGCGTGACTTACAATTTGGCTATACGATACCCTGACTTTTTGTTAATACAAGCGTAATTTTAAGTTATTGCGTTTGCTGGGTACTGAACTTAAATAAAGAGCTTTGTGCATATTGGCATAAAAAGCTAAAGGTTTTTAAAGCACTGTCGAAATAATAAGCACAGATAAGCATAAGGATATCATCATGCATATAAAAGCTGGGCAAACACCTATGCCCGTTTCTTTTGAATCTGCAAATTTAAAACCTCAAATACAGCAAGAGTATCAGATCCAAGTTGCGGGTGAACTAACCTATTCATCCTCGTCACTAAGCAGCGAGTCTGCGGTGTATGAGTGGCCAATGCGGGCTGAAAAATATCAAGTGATTAATTTTTCAAAGCCAGATGAACCACCGCAGTATCGCTATGGTGACTTGACGAGCGCAGAGGATATAGAGGCATTTCTGAGTCACCTAGACAGGCTAGACAAAGATCAAAGCCATATACTTAGCAACTATAAGCCATCAAAAGCGTTTTTGAATTTACTTGATAAAATGGGGGATGACACACTAAAGCAGTTTGTGGATGTGTTGTCTCGCTCTTTTAATTTAGACGGCATTTTTAGCGATAATGGCCAACGTGCGACTGAGCTTATCGATTTAATGAGCAAAATGTCTGAAGATGAAATACTCAACACGGTGAATACGTTAACTAAGTTAGCGGATCAGCAAGAGTCGTATAAAAATATAACGATTTCGGCTAGTACAATTAGTGGTCATGAAAGTCGGATTTACTCAGACGCCGCAGATTTTCATGAGCTGCTTATGCAAAAGTTCAATAATACGGATGTTACGCGTCAATACGTGGAGTTGCTTGCCAACCATCAGTATTCAAATGATGAAATGACAAATATCAACGCACATATTCAGCAAAGTACCTATGAGCAAAGTTTAGGCATCATTGATATGGCTAAAACGGTTAAGCGTAACGACAGGAGTGCGTTTATGCGTATGCTTAATAATGCTGATAAAGATAATGCAAATAACGTGTTTGCATTTGTTAGCCAACAAATCAATGTGGACCTTCATACCAGCGCCTATGAAAACGCAGAAGGTGGGGTCATATTGGTTTCAGACGCACTGCCGACGCAATCACAGCGCAGAGAATTTTATTCGCAGTTACTAACCACCTATGAGACGCGTGGCAGCGGTTGGCTTGAGCAAGTAGTTGAGCAAGTAAAAGATCGCCCACCGCAAATACAGCAGCAACTATTTGCATCAATGAATAACGATCTCGACCTAAAGCCTGAATTATACAATGGCGCGGATGCCGTGAACTTGTGGATGAAATTGAATTTACCAAGCATTTTGAAAGATTTTGAACAGCAACAAACTGAATTAATCCATAAGCGAGCACAGCAAAGTGGTTTTCCTGAAAAGCTAGGTAAGCTTACTTGGGTAAAACAAACAGATCTATTGTTTGAACAAACGCAAGGCTAGGGCGGGCATACATGCCCGGTCTTTAGCTAGCTTTGACATATTTCCGACTGAGATTTGATAATGCCTGCTGCTGTGAACTGAAAGTTAAAACTTAGATATATTAGCTTTTGATACAGCGCGGTAGGTCGGTATAAGCGAAGCGCCATCCGACGCTTTGACAGTGTTATACAATGGGCACCATATTCGGCCTTTAGCTAGCTTTGACGCACTTTCGACTGAGATTTGATAATGCCTGCTGCTGTGAACTGAAAGTTAAGACTCAGATATATTAGCTTTTGATACAGTCACCTGGCAGTGTTAGGCAAAAGCTGCATCCTTTATCGGCATTATTGCTTACAGTGAGCGAGCCATTGTGAGCCAGCGCTATTTTTTTACAAAGGTATAAACCAAGGCCGAGTCCTGAGGTTGAACGATGGCTGATACTGGTCACCTGAAAGAAAGGCTCAAATACTTTCTCTTGGAGGGCTTGGGCAATCCCCGGGCCTTGATCTGTAACATCAAATATTAGCGTTTCGTTGCGACGGGTGACGCGGATGCTTACGAGCGCGTTGCTCGGCGAGTGTTCTACTGCATTTTTAAGCAGATTGCGAAGCAAAAATTTGATTCGGCCAACATCAAGTCGCACAGCCAGCTCTGGCACCGTGTCCTGTAGCGTCACCCTGTCTTTTATAATGGGCTCTTGTAATAGCTCATCAATTAAAACGGGTAGATAATGTGAACTTACATCAAGTACGCTGTAGCCGCGTTTTAGCCGCTCACCTTCTAGCAGCTGCTCGATTAAATTATCCATTTGCGTAATGTCGTCACCTAAATCTTTCACAGTTTGATTTTCTGGTAACATGGCTAATGATACTTTCATTCGTGCCATCGGCGTTCTTAGCTCATGGCTGATAGCCAACAACAGTTCATTTTGCGCTTCAAATAATTGACTTAAGTTATGTGCCATAGCGTTTAAGCCTCGGGTGAGTTGAGAAAGTTCGGTTTTGGGGTGCTCAGTGATCCGATGATCTAGCTGTCCTTGGCTTAAAACATTGGCGCTGTTGATAGCATCTTTTATCGGTTTTATTAACTTTTTTA
The DNA here is from genome assembly GCF_009176705.1 of Pseudoalteromonas sp. A25. Taxonomy (NCBI): domain Bacteria; kingdom Pseudomonadati; phylum Pseudomonadota; class Gammaproteobacteria; order Alteromonadales; family Pseudoalteromonadaceae; genus Pseudoalteromonas; species Pseudoalteromonas sp. A25. The sequence continues at coordinate 3,037,849 of NZ_AP021846.1, read as the reverse complement.
GTAGCAGGTAGCTGCTAACTAACACCACTACGGCAAAACACCACGGCCAATAAACTAGCCAATTTGGATAAACGATTAAATTGGCGATATTGGATGTGATAGCTGCCCAATTATTACCATTTTGCGCAAGCAAATAATACTTATGTTCGTGCTTGGCAAATAGCAGTTTTCCTATTGGTTGCGACGATTGTCTGAGCGTGTCAATAGTTGGGAATAGCTCTGCGCTGCTCCATCGATGCCCATCTACTGACACGAGCAGCTGAACTTTGTTAGCTTTAGCATCTCTAATGAGCTTTTCTTTGTTAATAGGGCTGACGGCAGTGCGACTTAGCATGTCGTGTAAGCTATCATGGCGCTCTAAAATAATATGCTTTGCGTCTTGCTCAGACAGACTAAAAACACCGAGCGTAATTGAGGTAGCCAACAAAACTGTTGTGACAGAAAACAGTAAAAACAATCGACCGAATAGGCCCAAATTAAATTGATTCATACGCGTTTGGCCACAAAGGTATAGCCTACCCCTCGTAACGTACGGATAAATCGAACTTGTTTAGGATCATCACCTAGTTTTTGTCGTAAACGGCTGACCAAAATATCAATTGATCGACTAAACACTTCGGCATCTATCCCTTTTAATACATTGAGTACCTGATCTCTGTCGAACACACTACCTGGGCTTTGTGCTAATAAAATAAGTAATCGAAATTCCATCCCCGTCAGTGGTACTTCTTGTTGATCAACAAGCACTTTGTGCTGATCTACAAAAATTTGCATGTTTTCAAAGTGCCAAACCTCTTGTTTTTTCTCGTCTTGGGGTTTTCGTCTTAATAAAACATGGACTCTGGCAACCAGTTCACGTGGCTCGAATGGTTTGGCTAGGTAATCGTCGGCGCCAATTTCTAAGCCCAGCACTTTATCTGATAACTCCCCTCTGGCTGTCAGCATGATAATGGGCAGTTGATGGGTCTCGCGTATTTTTTTACACAGTGTAAAGCCATCTATGTCAGGTAGCATTACATCCAGCAGTAACGCCTCCGGTGACAATTGCTCAAGCATTGTGAGCCCTTGCTCTGGGGTATGGGCTGCGAAAAGTTCAAGGCCATGATTGGCAAAGTAACTTGTCAAACGCTCACACAGAACTTGGTCATCATCGATTATCAGTATTTTTGCGTTCACTTAGCGCTCCAAAGGCGTATTTATCTTAGCTTCTTTTTCAGTCTTTCAAGGAATGGTGCTGAAAACAAGCGCCAATCTTCCATTGTTACACTTTGTTACTTTGCGTTGCACAACGGAAAAGAATCATCAATAGAGGACCTATAGCATGTTTCATCATGAAATAAGGTGGTGAGTCTGGCGCATGCAAATTCACCATAGTTTGATTATTGATTAATAAATATGGGAATTGCTATGCAAGATACAAAAAAAATCGCTAAATGGGTTGGGGCGCTGTTTTTAATTCAGTTGCTAGGTGGCATATGGTTAAACTTTTTTGCACTAAAACCTTTATCAGCGCCGGTGTCGGCACTTAGTGCTGACATGTTACATGCAATGGGCGGCATTGCGGTGCTGTTGATGCTTGTAATGAGTAGTTTTAACTTAATTATTGGCTTGATTAGTAGAGTGCTAAGCCCCAAAAATGGTGGCGGACTATTCTTAGCGGTCGTAGCATTATCAGCTATTAGCTTAACGTTAACGGCAATTGAGAGTATTAAACTTGCAGAATTTGTTTCTTGGTTGGCTTATTTAGTTGAAAACTCGATAACAGAGCCATCTTCCGTAGAGAGCTTATTTCGCCAAACTATTGCTCAAAGCAGAAACAGTGCGCATTTCATGGCTATTATGTTCTCAAGCATCAGCTTAACGTGCTACTACTTTTATTTACTTAGAGCCAAAGTGTTACCTAAACCGTTACTGATATTTGCTTTATTTGCCTGTGCTTTGCAAATGATAGCCGTGGGTCATAGTTTTTTTGATGCCCCCATTCCTGTTGTTATGCAGCTACCTTTGGCAGTGACGCAGTTAGCATTGCCTCTTTATTTACTTTTTAAAGGCTTTACGGTTGAGCCAAGTACTAAATACTCACAGCAACAATAAGGAGGAGTTATGGATTTATTTATTGCATTGCTGGCACTACACATTATTGGCGGAACAGTCGCGGTTATAAGTGGCGGCAGCGCTCAATTTTTTGCAAAGGGTAAGTTGGCACACAAGTATGTGGGACTGGCATTTATGGGGTCAATTTTGGTGTTAGGTGTAAGTGGGGCTATTGTAGCTGTGCTTAGAGATATCCCCTTGTCGTTATTCAATGGATTAATGATCAGTTACTTTGTGTTGTCTTCATATAATACGATTAAACAGCCCAGTAAATCGGTCAATGTATTTGATAAATGGTTGCTAGGTATTGTGCTTGTTCTTTTTGTCGGCTTTATGGTTGTTGGTTTTCAAGCGTTGACTTCAGCGCATGGTCAGATCGGTGGATTTGGCGCACCGGCCTATTTTATCTTTGGGGCGTGTGCACTCTTTTGTATAGTGGCTGATATTCGCTTTATAAAAGCCGGAGGCGTTGCAGGTAAAAGTCGTATAATTAGGCATTTATGGCGAATGTTCTTTCCTTTATTTATGTCTACTAGTGCGTTTTTCTTGGGCCAAGCTAAATTGTTTCCACAAGCATTTAGAAAAATAGAGCTACTTCTTGTGCCCGTGGTATTTGTGATGGTGTCAATGCTTGTTTGGTTGGTTATCGTTAAATTTGGTGAAAAATACACCGAACGAGTGTCGAGTTAATGCAGAGGTGTTTTATCTAAGTTAAGATCGCTGATATCCTTAATGGCTTTAGATAAATTGCAAAAGTAGTGCACTATGATTAACGATAATGAAGTGATCGATACCCTAGAAGAACTCGCATCTTTTTTACGCGCCGTTGAAAATGGTGGGCTTGGATTGGAAAATGCTGCGGGCGTTGCACTTGCCACAAACAATAGCGACGGCCGTCCCTTTGTTGCGGTACTAGATGACAAACATCAGCTTTTATTGGGACGTTGGGTGACTCAAGACGTGTTCGACAATGGTAAAGATATGGTGCAAAACGGTGTTAAAAATTCGCACTAAGTTCAGTGTCAACGCACAATACCAATCCGCAATAATACTCAATCCTTTTGAAGGATTAAACCTGATGACAGCTGCGTTAAAAATTGCTCATTTAGAACAACTAAATAACGAAATTTTTGCCTTGCTATCGACAAGGTTTTCTTGCTTCAAAATAGACCACTTAGTTAAGCGGATTGGTATAATACCAATTTTATTAATACATTGATCATTCTAGCGAGCTAAATAACTCATTAACTGCGTTAAATATTTCTCATGTAGAATAACTACATAGCGAAATATTTGCCTTGTTACTAAGCCATTTATCTGTCGCAATATCTGATCACCAATTTAATGCAATTGGTATAAATGGTTTTGAAAATAAGTAGCTGCACTTATGCGCAGCGAAGTATAAAGGCTTATTTTCCAAATACTGCTTTGTATATTAACGCGTGACATATAATCATGCCTCATTTTGTGTTGAGCAAGTTGGGAGTATTCCCTACAATAGCGCAAATTTATTTTTTGAAGAACTAAGACAATGACAGAGACAACTTCACGACCAGATATTCCAGATCAGCTTTCTATCAATCCTCGTAGTCGTTATTACAACGAAGCAGTGTTACAACACGAAATTGGCGTACGTATTAATGGCAAAGAGCGTAACGACGTAGAAGAGTATTGCATTAGCGAAGGTTGGATCAAAGTGGCTTCACCAAAAGCGTTAGATCGTCGCGGTCAACCATTATTATTGAAAACAAAAGGTACTGTAGAAGTATTCTATCGTTAATTTAATAGGAGCGCTTGCTCCTATGCCTCGCCTATAGCATTCATACATGCTGTGATAAGGCGTTATTTTTTGCACGCCTTAATACGCCAAGCGTAAACAACGTCGCCGTTGAGCTTACTCGTTAAACTAAAGTAATCGTTGCACTAAAGTGCGAGTCATTACTTTGGCAATTAAATTGCCAACCTTGTTGCTGACAAATGCGTTTCACAATTATTAATCCAAGCCCCATATTGTCGTGCGATGGTAAATTACCGTTATGTAAGCTTTTTTTGCTGTTCTTCACTTCAATGATTTGAGAGTCTGCAGTTATATTAATAGCTGCGTTGCAGCCATGCTGTATGGCATTTTTCACGAGGTTGGACAGCACCATCTCTAATTGAGCTTTAGGGTATTTTGTTGTGGTGCGAGATAAAGTTGTTACTTTAATAGTTTGTCGATTTGCTTTGGCTTTTTCGTGCCATAGCGCAACAACATGCTCAATAGCATGATTTGCCATGATGTCTTCAGTGTTTGTCTGAGTTTGCTCTCTTGATAGGCTCAACAGAGTTTCTATCACTTCTTCCATGTTGTTGGTTGCGCGCTCAATGCGGGCAATCGGTTTATACAAGGGATCAGCTGGCTTAACTTGTAACTTTAGTAGTTCAATTGCACCTTTGTTTATCATCACGGGTGTGCGCAACTCATGACTTGCAAAACAACTAAACTCTCGCTCCCTTTCAATAAATTCAGCAATGCGTTTGCTATACAAAAAGATGGTTGAGCTGAGTAAGCCTATTTCGTTGTCAGCGGGTTGTGTAAGTTGTATTGGTTTATCGGGTGTTGAAGTCTGTTCAGAAATGGCATTAATGAGTTGATGCATAGGTGCCAAAGAGCGCTTTAAAATAACTTGCATAAAAAGCAAAATTGCCAGCAGCAACACGGCAAAACCAATTAACAGCGTATGTAACAGCTGTTGCTCTAAGTGTTCGTCTAGTTCAAGCGCATGCACGTTATAAAAAAGATAAGCAATTCCTTGGTCGTATTGAATGATTGCATAGTGGTAATCAAGATCGTTTGGATGCTCAAGTTCATATGTCCCTGGCTCACTTTGGATCACGTAGTCACGTAAATTGGCAGGTATAGATTGCTTGTTTAAATAGAGATTATATTCTCTTGGCAGCTGCGAAAGGCTTTTGCTATTGGAAAAATCTAGCTGTGCCGCTTGTCTATTAAGCTGAGCTGAAAAAATATAGTCTTCAGTCATTTTGCTTGAGGCAAATAATATCAGCATGCAGATCATCGTGATCCCAATAAAACTAACTATGAAAGCTAACTTAACTCTTTGGCTTAAGTTTAAATTACGCATTACGCTGTCTCGCGCTGAATACATAGCTGATAACCTCGGCCATGGTGAGACACAATTGAGATGTCTTTACTACACGCAGCCAGTGCTTTGCGCAGGTTGTACATATGGCTACGTAAAATGTCATTGTCTGGTAATTCGTCTGCCCAAAGGCTGTGCTGTAAGTGTTGCTTTGTAACTACATTAGGAAACTGCAACGTGAGTAACCACATGATTTTAAAGGTGGTGGGGTTCAGCTTTAGGGAAGTGTTGTCTATTTCAGCGCGTTGTTGTTGCTGATCCAGCGTGATGCCTTGTACATGCAAAATATGTTGATAGCTTTTTTGGTGCCTTCTGATTAAAGAGGTCATTCGTGCGTGGAGTTCTTGCATTGCAAATGGTTTGACAACATAGTCATCTGCACCGCTGTCAAAGCCGGTCAATTTGTCTTCTAACGTGTCTTTGGCGGTGAGTACGATAATTGGTATATCAAGGAGCGCTTGTTCTCTAAGTCGCTTTATGGTGCTTAGTCCATCTAACTTGGGCATCATAATATCCATAATAATGATATCGTAACCTTGCTGTGCGACGAGTTCGATGGCCATCAGGCCATCGTAAGCAAAATCAACAATATGACCATGGATACACAAGTAGTCACTGATGTTTTCAGCAATATCAATATTATCTTCTACCAATAAGACTCTAAGAGACACTGTATTATCCTTGGGGTTAAGCTGCGATAGGTACATTGTGAGTGTTTCTAGAATTTATACACAATGGTTGCGCTAGCTTCAAGCTCAGTATCGCTTCCTGCTTTAAGTAAAGGGCTATCGGCTACCTTGGCGCTATACTTCTCATAATCCGCATTCATTGAAATAGACCAGTTAGGGGAGAGGCGATAAAGTGCTGCAACGCCAATACCAAAAGATTTTAAGCCCGAAGATAGGCGGTATTCCTTATATTTAGAGGTAGTAGCTTGCTTTGGTGTAATACCAAATTCAACCTGCATGTGCTCTGAGTTTGCAAAACTTAAGTCTGCATTTAGTTCAATCGTTAGATTCGCACTTTTGAGTAGCGTGTAGTGTGCTGTTGCAAAGCCAACGCTGCCTTTGGCAGGCTTACCACTTAAATAACTTTGCCCATATAAGCCAAAGTTAAGGGTATTACTAACATGCCAGTTAAAGCCACCGCCCAGTTCAATCGCACTTTCTGTGTTACCCATGCCATTGAGTGACTGATCAGAAGCGTCATCAATATCGCGGCCCTCTTCATGGTTTACCCAGCCTATTAAAGTTAGGTGCTCCGATTTTTGATAGAACAATTTGTTATTGAGTAAGTTTGATTGAAACTCCCAGTTTTTGGCGCGATATGCGGCTTCGAGGTAAAGGTCCGGCTCACTTGCACTCTCTTTTGAGCCGTGATATTCGGGTTCAATTTCCAGGCCAAGGCCTGCTGCAAATCGCCATCCTGTTGATTGATGATAAGGGGCTGTTGCACCGGCAATGCTAAGTGGTAATTTGGACAGATCAAGCTGGTCAGCGTGGGTGTTAAAAGTGGCGATGGTTAAAGCCATTGCAATAGATAGGCGTACCATTGGATTATCCTCTTATTAATAAATGATAGCCAAAGTGTGCCTGAGCAAATGTCACTAAATTGTCAATGCGTGTTCACTAATCAAAAGCGGGGCTTAGGTGGCTAAGTAAGGTTTTTACTAAACCCTGTTGTGGCACATTATTGGGCCACACCGCATATAAAGGAATGTCTTCGACTTGCCAATCAGGAAATAACTGCACGAGCTTTTGCTGTTCAATATAATCCTTCACAAGATAATCTGGTGGCGTGGCAATACCGACTCCTTGCAGGCAAAGCTCAGTCATGGCTTCAATGCTATTGACGGTAAAGTTGCTGTGGTAATGAATATGCTGAGTTTCTCCCGTTCCGTTTAATACGCTGCGCCGATGAGGCAACATGGCAAGGCTTATCCAGTTCCAATTCGCTAAGTCACTAATTTGCTCTGGGGGAGGTTGGGATTGAAAATACGCTTTAGAGCACACCATAAGGCGTTTAATAGCGCCAAAGCGCCGTGACTTTAGATTACTGCTTGGCATATCGCCGGCACGCAAGGCCAAGTCTACGCCTTCTGAAATGAGATCGCTGCGCTCATCTTTGTAATGCACATGAAGTGTTACATTGGGAAATTGCTTATTAAATTGCGCCAATTTTTGGCTAATGGGAGCTTTTATTAAGGCAGTGGGTAAACTAACTGTAAGCTTGCCTTTGAGCTGTTCATGACTTTGGTTAATCTCGCTTAAACCTGTCTGCGCCGCAGCGAGCATAGCTTGTGCATGTTGATAGAGCTTTTCGCCTTCATGCGTGAGCGAGAGTTGGCGTGTTGAGCGGTACAAAAGTGCCACACCTAACTTTTGCTCCAACCCACTGATTTGATAGCTCACAACTGAAGCTGAGAGTTGTAGCGATTTAGCTGCTGCTCGGAATGAACCGTGTTTGATTGTTTCTGCAAAGATTGCGAGCGCTCTTAATTCATCGATCATAAGAGATAGTTAATTATTTTAGGATAGTGACTTCTGATTGTGCTATCTAGTTTAATTAAAGTCTAGCGTCATACTATCTCTAACGTTTGTTTTGGGAGTATGCGGTGTCAGTTATATTTGCTATGAGCTTATTTGCTCTATCTATGTCTATTTCACCGGGGCCTGTGAATTTAATTACTTTGGCTTCGGGAACCAATCACGGTACTAAAAAGACAATGCCGTTTGTGTCAGGCGCCACGATTGGGTTTACTTTACTACTTTATTTATTGGGCCTGAGCTACTACCAGCTTATCGCACAACATAGTACGTTGTTAAACATATTGGGGGGGCTCGGTAACGCGTTTATTCTTTATATGGGTTATCAATTAATGGTAAGTCGTTCGCAGTTAAAAGTAGTGGCAGGGTCAAATCCTCGGTTTGCGCAGGGGTTTTTATTGCAATGGCTTAATCCCAAAGCATGGGGCGCTTGTATTGCTGGGGTTTCGGCCTTTGATTTATCTCAGTCTCACCAGCAGCTTTTACTGTTTGTATTTATTTACTTTATTGTGTGTTACTTGTCTATTACAGTTTGGGCGGTATTTGGCGATAAGCTCAGTCGCTTTTTAAACAACTCTCATCGGTTAAAGTTATTTAATTTTTTGATGGGAGGGAGTTTGATTCTGATAGCTCTATATCTCACAACGCAATTGCTTTTTAGTATAACGACGCGATGATACCTAGCATGACGCAAAAGAAAAAGCAGCCAATGGCTGCTTTTGGTTTGCTTATTTCTAAGGGAGATATGTCAGATCAGTTATTGCATTTTTTGCCTTTGCAAGGTTTATCAGGGCCACCACCATCAGAGCCTGTCACGCTCACAGTTACCCAGTTGGTCCACGAAGAGTTTGCCACATCATTGTTTGCTCGCACTCGGTATCGAAAGGTACCTGTGCCGCTGGCATCGGTATAAGACACACTATCAATATCTAATAAAGCAATGCTTTGGTTTGCTTGCCAACGGCCATTTTTATGCTGTGACTCTCTTTGTACTTCAAAGTTCAGCTCATTTGTGCTGTTATCTTGCCAGCTTAGCAGTACCGTACCATCTTGAGCGTTAACAGCATTTAAATGAGTAGGCTGAGCGGGGGGCTCAGGCTGTGGCGGCGCAGCTAAAGTGGTGGCACACAGATTGGCAGAGGCAAGCGTTGTGTTACCACTGATGTCTCTTGCTTTGACATTAAAGCAGTATTCAGTTTGCGGCGTGAGGCCTTGCGCTGTGAAGTTTACATCAGTTTGCCAGTTGCTACTTACACAGGGTGATGTGTTTTGGTTACAGCTAAATAAATAACTCACAACGGCGCCACTGTCATCTGTTGCGACAATTGATTGCATCGTAATTTGCGTGTCACTTACTGCTTGAGGCGCTTGAACAAAGCCCATAGGATTTGGGTCGGGCGCGGTGGTATCAGGTGTTGAAGGGACCACTTTACCTTGTAAGTAAAAATGCCCTTGGCTTGCGTAGTTACTTGCATAAGGCCCCGCAGCGCCATATATTTCAAGCGTGTGGAGTCCTTCTGCAAGATCAATTTGGATACTGGCATTGGTATCGTAAAGATCATTGCTGGTTGCTATGAGTGCCCCAGTGCTGTCGTACAGTTTCATGCCGATATCTAAATTGGCTCCTCGTTTGCTGCTGCGGGTAAAGGCATCCCATGCCGGTGTGGCGTAAAATTCAGCTGGGCCGGCACCTGAGTTAAATTGAAACCAGTCGCTGTCGCCTACTTGAATACTGCCTTTATTTTCTGCAATGATACTATCTGGGTCTATTTCACGGTTAGTGGCTGAAAAATGCCCAGTACTATCTACATATAGTGAGGTAGGGCTTGCTGCTTGCCCTGAAGTATCGGCGGAGCGCCCAAGCTTATCGTTGATAATCGCTATATCATCTTGGGTTTGACTGGCATCGGGGTATTCGCCCTTACTCCACTGTGTAACGTTTTTGTAGTAACCCACTCCCATAATGGGCGCCCAGCTACTGGGTTCGCCATCATTGCCCAGCCCGGTGTAATAGCTTTGTGTTGAAGTACCGTCATGACTCAACCCTAAGTTATGACCAAGTTCGTGAGAGCCTGCTTCTGCCATATATGGAGCAAAGCCGTTACCTAGTCGGTTGTAATAAACAAACGCAGGTTGATAATATGCATAATTGCTACGACCCCAAACGTTTACATAGGCAACGCCGCCAGCTCCTTGATGTGGCATGGCCGAGCCGGATGCATCGGTGTCTTTAGTAAACAAAACCCAACCTGTATTTGCGTTAAACTCCTCAGGAGCTTCGGTGGTCACATCAATATCAAATGCAGCGAAATCATCGGCCATACGGGTCCAAATTTCGTGAATACGCGCGCGTTCAGCATCATTAAAGGTTGTGGGGTCGCCATCTAAATCATAGGGCATTGCGTTGTAACTAGCACCACTTCCCCATGCCTTTGCACTGACTTGCCCACCATTAAAATCTAAGAATACTTTGTTGGGGGAGTTGGGGTTGCTGTGTAACTTGAATACATCAACGGCTGGCAGGGTATATTGTACATCGCTGATCACAGCAGGTTCTGTTAAACCCTCTTCAATATAGAAAAGCTCACCACTGTTATCAGCTTCCATTAGTAACATATCAAGGGCAGGCACCGCCAATTCTTGAAGTTGCACCAGCACTTTTTGTTGTGCATGGGGGGGCAGTTTTTTGAGGCTTTGTTTGAGCTTGCCCTCAGGTAAGTTTTCAATCGCTTGTACTGGTAATGTTGCTTTTGATGTGTCATTGGGGGTGGCGTTGGCCACAGAACCTAAAGCAAAGCTGATGCAACCATACAAGATGGCTTGCTTGCTTTTTGTTAATAACTTCATGTGTGTGCTCCAAATATAAACAACTTGGTCATTTGGAACGGAAAGATAGGCAGCACCTAATTGGCTGCGCTAGCAATCCCGCTATCATAGGACATGATGTCCCTTAGACCGGTGACTTTGCGCCCCATCCTTTCGAATGGTTTGCCCATAGTATCGGATTGAACCGACAACAAAACTCTAACAAATAATTGCTAAAAGTAAAATAATTTTCTAGCTTTGTGCAATAAGAGCATGACAGCTGATAAATATTTTCAAAAAATACCGTGTCTTTATTGTGAGTTAAGGTTAAAGCGCAATGACGAATACGTTATTTGCAGTACATTTGTTATGTTTATATTTAGTTTATATTTTAGTGACAGTGCCTAAGCCCTCTCCTATGCTCTAATAAGCTGTTTTTTTAAGCTAAAATAAGCTATACAGAGCTTCACATTAGAGGCTGAGCATGACTAGGGACACACAGCGCAATGCCATTTAAAGTAGATAACCGAATTATCAATATTGTTGATGCTAACCACGTGAGTTTATACAAACATTTGTTTCATATAAGTGAAGCGTTTGCCTGTGATTTATTATTCGTTGCTATAACAAGTGAAGATAAAAAGCACGCACGCTCTTTGCTCTCGGTTGTAAAGAATAAAAAAAGTGCAAACTTTGAATTTGAGTTAGCACAATTACCTAACAGTAAAAAAATGTGCCATGAAACGCTTGTATACAGCAGCCCTGCGGGCTTTAGCTTCTTATGTGACATAGCGCCTCAAGGCATAAAATTCGAGCGCTATATCAGTATACCGTTGCAGTTGGCCAACTTAGATGAAGTTGTGCTTGTGATAGGCTTATTTATCAGCCCACCGAGCAGTGCGTTTGACTTTCAACATACTGTGCAATTATTTGGTAGTTTGTTGCAAGAGAAGTTCGAACGTGCCGCTTACGAAACTAAGCTAAAGCTACAGCTAGGGTTGCTGCACGAAATGGGGTCTATATCTGACACGGGGGGGTGGGAATATGACATTGTTGCTCAAAAGCTCACTTGGTCGGATGAAGTCTATGATATATATGGTCTGCCTATAGATACTCCGCTTACCCCTGAAGTGGCGATTTCTTTTTATGATGGTGAGGATCAAGCTCATATTCAACGGGTATTTTCTGATGCCCTTGAAAGTGGTTTGCCATACAGTGTTGAGCTTAAGCTGGTGGCTGCTAATGGTGAAAAAAAGTGGGTGAAAACCACTGGCAAAATTGAATATAACGCCGAGAGAGTACCTTTACGTGTATATGGTGCGATAGAAGATGTAACCAAACAGCATAAACTTATTGCTGATATTACCTACAAAAACACACGATTGAAAAACATACTCGACAATTTAAATGACGCCGTGGTGACGATAAATCAAGCTGGTATTATCTTGCATGTTAACCTCGTTGCACAACAAATCTTTGGCTATTCTAAGCAAGAAATGGAAGGTCAGCCTGTAAGTATACTGATGCCGCCGCCTTACTCGGCAAAGCACCAACACTACATGAGTGAATATCTTACAACGGGAAAGGCCAAAATCATTGGTGTGGGGCGTCAACTTCCGGCTAAACGAAAAAATGGAGATGTATTTCAAATGGAATTGTCATTAACCCGGGTGGATTACGCCGATGATATTGAATTTATTGGGATCATTAGAGATATAACGGAGCGCATCGAAGCGCAAGACACGATATATAACTTGGCCTTTGTGGATGGGCTAACTGGGCTTAAAAATAAACTTTGGTTTGAAAAAGAATGCAAAGACATTTTAACTCGCGGACGTATTCAATCTCGTTTTATCTATGCGGCTATTATTGATATCGATAGCTTGTCTGAGTTTAATTTAAAATATGGCTTTAACGAGGGCAATAAAGCTATCAAAACCATTGCTGATAACTTGCATTCTCGTTTGGGGGAAGGTCCACATATTTATAAAGATGATGCGAACGCATTTATTGTGTTACATGTGAGTACGAAAGCTAAGTTTGACTCTCGTGAGTTTGATCATCTAAAAATTGAACAGCGCTTACTTGACCCAGATAACTTTTTAGTAAAGGTAAACGAGAATACGACTGCTCTGAGTGGATCAATTGGTAGCTGTATTTGTGATACCCGAACAAATACACTGGAGTCTATTTTAGATACGCTCAAATATGCCATTTTACAGGCAAAAGAAAGTAAACCATTTGGCAGGTACTTTGTTGATGAAGTAGGGATGATAACTTATCAGCGTATGAAACAAATTAATGCCTTACTTGAGAACATTGAGCAATCGGATGAGCTTATGTTAGTGCTTCAACCCCAGTTTGATAATCAAGGTCGCTGCATTGCCTCTGAAGCACTCGTGAGGTGGCAGCCAAAAACCTTGGGCCCAATTAGCCCCTCTGATTTTATTCCTTTGGCAGAAAAAAGCGACGCCATCATTAAAATTGGTGATTGGATGTTAACGAGAGTCTGTGAGTTGTTATCTAAATTACAGCAAAGTTCAATAGATACTCGCATCGCTGTCAATATCAGTGCTAAGCAAATTATGGCAGATGACTTTCATGCAAAGTTGTTAGCTGTAACTGAGCGTTACAAAGTGCAACCGCATCGACTGATGCTAGAGCTAACAGAAACCACCTTGGTCACCGATATTAAATTGGTTAAACGAGTTATGCACATGCTTAAAGCATCGGGCTTTAACTTCTCTATTGATGATTTTGGCACGGGATACTCAAGCTTAAGCTACTTAAAAGAGCTGCCTATTGCTGAGTTAAAAATAGACAAGTACTTTGTAGATGATATTTTAAGTGGCAATGACTCTGCAGGAAACATAGTGAAAGTCATAGTAGATATGGCAAGTGCCCTCAAGGTGGAGTGTGTTGCAGAAGGCGTTGAGACAAAAAAACAGCTGGATTTTTTAACTCAAGCAGGCTGTGACTTATATCAAGGTTATTATTTTTCTCGGCCATTACAAGTGCAGGATTGGCTTGATTTGCTGACAAAATAGTCGGTTAATCAGTAATGAATAGTATAAGCATAGCAATGTAATGTAACTTTTATAGAAACGGATTTATCGATGTGTAGAATGGCAAGCCGCTAACGCTGGGGCTATAAGTGAGGCATTATAGTGTCGAATATTTATTTAGGAGAGAATATGAACAGGGATGACATTGACAAGCACATGGATTACTTACGTTTGAATAAGATACATCAACTAGAAGCTGAATTTGAACGATTAAGACCAAGCCTTATCAGCTACTTCTTGCGTGCCTTGCTCGGTATATTTATGGTTGTTGGTATCATTGGGCTTTTCCCGCAGATAATGCAGCAGCCTGTTGCATACCTTTTACTATTTTTGATAGTACTGGTCGCCTTTGGCACCTATTATGAAAGTCACCGTGTTAATAAACGAATAGATGCATTGCATCAATTGTTGCTCAATGAGTCAAAACAGCCATGAGATAATATGTGCCGCTGTGGCGTAGTAGCCTTAGATTGTGTAGCATGCTGATTTTCGTTGTAGAGCAGTATTATGCTGTATTTAATCGTCGTCACCTTGGTTTGGGCGTTTTCGTTTAGTTTAATAGGTGTTTATCTGGCTGGCCAAGTCGATGCGTGGTTTAGTGTACTTACACGTATCGCTTTAGCCGCTTGTGTTTTTCTTCCACTGCTGAGAATCCCCCCAAATAATAAAGCGTTAGTGGTTAAGTTAATGTGTATCGGTGCCATTCAACTGGGGGTAATGTATGGCTTTTACTACCATTCATTTTTGTATCTGAGTGTGCCCGAAGTACTACTATTTACAGTAATGACGCCTTTATATATTACCTTATTAAATGACTTTTTGAGTCGGCATTTTAATGGTCGATTTTTGTTGGTTGCACTTGTGGCGGTGATTGGGGCTATCGCTATTCGTTATGAAGGCATTGATGGTCAATTTATTTTTGGCATGCTGTTGGTACAAGGGGCAAATTTGTGTTTTGCTACGGGGCAGGTGGCATATAAGCGTGTCATGCAAGATAGCAAACTTGCACAACACAGTGTGTTTGGTTGGTTTTTTATAGGCGCATTAATAGTTTCGCTTATTTGTTATATTTTATTTGGAAATAGTACGCGTTTGCCAACGAGTATAACTCAGTGGGGCATACTCGTGTATCTTGGCGTGATCGCTTCTGGGCTTGGCTATTTTGCTTGGAACAAAGGGGCCACACAAGTTGATGTGGGCGCTTTGGCTGTAATGAATAATATGCTTATTCCTGCTGGTATTATTGTTAATATACTAATTTGGAACCGAGATGCCGATATTTTAAGGCTAAGTATCGGTGGTGCAATCATTATGGTCGCACTTTGGCTTAATCATCGACTGCAAGATGTCTCTCACTCTGATTAAGTTTACGTTTTGATCGTTGTGTCGTACAAAAGCTGTTTAAAAGCTTGTGCACGACACAAGGTGTATCATCGTTATAAGAGGTTGCTCAGTGCCTGTGGAATGTTGGCTTGCGATAGTGAGCGCTCAGGTTGAACAGGCGTCATTTGCTTAATACCACTTGGGCGGGTGAGTAAAAAGCGTGGTGAGATCATTTGTAATTGGCTATGTGCTAATGACATAAATTGAATACCGCCACTTTGTGTGCTTCGCCCGCCTGTCGCAGTGCCAATTAATTGTGCAAATTGATAGTCTTGTACAGTGTTGGCAAACACAATTGAAGATGAGTAAGTACCCGTGCCAATCAGCAATGAGGTTTTACCACGGTAAAAATTATCCAGCTCAGGTTGGGGTTGAATTAAACGGGTGTTTTCGCCTTGCTCTACATTACCAACGATCTGCCCAGGGTCTCGGTATTTGAGTAGTATTTTTGAGCGATAACTTGAAAAGTGTTTATACGGCTTATCGGCAATATAGCGCAAAACACCAGCCATCCACATGTCGTCATTACCTCCACCATTATTACGAATATCTATGATTAAATGATTAACCTTGCGCTTTTTAATTTCGCTGAAAGTGTTATCCATATAATCTAGAAATTGCCGAAAGTCGTGCCAAGCAAAGGTATTGATTGTGAGTAGGGCTGTGGTGTTGCTATATGTAATGTTAAAAGCATCGGCAAAAGATTGCTGAGCTAAGCTTGAAGGTATTGCCGCTTGTGCCTTGAGCTTTACACGATGAATTTTTTGGTTATGTTCAAGTTCAATTGTAAAACTCTTTTGCGGACCAAACGTCATATAGAACAGTCTATTAAATTGGCTTTGTAGGACATGTTCACGAAAAGCAGGGGTATCACCATGGGTGTTGTTAAGGAGTTTGCGCACAATGACAGCGGTACTTTTACCATTAATCGACACTATCTTTGCACCTGTATATTGACTGACTTGCTTTGCCAACTCTCGCTCTACGATTAAACTGCCCTGGGTAACCTTTACCTCAAAAGGAAATAGCGCTACGCCTTCGTTTATCCATTGGCGCCATTGTGACGATGAGCCATGTCCAACTTTAAGGTGCCCATCTGCAAGCATCCCATTGAGAGGTGCCATTTTTTGCCATAGCTGCATAGCTGTAAGTGGTTCATTTATCGTTGTTTTGATTTGCGCGACTTTTTCATAAAACTTATCAATGTCTGCAATACTGTGAGATAGGTCAGGGTGTGTTTGATGTAGCCAATTAAACCATTGATCAATGTCTTCTATGGCTTGAGCTGTTGATAAGTGATGCTGAAATGGCTCAGAAGCGGCATTTGATGCGAGTGAGTTGTTTATCAGAGCAAAATTAAGCAGCAGTATGGTGCAATATGCAGCAATTAAACGCATTGAGTTTAGTCCTTTGTATTTTTATTATTGAGACGCGTTTATGCCCAGAAAGGTTTAAAGCAACAAAAAATAATTTAGTTAACCTGAAGTTGGGATAATGGATATGACAAAGCGCATTATATCAATCCATTGCAAAGCCAAGCTATGTAGTAATGTAGTATGACGCTTGTCCGGTTATGGTTAATTAGTCTTTAGAGACATTAAAGTTAATGTTGGTTGACTCACCAGTGTTAAGTAATGCATCAAACTCTTGAAAGGACATAGGCTTGTAAAAGAGGAAACCTTGGATCCGGTAGCACCCTAAATATTGCAGTGTTTTTAACTGCTCTTTTGTCTCTACGCCTTCTGTTATTACGTCAAAGCCTAAGAAGTTGGCTAAACTGCTGATAGTATGTATGAGTATAGGACTTTTCTCATCTGTTTCTATTTTGTCCACAAATGTTTTGTCAATTTTTAGGCAATTTATTGGCAGCTCAAGTAACTGATTAAAGCAAGTATATCCAGTCCCAAAATCATCAATAGCAATTTTAAAGCCGATACTGGCAAGCTCTGCTAAAACTAGTTTCACATGAGCTTCATTTTTCATGATGGATGTCTCAGTTATTTCAAGCAAAATATGCTGAGGATTAATCGTGTATTTTCTTAACTCTGAGGTCATAAGCTCAATAAACTCTGGTTGGCAAAGCTGGTTGTTGGAGATGTTGATTGAAATATATTTTAATTGACCAGACTCAATATGGTTGGAGATCTTGCTCAACGCTTGAAAGGCGTTGTTTATTACCCACTGTCCAATAATATTAATTAAACCAATCGACTCTGCAACCGGTATAAAAATTTCAGGTGATATGCTCCCTTGTGGTGTCGTGCAGCGCAGTAATACCTCCCCCGCAACAACCTTATTGCACGATAAATCAACAATTGGCTGTATCACGAGTGAAAAGGTGTCATCATTGATTGCTTGCCTTAAATCATGCGCAATATCGAACTTGTTTTTCATTTGTGAATCAAGCTGCGGATTGTATCCTAAAATGGCATCTCGCCCCTTGTCTTTTGCTTCATACATAGCAGTGTCGGCTTTTCTAACCAAAGTATTTGCGCTGTCACTGGAGCCAAAACCGAGTGAAAAGCCAATACTACAACTTAAATAGACAATCTGGTCTAGTACCGTAAAAGGCTGCTTCAGTCTGCGGTTAATTTTTTGGGCGAGCGTCTCGATTTCCTCAGGATCAGCGACGTTATCACACAACACGACAAATTCATCCCCACCAAAGCGAGAGAGGGTGTCTCCTGGGTTGATGGTTTCTAACAATCGGTTCGAAACCGATACTAACAGCATATCGCCAAAGTCATGACCAAAAATATCGTTGATTGACTTAAAATGGTCTAAGTCGATAAACAGTAATGCCACTTTGGAGTTAGCCGTTGCTGAGCGGCGCAAAGCACTGGAAAGCCTGCGGTGAAACAGTGAACGATTGGGTAAATGCGTTAAAGAGTCGTGGTTGGCTTGCCACTCTAACTGTTCATGCTGTTCTTTTTGCTCTGAAATATCAACGATGGTAACGGTTAGTACATGAGAGCCTCCAGTGCTAGTTTTTGCAATTGAGGCTGTTGCTGGAAATTCAGAGCCATCTTTTCGATAGCCATAGATTTGTTGGCGGCTCCCCATTTTTCTTTGTGTATCTTTGGCCTGCAAAAACTGCTTAAAGTACGAGTTGTGTTTTTCTCTAAAGCGAGGAGGTATTAAATGTATGATATGTAAACCTATTAGCTCCTCTATAACGTAGCCAAACAAAGTCGTAGATGATTCGTTAGCTACGATAACATGGCCTGTTTCGTCGGTTGCTATTACTGCTACGTCTGCATTTGCAAGTATTTGATCTGATAGTTGTGGTGTATAGTCACCTTTTGACTCATAGATAGCTAAATTTGACTTGTCATTTCCCTCTAATGGGATAACTTTAACTCTAAACTGGTAACCATCAGTAGAGTTGCCCATCATGAACATCGGTTCTTTATTGTAAAAATGCTCTTTAAATGAGGCCTTATCTATTGTCAAACTGGTGCGAATATATTCAGGTAGATCACACACCGTCTTTTGCTGTTCAATACCGCTCCACACTTCGTCATACGAGAATATTTTAATGAGTTGCCAACTTGCAATATTTAACTTGGGCTCTTCATTTGATGTAAATTCGTCGAACTCCGATTGTTCGTAATGATGTTTGTATCTAGGGGGAATAAGCGGCTCAATTAGCCCAAAAGACTCTACAATTTCAAATTCACCTGATTGATTACATTTGCTTAGGTAATTATTGACGTAAGCGTGGTGAGTTTTTGGGTCCATTTTTACATGGCCTTGTGGGCTCTGTACTTCGACGTTTTCTAGTGCCGAAATGATGGCATCAGTATTAAGTGAGTTTGCCTGTTTAACTGCTTGGGCAAATGCTTTTACGCATAAATACGTCCCTTCGCCAAAATTTGTTAATCCACCATTGCCATTTGGCAATAGCCCATTGACAGACTCAAGGGTGCTTAATCGCTCTAAGTAATGTTTATTTTCTTTTGTAGGGACAGACATGAAATAGGTATTACTTGAATAAAAGCCGGTTTTGATATTATTGGGCATAGAGGCAGCCATTACCTCATCAAAGTGACCCATAACCACTGCCATGCGATCCTTTAACTTCATTTCACAAAACTGTGTTAATAAGTTTACCTGATCGGTACCTGCAAAGTAGGGCACAAAAACATCGGCACCAGAGGTGTAAAGCCTATAAAGCATGCTACGAAAGTCAGTTGCTCCTTGTTGTAGATACTCTTCGCCAACAATTTCTCCACCAATTTTTGCCAGTGCATGTTTAGCTGCATCAATAGAGCCTCTAGGCCATTCATAATTGGCACCCGCAAAGAAGAACTTCATGCCATAACGTTCGGCCATATAAGGGATCATTTTGTCGATTTGTTGATTAGGTAACGCAGCAAAAGAGAAAAAATAACGCCCTTTTATTGACCCCTCATAAAATGAGAAGCTCAGATAAGGGATTTTTTCCACTTCAGCGACGTCAAGGTTGACGGCGATGCGTGAGCTTGAGAGTAGATTACCTATAATTGCATCGCAATGATGGTCATGCACAAGTTGTTTTGCAGCTGGCACTGCTGTTTGCGGAACACTGCCGTCATCTGCAATGACTAATTTGAGCTTTTTGCCCAATATGCCACCTGCTTCGTTAATTTCATCGCAGGCTATTTTAGCTGCGTTTGAGATCTCCTCTCCATATAAGGAAACGACACCGCTTAAAGGTGCAAGTAAGCCAATTGTGATGTCTTTATCTGATCCCATAAACTTTCTAATACTTAATTTTCTATGCGGCATTGAATAAGCTTAGACATGATAATGAAGTCTTTCAATGATGCTTAAAACTCGTGTTTTTTATCATGCTTTTCAAGGCATTATTATCACTTTAAAAACAGTGTAATGTTCAAAAAACAATGATGCTGATACTTGAACTTTTACCAGCTGCCCATATCAAAGAAAAGATTTCGTTAAATACTTTATTGCAGGGGATGTTCCCGTAAACAATGGAGATTAAAGCAATGTATATTTCGAATACCTTCCCATTTTTTAGTAAGAAAACAATCATCAATCCGCTTAATAACCCGCTTACGGATTAATATCGACGGAGTACTACTACCATGCTTAATGTGAGTCACTTAACTCGCAGCTATGGCAGTTTTAAAGCCGTAGATGATGTGAGTTTTACAATAAAACAAGGTGAGATCATCGGTCTTTTGGGGCATAACGGAGCGGGTAAAACCACCATCATGAAAATGATAAGTGGTTATCTTGAATCCGACACTGGCTGTGTGTCACTAAATGGCATTACCCTAAAAGACAACCCTAAACAGTTGCAGCGCCAGTTAGGCTATTTACCTGAAAGTTTGCCGGTTTATCCCGATATGACGGTTGCAGAGTACTTAGATTACGCAGCAACGCTAAAAGGCTTAACGGGTAACGAAAAACGCAGTGAGTTAAAAAGAGCCATTGCCGCGACCGACATTCGTGCTAAGTTGCTGGCACCAATTCATACCTTATCTCGTGGATACAAGCAGCGGGTTGGGGTAGCACAAGCTATTCTAGGTAAACCTAAATTATTGATTTTAGATGAGCCAACGAATGGCTTAGACCCTGAGCAAACGCAGCATATGCGTAAGCTCATCAAAGATATCGCTAAGCACGCAACAGTTATTTTATCAACGCATATCATGCAAGAGGTAAATGCAATCTGTGATCGCGTGCTTATTTTAAAGTCTGGACAATTGGTGCTTGATGAAAAGCTTACTGCACTCAACAATGCTCAGCATTTACTTGTCGAAACCAATTGCGAAAACGAGACTGTTTTTAATGCTATCGAGGGGATCAGAGGTGCAACGAAAAGAGCGGAACACTACTGGCAGCTTGATTTGGAAGACACAACAGAAATTAAAACTGTGGCCTGTCGCGTAAGTAAAACGCTCATAGAAAATAGCTTTGCATTGTATGCATTGCACAGTGAAAAGCGCGACTTAGAGACCTTGTTTAACGATATTAACAATAATGGGTTATCGAGTACGAAAGGAGGTGCTCATGCAGCCTAGTAACACATCATCATCGATTTTTACGGTGGCAAAAAAAGAGATTTCATTGTTTTTTGCTTCACCCATTGCTTACTTATTTATTGGCGCATTTGCCGCCGTTACCTTGTTTATTTTCTTTTGGGGGGAAGCCTTTTTTGCCCGCAATATTGCCGATATTCGTCCGATGTTTGAATGGATGCCGGTACTGCTAATCTTCCTATGTTCAACCATTACAATGCGCTTATGGAGTGAAGAACGTCGCACGGGCACGATAGAGTATGTGCATACATTGAGTGTACCTTTGTGGCACTTTGTGATGGGTAAGTTTTTGGGGTGCTTTGCGCTATTAGCAATGGCACTACTGATCACTTTACCTTTGCCTGTTACGGTTAACATGTTGGGTGATTTGGATTGGGGCCCGGTGCTGTCTGGTTATCTTGCTGTGCTTTTACTCGGTGCTGCTTATTTGGCCATTGGGCTTGCTATTTCGGCTCGCAGTGACAATCAAATCGTGAGTTTATTGGTGTCATGTGCCGTGTGCGGGGCTTTTTATTTTATTGGTAGTGCAACCATTACCGATTTTTTCACAAATAACAACGCTGAGCTTTTTCGCTTACTGGGCACAGGTGCGCGTTTTGAGGATATTACCCGCGGGGTGATTGACTTAAGGGATTTGTATTATTACGTTTCATTGTGCGTGGTGTTTTTAGCACTGAACACCTACTTTCTTGAGCAAGAGCGCTGGGTGCCACATAAACGCACTGTTCATCACAAACGCTGGCAAGCATTGTGCGCATTGTTGGCTGTAAATGTGCTGGTGGCCAATTTATGGCTAGGGCAACTACCTAAGTTGCGATTGGATACCACACAAGGTAAACAGTACTCAATATCTGAAGCCACACAAATGTACTTAGCGCAATTACAAGAGCCGTTATTGATCCGTGGTTACTTTAGCGATAAAACTCATCCTTTGCTTGCGCCATTGGTACCGCAATTAGCAGACTTACTTGAAGAGTATCAAGTTGTGGCCGATGGGCGAGTACGGGTTGAAATCATAGACCCACAACAACACCCTGAGCTTGAAGCGCAGGCCAATCAGCAATTTGGTATTAAACCTGTGCCATTTCAAGTGGCAGATCGCTACCAAGCATCGGTTGTCAGTTCATATTTTAACGTAGTTGTGCAATATGGCGACGAACATCAGGTGCTCGGTTTTAGAGATCTGATTGAAGTCAGTGCGCGCGCTGAATCTGACGTTGAAGTGTTATTGCGTAACCCAGAGCATGATATTACTCGCGCCATAAAAACCGTACTGCAAGATTATCAAAGTGCGGGTAACTTATTTGATACGGTACAACAACCGCTTACATTTACTGGTTATATCTCAAGTGATGACAAGCTACCTGAGCAGTTGGTTACTTTTAAACAATCACTTACCGAGCAGCTTCAGCAGGTTGAGTCAAACGCGCAAGGTAAATTTTCAATCAATATGGTTGAGCCAGAAGCCAATGGCGCATTGGTAGCACAGCAAATTGCACAAGACTATGGCTTTGAGCCGATGAGCACGAGCCTATTTTCAAACGAGTCATTTTATTTTTACTTAACGCTCTCTGGGGCAGAGCAAGTTGTACAAATTCCGCTCGAGGATATGGAATCGTCCAGTTTTGAACGTAATCTAAATGCGGCGATAAAGCGCTTTGCCAAAGGCTTTACTAAAAATGTAGCGCTTGTCACTCCGAGTAAATCGGGGGCTTATGGTATGCCTCAAGCTCAGTTCAGAAATCTAGAGCAAATGTTAGGCGCGCAGCTTAATGTGCAAAAAGAAGATTTAACGGATGGGCAAGTCTCTGGCGAGGCTGATATTTTGATGTTGATGGCACCTGAATCGTTAGATGAGAAACAACTATTTGCTGTGGATCAGTTCTTAATGAAAGGGGGAACTGTGGTGGCAGCAACTTCGCCTTATAGTGTGGACTTAAATGGCGGCACATTGGTGATGCAAAACCACCAGAGTGGTTTATCTGCTTGGTTAGCTCATCATGGTTTGACTATTGAGCAAAGCATGGTGATGGACCCAAGTAATGCAGCATTCCCAATCCCTGTGACGCGCAATGTGGGGGGATTCCAGTTACAAGAAATGCGCATGCTAGATTATCCATACTTTGTGGATGTCAGAGAGGGACTTAACAAGGATAACTTGATCACCTCACAGCTACCGCAGCTTACCATGGCTTGGGCATCGCCTATTTCATTGGATCAAGCGCGCAGTGACATAGCCTACACGCGGTTGATAGAAAGCTCTGAAAAAGCATGGACTTCATCGTCTATTGACATCATGCCAAAGCTTAATGAACAAGGCGAGGCGAGTTATTTATCCAAAGGAGACACTAGCAAGCACTTACTCGGTGTGATAGCGCAAGGTCGGTTCAGTTCTTACTTTGTTGATAAAGAAAATCCGCTGTTAGCAAAACAGCAAGTGAAGGAAAGCACTGAGCATGAAGCTAATCCAGCACAAGAGTCACTTGAACAAGAGGCACAACCGCTTGAAGTATCGAGTGTGATCAAACACGCCAGTGACAGCGCCCGCATTATTTTGTTTAGCTCCAATGATTTTGTGCAAGATCAGGTGCTGCAGCTCACTGGTGGCGTGTCGCAAAATGATTATTTAAACGGCTTACAGCTGATGGTAAACACTGTGGATTGGGCACTTGAAGATACCGCTTTAATGAGTATTCGCTCGCGCGGAAACTTTAACCGTACTTTAGTGCCACTTGAGCAAAATGAGCAGCAAGCCTGGGAATATGGCAATTATGTGCTGGCACTACTGTTGTTACTGGCTATGGCTTTGTGGGTGCAGGCACGGCGCAAGCGCAAGCAACAGCAGTATCTTGCTTGGATAACCCAATAGGAGTGTAAGCTATGAATAAATACTTAAATAGTTTGTTTGCATTACTGGCACTACAGCTAGTTGTGGCCGGGTGGCTTTATTTTAACGATGCCCAGCAAGGCGAATTTGTTGCTACGCCAATTCTTTCAATCGACTTGCACAGTATTGCTGAGGTGGAAATTAAACAAGACGACAAGCAGCTGATCTTAAATAAAACAGAGGAAAATTGGCAGCTTAGTACTTACCCTCAATTGGCGTTAAATACTTCGAGTGTGGACAGCGTTCTCAAGCAACTCAGTACATTAAAAGCGGTGTGGCCTGTGGCTTATTCAAAGGCCAGTCATGCCCGTTTTAAAGTGGCTGAAGATAACTTTGCAAAGCAGGTTACGCTCACCTTAAGAGACGGCTCTAAGCAAACGCTACTATTAGGCAAATCGCCTAGCTTTAAAAAGCTTTATGTACGTAATGATGAGCAAGATGAAGTATACAGCGTTGAATTTAGTGCCTATCAGTTGAGTATCGATGAAAATTCTTGGCTGGATAAATCATTGCTCGCTGTGCGTGATGTAAATCGTATCGAACACGCTAATTTAGCGTTAGAAAAACAAGATGGAAAATGGCAGTTGGCGACGTCAATAATACCGCAAGATAGTGATCAGAAAATCGATTCACAAAAAGTGCAAAGCGTTGCTAATATCTTTTCGCAACTTAGCTTTGTTGGCGTATCAAAACAGCAAATGGAGCAAAGTGAGCAACTGAGAGTAACAAACAACGATGCTAAGCAATACCAGTTTGCATTTGCTGAGCAAAGTGACAGCCACTTTGTTAAGCGCGATGATCTGCCTTATTGGTTTGAAGTGTCAAAAACCACTTACGATACGTTAGTCAATTTACGGTTAGACACGCTAAGAGCAGACTCTAAAGACGATGAGGAGCAAGGCAAGACCCTATCTGAGTAAAGTTTAAAGTGGCTTTAAAATATAAATCTGCCAAGGCCTTAAAGCACTGCTTAAGGCCTTTTTGTACTGCGTAATCAATCAAGTTTAGAGCGGCCTATTTCAAAGGTGTGGCATCAAGAAGATAGACTCATGGTATTGGCTTATACTCTGACGGGGTTTGCGGTGTTTAACAGTGATGTCATTTAGGTCTACTGCAACGGCAGCGACAAGGTAAATTTGGCGCCACCCAATGTGCTGCATGAATCAATATAAATGTTTCCATCCAACCAAGTCATAATCCGCTCTGCAAATGCTAAACCGACACCGTAGCCTGCGTGACTTTGCTTATCTAACCGAACAAAGGGTTTAAATATGTTATTTCGCTCACAGGGCGGAACCCCAGGTCCATCATCAGCGATGATGATACAAACACTGCGCGTTTTACACTCTATGTGAATACTGACTTGTTGCTGGCAATATTTTAAAGCATTACTAACTAGGTTGTTGATGCATATGCTGAGGTAATGTGTGTCAGCGAACACGCGAGCCGTACAGTTGCTGTAGTGAACGCGCAACAAGGGGCTGGCAACGCTTTGTTCGATGGTGTGTACGACTTGGTTAAGGTCAACCGTCACTCTTGCGGTATCTTCTAAAGTGTATTGCAAACGAGCGAACGAGAGCAGCTGGTTGAGTAAGTCTTCCATGGTATCCAAATTCGCGTTCACACGCTGCTCATAGTCTTGCCTGAGTGTATCATCATTGGTTTCAACTAGGGTGTCTAGGCCCATTCTAACGCGTGCAAGTGGGGTGCGAAGTTCATGGGACAAGCCACTGGCAAGCAGTTTTATATCACTCACTAATGCTTCGATGCGCGCGGCCATGGCGTTAAAGTCGCTTTCAAGTGCGTTGAGATACCATACCGAGCCAACGGGGACGCGTTGAGATAAATCACCTTTACCAAGCTTTGCGGTGGCAACACTTAAGCGACGCAACCTCAGAATAAAAGGCGTTAAAAACAACAAAATTAGCCCCATGAGCGCAACATAAAAACTGATGGTCATGAGCAGGCTGGTTGATTCGTCAAATAGCGCTTTACTGGTGCTCAGTAGTAGAACTTGGTTGTTGGGTAATAAGGCATAGGCTTGTAAATGCTGCTGTGTTTCAAGTACCAACGTAGGCTGAATTTTTAGCTGCGATAATAACGGTTTTGGTAGCGGGTAATCTGATAAGGTGTGAATGGCAAATTCAAAACTTGGAAATTGCAGCTGGGCTTGCTTTAAAAACGTATCTTGTTGCTGGTTATTTAATTGATGTAAAGCGATTTGGGTAAGTTGCGCTTGAAAAGCAAGCGATTGTTGTTGGCTAACTTCTTGGCTTTGTTGTGCGTTTTCATTAAGGGTATCAAATAGTTTTCCAAGACCAATACTGCCAAATAAGGTGAAAATAAGCAAAGCTGCTACAAAACGCCACATCACCATACCTCACTAACAAGCAAGTAACCTTTGCCCCAAATGGTTTTGATTTTATATGGCTCTGTGCCGCTATCGCCGAGCTTTTTACGTAGCCGTGAAATACGCAAATCAATAGAGCGGTCAAAACCATCGTACTCAAAGCCGCGCAAAGCTTGCGTTAGCTCTTCACGACTAACAACGCTGCCTGATCTACACGCCAGCAGCCACAACGCATCAAACTCGTTGCTAGAGAGATTGATAGGCTTATTAGCGAGGCACACCTCACGGGTTGCTTGATTGAGCACTAAACTCCCTAACTCAATGAGCGATGAACTTATTTGTTTATCAATTGGTTGACTACGCCTAAGCAAAGCTTTTATGCGGGTTTCTAATAAACGACCCCGAACAGGTTTGGTGAGGTAATCATCTGCGCCCATTTCTAGGCCCAAAATTTCGTCAATTTCTTCGTCTCGTGCGGTGAGCATTAAAATGGGGATGTTAGAGTGTTGGCGCAGTTGTTTACATACTTCTAGACCATCCAAAGACGGGAGCATGCCATCAAGCACTACTAGTTCTACATCGCTTGATTTCAAAGCATCGAGCGCTTGCTGCCCATCATGATAAACATCAACCTTGTATTGCTTTGCGCTGAGGTAATCACAGATCCACTGAGCAAGCTCTAAATCGTCTTCAACGAGCGCCAACTTTGTCATTGTTAGTCCTTAAAACATTCGCCATCGCACCGTTTTACTGATCCGATTTTTATATAACCAAGCGTACTTGATTGCTGTGCTTTGCAGTACTTTATCACCGTCTAGCAAATTAATAGATACAGGGTTGTTGATGATCAACTCTTGCTCAAATACGCCTGCACTTTGGTCATGCCAACACCGTAACTGCTGTTGCTGCATATTGAGGCAGAAATCGCCTTTAGTCGGGGTTTGCCACGATACCTTGAGGTTGACGTAACAGTCTTGGCCCTTTTCTAAAGTGGTACATTGCTTTGGTGATACACGCAATTGCACAGCGCTGGTGTTACTCTCTGCCGCATTTAGGCTATTTACAACTGCCAATATAGCCATAAAACCCGTATATTTAAGAGTTAAAAGCAGTTTTTTCATTGCTAACTCCTTAAAATACATAACTAACCCAGACACTGGTCGTGGCTGCATAGTCTTTGCGTCTATAGTTATGCTCTAAAACGGCTTTGGTTATGGAGCTGTCGAGAATCGCGTCTGTGTAACTGGTATAAGCAATATTGCCTTCAAAGAGCCAGCTTTGTGCAAAGGGTTTTCTAAAGCCGACTTTGTAGGTTAGGTTAGTTCCACCGCTAGCTTGGTAGGGGTCAAAACGCTGTGAATCTTCTGGCACGCCGTAATAGTAATTTAGCATGTTGGCATTACGGTACTGTGCCCCAAGCGAGCCATAAAAGTTCCAGTTTTTGTATTGCCAATTTTTAGATAGCCATAATGATGCGTATTGGCCATTATTATACGTATCGGTATCTGCGCTGGGGGCGACAATAGCTTGTACGTTTAACCCAGCAACTTCACCAGACGCTCTTAAGCCAAGGTAGCGAGTGGTTTTCTTTGTTGTTATCGAGGTTAGGCTGCCGTGCGCGGTTGACCACAATAAATCAAACTCCCAATTAGGCGTGTTGAATAAGTTGTACCCTAGTGCAAAGTCTGAATCAAACTCGTTAGATTTTCCTGGCAGTTCAACAAATAAGCCATTATCAAAGTAATACGCACCATTTAACGATAGGGAGACTTTAGTGTGGTTATTCACATAGAGACTACCGCCATAAGTGACTGCAAGCTCAGCGGCTAGATAACCCCCACCTTGGCGTTTGGCAAAATAATCAAACTCCGTGTTGGTCGTGTTGTCGGCATGCACCGAAATTGCGCTAAGCGCGGTGCATATAGATAAAAGTACAGATTTAATTTTCATAGCAATGTCTAGTTATTGGTTTATTTGCTAGTAGCCTAGAGGGTTCTGGTGCAGTTTACTGTACCGAGAGTTTGCAACATGTATCAAAGTGTATCGTACCATAAGTGGAACCAGTGGAATATCCAGATTAACACAATGATTTGCAAGTAAGTGATACAGTTTGATACAAGTTGGTAGTAGGCGTTACACAAAGGCTTTGAATAAAAAGGACATACGATGCAAACAGCCATTACGATGCTGTTTAACTGCAATATGTACGAGCAGTGCGAAAACGATTTTAGATAAAACTATCGATAAGGTATTGGCGAAGTTTTTATAACAATATTAAGAAATTGCCAAAGCGCTTTATGGGATGTTACAAGGTAAGAAAATCGCCAAGCTGGAAGCAAAATTATTGGTGATCCCAGAGGCTAATCATGAAACGGCATCTCCAACAACCGCTGTACAGGGGTTGTATTGGATATACAAAACAACAAACAATAAAAAGTAGAAATTATATGAAACACCGCTCTCTTATTCTTAGTTTATTTGGCGTGATAGTGTCATTTAACACTTCAGCTGCGACTATCTTCGACTCCATACCTGAGTCGGTAGCAGCAAACGATAAATTTGTTTTTTACTCACATGGTTACATTGTAGAAGGGGATAACCCAAAGCCTGTAGAGACTAAAAATGGCTGGGGGAAGTACGACTTTCCGGCGGTTAAGCAAGCCTTAGCCGATGATAGCTACGCGCTAATAGCGCATCACAGGGCAAAGAATACAGATCCGTTTGATTATGCTTATCAGCTTAATAAGCAAGTTCGCACTTTGGTTGCAAAAGGTGTAAAACCTGAACATATCACTTTAGTTGGGTTTTCTCGTGGTGCTTTTATTACCGGACTGGCATCGGATAAGTTGTCAGACCTAGGCGTCAATACGGTCATTTTGGCAGGTTGTGGGCGCTTGATTTGGAAAAAACACACCGACATTAAAGTGTATGGTCATGTGCTGTCGATATACGAAAAGTCTGATAAGTCACAAAGCTGTGCCTTACTTGATAAAAAAAGTACCCAAACGCGCTCTTTTGAAGAACTTGAAATTAACACCGGCCTGTCGCATGGCGCGTTTTATCGACCCGTTAAGGTGTGGGTGGCGCCTGTGAAAGCGTGGATCAAGGCTCGGATGAAGTAGTGAACGGAATAACCGATACGTTAAATTGGAACTTCACTATGCTGAATTAATGTCGGATGGCGTGACTTCGCCACTTATCCAACCTACAGGGATGCATGTAGGTTGGATAAGCCTAAGGCGCCATCCAACAATTTGATAGTACAGCAGTGCTAAATAACAACCTAAAAATTAAAGCTGATACGACCGTAGAAGTAACGACCTCTGGCGCTGTAGGTAGAAGGGTCATGTCCGCCATCTACAGTTGACGCTAAAATAGGGGGATCTTGGTCAAATACGTTATCAATACCAAAGGTGAGTTTGCTCTCCCAGAAGTCCGGTAGTTGGTAGCTCAGCTGTAAATCATGCTTAAAGTAGTCATCCACTTTCGGGCGTTCAACCACATCGTTGTCATCATCCACTAGGCTGTCGATGTAGCTCATATTCCAGCTAGCACTCCAGTTATCTAACGTCCAGTTCAGTGCACCACTGACTTTTAGCTCAGGGTATGATGCACCCCCTGTTACCAATCCAGTTGCATCGCTGCGGTTTTCTTCACCGCTACGAATTTCAATATCAACCCACTCTTTGAGTTTTGACACCCCCAGCTGCAAGCTGTAGTTGCCTGATTGGGTATCTTTGATATCGTAACGGCCCTCAAGCTCCCAGCCTGATAATTCACGGCGGTCAACGTTTTCATAGATATCTCTAACTTCAACAATGGCACCTGAGCTTGGGTTGCGAAGTACAGTGTTTGACCAAAGAGCGGGGTTTGCTGCATTTTCAGATACTTTACGGGTTGCGCCATAAGTGGCAACCACATTGGTTTGCTCTATGCTCCAATAATCAAAGGTGATAGAGAGGCCATCAACCAGTGCCTCAGGTGTCCATACAAATCCCGTGGTGAATGACTCGGCTTCTTCGGCTTCTAGGTCTTGGTTACCGCCAGTGACCGCGGTATATCCTAAGTCTCCAGGGGCTCTTAACCTACAACCAGCTAAGTTTGACCAGTTATCTGTGGTACAAGGGTCGGTGTCGTTTACAAAGCCTTTTTGGCTGGGTGTGTAAAGCTCCCCAAAAGTGGGGGCTCTAAAGCCTTCGGAGTAACT
The DNA here is from genome assembly GCF_009176705.1 of Pseudoalteromonas sp. A25. Lineage (NCBI taxonomy): Bacteria > Pseudomonadati > Pseudomonadota > Gammaproteobacteria > Alteromonadales > Pseudoalteromonadaceae > Pseudoalteromonas > Pseudoalteromonas sp. A25. The sequence continues at coordinate 3,007,319 of NZ_AP021846.1, read as the reverse complement.
GTAGCGAACTAATAAGTCAGGATTTACCTGCCACTTTAAGCCAACTTTGGGGTTGGTGGTGTTGCCAAAGTCACTATAGCGAGAATATCTCATCGCCACCTCTAATTCTAATGACTCTACCATTGGCATATCGCTCAGTAGCGGCAACACGGCTTCAATGTAGGCTTCTTCAATTTTTCGAGTGGGTGCGGTGGTGTCTGATACTTGCTCAATAAACGCCACATCGCCTGTGTTTAAGCCCACGTCATGGCTGACTGAGGCATCTTCCCAGCGCACTTCTGCACCGGTTGCAATATAAACAGGACCAGCTGGTAGCTCAAATGGCACTCCTGTTATGTTGGCATTCAAAAAGCGCAATGTATTGTCGTAAATACTGGTGGGTTTGTGAGAAAAAATGTAGCCCATCATCTCTTCGTTTACTGAACCATATGGGCCAATTAAATCTAATGGGACACAGCCATCATTGCGATTAAGGCACTCTTGTGAGTCACCGGCTGCTGCTCGTAGGCGTGCTAGCGACATTTGTTGACCTCGGGTTTCGATGACTTTGCTGCGCTGGTGGCTGTATACAAAGTCGTAATCCCAATCTTCAATACTGCCTTTTAAGCCAAAGGTAAAGCGGTCAACGTCTGAGTCTGCATCTCTTGGGCGTAAAATGCCATTTTCAGTGATCCGGCGCTGTACAATCACATCTTCATCAAATGGGTTATATTGATTGTTTTTAGACACAATGATGCTATCGCCAAACTCCAGTGCGCCTGGGGCAAAGTAGTTAATACTATTCACATCTGCTGAGTTATATTCCATAAATAGTGAGGTGTCTGGTGCTATTTCGTATTCACCAGATACCCACACCGTGGTGGATTGATATTCGTTAGAGCCTGTTTCATAGTCATGGTAATTAAAGCTATCACACAGAGCACTGGCACCACAGTGTGCACCATCTGATGGGGTATCAGACCAATAACCATTAAACGGCCTAAAGTCATTAACATCATAGCCGGTGGTTGGATCCCATGCTGCACCATCTGCGGCAGTCACGCCTAAGCGTTCATAATCGGTTGAAAAAATCCACGAGCGAGGGCTTTTACTTGAGCGCAAGTTGGTGCCCGCTTCACCAAAGCGGCGTAAATCGGCTTCGCTACTGATGTCTCTGTCTCGGCGCATCCAACCATCATCATTAAAGTGACTGGCACTGACTAACCAATTGGCTTTATCGGTATTACCTCCAAAAGTGAAAGACACACGCTTTTGCCCCGCATCACCATGGCGGCTTTCACCTGCTTCTAGATTGATTTTAAGGCCATCATAGTCAGAGCGCATGATTAAGTTGACAACGCCCGCAATGGCATCGGATCCATACACAGCAGAAGCACCATCTTTAAGTACTTCTACACGTTCAACGGCATCAAAAGGAATGGTTTCTAAATCTACCGATGAGCTAACGCCACGGGTACTTACACGGCGACCATTGATAAGAACTAAGGTGTTGTTTGAAGATAAACCTCTAAGGCGTACGGTAGCTGCGCCATTATTATTACCGCCAGAGCGCGGGCTTGCAGGGCTACCAACAACCGATGGTAAGCGCAGCAGTAATTCACCAACAGTACTGACGCCTGAGCGCTCAATAGCGACTTTATCTAAAACGGTGACTGGAGAGCTTGTGGTGAGCTCTTGGCGTTTGATGCGAGAACCGGTGATGGTTATAACTTCAGCTTCTTCTTCTACCGAATCGGTTTGTGCCAGAGTCGGTGCACTTATCGCAAAGCCAGCGATAGCCCCCATGCAAAGAGTAAGGCGGTTTAAGTTAAAGGTATTGTTAGACATGGTGTTATCTCCATTAGAGCTTGTAATTATTATGTTTGGTTTTAACCTTTCATTGCTAACAATATATTGTATACAATATATCTACAAATAACGAAACGATATAGTTAGATGCCGTTTTAATATAAACAGTAATAAAAAAATAAAATAAGTTTAAATAATAGGAAGGTAGCTAAATGATAAAAAAGGTTTCTATCATTGCGGAGTATGCAGACCTCGGGGTCGTTTTATTTAAAACGCGCTCTAGAGCATCACTGTAAAAATGGTACTTTCATCAGGTATTGAGTTGACTTTAATGCGCCCTTTGTGGCGGTGTATAATTTGCTGACTTAGTGCAAGCCCAATTCCAGAACCTTTAGGTTTTGTTGTAAAAAAGGGTACAAATATTTTATCTAATGCGCTTGGATCTATCCCTTTACCATTATCTTTTATATGTATTTCGCATTTTCCGTAACGATTTACCTGTGCTGATATGCTCACATGTTTAGCGTGAGTGTCTAGACCTGTAAAAGCATCTTTTGCATTAGTCAGTAGGTTCAGAAGCACTTGTTCTAGCATTTTTTTATCTGCATTAACGGTTAATGCCGTAGGTTCGATTTGGGTCGTTAAGTTGATACCGGCTTGAACAAAATCGCGTTTTACTAGGCGAGTTACCTCGTCAATGAGTGTTTGCACTTTAATACTTGATATTTCTAGTTGCGGAATATGAGTTAGTTTGCGATAGCTCTCTATAAATCCCAGCAATGATTTACTGCGAACTCCTATTGCTTGTAAGCTTTGTAGGTAATCATTAACGAGTTCAGCGTCATCGATGCACTGGCTTAACTGCTGTTCAGTGATATTGATCAAGGTATTTGATAGCGAATAAATAGGGGCCACTGAGTTGCCTATTTCATGGGTGAGCACGCGAATGAGTTTTTGCCAAGAGTCCATCTGTGTGGTTTCGATTTGCTCTGAAATCGGTGTACATACCCACAATTCAAATTGGTTATATTGATAGGTGAATTTGAAATATTTAAACAGTAGTTCATTGCAAACACTATTCTCAGAGCGAGTTTGCGCTAATACCGGATGTTGTTTGAGTAAATCAGAGATATCTGTGAAGTGACGAATATTGAGTAAGCGTTTAGCACTGTTATTACATACCGTGACTTGGGAGTTATTCTTGGCTAAGATCACACCTGTATCAATGTGTTGCAGCATGCTTTCAAATACAGCTATTTGCTCGGCTTGTTCACGTTGGTCTGCTCGAACGTATTGGAGTAACTCGTTACATAGGTTTAGTGTATTGTCATCTAGTGTGTGTTGCGTATTTACTTTAAAACTGCCATCTCGATATTTTATTGCGTTAAGTACTTCACAAAAGTATTGATGCTGGCGCTTATACACTTTGATTGCACAATAAATAAAAACCAATGCAGTACACAGTGCAAATACACTGAGCAGTTGCATATGGCTGTGTATTAAACCCAAAACACCGATAGTTGCACAAATAACAGCGCCGAGCTGATAACTTGCCATGACAAAGACATTTTTGTTAAACACCAAACTTCTCCATCTTGCGGTATAAAGACGCTCTGGTTATACCTAGTGCCTTTGCGGCATGGCTAATATTACCTTTAAAATCTTTGATTGCTCGCTCTATCGTGTGTTGCTCAATCTCAGCCAGATTGTACGTGTTGGGGAGCTGTTGTAAGGGCTGGGCTTGAGTGAGGTTTTTAGACAGTTGAAATTGCAAATGCGTCGATTCAGATAAAATAACCGCGCGCTCTACCAGATGTTGTAACTCTCGAATATTGCCAGGCCAAGGGTAGTCAACCAACGATTGCATAGTTTTATCATCCACCAATTTGGACCCTAGTTTATATTTATCACTATATAGTTTGGTATAAAAATTGACGAGCAGGGGAATGTCTTGCTGACGCTGCCTAAGTGGCGGTAAATTTATCTCTACTGTATTGATGCGATAAAGTAAATCTTGGCGAAAACTTCCCTCATTAACCATATCGTATAGGTTTACGTTGGTTGCGGTGATTAATCGAATATCAACGTCAATTTGTTTAGAGCCTCCAACAGGAGTGATCATACGGTTCTGAATTGCTGTAAGTAGCTTACCTTGCAACGCTAAAGGGATATTAGCAATTTCATCTAAGAATAACGTCCCCTCGTCGGCAAGCTCAAAGCGTCCTTGTTTATTCTCTTTGGCATCAGTAAAAGCGCCTCTAACATGACCAAATAACTCACTCTCAAACAGTGAGCTGGCGATGGTGCCCATATCTACTGATAAAAATGTTTGTTTAGAACGTAATGACTGTTTGTGTAGCGCCCTAGCTATTAGCTCTTTGCCTGTACCGCTTTCACCTAAAACCAATACGTTTGCATCTGTTTTTGCCGCTTTTTCAATGGTTTGAAAAACATGTTCCATTGCGGAGCTTTGCGCTATGAGGTTTTCAAAAGGTTTGTTTTGTGCGGCTAACGACAATTGCGCTATTTGATCGAGCTTTTTAGATTTTTGTCGCTGCGCATTTAACTCGACGCAGTTAGCAACGGTAGCAAGCAGCTTTTCGTTTTGCCATGGTTTTAGAACAAAGTCACTGGCACCTTGCTTGATGGCCTCCACGGCCATAGACATATCACCAAAAGCGGTAAATAGTAGAACAACCGCGTTTTCGTCAATGGCTTTTATTTGCTTGAGCCAGTAAAACCCCTCTGCACCAGAGGTTGAGTCTCGGGTAAAGTTCATATCTAGCAGGATAAGGGCAAATTCTTGGTCTGCCATGGTGCTGGCAATGTCATGGGGGTTATTTAGGGTCACCACTTTTTGATAGTGCGGTTTCAATAGCATACGTGTTGCTATGAGTATTTCTTGATTGTCATCAACCACTAGAATTGCTTTTTTACTAACCGCCATGGTGTCTCCCTGATATCCAAACTGTACGATATCGTACACTAAGTGTTTTATTTTTTTACACTTTTTTCTCCTTACAATTATCTGTATTTGTTTATGTTGTTGTTTTTAAAAGGTTTTGTTTTTTGGCACGTTAATTGTGTTATTTAAGCATGATTTGATTTTTTGGAGTGACAAGAGATGGACAAACAAATAGCACCAAAACGTACATTTAAGAAGTGGTGGCTTGTGTTACCTATTATTGGCGCAGCCTATTTTGCCCTAAGTGGCGCAGCGAGCAGCAGTATAGACACATATAACTTATCAAAAGATAAAGTAAAAATTGGGGTGGTGAGTCAAGGGCAGTTTCATGACATGATCCCTATTAGGGGTAATATTACACCAAGTAAGTCGGTATATTTAGATGCCATTGAGGGAGGTAGGGTAGAGCAACGTTTTGTTGAAGAAGGTGCCATGGTCAAAAAGGGAGATAAGTTGCTAGCTTTGAGCAACACAACTTTGCAACTCGATGTGATCTCTCGCGAAGCGCAAATTTCTGAGCAGCTCAATAACTTGCATAATACGCGATTGGCTATCGATCAAAATCGTTTAAATTTACAACGTAACTTGCTTGAGCTGGATCATCAGATCAAACAAAGTGAGCGACGTTTAGTGCAACTTAATCGATTGGGTAATGGAAATTTAGTATCAAAAGATGAGCTACAAGCAGTGATTGATGAAACTCAGTATTTAAAGGGACGTCGGGCGCTTGTAATTGAACAGCAAACACAAGATGAACGGATCCGTACTGTGCAAATAGCACAATTAGAAGATAGCGTCAGTCAGCTAAATAAAAATTTAAGATTTGCCCGTAAAAATTTAGAAAACTTAATTATCCGTGCTCCCATAGATGGCCAGTTAACGGCTTTACATGCTGAACTGGGTGAGTCAAAAGCCAGAGGAGCTCGTTTGGGCCAGGTGGACATTGTTGAGCAATACAAAGTTACCGCGCTTATCGACGAGTTTTACTTGGGTCGCGTTGCATCAGGTCAAGTAGCTAAAGTGACGCATCAAGGGCAAGAATACACATTGACTTTGTCCAAAGTGTACGCACAGGTTAACAATGGTCGTTTTGAAGTGGACTTGGATTTTGCATCTGAATTACCAAGGGGGCTGCGTCGTGGTCAAAGCCTTCAGCTTGATCTGTTTTTAGCCGATGCAAAGCCTGCCATGCTGATCCCCAATGGTGGTTTTTATCAAGATACTGCTGGTAAATGGTTATTTGTACTTGAGCCAAACAGCGATACGGCAGTTAAAAAGTTTGTCACGCTGGGACAAAGAAATAACAAAGTGATTGAAGTGCTCAGTGGGCTCTCTGAAGGTGATCGAGTGATCACTTCAAGCTATGGCAGCTTCAAAGATATGCAAGCAATTAACCTCACCAATTAATAGGAAAAGTCATGTTAAATTTAAATAAAATTAGCAAAGTATTTCGCACAGAACTAGTGGAAACTTATGCGTTAGATGCAGTTTCAATGACAGTAGAACGTGGTGAGTTTGTGGCAATCATGGGCCAGTCCGGTTCTGGCAAGTCGACCTTATTGAATATTATTGGATTGTTGGACCATATTGATGATGGTGAATACACCTTCGATGGTATAGATGTGAGTCACTTAAAAGAAAGCAAATTAGCAGATCTGCGAAAAGACAATATTGGCTTTATCTTCCAAAGTTTTAATTTGATTAATGAGTTAACGGTATTTGAGAATGTTGAGCTGCCACTTATATACCAGGGGATTGGCAAGAAGCAACGAGAGCAGAAGGTGCTGGAAATTCTAGAAAAAGTGAATATTGCGCATCGTAAAGATCATTACCCACAACAACTATCAGGTGGGCAGCAGCAGCGTGTTGCAATCGGGCGTGCCATTGTAGCCCAGCCGAAAATGTTACTTGCAGATGAACCGACGGGCAACCTCGATTCTAAAAATGGCGAAGAGGTCATGAGTTTACTCGCGAAGTTAAATGAAGAAGGGGTCACTATTGTTATGGTAACTCACTCAGATCATCATGCTAAGTTTGCACATCGCACAATTAATGTACTAGATGGCCATATCGTTTCTCAACACATGCAGGACGTACGCTATGCTTAAAAATTATCTAATTATTGCTTATCGCAGTTTACTAGCTCAAAAACTGTATTCCATTATTAACATTCTTGGCCTTGCCATTGGGTTAGCAACTTGTATTACGATGGCAATTTTTGTTGAGTCTGAGCTTGGTTATGATGAGTTTATTCAAGATCACGAGCGTATTTATCGTTCTTCAGTAGACTTTACGCCGCCAAATTCACCAGAGCAAAAATTTGCTCAGAGTCAGGTGTTTAATGCTGAGCGCTTTAAAAGTTATTTCTCTGAAGTTGAAGATGCAACGCGTTTAAGAGAGATTGATCTTCCCATGGGGCAAGGGCAAGACCAATTCATCCATGAAGGTATAATGCTTGCGGATGCCAACGCGATTGAGTTTTTCTCGCTTGAAATTATCAAAGGCAATCCACACGCACTTAATTTGCCAAATTCTGTTGTATTGAGCGAATCGGCAGCTCGCATGTATTTTTCTAGCACCGATGTGCTCGGAGAAACGTTGCATTTGGCTAATCGCGTGCCATTAAAAGTAACAGCAGTCATAAAAGATTTACCGAACCGCACGCATTTGAATATTTTTGCTTTAGTCAGTATGGCAACGGCCAATGAATTTTTTGGCAATACTCAGTGGCAACAGGATCAAAGCTTTAATTACTTTACTTACTTGAAACTAGCGAAGGGTATATCGGGCAAAGCACTAGAAGCTAAGCTCCCAGATTACTTAGAAAATCATGATAAGCCAGGTGCCAGTAAAATGAAGACTTTTAAGCTCATGCCAATTACTGATATCTATTTACACTCAAACAAGTACGGTGAAATGAAAGACAACGGTGATATCAATACCGTGTATTCCTTTACTATTATTTCTGCGCTGATCTTGCTTATTGCGAGTGTGAACTTTATGAATCTGTCTACTGCTTCTGCAGCAAAACGCGCAAAAGAGGTTGGTGTTCGCAAAACTTTAGGGGCTAAAAAACACCATTTAATCGCTCAGTTTATTGTTGAAGCCGTGCTGCTGAGCTACATCGCTTTATTTATTGCGCTTTCATTGGTTCAAGCTTGCTTGCCTCTGTTTGCTGAGTTTATCGGTAAACCGCTTGAGTTTAATTTTTATTCTGATGCTGCAGTACTTATCACTTTATTGGTTTTGGGGTTGTTTGTAGGTGTTATTTCGGGGTCTTATCCGGCATTTTATCTGAGTAGCTTTAAACCAGCTCGAGTTTTAAAAGGCGAAGTAACGCAAGGTAAATCGGGTGTGTTGCTTAGAAAAGCACTCGTTGTTTTTCAATTCAGTGTCGCTGTAATTTTAATTATTGCCACAATAGTTGCGAGTAAACAACTGAGTTATGCTCGCAACATGGAGCTTGGCTATGACAGAGAAAAGACTATAGTTTTGCAAAGGCTGTATACCGATGAAGCCAGTCAGCAACGCGCAGCTTTGAAAACTCAGCTATTAGCACATTCAAATATTGTTAATGTGACAGCCAGTTCAGCCTTTCCAACAGGGTCAATTGTAGATGCCTATGGTATGACGAATCCGGTGACAAATACATTTCAAACCATGCCCGTACTGGCAGTAGATGAAGATTATTTTAATGGTTACTCAATTCGTTTCTTAAGCGGCCGCGGGTTTAGTCGCAAGTTCCCTGCAGATGAGTTTTTAATGCCAAGCGAGGGAGAGGATCAACCAAACTTTAGCGTGGTCATTAATAAAAAGGCGGCTGACTCTTTGGGGTACTCACCTCAAGAGGCAATTGGCAAGCAATTTAAAGCGCATATAACCCAAGGTGGTTCAAGTTTGGCGACGATTGTAGGTGTAACACAAGACTATTACTTTTCATCTGTAAAGAGCGCGATTCGCCCAACATATCACATGTTTTTGCGTGAGCGAGGCAGTACGTTATCAGTAAAGTATCAAGGCGATACCGCGCAGGTGCGTGAGTATATTGAAAAAACCTGGGCTATGCTTATACCGGGCCAGCCAATTGAGCTATCACACTTAGAAGATAGGTTTGAGCAACTTTATCACCAAGAAGATAAAGAGTTAACCGTGTTCAACTTGTTCGCCATGTTAGCTATTTTTATAGCATGCCTTGGGTTATTTGGTTTAGCGTCATTTACCACTCAGCGCAGAACCAAAGAAATAGGTATTCGCAAAGTACTCGGGGCAAGTGTGTGGGATATCGTTTTGCTCATTAATAAAGAGTTTTCTAAACAAGTTCTCATTGCCAACGTCTTGGCTTGGCCAATCGCGTATTACATTATGCAACAATGGCTTAATAGCTTTGTATACCGGATTGATTTGTCATTAATTCCATTTTTAATTTCGGCGGGATTGGCGTTTGTTATTGCGTGGTTGACGGTGGGATCATTATCGGCATTTGCCGCAAAAACAAGGCCCGTGAAGTCACTAAAATATGAGTGACTTATCACGCAATAAAATAGCAAGCCCCTAATTGGGGTTTGCTAAGTGATGAGCTGGCTCAATAGCTAGTTTTGGTGTTTTTTTGGTTACCCCAAATAGCCTGCTTAACAATACGCTTCGTTTTATCAGCTCATAGCCTAAAAGGCATCCAGAAACAGTCAGTACTAACAAAATAAGTGATTCTAGGGCGGGGTGTATCGCTAAGCCTTTTAACCACCAAGCAAACACAATAATCAGCGTTTGATGCAGTATGTAATAGGGCAAAACAGCGCGATTAGCATAGTTGATAAACGTGCTTTTTCGATTGAGATAGTAACCTGCAAAGCCAACTACAGCCAAAATCCATAACCAATGATTCGCGCTATGTATCACAGCATACAGTAACTTTACCGATAGGTGAGTTTGATAGAGGCTTGCAAGCGTTGCCCAAATGCCATGGCGGTCGGCAATGATAAATGCATAACTACAAAGCGCAATCGCGAGCACAACAACCCGATGTTTAATAACGCTGAGCCACCAACTTTTTTGTATGGCAAATACAAAGCCTGTCAAAAAGACGAAGCAGTATTTGCCATGATTATACCAGTCCTGAATTAAGTCGTGGGTGCTTGGGTAACCGGCGCTGAGCGCCCACCAAATTGCGATTAACGCACTCATGCAAAACAAAATCATACCAGTTAAGGGCAGTTGTTTTAGCCATCGTATATTGGCAAATAAAAAGAGTGGCTGTTTAAACAAGATCACTATGATGCTATACACCCACAGGTAGGGTAAAAACCAAAGATGATTCCAAGTTAGTAAACCGATGACAGAGTGATGCTCGCTAAGTAACGTTGTGTTGGGGTTTATATAGGCGAGCCAAAACTGCCAAAAGCCAGGTTCGATAAGGTTTTGACTCAGCGCCTCAAAGTAAACCTGAGGACTGACAATTACAAACATGCCAAACAGTAAAGGTATAAATAACCGCTGGCTTTTCAAAGCAACGAGTTTTACTGCGCCATATTTTTGGCTGTTCAAAGTATTCGCAATAGCAATACCCGAGATAAAAAATAGCAGTGACATACGCCACGGGTTTGTGAGGATCATCACATCTTGCAGCCATTCGAAGGTGGCGGCACTTTTAATATGCCACTGCCAATTGGCAACATAATACATGCCGATGTGATATAAAATAAGCACTGCAAATGCAAGTACTCGCAGGGCATCAATGTCATAACGTCGTTGGTTCATTGTTTTGCTCGCCTTTTGCTGTTATTGGTACTCAAAGTTTGGCAAAGTAATATGCGCAAAAACACAGCTAACTGACTGACAGGTAAGCTTTTAGTGATAAACGGTGGAATACAGGGATAAATACAATTGAATTGGCAGCGGATCGACAACAATAGGGTATTGCTCGGCTATATTGCCGCAGCGCTGTATCTTTTTATCAACAACACCATTAATGCGTTGTCGGTTTGGAGCGAGCATTCTCGCCAAGGTGAACCTAGTATCGCGTTTTGGGAGCCATTTGTTTGGGAATATACCAGTGCCTTAAGTGTGTTTGCTATTTTGCCTTTGTTGTTTCACTTTTTTAGCCGCTTTGCATTGCACTTTGGGCACCTCAAAAAGCAACTGTTCGTGCATCTGCTTGGCAGTGTGTTTTTTGCAAGCCTACACATACTGTTGATGGTGACGCTGCGTGAAATGATATATGCCTTAAATGGCGGCGATTATGACTTTGGGCCGCTTGCGCGAGAGTTTTGGTATGAATACCGTAAAGACGCTTGGGGCTATGTGATTTGGCTGACGGTGTATAACATTACGCAAATTGTTTACGCTCGACTTAAAGGTGAGGCGAGTGTGATAGCAAGTAGTGAACAAGAGGCGCAACAGCAAGACTCACAGCGTGCAGCTCCAGAGCACTTTTTGGTGAAAAAACTCGATAAAGAATTTTTAGTTAAAGTTGCTGATATTGAATACTTAGAGTCAGCCGGTAACTACGTAAACTTATACAGCCAAGGGCGTATTTATCCACTGCGTTCAACGCTTGGTGAGCTATGTCAGCGTCTCTCTGCAAAAGGGTTTAGTCGAGTGCACCGCAGTTACGGGGTGAATCACTACGCGGTTGATAGTATTAGCTACCAGCCCAGTGGAGATGGTGAAATTACCCTAAAATCAGGAAAAAAACTCAACCTATCAAGGCGATATAAAGATGGGTTTAAGCAAAGCTTGAGTTGAGCCTCTTTATCAATATGCCCTTTTTGGCAGAGCTTTTTTGTAAGTCATTGGTTACCTAAAAAATAGACTTCGTTTCAATGGGGAGTTACATAACTGATTCAGTAGATAATTATGCTGTCAAGTTGAAGTAGCTCATATGTATCATCTGCATGTTGAACGTTAAAAAGCATTATTAATTGGAGCTGTTAGCATTTTAACAGTGAAACAAACTCTTCTAAGTTGGGCATTTCTTCATGTTCAGTGGCTTGTCCGCCAATCATATCCCAATGCGCCTTTGAGCTAACAAAAATATGCTGTGTTACTTTTAGCTCGGTATTTTCAAGTAACCCTGCAGGTATCCAAACTAATTCTTTGTCCCTTAATTGATTGGGGACTGGGCTGCCACAACGTTTGCAAAAATCTATGCGATAACCACTTTGCAGCGTAAAAGTTTGAATGTCAGAATTTGTATGACTCCATCTAAATTGCTCACTTTTAACAATTGTCGCTGTATTTGAAGACGAGCCGGTAGATTTGCGACAAACAGAGCAATGACATTGATATAGATTGGGCGTTGTACCGAGTATTTCAAACTGGATGCCGCCACACAAACAGACGCCTTTCATGGATACTCCAAATTATTATTGTATTTGTTATCTTGCTTTATTGAGGTGCCACATATTTTGAGCCCAAAGCCTACCATAGAATAACTACCAATTTGTATAAAGTAAGTCCCAATAAGCGCTCTAGGTACTCGGTTTGTTCATCACTTGAGTCAATGTTCTCAACATAGGGGTTGCCCTTTTGTTACTGATTGTGGTTCGGTATCCAACTTAACACTGAGATAGATTTATCGGCTGAGAGTGCCTTTTTCTCTGTAACAGTCGGCTTAGCTGTTTTTCTTATTATTAGTAAAAAAGCCGATTAGTAGTAAAAAGAGTCAGTGTGTTTAAATGGATAATAAAGCCATTAGTTTTTATATCATTTTCAACCAAGCGTTCGCCGTTCACTTTACTGTAAAGGGCCCTGCTCAATAATTTACAAGCGTATAAGTTTAAGCTTGGCTCAATATGTTATTGCACTAATACAATGCGGTGCGGAACTGGAAAAGCTTATTACAAATCGGTATTACAATGAGGATTATGCTTTTTTTTGTGAGAAGCTCCAAAATAATGAAACGAAGTTAGGCGCTAGTGCGCTTTCATTTTTGTTTAAAATACAAATTAAATGTACACGGTTTATGCTTGAGCGTTTTATCGATAATTTTGTGGCACTTGATTTTTTTTCATTTTCACTTTGTTGATTATTATACATTTACGTGCGATGTTGTACCTCTACTGGCGTTTTTCTGAGCAGCATAAATGGAGTTTTAATGAGAACATTGTTATTGATGACAGCGCTATCTTTACCCGCAGTAGGTGTCGCTTTCCAGTCAGATTATGAATTAATGCAGCAATGGCTTGATATTGAAAGTCAGCGAGGAAAGCTAGAAACAACTTGGCAAGCGAACAAGCAGTCTTTAGAAAATCAAATAGCATTGCTTCAACAAGAAAAACTAGCGCTTAAAACTTTGCTAGCTAAAGCCAAAGAAGCGCAGTCGGAAGTTGACGAAAAACGTTTATCATTGACAGAACAACAAGTTCAATTTGAGCGTAATCAAGCGCTTGTGGAAAATGAGTTAGCTAAAGGGGAGCACTTTATGAAACGTGTTTTACCTATGCTTCCACCCCCGCTGCAAACGCAACTGCAATCCAAAGCTGATAAGCTTACTCAAAAATCACTGAGTTTAAGTGAAAAACTTGAATTATATTTGAGCTTGCACAAAAAAGTAGACGAGTTTAACACACGCGTTGCACTGAATATGACGAATATGCGTGTATCAATTAATGGTAAAGATACAGAACTATTGGTGAGCCAAATTTACCTCGGCCTTTCGCAAGCTTGGTATTTATCTTCCGACGGATCAGCTTATGGCTTTGGTAGAATAGAGCAATCAGGGTGGCAATGGTACCATGGAGAGGCCGTCTTAAACGTGTTACCTGCGGTGAACCTACCTAAACAGATTAATAAGATAAGAAATATTCTAGAAAAGCCGACAACCGCAGAATTTGTTTCACTGCCTTTGGCGTTAGATAGCTTGAACAAGGAGTTATTGTAATGCGTATATTTACTTTGACTGCTTTTTTGCTTTTGGGTTTAAACGTTCACGCTCAATCAGCTGCACTAATTGAACGGGTAAGTGAATCTAAAATTGCGTTATCTAAATTGCAAGCAAGTATCAATAACCAGTCTTTGCAATATCAAAAAAAACTTGAACAATCCTTGAGAGAAGTAGAAGCATTGCGTGCTCAAGCTGAGTCAATTCAAAGGGCGTCTGATGAGAAAGTAATAAGCTATGAGCGGCTATCGGAGCGAGTAAGAAGATGGCGTGAGCAAGACAACTATCAAAAAATGGTAATGCAGAGTTTTTTTGAACAGCAAAGTATTTCTTTGTCAGACTATCAAAATTCGAATGGTGTTTTTTCGCTGTCGTCTAGCATGTTTAACACTCTAAAGTTGGAACTAGTGAATAAACTTTCTCCAAACTGGCAAGAAAAACCTGTTGTGAATGCTGAAGGTGAGGTTGTTGATTTTAGAGTATTAAAAATAGGGCCGCTTGAACTTGCGTATAACTCAGAGCTTGAACAAGGTGGCTTGTTAACCAAAAAAGTAAATCAGACATTGCCTAAGATCATTCCAAACATTTATAGCGCAGCACAAATCGAAAGTTTAGCAACTTTTGCTGATACAGGCTCTGGCTTTGTGACATTCGACCCAACTTTAGGCAACGCGGAAAAGCTATTACACAAACAAGACAGCATTATTTCTCATATTCAAAAAGGCGGTGTTTGGGCTTTACCTATTTTACTCTTCGGCTTTGTTGCGCTAGTTGCTACTTTAACCAAAGGCTATCAGTTGTTTAGGTTACCAAAACCAAGCCATGACTTTATCGAAAAAATTAAGCAAACTGATATTAACAGCCTACAGATGAGTGTGCATTTTAAAGGTGCGGAGAAAGCATTATTAGATATTGCAGTGAACAATCCAGTGTCTGAATACCGAGATGATCAACTGGTGGCGTTTTTAATGCAATATCGCTATAGAGTTGAAAGCTATTTAGGTGTAGTGGCGACTAGTGCAGCAATCGCGCCTCTTTTAGGCTTGTTAGGCACAGTCTCCGGCATGATAAATACATTTATGATGATGAATACGTTTGGTACAGGCGATGCCGCTACTGTGTCTGGGGGTATTTCCGAGGCTTTGGTAACCACAGAGCTTGGTCTAATTGTTGCCATCCCTTCTTTGATTATGAGTGCATTACTGAACCGCAAAGCAAAGAGCTTGAACTCAAAGCTCGAGGCTAACGCTATACAACTGAGCAAACTTGAATTAAAGAGTTGTTAATGAGTGAACTAGCACTTTTTTTGAACTTGCTAAATCATGGCGTTGTTTGGTCTTTGGCTGCGGTTGCTATGCTGTGTTACAGCAAACAGCTACAGCTACTGTGTTTTGCGACTAAGTCTGAACAGTGGTTTTTAACAGGTAATTATTGGCTAACCACATTAAAAACCTTGTTAGCGAGTCTGCCTCTGCTGGGGTTGCTTGGCACAATTAGCGGTCTTCTTGGTACTTTTAACCACATGTCTATCCATAATGGCTTAGATATTCAAGAGATAATAAGTGGTGGTATTGCATCGGCTATGTTTACAACTCAACTGGGTCTCGTGTTAGTTGTACCAGGACTACTATTGCAAGTGCTTTTGCAAAGATCATTAAAAAGTTGGCAAGTGGAGGATTTATGCGCTCGTTAATACAAAATAAGATTGCAGAGTCAAAAGGGCAAGATATAGATTTAGCCCCACTACTAGATGTTGTTTTTATACTGTTGATTTTCTTTATAGTGACCACTGTATTTGTAAAAGAAACAGGTGTTGATGTAGACAAACCCACGGCGGTATCGAGTCAAAATTTACAAAAATCAGTGCTTATGATAGCGATTACTTCAAGTGGTGAAGTCATGTATGGTGGCACAAATATAGGTATTCAAGGGATAAGATCAACATTGATGCAGGCCGTGAAGTCTGAGCAAAGGCCTTTGATAATTCAAGCTGATAAACAAGTTAAAACTGAGCTGTTAGTAAAAGTGATTGATCAAGCAAAACTAGCTGGTTTGAGTGACATAAGTTTGGCAACTATGAAGGAATAAGCACTCATGTTAACGGTTAAAAGGACTATTAACTTTTCTTTGAGAGGCAGTGTGTTGGCTATACTGCCTTGGGTGTTGAGTGCGCTTTTGACGTTGCTATTAATTTATAGCTTGTTTGCTATTAAGCAAATACCAACACCACCAGAGAAAGACATGCTCGTTCGAAAGGTCGAAGTGGCTTTACCTGTTCCGCCACCACCACCGCCTAAAATACAGACTCAATCAACTAAGCAGCAGTCCTCTTCAGTGAGCATCGACTTGCTTAGTTTAGGCGGTGGGCTTGAATTGAGCTATTCAGACAAGCCACAGATGGCGATGCCAGAAGTTGAGCACTTAGAAAAGCCCGATTTTGGCATGGATTCACTCAAAATCCAGCAGCGCATGACGTTTGATATGCCGTTGCTTGCGGTTGAGAGTCTTGACCAAGTTCCGCAGGTTGTTTCTCAAGAATACTTCCCGCCACCTCGTTCAATTACAAAACAGGGACTGAAGCGAGCCTCAACTTTAGTTGAGTTGATCATAAACACGCAGGGTAAGCCTTTTATCAAGAAAATTGTCGACCCTTTTCATCCAGACATGGTGCCAGTAATTAGAAAATGGGTTGAAAAAGCAAGGTTCACTGTTCCTAAAAAAGATGGTAGGGCAGTGCAAGCAATTTATTTGTATGGCATTCACTTTAACTATGGAAGGTCTTAAATGAGGGTATTTCATTTATCGCATTTTTTTGTCGCTTGTTTGTTATTGTCGGGTACATCTACCAAGGCCCAACAGGTAGACAAGTTTACTTTAGAAGTTGAAAAACCGACATTCATAATTCCTCAGTTTTCAGGTCCATATAGAGAGCGAGAGGCCCCCATTGCACCTGAAGAATATGAAATGGCTGAAAAGCTAAGAAGTCTTTTAGAAAGAGGCGACAAACAAGTTGTTTTGCAAGAGCTAGAAACTTTCTATGAGATTGAGCTCAGTATTGCCATGATGTTGCTAAAAGCACAAGTGTACTTTGCTGTTGAAGAGTATGATAAAGCTGAAAAAACTTACTTAGCGTCATTATCAAGAAGCCCCCAATTAGTACGCGCACATGTTGATTTGGGGCAATTGTATATGTTGCAAAATAAAACCACCAAGGCGCGAGAGTATTTTGCAAGAGCGATAGAGCTTGGGGCAAAAGAGGCTGAAGTATATGGTCAACTTGGCTATTTAAATTTGACCCAACACGGACCGTTCTCCGCTATCACTGCTTATCAGCAAGCGTTAGCCATTGAGCCAGAAAATAAGCAATGGCGTCAGGGCTTACTGACATCACTTACACAGGCAAAAATGTTTGAAGCCGCACAAGCGCTACTTGCGGACTTGTTGGTTAAAGAGCCTAAGAATAGTCAACTTTGGTTAGCTCAGGCGGTATTGCAACTCGAGCAGTCGCGAAATAAAGAGGCGCTGGCTTCTCTAGAAATGGCTATTTTATTGGGTGACAAACGGATTAATAACTTAAAAATTGCAGCCCAATTACACTTACAACAAGATAGCTTTTCAAGAGCAGTTGAGTTAATAAAAGCCCACGTAAACACCGAAGAACTTGATTTAAATAGCTTGAGAGCATATTTGTCTTGGTTGAATCAGCGTGAGATGTGGCGTGACGTTGAAGAAGTATTGTATGAGTTGATGCAGGTCTCGGAGCAATATAATGATGCTAAGCAATCCGTTATTTTCTTATATACCGCAGAATTAAAGCGTAATCAAAATCAGAAAGATGCAGCTAAAAGCTACTATGAAAGTGCTATCAATAAAGATCCAAATAATGGCTTAGCCTTGTTGTCGTTTGCCAGTTTTTTGTCTGCACAGAAGTCACTTATTGAAGCTGAAACGATGTTTTTAAGAGCAGAGGCCATAGAGCAAACGCAGCGTCATGCCATGTTAGGGCGCGCTCAAATGTATGTAGACATGCAAAATTATCAAGCTGCACTTTCTGTGTTGAAAAATGTAGAAAATCGTTTTCCCAATACTAAAGGTATTGAGGAACAAGTTGAAATTCTGCAAAAAGTGATTTTAGTCGATAAACAAAAGATGGAAATCTAAGGTGGAACTATGAAAAAAGTACTAGTACTGAGTTTTATTTCTTTGATCCTTGTAGGGTGTAATACTACAACGACCACAAGTCTTGATTGTAACCCTTCTGAAGGTTGGGCTGCGCTGGGGCTGTCTGTTGGAGAAAAAGGAAAATCGGTCCGAGATTTTGATAAATATAAGAGTAGCTGTGGCAACCTCAATAATTCAGCGCAATCTGAATTTATAACAGGTTACATAATTGGGATAAAAAGTTTCTGTAGCTATGGAAATGGGTTGCAAGTTGCCTCTGAAGGGCTTCCAAATAATAATAATTGCCCTCTTGAAATGAGAGAAGATTTTAATAAAGGTTATGCTAATGGACTCGCGGTTAGGGAAGAAAACTTGCGAAAGCTGCGTCGAACACAGCAAGCAAGAGATGAAATTCAAACAGCTTCAGAGTACAAAGGGATTGGAGGGTAAAACAGCATTGTTATAAAAATTGGATTTTGTTTAAGCTAGTCGAATAATCATTTTGATTTGTGGCTTCGATTAGCTGACTCAATTGAACAGTACCGTTACGCCAATATTTAAATTTTTAATTGGCTTTGAGCTGCCTCAGCCTGCTGTTATTGTAAGGGGCTATGCATTTTACTCACTTAATAACCCTACTTATAAAAGCGTTTCTAGCATACTTTAGAAATATGCCATAACTAAGCTCCAATTGGTTTGTTTTTTAACTTTTTTTCAAGCCGTTTACGCTCTGCTTTGTTGACGTGTTTACTGACCCATTTGGTCAGTTTTTTCATTAATTCTGGCGGAAAATTGTGGCCCATTCCAGGTACAATCTTTAACTTTGCCTTGTTTATTTGTTGTGCGGTTTTTTGACCCGCTGAGAGCGGGATAATGGGATCGGCTAAGCCGTGAATAACCAAAGTGGGTGCTTTTATTTTTTTTAGTAAATGATCTTTTGACTCGCTGTGGGTGAGTGCGACTAATTGCCGTTTAAAGCCATCAGGCGTATGAGCGCGAGAGACACTCAGACGCGCTTGCTGCTTGAGCATTTGCTCGTCTTGCGGATAATCGGGGCTGCCAATTAATTGATTGAGCTTTACCAAATATTCAATGGCATTTTCTTGCGTTTTCGCCATCGGTTTTAAACGTACAAGTTTCAGCAGTAAGGCTAAGTTTGAACGCGATAGCGAAGGTGCAGAGCTAGATGACATAATAGAGGTTAAACTGAGGACTTTTTTCTTGTGCTTGGCGGCAATTAATTGCGCTATCATGCCACCCATTGAAGCGCCCACTAAGTGTGCTTTTTTGATTTTAAGCGCTTTCATCAGCTCTAATACGTCTTGGCACATGTCTTCAAGGGTGTAGGGTGCTTTGCTGGATATTGGTAGTCGTCGACTGAGCCAAGCTTTTATTAAACTGGGTCGACCATAGTGTTCAAGCTGCGATGATAGGCCGGTGTCTCTATTGTCAAAGCGGATCACGCGAAAACCTTTGTTCACCAGCCCATAGTAGAAAGAATCAGGCCATACGGTCATTTGCGCACCCAATCCCATAATCAAAATAATTGCGGGCGCATCGGATGATCCTTCATCTTGATAGTTCAGCGTAATACCGTGACAGGTTGCAATGCTGGGCATGATCAGACTCGATGGTGTTATCACTTTTCTTTGTAGAGGTTAGTATAGCCAGTTGGATATGTAAGTTTTATAACATCATAAAAACTTATGCTAATAACTAACCTGATGCGTCACTTGTTTAAAATGATGGGTTATAACAAAAGTTTAGAGTGAAGAGGCCATTTGATAAAGGCGGCGGTGTCTGTAGCGGTGTTGCCAAGTAGAGGAAGGTCAACTCCTCCGGCGGGTTGCATTACGCTGAGTTTCTTTGCATTTTTCTCTAAACATAAAATGAAACCTATTGTTTTTTATAGAGAAAAAATACTTTCATCTTGCTATTAAAAATACTTGCATATTAACAACAAACAGCCAATAATCGCAGCGCGCCACTGGCGTTAAATTAAACAATTTGGAGTTTATAATGGGTAAAAAAACACATGCTCACGATCATCATCGTGGCGATATAAAAGATAACGCATTAAAAGCGCTGGTAACCAGCACACTATTTAAAGCAAAAGTAGAAAAGGCGAAAAAAGGTAAAGGCAGCTTTAAACGTAATGCAAAACATAAAGGCCAAGAGCCTTACCTTAAGGCAGCATAAGCGCGCATTAAGATAAGGCTTTTTTCTTTAGCAATAATAGTTTAGTTAACGTTATGCCACAGCCGCTAGTTTTACTGAGGCGGTTTTAGGTTTAAACATTGGCAGCGACAAAACCGCTGCCATAAAACTTAAACTGAATAGCGCGCTAAACGTCATCCCGCCAATAATAACAGCAGCTAAGCCGCGATATATTTCAGATCCTTCACCGGGGTTAAGCATCAGCGGTAACATGCCAAATATACTAGTACCAGTACTCATATATATAGCGCGTTTGCGCGCTTGGATAGCGTTAAAAATTGCTTCTTGTTGTGGCTGGCCTTGGGCTACACACGCTTGAAACTTGTTGGCAAGTAAGATGGCATTGTTGATAACCAACCCCATTAAAATAATAAAGCCAATTAGGGTGATCATATCAAGGTTTTGTGGGCTAAATAGATTAAGTAGATTTAGGCACAACATTCCCCCCACCATAGCCAAAGGCATACTCGCAATGACCGCAAAAGTGAGTTTCCATGAGTTCAGTGCAAGCCATAATAAAAACAGTAAGATCACCATAGATAAGCTAAACATATTTAAAAACTCATTGATAAAATTGGATAATTTATCGGCGCTCCCCCTTACCTTTATTGATAGGCCATTAAATTCAGTTGTTTGCTGTAGCGTATGTACATACTCACTTACCTTTGCGTAAAACGCGCCTACGGTCTCACCTTCAGCAGGGGATAGGTTAAGCGATACGGTGGTTTGCTGATTAACTCGCAGTAAACTTGCGGGGGCTAATGTAAACGAGGCATCCACTAGCTCAGACAAGGGCACTAAGCCAAAGTTAGGAATAACAATTTGCGTGGCAAGCATCTGCTCTAAATCTTGGTTTTGTTGAGATTTTAAATAAAATGGCTGGTTTTCACCACGACTAGCAAACTGGCCTAAATACACACCTTGGCTAAGTAGCTGTAAGTGTTGAGTTAAAAAGCTATTGTCTATGCCATATCGCACTAATTGCTCATATTTGGGCGCAAAAGCGATGCGGGCACTTTGATTATCTAGTTCACTTTGCGCTTGTATATTCGCGTCTGGGAATTGCGCTTGTAATTGCTCAAGTAAAGACTTGCCTTGGATCTGAAGTGTCTCAAGTGATGCGCCCTGCAAATCAAGCTGGGTTTGGCGGCTGTTAGGTAGCGCAAAACTGAGTAAATTGCCTTGGTTGATAAATACACGCGTACCGGCAATATCGTGTGTGAGCTGGGTTGATATCCAGTTTTTAAATGCCCCATATTCCCACTCTTCGGGAGGATAAAAGTACAGTAAGCAACCCCCTTGGAAGCAGAACATGCCCGTCACATCGTAATTCGGTGCGTCAGGGTTTGCCTTTTGCGCATTTATTCTATTCAGAATAGGTGTCGCAATGTGCTGCTCAACGGCGCTTGGTGAGAGGGGATCTGAGTAGCTAATAAATGCCAGTGCAACTTGGCTTTTTGGTGCGGGTAATACATCTAATGGTGGGCTAGTAAAGTAGATACCTGCTAAAGCCAAGGGGATGCACAATACTAATGTGATTGTGCGTAACGTGGCGTTTTTAGCACTTAATGTGAGTAACTTAGTACTGCGTTGCGACTGTTTGACCAATTTTTTGGCGGGTTTTATTACAAAATAGCGAGCGAGTATGGGAATCAGGACTAAAGCCACTAAAAGTGATGCAAACAATGCACTGGAAATCGTGAAGGCTAAATCTTCAAACAGTTGTGCTTCAGGACCTGAAATCATTAAAATGGGTATGAAAATCACAATTGATGAGAAAGTAGAAGATAAAATCGCGGCTTTTACCTCGTTTACCGCTGCGGCAATATTACTTAGATAGGGCGCATCAGGTGCTTGTTCGATTTTATGCTCAATACTTTCTACTACCACTATCGCCGCATCTAGTAGCAACCCAATCGATAGTGCCATACCCGCTAAAGAAATAACATTAAGGCTATAATCTAGCGCCAACATGGCAAGTAGTACACTGGCAAGACAAACAGGAATACTGACAAAAACTAAGCTGACGGTTTTGATGTTACATAAAAAGTAGAATAACACTGCCGTGGATAACAACACGCCTATCAGTAAAGCAATATACACTTGTTTAATGGCACTATGAATGCTTTTAGAATCATCTCGGCTTAAAGCGAGTGTCATGCCTTGCGTTTTTAAAGGCCCTTCATTTAAATCATGAATAATGGCTTTTACCGCCGATACCGTCGCCAACGCGTTAACATCTTTACTTGGGTCTAAGCGAAAGTAGAACGCTCTGTTGCCAAACATAGACGAAAAACGCCAGTCTTGTTCTAAGCGCTTTTGTACGGTTGCAATATCTTGTAAACGCACTACATGAGAGTCGGTGCTGTAAATTGCTAAGTTATTGAGCGCTTCTGCGCTGAGTTGACCGGCAAAATGCAGTTCATATTCACGCTCACCGAGTTTTAGTGTACTGCCAGAGCGGTCGGCTAATAAACGCAGCGGTGCCTGAAGCTTTGCAAGAGGAATTTGCAGCTGCGCAAGCTTCTCCATGTCTACTTCAATATCAATGCGTTGCCCAATCGGGTTACTAGATGTGGCAATGCCTGCAACGCCTTCGACCTTGATCAAAGCTGGGTAAACGATATTGCGAAAAGCATCGATATAGGCTTGTTCTGATGTGGGTTGCTGCGCATAGAGCATGGCAGTTGCAAGGGTTGCCCCAGTGCCATTGGCTTGGTTTAGCACAAAAGGGGGAGCGACGTTGGCAGGCCAGTTAGGCACCTGAGAAATGCTGCTCAAGGTTTGCATGTAGGCCTCATCCATATCGGTATTGGTTTTAAACTCAAGCCGTGTAGAGGCAGTACCGTTGGATATATTGCTCTCAATTAGGGTGTTATTAGCAAGTCCCGCGAGGGTATTTTCTAAAGGAGCAATTAAAGTTTGCTCTATTTCTTGTGCACTTTTTCCTGGCCAGTTGGTAAATACGATTATTTCTGGTCGGTCGATGGGAGGAAGTAAGGCGTTGGGGAGTTTGCTGCCAGCAACGGCCCCTAAAATACAGATCAGTACAGCAACAGCTAGTACCACTGAAGTGTATTTATTTTTTGCCAGCAAAAGTTGAATAGCCATTATTTTACCTCCGCCGTTTTTACTGTTGTTAGGGCATCGATTATTTTGACTTTTACTTGGTCTTTTAGGCCATTTTGTCCAAGGCTCACTACTTGATTTGTGTTAACAAGTTGCGAGTGAACAACAAATGAGTTGCCTAAATTTTTGACGATTTTTACTGGTGTTTTTAAAGCTCGTAGTTCTTTATCAATTTGCCAGACATAGTTTTGACCATGTGCGAGGATCACACTTTCTGCAGGAACGATACTCAGGTTGCTCTGTGCCGAGCGCATGGTTACTTGTAATCGTTGTCCTATTTTTAAGTCAAAAAATGACTGTTGTTTACTGGCAAAATATAGGTCTAGCATTTGGCTCGTTTTATCTACGCTTGCAGCACTGCGTTTAAGCGTGAGGTGCTCACCGGTGTCGAGCATAAACTTGTTATTGGTTTGGTGTGTGTATGTATTAAGTAACGTTTGTGGTAACTCACAAGTCAGCTCTTTGCCGTGTTGTGCTGCAAACTCTACGATGGGTGCCCCGTTTGCGATAAATTCGCCAGGAGAAACCAACGAAGCAAGAATGTAGCCATCACTCGGTGCAAAATGATCAAGGTTTGCGAGTCGTTTTTGCAGTTCCTCAATTTGCGAGGCCAAGTTCAAGTAATTAAGCTTAGCTGTATCTCTTTGCAGAGCGAGTTGGTTGAGCTCAGAATCAGATACATGCTGTTTGCTGAGCTTGGATAAACGCGCAAACTCTTGCTGTGCATGCGTCATGTTTAACTTTTCGATTTGCTGTTTTTTTAGTAGCTGAGTTAGCTCAAAATCAAGATAACTGCCATCTTGCGAAGCGATAAGAGAACCTTGCTTTGCAAAACTGCCTGCTGGCAATACAAATGACACTTTCGCATCAACGTCACTTGAGATTTTTAGTGGAAAAGGTAAAGAAACGAGGCAATTTAAACGGTGCTCTAAACCACTTGACCATACTTTAATCGGTTTTGTTTTTACCAAAGGTGCATTGCTTGCTTGGCAATATAAAGGTACAAGCGTGCCAATTATAGATAAAATGAGGGCGATCAGCATATGCAAAAATGACGTGTTCATAGATTTTCCAAAAACATTTGTTGTGTTAAATGCATCATCTACTTTTCTTTGTGATTAACCATGGACGGTTTATGAACTTAGCGGTAGACTGGAGTGGTCACAAAAAGTCATAACCTTAAGTTGTTGAATTATGGATGAATTAAAATCTGGCTTCACAAATGCACCCAATTATAAAGTGGCAGACAAGCTCGTGTGCTTTCAATCGGGTGATGTTTCTTTTGGGGATGACGCAATTAAGTTAGAACCCTTGCCTTTGGCTTTTTTGTATTACTTAATACAACACGCCGGTGAAGTCGTATCACGACAAACGTTGTTAGAAAACGTTTGGGGCAACAGGCAGGTGAGCGATGATGCTATTCGCCGCGTGGTAAAAAAGATACGAGTCGCTTTGGGTGATGATGCGAAAGAGCCTAAATATATTAAGACTATTCCCATGAAAGGCTATGTACTGATAGCGCCAGTGCAAGCTCTCGACCAAGCGCGGCAAAGCTCAGTTGGTATTTTCAGTTTTGCTGCACAGCAACCCCAATGGCGGCACTTTTTGTTAGCGCAGTTGGTTGTTTTTATACTGATATTTTGCGGCGTTTATTTTTATGTTGTGGCCCCACCTGCTGAAAATGTGAACCCAATTAAGCCTTCAGAACCTAGAGTTGAGCGTCTTACTCATATGTCTGGATCTGAAATCAATGGCAGTTATCATCCGCTTCATAATTCGGTGTTATTCATCTATCGAGAAAACAATGATAGCCCGTATGCGCTTTATCGAAAAAATTTAGATACCGGTTTGGTCCATCGTTTGTCATTCGATAAAGATAGTTATTCAAAAGCGTTCTTTTCAAATGATGGCGCATATGTCACTTATACCAAAGACACTCCCGCAGGAATCAAAAGCTTTGTAGCTCGATATGATGAGCGCGGCTTGTACGATATTAAAGCATTAGACTTTGAATTGGCGAATGTATTTCCTCTATCTTTTGGGCAAGACAGCGATACGTTATATGTTAGTGCTTTGTCGTCAGGTTCGAATAGCTTAAGACAAAACGCCATTTATCGATATTCTATCAGTCAAAATCAACTCCAGCAGATCACTTTTCCATTTGTTAAAGGTTATGGTGATTATGCTGCTCAGTTATCACCCGATGGACGCTATTTGGCTTTTATTCGTAATATGTCAGAGCGTAGGTATCACTTACTGATACACGATCTCGAACAGCAAAATATTGTCAGTGAAGTTAATTTGAGCTTTTTTGCCTCTAACTTGGTGTGGCTGAAAAACTCATCGCAGCGCCTAGCCATCAGTAGTTTTAAAGGTGACGTATATTATTATGATACAAATCATGAGCAATTAACTGAACAACCAGGCAGCACACCAGGATTAAATGATGCGTTTTATTCTTGTGGCGATAACTGCTTGTTTATGCGTCAACACCAGATGAATTACAAAGACAGCTTAGAAGTTAAAAATCCGTTTAGTGACGCTAAGGTAACATCTTTGTCTTATTTTCCTGATCCTAATGCCGACTTTAACCCTATTTATGACCACAGCGGTGAGACAATTTATTTCACGAGTAAAAATTCTAAACAGGCCTACATCAAGTCGTTAGATATCCATGGTAAAGAGCAAATACTGCACACGTTTAATGCAAGGCATATTGTGACTCGATTATCATTAAACCCCGCAGGAACCAAACTCACTGGAAAAATTGAAGAACGTATTTTTGTGTTGGATATAGCGTCTAAAAAGTTTACCCGTATCAGCCTTGCTGAAGAACAGGTCGGTATACCCCATTGGAGCCGGAACGGAGAAAGTATCTATTATGCGAGGCTTGAAGGGGTTGAAGATGTGTTATATCGCTACGACTTGTTAACTGCGCAAAAGGAAAGAATTGAGAGTGGAGTCACTGAGCGAAAAGAAGTAGCCAATGGTGTTAGTTTTGTCGCTGATAGTAAGTATCAACTTTGGTTAGAAACAAGCGCAGGTAACAGGCATCGTATTATCCAACTGAGTCATGTAGGGCCACTCAATTGGCGTGTTCAAGATCATTATGTCTACTGGAGTGAGGCTGTACAATTAAATGTATACCTCAATAGATATGATATTAATACGGGGCAAACCCAGCGAAAGCTATTGTTTGAAAATAGCTGGGACGCAGAATTTAGTTTGCACCCAAGTGGCGATAAAATTTTAGTCTCTCACTCTTTGTTGGCTGATAGTGATTTGGTGAAAGTACACTGGCCATGAGGCATAACATATTGGCAGCGTGACTGCTGTAGCTCTTTTGAATACGAGATATAAGGCTTGCAACAGCAAACGGTGAAGCAACGAGCCTATGTCAAACGCAAACAAGTGATGATCCAATCGAGAAGTAAAAAATGAATGAATTAGTAGCCTTTGTGCAACATGTATTGGGCGGTTTTCAAGCTATGTCGGTTTGGGAGTATGTGGCGGTATCATTATCTGTTGCCTATATGCTGCTTGCAATGAAGCAAAGTCCATGGTGTTGGGTAGCGGGGGGGATCAGTACATTGATTTACACCATTTTGTTTTTTAATGGTGCATTGCTCATGGAATCACTATTGAACTTCTTCTATTTAGCAATGGCGGTGTATGGTTGGGTGCAATGGCAACGAGGTCAAGTGCTCAGTGCAGAGCCTAACGGCTTACAAGAACAGCCATTACCTGTATCTTCATGGTCACTGTCTAAAAATATTAAACTGATAGGGAGCACTGCGGCTGTTTCACTTGGTGTTGGATTTATAATGGATAATTATACGCACGCTGATTTTGCCTATCTTGATGCACTCACTACCTGCTTTGGTGTTGTTGCGACCTACTTACTTGCTCAAAAAATACTTGAGAATTGGTTATATTGGGTTGTGATTGATGCACTGTCGATTTATCTTTATGTGTGCAAAGGGTACTTTCCTACTGTCGTGTTATTTGTATTTTATACGGTACTGGCTGCGGTTAATTATTATCAATGGCAAAAGTCGATGCGAGATTGCACCGCGATAAACACCTAATACTCAGTGCACAGGGCAACATATCAAAGGAGTGGTTATGGATCATCTACAAGCTCATCAATACTTTTTAAATAAACCTGAGGCTACGGTAAGTCAGCCATTTGGTGAGGGTGTCGATGTGTATAAAGTTAAAGGTAAAATGTTTGCCACACTAGCTCTGGGTAAAGACATGGGAGGAGAGAATAGTAACATTTGGCGAATAAACCTTAAGTGTGATCCTGACGAAGCACAGGCACTTAGAGATATATTCTCTTCTGTATTACCCGGTTATCACATGAACAAGCGTTTGTGGAATACAGTATTGCTAGATGGCTCGATACCACAAGGAGAAATCGAGCGAATGATTGATAACTCTTATTTATTAGTCGTTAAGAAAATGCCAAAAAAAGCGCAAACCTCTTTATTATACCAATTGCATTAAATTGGTATTACTCCATCTATGAAGGCGCTGTGTATCCTAGCTGTGCCCACTGATTATTTAACACAAACACTGAACTAACTATTTGATATCGTGTCATAAATGGCTAACTGACAATAAAACAATAACAAGGGTCATTTATGAAACGCCACTTATCACTGATATTAGTGGGCTTGGGGATGGTTGTCTCAAGTGTATCTAGTGCTCAAGAGCGGGTGAAAACATCCATCGTGCAAGAGTTAACGCGCAGTATTGAGCAGAACTATGTGCAAGAACAGAAGATCCCCCAAATTGTATCCGCCTTAAAAGCACTTTCGAACACGGATGCTTTTAAAACTGCTGCAGATGATCAAGCTTTGCTGTTACTACTAAACCAAGAACTTAAAAAGTTTGACCAACATTTAAGCCTATCTATAGTGCCTAAAAAAGATACGACCGAAAAAGGCTCTAAACAACGATATGAATCTTGGTTTGATAAATTAGAGCGTAAAAATTTTGGCTTTGAAAAAGTGGAGATCCTTCCTGCGAATGTTGGGCTACTGTCATTTTGGGGATTTGCTAATGTTACGCCTCGCAGTAAACAAAAAGTTCATTCAGCCATGACGCTGCTGGAGGATGCCGACAGTATCATTATCGATTTACGAAATAATGGTGGTGGAGATGCCACTATGGTGCAGTTGATCAGCAGCTATTTTTTAGACAAGCCAACACATCTCAATAGCTTTTACTCACGAGATACTGGCCTTACGAGTGAGTTCTGGACGGTTCCCGTTGCTGGCAAGCAGCGTCCCAATGTGCCTATATACATATTAACCAGTAACAAAACGTTTTCGGCAGCTGAAGAGTTTGCATATAACTTTAAACACCTTGGGCGAGCGACTATCATAGGTGAACCCACTAAAGGTGGGGCAAACCCTTGGCGTTTTATCAATTTAACGTCGGATATGCGAGTTGCGATGCCAACGTCTATGGCGGTTAACCCCGTGACTAAAAGTAACTGGGAAGGGGTTGGTGTCATTCCGCACGTGAAAGTAGAGTCCGATCTGGCGCTTGATGTGGCTTATAGTAAAGCGTTACAGCATCTTCGTGGCATATCTAAAGATACACGGCACTTAAATGACATCGAGCTGGCGCTAAAAACACTTAAGCAACATCACTAAAGCCTTTTTATGTATAAGTGTGGGGTGTTGTTACGCAGTCAAAAGGCTGAAATAAAAAGCGTTAAAAATCAATTGATTGTAATTTTTTTAAAAAATTAGCTTGAAAAATTTTGCTGTAGTCCATAGATAGATTTGTGAGGACGCCGACAGGGTCCTAAACAATATAACATTTTGTTTTGTATGCTGTTTATTGGTTTATTTTAAAGAGTAAACAGTGTTAGTTATTGCTTTATGAGGATACAAATTATGCAAACAGTCGATCTATCTCCACTTTACCGTTCATTCATCGGTTTTGACCACCTAGCATCATTAATGGATGCTGCTGCCAGAAATGAAAAACAGCCAAGCTTTCCGCCTTACAACATTGAGGCGTTGGGCAGTGATAAGTATCAAATTACCATGGCGGTTGCGGGCTTTACCGAGCAGGAATTGTCGCTTGAATCAGAAGGCAATGCATTATTGGTGAAAGGTGAGAAGCAGGACAAAGAGCCAAGCCAAGACCGAAAATTTATTCACCAAGGCATTGCGCAGCGAAACTTTGAACGCAAGTTTCAACTTGGTGATCATGTTAAAGTATTGGGCGCAGAGCTTGAAAATGGCCTGTTAATTATTGACTTAGAGCGTGAGATCCCAGAAGCGTTAAAGCCACGCAAAATTGAAATTGGCGCAAGTAAATTGCTTGAAAACAAATAGCGCCAATCCGCGTTAGCTTCCTTTATACCAATTGCATTAAATTGGTATTACATGTTGATGATCCGTTAAAGCCGCCCAATGGGCGGCTTTATTCTAAAATGAACCTCTAATGGCTAATTTTATTGGCATCTTCTTCACTTATTTGACGATTCCAAAACCCGGCTAGGATTGAGCCACTGACATTGTGCCAAATTGAAAATAAGGTGCCGGCAATGGCAGATGCAGGGGTAAAAAACTTCATTGATAATGCCACAGCTAAACCTGAGTTTTGCATACCCACTTCAAAGGCGATGGTTTTGCATACTTGTTCATTTTGTCCGAACAGTTTGGGTAGCCAATAACCCAGAAGTAGTCCAGAGCCGTTATGAAGTATGATGGCGCTAAATACTATCAAGCCTACGCTTTGCAACTTTGCGTGATTGAGCGCGACGATGACGGCAATGATAAAAATGATCGCTGCCATAGATGCTAAGGGCAAAAATGGTTTAGCTTGTGATAGCTGCTTGGCAAAAAAAGTGTTGATTAACACACCCAAAGTAACTGGTAAAAGTACTATTTTTAAAAGGCTGAACAGCATGGCTAGTACTGGTATATCGACCTCTTGAGCAATTAAAACGCTGGTTAATAGCGGTGTTAAAATCACCCCGAGTAACGTGCTTATCGCCGTCATAGAAATTGACAGCGCCACGTTGCCCTTAGCTAAATAGCACATGACGTTACTGGCTGTGCCACCAGCTACAGTACCAACAAGCACCATACCAATGAGCAACTCGGTATCAAAACTTAATAACCTTGAAATACCAAAAGCGAGCAGAGGCATTGCTGTAAATTGTAAAATAACACCAATAAGCACAGCCGCTTTATTGTGTAATACATTTGTAAAGTCTTGGGCTGTGAGTGTCAGGCCCATGCTCAGCATGATGAACATAAGCACAGGAATAATGGCGTCCTTAAAACCGATAAACAGCTCGGGGAACAGGTAGGCTATGGCACTGAGTAAAATGGCCCACAGAGGAAACAACTGCAGTGGTAGAGTCATATAAGTGTTTGCCTTGATTTAGCTTTTTATAGTCATGATGATATAGCGAGGCGCCATTAAATGCTATGTTGCATTTAATGGCGTTGCACATCTGAGTACTTAAAACTGATAGCTAAAAGAGAGGCCAACTTGTCGTGGTGGCGCTAAATAATACTCCGACACACCAAATGCACTGGTAAAATCATTTGCCCCAATAACGTGATACTCGTCAGTTAAGTTTGTAGCAAAAGCACTGGCGGTAAGCTGTTGGGTGATTGGGTACTGCAAATAAAGGTTGAGTAATGAAAGCGATTTTTGCTTGGCATGTTCATTATTAAATACATCATTATATACTTCACTACGATATGCCCAACTCAGGCGTGTGGTAAGTTTTTTTCCCTTAGTGATATGCCAATCTTTTTTAATACTTAATGCGCCAGTCCAGCGTGGTGTCTTAATCAGTTCACTGTCAGTGGTTACTTCTGTGGCGGTGCCTACATCGGTAAACTCAGCGTCGGTGTATGACAAGCTTGCACTGATGTGAGTGGTGTTTGTTATCAGCGCTTCAACTTCTAATTCGACGCCGTTTGTTCGTGTATTACCCACATTGTCGATGAATATCTCCACACCTGAATCTTCATTTGATTCACCACCGCGCAATTGCATGTCTTTGTGTTTAAGCAAAAACGCGGTGCCGTTAACGCGCAACTTGTTGTTTAGCCACTGAGAGCGCATACCAACTTCGTAAGAAGTTAAATACTCAGGTTCAAATGGTCGCGCAGAAATCGGTGTGTTGGCTACGCCATTAAAGCCACCAGATTTAAATCCTCTTGATGCATTAAAAAATACCATAGCTTCAGGTGAAAAGTTGTATTGCAGGCTTATCAAAGGAGAAAATACGCGCCAGCTTTTCTCAATTGCTCCCTCAGGGCTTTGATCAGTTCGGTTGATTGCGATAACGTCGGCAACATTTAAGCGAGTCACAACTTGTTGTTTTTTATCTTCCCATGTTAAGCGTCCACCTAAGGTTACTGTTAATTTTTCAGTAAGTTGATAATTAGTATGGGCAAACAATGCCATGCTTTGATTGTCTACCTCGTTGTTAAAGGTATTGTCTAAATCAAGTCCAACATTAAAAGGGTTACCTGGGCCTCCGATACTAGTGGGGTTAGCTAAAGGTGAGCCATCAAGTGGACCTTGCAGTGTTTCAAGGCCCAAATAGAGATCTTCTAAAAATACAAAGCGAAAGTCATAGTCGATGTGTTCATCAATAGCGTAAAACCCTAATAACCACTTGAAGCGTTCAGTTTGCTGGCTGGATAAGTTGAACTCAATGGTACGTTGGCGCTGCGTTTGTTCATCATGGGTAAAGCCAATGTTGACAGGGTTATTGTCAAAGTCTCTACCATATAGCGCATCCAAAGATCGATAGCTCAAGATGGTTTTAAGGTGCATGGTATCGCTTAACCCCCACTCAATGGTGCTGCGAAAGCCTATTTGATCGAGTCTGTTTTCATTTTCTGTTGTTGCTGCACTTAAAAATGGGTCGTCAAATATTTGCAAAGGCTCAATAGCACTCACAGCGGGAGACTCATTGGCAATGGTATTAAACAGCGTGATTAAGCTGGCATCATCATTTTTCTTTGCCAGTACCGATGGCGATGTGCCATTGTTTTGTAGTTGCCTATCAATGCTAAATTCAACACTCAATGCGTCATCATGTTGATATTTTAGTTTTGTTAGTAGGCTAAATTCATCTTGCCCTCCCTCTAAATCACCATTTAAGCGCCTTACAAATCCATCTTCAGTATATTTGGCGATAGCAACTCTAGTAGCCCATTGCTCGTTTAAAGGCATGTTTACTAACAGTGAGGTATCTAATCGGTTATATTCACCGCTGGTGATATTGAAACGAATATCCTGCTTATCACTCACTTTATTGGTCAGGACATTGACAGCCCCACCAATCGAGTTTTTGCCATAGAGCGTACCTTGCGGGCCTCGCAAAACTTCGATTCTATCGATATCTAAAAAGTTGATAATAGAACCCGCGGCGCGTGCGTGATATACGCCATCAATATACAAACCAACACTGGGGTCGGTGGTCGGTATGGGGTCTACTTGGCCAACGCCGCGAATGGTGATGCCCGCACAGTGTGTGCAACCGGAGTTTTCTCCAACGGTGGTGATATCTATATTTGGAATAAAATAAGCAGCATCGACTAAGTTATCAAGCGCTCTTTGCTTTAAAAACTCGCCAGACATAACAGACACTGATATCGGGGTCGTTTGCAAGTTTTCTTCAACTTTTCTAGCTTCGACAGTGACATTGAGCAACTCGGTCAAATCGAGAGCAAAAAGGTCAACGTCACTACTTGCATACGCAACAGAAAATTGTGCGGATATCGCACAGCTCAAGATCAGGTTTACAGTTAAGCTTAACCGCATTACTACACCCCTATTTTGTTGCTTTACTTGATAAGTATAGCGTCAATTTTATAGAGGTGATGAGTTACGAATGATGACTTTTTTGAAATTGACTTGGCGTTTGTCCCGTACCCGCTTTGAATGCTTTATAAAAAGAAGAGCGTGCGTTAAAGCCAACAGACATTGCAATATCTAACACATTTCCTTGGCCGGATAGCAGCTTTACTTTTGCAGCTTCTACTCGAGCATTATTGATACATTCAAAAAAGGACGTTTGCATTATCTGGCTGAGCGTTTGAGAGACATATTGACTGGGCTCATTGAGGTGTTTTGCCAATTTAAATAAGGTCAGGCTTGAGTCGAGATAAATCTGATCATGCTCAATAGCACACTGAACTTTATCTGCGATTTGTTGTGCTTTTTCTTGTGTGAGTGCTGAGCGTTGGTAGCGTGTGGTATCGTTTTCTGATGACTCGCTCGTAATGAGTGTCTGTTTTTGCTGATAAAGGCTATTGAATCCCGGTTGTTGTTTTAAACCGTAATAACTTAACCCCCAAATTGTGATTAAACACAGAGCTTGTCCCCAATGTGCCGAAAACATAAGGTTGTCACTGCTATCAAATACCACCGCCAAAGCAGCCCATATCCAGTTTATAAGCATGGTTATGGTTAGATAAATCAGCCATTTATATTTTTTGTTGGTTAAATCACAAAATACATCTTTGAGTTGTTGGTGATAGCGTCGTGTTAAATTGCTGAGTTTGACAAGGTAAGCAATGGTTTGAATAAACCAAACGGCGATGGTCACCATAATAGCGATACTGATGAATGTAGAGTGCGCAGTTGCGGTAATCGTTTCATTGCTGAAGAACATTTTGTTAAGCAATGCGCTGGGTGTTAGCAATAGCGTAAAGGTTAATATGAGGCTGGCAATTGCTGGCAGGTAGTGTTTGAGAGCGGCCACAGTGAGCTGCCATGGCTCGCTGGCTACTAATCCATTGGTATACAGCCAAAGGCTTGGTGCCAACATTAAAAAACAAGGTGGCAAAATGGCAATATAAGTGATCACAGCGTTGTTAAAGGCAAAAAATACAATGCCTGATGCACTGATTATGGTTAGCCCTAGCAGCAGTAATAGTAATGGTAAGTAAAACGGTTGCTGCTTGATTTTGTCAAAGAATAAGTGCATTGCAAAGCTGCCTACGCCTAGCGATAAGCTCGAAAAAAGTATCTCTAATACATTTTGCTGATTAATTGTCATTTTTTATACCATTGATAAATGGGCTTTTATTTTTTGTTTTTCAAGTTTTTTGTCTTCGCTATGTGGCTTGGACGTTTTTAATATAATGTTAGCTTACCATGATGCCAATTTGAATTTTCAACTGTTTAGGAGCTATTAAGATGCAGTCGACTGTTTTGTATGTTCATATTTTGTTTGGCGCGATTGCTGTTATCGCAGGCTATGTTGCGTTATTCACTAAAAAAGGAAAGGCGCGGCATATCCAATTTGGCAACTGGTTTGTAGTTACGATGATTTTGATGGCCATATCGGGCGTTGTGATTGCTTATTTAATGCCGATGATCATTACGGTATTCGCTGGTTTGTATACCATGTACTTAGTGCTTACAGGTGTTGGGG
The DNA here is from genome assembly GCF_009176705.1 of Pseudoalteromonas sp. A25. NCBI lineage: Bacteria > Pseudomonadati > Pseudomonadota > Gammaproteobacteria > Alteromonadales > Pseudoalteromonadaceae > Pseudoalteromonas > Pseudoalteromonas sp. A25. The sequence goes on along the minus strand of NZ_AP021846.1, from coordinate 2,972,738 downwards.
TGTTCAAGTTGGCTGATAAACGGCGCAGCTATTATAACATCGCTATGATGATAACTTCGTTGTTGATAGGTTTGTCTAGTTTAGTATGTGCCTATTGGGCAGCTCAGTCAGAAACTGGCCTTTACCAAAGGGTTTCAATCGAGCCATATATTATGTTTGGGGTTTTGCCTCTGATCAGTGCAATACTTGATATACGCTATATGCGTGTGCAAACACTCACTTCTAAAATGCGCATTTCACGTCATGTTTGGCGTATGTGTTTTGCCATGTTTATCGCCGTTGGGTCGTTTGTTGGTCAAGGGTTGAAAAGTGCCCCTGAAGCCGTCGCAAACTTTGTGCTGGTTGAGTATGCTGACGCGATTATTCTACTGATCATGCTTTATTGGCTTATTAAAGTAAGTGGGGTTGTCACGCAGTTAAAGAGCAGGCTTACGCGCAGTGCGTAAGGGGTTTGGTTAATGTACTTGGCTCAATTGTTCAAAGCGGCCATCTTGTTTCATATTGAATAGGGTATGAGCTAGCCGCTTTGCAAGATTTGGGTGTAATTGTTTATTAATATAGGTGTGTAGTTTTATCTCAACCAGCGGTGGCGTGTGAACTTTTATATCAGCAAATGTAATGGGAGATATGCTGAGTAAACGCTCAGCAGTTGCACTGCTGGTTATAGTGAGATCAGCGCGAGCCATGCTGATCAGCTCAATAGCTTGATGAAAATCATCGACTAAAATTACCCCCTTAAAGCGAGCTTGGTTTTTATCTAAAAATGCCGTACCCCGCTCATAAGCGATAGTATAATTTTTCATACTTGCCCAGCCATCTATGCTTAGGTGGCTCTTGCCAACCACAGATTGGTCAACGACCGCAATAGCTTGTTCAACTTGCTCTAAGTTTTTCAGTGAACTCAAGTCTAAATCGCTGATACGAAATAACTCACCGTCAACTTTCCCTGTATTTGCCCAGCTTAAACTGCGTTTATTTGGCAGTGTTACAACGTGCAAGGCATAACCTAGCTCTGCGAAAGCGACCTTGAGCACTTGAGTAGCTTGTTGATATAAGGGCGTTCTTGGGTCGTTAGTAGTAGATAAAGTAATCGGCGTTAGCGAAGCGTTTTGAGCAGATGCAAACGACATACTTAAAAGCAACAGTGATAACCAAGCCCATAGCGAGTAATACAATCGTTTCAATGTGGATAATGCAGTGATAACAGAGATAGCTTTAAGTATAGATGGCATATGCTCGTTGCTATTAGTTTGGGTTAAATATTCTTACCGAGACGCAGTATGAGCTGTAAATAAAAGATAGGAACTGTGGCGCTGGACCATAGTTGGTTTGCAAATATGCAGAACCAGTGTGCATTGTTGGTTATTCATAAGTGACTCGCAACCTCCTTATACTGTTGCCCAATTAATCAATCATTTAGGTTGCTTATCCCGAGTTGAGGTTAATTTAGATTCTCTGGATTATTTGAAACCGCAGCGCAACAGTCATACTGTTTGAGTTAACTTCATCAGCAATGAGTCGGTTTGTTTATATCGTGTTTGAGCTGCCTAAATGCGCACAATACTATAGAAAAGGATATAAATGAGATTTGAAATGTTAGTGGCGCTTCAAGTGAGCGACCAAGCACAATACAGCCGCTATAGAGCGGCAATGGCACCTATTTTAAATGATAAAGGCGGTTTTTTTAGCGCTGATTTTGAGGTTTCACAGGTATTATCTGCGCAAATTGACCAACAGATCAATCGCGTCTTTACGATTAACTTTGAAAATGAACAAGTGGCTGATGAGTTTTTTAATGATGCTAGATATCTAAATGCTAAGTCGCAATTTTTTGAATCTTCAGTGTCGAACACCCTTATTTTGAGACGTTATTACGTCGAGTAGTCATTATTTGCTAGGCTCATCAGAGTGTACTCTTTTGGGCCTAATCGCCACCTTTTTAGTGCATTTTACGTGAACTTGTCCATTAGCAATAATGTTTACAATAAACTCATGCTCAGCCTTATTTGATTGCGCTAAGCTTTGCTTTATTTTCAGTAGCTCGTGGTTGGTGATCACAAACTGTGCGTTAGCATGTGTTTTTAGCCCTTTTAAGAAGTGAATAGTTGCTTGACTATCAACCACATACCATTGATTGCCTAGCAGCTTGTGTAGCATCACCCCAAAAATGGGGTCAACTGCAGCGTATATGCTGCCACCCCAGGTTAGTCCCAGATGATTTTTAGTGCGCCAAGTGTTTTTAATTGAAACATGTACCTCTTGAAAGTTAGCAGCAACAAACGTCACCTTGCCCCCACTTCGTCGATAGGCAGGAAATAAATTGGCACCCCAACGCCATAGGCGCGATTCAAAAGATTCATTAGTTGTGGTCATGTTATTGCTCTATTTTTTATACATTGGCTCCAAACTATCTGCTTAGAATAAACGAGTTCTGTCTATGTTCGGCGGTGCGATCACGATAAACAGAGCACAGATGTTGAACAAAATCTTAAATAAGCCTGCGTTTAAATCAATTTTTAGTGTATCAACAAACATGCTTTGAGGTGTGTGCATTATTGCAGATGCCATCTGCGTCAATTGGTAAATGGCAAAATTTTAATTTGCGATACACTTTTGCGCAGCAGATGAGGAGCACTGTATGAAAGCGGTATATCAAAGTACTTTTGGTGGTAATGAAGTGATACAAATAGGGCAATGTCAACGGCCTAAATTAAAGGCTTCAGAGGTGCTAATTGAAAATCGAGCGGCAAGTATCAATCCAAGAGATTGGCTGATCCGCGATGGTAAATATCAATTACCGTGGAGTGTACCGCGTTTACCCTTTATTCTGGGGAGTGACTTTGCCGGCGTGGTGGTAGCAAAGGGGGAGCATGTTAGGCGGTTTCAGGTGGGGGACCGAGTATATGGTATGAAAGACCCTTCACACGGGTTGGGTGCATTTGCAGAGTTTGTTGCTGTAAAGGAGCAATACATAGCAAAAATGCCCGACACTATTACGTTTGAACAAGGGGCTGCAACGCCATTGTGTGCGCTTACAGCATGGCAATCGTTATCAGAGCTTGCGAGAGTGAGACCCAATGAGAAGGTATTGGTTATTGGGGGCAGTGGCGGGTTAGGGAGTTTTGCAATACAAATCGCTGTGGCATTTGGGGCACACGTTACTGCTGTATGTAGCAAGAAAAATGAGGCAATATGTCAAAGTCTAGGGGCAAAACAAACGATAGCTTATGATGAGGGGGCACTTGAGGAGTGTTCGCAAACCTTTGATGTGGTACTTAACACCGTGGCCATCTACTCGGTTTCAACCCTTAAACGATTTTTAGCGCGCAAGGGCCGGTTTGTGAATGCGATCCCTGAGGCTAAAACATTTTTATATAGTGCGGTTTCATATCTAGGTGCCAAGCTAGGAATATCCAAGCGCAGATACTTTTGTGTGATTGTCTCGGCATCTTCAAGGCGGTTAAATCATATTACTACGCTGATCGAGCAAGCCAAATTGGTCCCTAAAATTGATAGAGTTTACCCTTTAACGCAGATACGTGAAGCGCTGTCGCGTAGCAGAAGTTTTCGGGCTGTGGGAAAAATAGTGTTAACAATTGACCCAGCTACAGAGCAAATATAACCCAGGCAAGTGAGAGACAATGTCGATGTATAATTGGGATGACGTGAGATTTTTTTTAGAAGTAGCGCGATGCGGCAGTGTTAGCCTTGCAGCGACAAAACTGAACGTTAACCATACGACTGTTGCAAGACGTATCCAAGCATTTGAAAAAGAGCAAGGAGTCACTTTATTTGAGCGCTCAAACACCGGTTATCAGATCAGCTCGGCTGGCAATGATATCATCGAAATAGCGAAAGAATTGGAGCAAAAAAACCAGCAAATAGCGCGTTTGCTGCAAGGGCGAGATCAACAGTTAAGTGGTGAAATAACCATTACCTTGCCTCATGATTTATATGAAATGTGTCTGGCTAAGCCATTGGCAAAGTTTCAACGTGATTACCCAAATATCATATTGAATTTTATCGTTTCAAAAGGGGTTAAAAACCTCGCAGCGAGAGAAGCTGATATAGCGGTAAGGTTTACGCCTGCGCCACCTGAATATTTGATTGGTCGTGAAGTTGCCAAATTAAACAATGGGATTTATCGCGGTGAAGTTGAAACGTGTGGTTACACGCCGATTGTATGTTGGTCTAACGAGGTAACACCACCTATTTGGGCAACAGAGCATCTTCATAATCCAAGAATCGTTGCCAGGTTTGATGATTTATATGGAATGTATAAAGCGGTTGAAGCAAATGTGGGGTATGCGCGTTTGCCTCACTATGTGGTACGCAGTCACCCCCATACGCATGTGCAGAAGTTAGATGCTCAGCTGCCAGAGTCAAAGTGGGGGATTTGGGTGCTCAGCCATGCAGATTTGCGAGATACTGCGCGAGTGAAGGTATGCAAAGATTACCTTTATAAAGTACTTATGAAAACAAAGGCAACCTTTGATGGTCAAATCAGTGAGAAGTAAAAAACAGCCTGCATTATGAACTTTGCACTGCATTCTAACACCACCAAATAGAGATTGAAGGTTCTTTCTTATGTCTTTTTAAAGTGGATGTCCCATGAGTTTTCTTGCCATGTAAATGACTAATTGTTTTTATCGCTTCATCATGCGTGAGTACGGTAGGCAATGCTTTTTCTACTTGGCTAGAAGCGTAATTTAAACCTTTAATTTCTTATAGCGATATAAAAATATGATGGCGCATAGCGCAAGGTTTTGCGTTGCAGCACTTACCAGCCTGTTGCAAGCTAAATGATTAAGAAAGCGCTCAATCTCAACATTACCCATTCCTTCTGGGTGGCGCTTATCGTTAAACAAAATAAACCGTTTTATCCAATGCAGATAAGCTTTTTCAGTTTTCAAACTATAGCGACGAGTTCTAAGCTCAATGCGTACCGATTCCAAAAAAGGTGACTTGTTCATAGTAAATCCATTTACTGTGGTTTTATACAGGTATAATTTAAGGCATTAAATTTTGCAACTAGAGACCCCGTTAATTTTTGTTTCGATTTTACGACCGAAGACTCGAAAGGTGGCCTATCTAATTGATTCTAATTAGATTTGAACTTTAAGATAAATTGACTCATTCTCGTTTAAGTAGATTCTCGTTTTGTTCTAGAGTGGTTGTTGGTTTTTTGAGGACAAAATAGAGTTTAACATGCTAATATTCGGCGTAATTAAATTTGTTATTTGGTGTGATGTAGTGATAGTGGGTAAGACATTAACGCGAATTCACGCTAATACACTGTTATATTTCAAGGGTACTTAAGAGTAAATAATGAATATTGAGCTACTAAATACAAGCATTGATAGCTTTATTAAGTTCTTAAATCAAAACTTCAGCTTAGTTTCGAGAGCATACGAGTTGCATAAACTAGAAACGGAACAAAGTGGAGAGTTTCTAGTTCCTTTTACTGATTTCTTTGATGATTGGGCTCAAGCAAACTGGGAGTTATTAGTTGAGCGCACCGTATGCTCTTCTCAAGAGTCACTAACAATTTACGGGAATGGTAGTGATTATGAGGCAGCTGAATATAGTCGAGTATTCTTCCATAAAGCAACTGCTACTCACGAAGTTATCTGTACTGCCGAAAATGCAATAGATTGGATTACTGGTGAAATTGTTGATCTGTCAAAGTTTGAATTTGACTCTTTCGTTTCAGTTTCTAACGACTGGTTTGAAGTTGTAGCTCCGTTCGACCATATACTTATGTCAGAGAAAGTGGCTGCTGGTGCTGGGTATCAACAAATAGTGATACCTCGAAATCAAGTAAAATTCATCGCTCAAGCAATTGAAATATAACAAGTGCCTAAACCAAAGGACGCAAAACAGCAGGCTGCGCTCCTTCGTCGCTAATTTTAGCCTGCTATTTTACGCCGGTTAGGCAAGCGTTAGGGCACCAAAACTGAGAGAAATAGAGTAAATGGAAAATATCGGATCTATAGCAATTACTGCTTTTATCACTCTTTTGGTAACGGTGTTAGCAGGAGTCTTACTGGAGTACTTCAAACGGGTAAGACCAAAGCTCAAATATTCCATCAAGGAATCTATCCCTATCGACTTAGATGACAAGAAAATAGGCGCAAATATCATTGAGATCTCAAATCCGTCTGCAAAAACTGTTAAAGACATTGTAGTAAAACTTAGAGCAAGAGGCTCTGAGATTAAAAACGGTGGAGTAAAAACAGTTACAGGGATGGATTATGAGGTGATAGAGAGTGAAGATACTTTGGAAATTAAGATACCCTTCTTAAAATTCAAGGACTACTTGTCAATCACCTTAATCTTGGAGGGGAAATACTCAATTCCCAATAAACCAGAAATAACTGTTCGCTCCCCTGATAACTTCAAATTAATCGAAGAAGGAGAGAAGGCAGATAAAGGCTACTTTTCAATCGCAAGCGGAATAGTTACACCAGCAATAATGGCAGCTGTAACGGTTTCCTTAGCACTAACTACAAACGTTTTAAGTTCAAGAAGCGAGCAAGGTGTTAATCTGGCAATAGCTGCTGCGGTTGTAGGCTTACCTGAGATTGCTCAATATTATGTAAGCAATGATAAAATCTACTATTACAATCAAGGCCCTTTTATTTACTCAATGGCCAAGTCTGAGGTAGATAAAACTAAAATACCCAAATACGGAGACTTTCTGGAGAAAACCTTGAAGGTAGCACCGCGAATTAACTCGAATAGCGAGGCAGCATTGCAGTTCTTTATCGCTAAAATTCGATCTCTAGAAAAGAATGATTCTCTAGCCAATGATTGGTTCATTAAATCTGAGAAAACCGATAAAGCCGAATACAATCAATTGGTTGAATATTTCAAATCAGAAAGCCCTAACAATTAACTGCACCGGACAAAATACTCGCTACACTCGTATTTTTCCGGTGAGTAAGGCGTTATATGTTTTCAATCATCAAAGAAGGATTTAAATATGAGTAAATCAACCGCAGATTTGGTACGCATTGCAGCCGCAGGTGGCGGAATGACGTTATCATCGGGTAAATCAACCGCAGATCTTGTTAGAATTTGTGCTGCAGCTTCAGGCAAAGGGGCTCAAATTACAATAGTTGGAGCTAACTCTAAATCAACCGCAGATTTAGTTAGGATCGCCGCTGCTGGTCAGGGCTGTGTTACGTTTGATTTATCAGCATAGTTAACAACATATAACAAGGCGCTTAAACGGAAAAATTACAGTTGGCTGCTGCTCGTGCCTCGCGCATTTTAGCCAACAGTATTTTTCCGCTTAGCTTGGCGTTATGTTTTTCTGAGGATTGGTAGTTGAATTTAGTTGGTTCGAAAACAGAAAAGGATATTGAAGCAGAGTTAGTAGCATTAACTTCAAGTACATTTACTAATTCGAAAGCGTATTACTTGCGACAACTGCTTTCTGAGTTAGGCATCAACCCTCAGGAAGTTATAGTTCTAAGAGGATTTCCTGATGAGACCAGCGAAGTATACCTGCTATTAATAGAGAACCGACTAATCGGGCAAGTTGAGATCGACTCAGATGATTTGGAAAACCCAACTATCGAAACTTTTACTCTTCCCGAATACAAACAGGGGCTGAGTAAAATTCAGCAAATTAGGTTGGCTGTAGCAAAAATGTTATTGAGCTCAAAAACATAACAAGCGCATTATGAGCGGAACCAAAAAGCTTGGCTTGGTTCGTACCTCACCAATTATAGTCAAGCATTTTGTTCCGCATATGCGGGCGTTATATGCCAAGGAGGCTCAGTTGCCAACTCATCATTTAGTACCAAAATGTGGTTGGAAGGACTACTCAAAGAATGTCAGTGTTTCAGAGTTTATTTTTGACGAGCTGATTCCATTGGTTAACTCGGGAAAAATGGACTATGAAAATTTTATCGTAGGTTCAGGAGAGTTTTCGAATGACAGTGGTTACTGTTCAATGGAATTCGTTGTACCTCTATATGATGAGGACATCGAAGAATTATCAAAGTTGCAAATTAGCTACGACTCTAAAACTGACAATATATTTGCTTTGTTGGATACTAAGTTAAGAAGCAAATTTGAGTTGATAGAAACGCTGTAATGGCATATAACAAGCTAATAAACAAGGACAAAAAAACAGTTTGCTGTTTTCGTTCCTCAACATTTTAGCAAACAATTTTTTGCCCATTATTAGGGCGTTAACTGGACTCGTGACAATTGAGTGTATATTTTGAACCAACAATAAACACAAGTATTGACCATTTCTTAAGCCTAATCCCTTTTTTTGTATTACTGTTTTTGGTCCTTAAGTTTCCAGTTGTATCTCAAGTAGCCGCTGATATAACAAAAATAAAAAGAGTAAGCTTGGTTAGAGGTTTTGTGGGTATATGTCTGTTGGCTACTATTAGTGAAATATTTAATTACTCTGATAAAGTTGAAGTAAGTAATATCATTGAAAGTAAAGAGTTTAAGCAAGTTCAAGGTTGTATTAGCAACTATGAAAAACAAACACCTAAACATGGCACCTTAATTGAGTCATTCAGTATTGATGATGTTGAATTTACTTTTAGCAATTATGATGTCGGCCCTTATTTTCATGGAAAGTTACATAAAGATAATTTCATAAAAAACGGCCAGTGTGTTTCAATCGATTATGTACTAGATGGACGAAAGAATAAGATTCTTAAAATAGTCCAGTTAACAAAGCCTTAAAGTTGGATTCGTAACAGTTGGCTCGATTCCGCTTCGCTTCACATTTTAGCCAACTGCCACTCACCGCTTAAGGCGGCGTTGGTATGACTCCCACTGTCAAGTTAAACACACTGAGCCTTGCCTAACTATAAGCCATAATTTCTTAACTCGAATTAGAGAGAGTTAACGCATAGGATGAAGCAAGTAATTTCGTCGGTTTTCATGCTGGTATTCGTTGGTTATTACTATTTCTAGTAACAGAGCAGACCTTACTTAGCTCGACGTGGCACCTATCTTCAGTCTATGTTCGTGGTTCAATGTCGCGGTAACAACATTGCCATCCTAACGCCGTCGGTGGTTGTGCCACACCCGATGCTTGACCCAATGCATTAACTCTAATTCGTTCATATTAAGCAGGTACTCTTGATAATCGTAATTTATGATTTATCGGTGAGAGTACAATCTGTTTAGCGATTGCCCAGATATAAGCAATCATTTCACGGGCAATGGCGGTGACAACCAAGTTGTAATGCTTGCCTTTATTAATGAGCTTTTTATAACGTTTACACAGTCTTAATTGTGCTTTCCATGCGATATCAACAATCTGTTTTGGTAAACCTTCTTGTCGTTTTTGTAACTCGGTCGATATGTTGGCTGCATGACGGTAACTATGAGCACCTTCGACCAATAAGCGCCTTGCGCGACCATTGCCACATCTAGTAATTGCGCCAATGTGCCTTTTACCACCGCTCGAGTGCTCACTTGGTACAAGGCCAAGGTAACTCATCAATTTACGCGGATGGTCGAAACGGGTTAAATCGCCAAGCTCAGCCACAACGCCAGCGGCCACGAGTAAGCGAACGCCGCGCATAGCCTGAATGGCTTTAACAACAGGGTAGTATCGCCATTGACAAACATGGTGAGAGAGTTCATTGTCGAGTCGCTCTAATCGTGCAGTTCGCTCGTTTATAGTTTGAATAAACTCTTGTAAAACGATTTGTTGTGCGGGGTGTGGCAACACCAGTTCAGTGAGCCAACGTAAGTGTTTAAGAGACCAGTTTGCAGTGCCTGCGTAGTTAATATTGTTGCGAAGAAGCAGTGCTTTTAGCTGGTACTTCGCATCTTTTAAGTCTTTCATCGCGACTTCTCGAGCACGAGATAAATCACGAATAGCTTCATCTTCTGGCTCAGGCACATAAATAGGAGTTAAGTCTTCAGACTTAAGTAATTTAGCCAGTTTAAGTGCGTCACGCTTGTCAGTTTTTACACGCTCGCCAGGTTTTTTAGGAATAAGCGAAGGTGCAACAACGTAACAACAATGCCCAAGAGAAGTGATTAAGCGATAAATCCAGTAACCACAAGGGCCAGCTTCATAAACGAAATGCAGAGTTGCGTTTGGGTATTTAGATTCAAATTGCCTGATAAGCTTTTTAATAGCGACTTTAGCAGAAGAAATGCGACCGAAATGAATGGGTTGTGCGCCGCGGTTATCTTCGATGTAGGCAACTTCAATGAACTCTTTATGAGTATCTAAGCCAATGAAAAGTATGTTATGTTTAGTCATGCTAGCCTCTGCTATTTAGTTATTTGACAAACTAATTATGGCTCTGGCTTTAAGCTAACCCACGAAAATGCGGAGGCTAGCACCGTGTGGGAGTCATTATGTCTAGGTGCTCCGGTGAAAGAGAGGTTAAATTGAAGCGTAGTGTTCAGTTTAAAATATATTTGGTTTTGTTAATCTTATGCATCATAGGCTACCAATTCCAACATACAGCCGTTGATGACTTCTTTGTTAACCCGTTTTATATCGGTAGCATGGTTCTTGGTGTTCTATTAGTAATTAAAGCTTTAAGTTATACCTGCCAAAAGTGTCATAGAAATCAAGTAATGCAAGGTTTTTACAAATATCGCTTACCATCTTCAAATTGTTATAACTGTGGTCACGATATTGATCAAAATCGCACCTAACAAGGCCGTTAAACCAAGGACACAAAACAGCAGGCTTGTGCTCCTTCGTCGCTAATTTTAGCCTGCTGTTTTGTGCCGTTTACGGCAAGCGTTATAAAGCACGGATGGTCAGGCTACTATATCTAACATTTTTGGCACTTAGCTGTGTTGCATTCGTAGGAGCAATACTTATTGCAGCAGGCTTACTTGGCTCAATAGACGAAAACTCTGGAAATGCAGGAGCGTTTTCAGCTTTTGGTGCTGGTTTTGCATTGTTAATAGGCATACATCTGCTAGCCTTTTTAGGCTTTATTGTCCACTCCCCCGTTAGTGAGACACCTGTAAACTAGAGTTTTCCAACTTTGCTCGGTAAGCTGCGGGTGGCAGATCACCAAGACTTTCATGTGTTCGTTCTTCGTTATAATCCAATCGCCAGAACCACACCATTTCTTTTACCTGATTGATACTTTCAAACAAGTAAGCATCTAAAAATTCTCGTCTAAATGAGCCATTAAACCGCTCAACAAACCCGTTTTGCTGTGGCTTCCCTGGCTGGATATAAACTAATTTGATGTTATGCGCTTCGCACCAATCAGTTAAACGTGCTGAGATTAATTCAGGCCCGTTATCTACTCGAATTTGTTTCGGTAAACCGCGCTCTGCTTTGAGTTGTTCAAGCGTTCGAACAACTCGTTCCGCTGGTAATGAGGTATCTACTTCAACAGCTAAGCACTCACGAGTGCCTTCATCAACAATATTGAGCGTCCTGAATCGTTTTCCGCAGTATAAAGAATCATGCATAAAATCTAAGGCCCATTGATGATTAGCTTGAGCGACAACATCTAATGGCTGTGCAACTCGTTTTGGCAACACGCGTTTCACTCTGCGCTTTAAGTTCAAACCCATTTGGCAATACACCCGATAAACGCGCTTATGGTTAAACGGATAACCTTTAAAACGAAGACGCCCATAGCATTTCCAGAACCCTGCTCTGGGAGACTTTTTTAATCCTGCATTGATGGCATCAATGACAGCTGCGTCAGCCTTTCGCCAGTCTCGTTCTGGGCGGTAGTAGGTAGCGCGACCAATACCGACAAACTTGCACGCTTTTAAAATACTTATACCCGCTTGAACCAGTATGCTGGCGCAACTTCGCTTCTGCGCTGTCACCAACCCTTTTTTGCGAATAACTCCTTTATCGCATGGTTTTCTAGGCTGACGTCGGCGTACATCTTTTTGAGCTTGGCATTTTCTTCTTCAAGCTCTTTCAAGCGCTTAACATCTGACGCTTCCATCCCGCCATATTTGGCTTTCCAGTTGTAATACGTTGCACTGCTGATCCCATGCTTGCGGCACACTTCTTCAACCTTCATACCTGCATCGGTTTCTTTGAGCACAGCTATGATCTGAGATTCTGTAAAACGTGACTTTTTCATCGTTGTCTCCTGTTTGTGATATTACAGAAAACTCTAATTAAACATGTCTCATGTTAAGGGAAGTGGACAGTTCTTTCTTATGCCTTTTTAAAGTGGATGTCCCATGAGTCATGTTGATAATATCTAGTGACAAAGTCAGTTGTTTTATCATTGATAGCTTGTTGAAGGTTCTTTCTTATGTCTTTTTAAAGTGGATGTCCCATGAGTCAATGCATTTTTAAAGTGGATGTCCCATGAGTCAGCAATGCAGATGTCCCATGAGTCAATGCATGGTTCGCTTCGTCTTGTTAAATTTGAATTGTCATTTTGCAGGTACTACTTATCTACCGTGTCGAAATGAGCTGCGTCGATGTATTCGAATTTTTCATAGGAGTTGCTCGTCTTATATTCACTATAAAAATACCATGTCGGAAGGCGCCTTCGGCTTTTCCAACCTACCTTTTATGTAGGTCGGCATAAGGCGCGCAGCGCCGCCATCCGACAAAAACAACTGACTTACCGCGTTATACCACTCGGGAGTCAAACTGCCGACAACACCCCCATTAACTAGCAGGGGGGCGCTTTGCAGGCCAGCTGTATACATACTCTTCTACTTGGTTGCCACATGGGGTATGCCAATAGCCAGAGGCAATATTTTGACCGCCTTTAAACTGGTAGAACGCGATTGCTTTGGGGTTGCAGGCTAAAACTTCTAAGTAAATATTGTGCTGCGGGTAGTGTTGGTGTGCCCAATTAAATGCTGCGGTTAGTAGCTTGGAGCCAACGCCTTGCCCTTTTGCCGCTGATTTTACGTGTAAGTTATCGATGATGGTGCCGTAGGTGTCATGGTGTGCGCCAAATACGCAAATAAAACCACAAAACTCTCCTTCAATTTCAGCCACTAATACCAGTTGATTGGCTAAAGGTGCGCTCAGTCGGCCTTGCCAAAGAGCGGCTCGTTCTACAAACACTTGGTTGGCTAAATACTCACTTGATAGCGCGTCTTGGTAATTTTCTTGCCAACTCACTGCATGCAATTGCGATATATTTGGTAGGTCGTCTAAAGAGGCGGCTCTGATGATCATGTGATAGGTACTCTAAGCTGGTTAATCTGCTTATACATTTAGCCAATCAAAAGCGGGTTGGCTAATATTTGCGATAAGCGAGTTTTGCGCAAAGAGACAATAGGCTGGGAAAGTTTTAACTACTTTGCAAGGCTTCGTTTGGAGAAGTGCCCACCAAGGAGTGGCCACTCCGTGGTGGGCCTTTGTTTGTTAGCTATTTTTTACAGCGGCAACGACCGATACTTCAACAAGTAATTCGGGGCGTGCCATAGCTGCTTGCACGCAAGCGCGGGCAGGGGCATGACCTTCTGGCACCCACGCATCCCAAACTTCGTTCATTTGCGCAAAGTATTGCATGTCGCTGATATACACTGTGGCGCTAAGCAAATGGTATTTATCACTATTTGCCTGAGCGAGTAGGTCATCTACCTTTGCAAGCATGGTTTGAGTTTGCTCGGTGATCCCTTGTGTAGCATCGCTGCATACCTGTCCGCATAGGTATACGGTATTGTTGTGAGTGACGATTCGGCTCATGCGTTGATTGGTGTGTTGGCGTGTAATAGTCATAAAATTATCCTCAAAAAGCGTGTTGCAGCGCTAGGTTATAAAGCGGATTGTTATAAAAATATGCTCTGCATGATAGCCTAGGCTGGTCATGCAGAGAATGGATAACCTAGTTTTTAAGGTGCTAAGTTATAACTACTTGGTTGCGGCTATTTAATATCTACTTCTATGGTTGCACCTTGATTACTGCCATCACCTAGTACACTGATAAAGTACCAACCCGGTTGTAGGCCGTCTAAACGAAGGTATTCGTTATTTGCGTTTTGTTGTGAAGTAAACTCATAAAAGTGTCGGGAAGGCCAAAATTGACCCGTGAATACATCACCGTTGCCAATGCCGTGCTGGGTCCGGATCTCAATTTGGCTATTAGGTTCACTGACTTTGATATAAAAGTGTGCTTCTGCAGAGCCTATACATACGGGCTGTTCATCAAACAGTTGGCCGTAATGAACACTCGGCGCATTTAAACATTGGTTTGCGATTGGCTTAGGTTGCTCTGAGCCCTCGTGCTGGGCACTATCAACGCTAGTTGCTATCATCATACCTTCAAACGGATGTGTATCTATCACGCTTAAATAATGGACGCCTTTATTAACCGTAACACGCAGTACTTGCTCATTTTTAACCGTTTTTGAACTTACTTGTGCATTGATGGGGTCTGCCCAATGCGACTTGTTATAAAATAGCCGAGTTGTAGCTTGTGCATCACGCGTGCTGAAATACAAGGTGGTATTATCTTTATCTACTTTTACTTTGAAATACTGTGCTTTACCACTAATGCATTCACCTTGGTCAAGTTTGAGCTTATCGCCTGAGCTGACGGTATCTCCATCTTGACAGTTCGTTGGCAAATACAGTGGTACGTCTAAATCTGTAACAGCTCTAAGTTGCAATCCATCTGGATCACCTTCTTCAGGCTGTGGTAGCCACGCCTGCAAACAAGCGGCATCTTTTACACATGGGTCGGTGAGTGCTTTCATAAAGTTAACTATATCGGCTAACTCTTGCTCGGTGAGCTCCAATGGCACTAGTACTGGTGCACCGTCTGCAATTTCATCATCTACTATTTTGGCTGCCGCTTCAGTGTTAATTTCTGCATCGATGAATAACGCTTGGCAATCAGCTGCGTGTTTAAACTGAGCTTGTTCACACCAGCGTTTGTTATCAAAATAATCACGCAAGGTTGCTCGATAGTCATTGTAATGCTCCATGACTTGCTCAAGCGTATCGTAATTACCTGCATGACCATATGGTGCGGTCACTTCAATATTGAGTAGCGTACCTGAGCGGAAACTAAACATATCTGCTTCGCTGTTGTTACGGTGCATGCGCCCAAGGTCATTGGTTTTGGTGATGCCAGCCCCAGTACCAGGACCAATTTGTGGAAATGCCAATCTATGATAGTTAGATACCTTCGTTTGCGTAAAACTATCTGTATTGTGGCAACCAATACATTGTGTGGGGATAAAGTCAGGCGGGGATCCACCATCAGACGGCGGTGGCGGTAAGTATAGGTATAAATATGCCCCCCGCTTTTGCGATTCAGTCATTGCCGACTTATCCCCTTTAATATACTTAAACCAAGGGTTATTAGTGAAGTTCATCGATTTTTGATACGCCGCAATGGCTTTCATGATGTTGCTATAAGTGACCACTTCTTGTGAGTTTTGGTTGTTGCCATAAACTTGTTCGAACAGTGCTCGCCAGTTATTTTTAAATAACTCACCTTGTGCGCTGCCATAGTTACCAATACGTGCGGCAAGATGTGCTCTAACAGCTTCGTTCGGTTGGTTAACCATAAAGTCAAAACCACGCATCTCACCTGGTGTGATCACAGGAAAGCGTGATTGTGCTGCAAGTAGACTTGACCCTGCCTGTGGGTCGGCTTCACCGTAAGGCACATCAGGTGTGCTGATCCCTTTTTCTGGCGCTAACCAATCTAAAAACTCAACTCTAGCATCGCGAAATAAGCTGCGCTTCTCTGTCCAAGCGTTAAAAATAGTAGGAGAGTTACGAGGCACATAAAGCTGCCCAGTAATGGTCTCTCTTCCTGGGCCAATAACATTGGCATCTTTTGCGAGCGTACCAACAGGCAAAGCCAGCGCATCACCACCGCCTAAATACGGGTGATGACAGCTGGCACATGCCACATCTTTATTACCACTGAGTGCTTTAGAAAAAAACAGCAGTTTGCCGAGTTTTACTTCTGGGTCATCCACAGCGGGAATATTCACCCCCGTGGTGAGATCGCCGGTGAGTTCATGTTGTGCGATGAGTTGGGCGAGTTTGTCGTCCAAACTATCAAGGTTACGGTTTTTGGAAGAGGCTTCAATGGCAACCGCATGGTGTGTTAATACGCATAGGCTGGCAAGCAAAGCAATCCTTCTGGTTATTTTTATCATGTTAGTTTCCTTTGAGATGGAGTGGTCCTCACAGATTAAGTTACATTGTTAATTTTTTGTTTGCAAATAATGGGATTAATAAATTGCCAGTCTTATTTTAAGTTGTTGTTTTTAATTTTGTTTTGTGTTCTTTTGGTTGTCATTATATTCTGGTTAATGCAATGGTTAGTTTTTAAGTTAATTTTGGGTTAATTTTATTGGCGGGTGCTAGAAGTATCTGAGTTTGTATTGTTCTGTTGACAAGTAACTCAGGCTGATCAAAAAATGCTCTATTATTAATTTGTTTATATTTTGATGGCTTTCAAAAGTAGCCGCTTGTAAAAGGATATTTTGTATGTACCAGACATATTGCCAAGGCTTTGTATTTTTAATCATCTTAGTGCTCAGTTCATGTAAAACTATTGACGAAGGGGAGGTTGATTACGTACGCACAGTCAGCGGCCTTGCTACTGTTTCGTTACATGAAGGCGCGTGTAGTGAAAAGCTATACCAGCAATCTTTACATACTCGTGATGGGTTTTCGCGCAATTGTTATGAATCTCTACATCGCAAGTACACCGATGTTCCAATGATTAGGAAGGGAGAATCGATTTCGGTGCATTTAATGCAAGCGTTTATTCAAGATGCAACTGAATCTAAGTCAACCATGGAGACCATACGTGGCGTCGCAACCAATGCTGAAGTAGCGGTTATTGCAAACGTCTGTGAGCAAGGTATTAAAGGGTGTGGCTTGGAATTTGGACCAAGTTCCGATGCTAAGGGTAGGGTGGTCTATTTTTCTAATGGCGTAAAGGCTAAACAATATTTGAATTTTTCTTATCTACCCGTGTATGGACCGATTGAGTATCAAGGCGGGCCATTGATTATCCAACTTGCGATTATAGAGTTGGATAACATGACCGAAGAGCAAAAAGCCTTACTGACGAAGCTTGCGGAAATAGGTAAGCAGAAATTTGCGCCCGCGAGTAATGTATTGTCGGTATTGGATGGCTTAGGCTCAAGCTTACTCAGTGGCGGCGGCGATGATGTGATATTTAGGTATACTTTTACAATGATGCCTGATGGAGCAGATAAGGGCTATGCATTTCCAACAATATCGGCAGGCAATTTTGCTTTTGTAAAGAAAAAAACCATAGAGCTTGAGCAGGAGAAGCAAATATGGGATGAGCTCAAGTTTGATAGTTTAACTGGGAGACTTGTGAAAAAGTGCTCCAACAAAGATGCCAATTTAGCCCAATACCGTGATGTAGAGAAAAAGAAAGCTACGGAAACTATAGATTACAGCCCATGCACTCGTTCAAGTGATGGCAAGACACATGGCTATAAAGACTATCGTGACAATACGTATATGACACTGCAAGTTCAATCAGGTTTTTCTCCTCGTACATTAGATAAGTCTCAAACTTTAAATGAACTGCTTAATGAACTTTCGGGTAGCCTACCTAAAAACGCAGAACAACTACAAAAAGATATTGAAAAGCTTACAGAGTCCTATTATCAAGCCACCACGCTTGATAACCTCAAAGCGCCACTGTCATCCATGGCGCTTTACTCAGCTAAAAATAAACAGAGTTTACTAGACCAATTCGAGATCTCAGCCCATATTTTTGAGAATTCTCTGGCTCAGGTTATTAGCGATAAATCGTGTGATGCTGAGAAAGATCCTTGCCCTTATATGTTAACAAATGAACAAATATTAAATGTTATTTCTCATGCTCGTTTGTTACTGACAAAGCTTGGATACAAAGGTAGTTTGGACGCCGTTTTACCCCTAGATTTTAAGTTAGAAGCTTATACAAACAAAACGGTTGGCAATACTATCGCCTCGACGTTAATTAGTGCCTATAAAAAGCATGAACAAACTCGGCACTATCAAACATTAAGTACTATTTTGAGAGATATTCATCACACTGTGGCGAAGTTGATACAATTAGCCCAAAGTGAAAAGCCGGAGCTAGACAGCACTTCAGTGGTAAACGCTGGGGTTAAATTGCTCGCCTTTTTGGAGGCATTACTGGACGAGCAACAAAAGGTCAAACTAACGCAATGTAGTATAAAACCTGATCAAAAAGTGTGTCAGCACCTGCTGACTCAAACTCAGCTAAAAGCGATTAACTTAGAGATGTTTCATTTTCTTGATACGCTCAAAGCGTCACCTCAGCAGTGCAACAGCAATGGGGTTAATCTTGCTCAGCAAAGACTGGCCGCGTTTATTGTGAGTAATTTCATTTCAATTACACAAGCGCAAGCAACAACGTCAACAAAAGCCCAGTTAGGACAGTTGATAAGAACACAGCTGAATGCCTTAACAGAGCAACAGTTAGGGGCTGATAAATCAACACTTGTTAACTTGATAACTTCAAATTTGAATACAATGTCAAAAGAGCAACTTCAAGCACTGAACAAAACAAGTTTAGTCCCTCTTTCAATTATTGATGCAGATAACATAGTTGTGTTTATGCATTGTTTACTAACGCCAAAAGAAAGCTAACAAGCAAATTAAGAGTCAGTGAAGACGTCACTGACTCTTGGAGCACATACTATTCAATAATCCACTTTGCTGACGTACGTTGTGGGTCGCCGTGACGATTTAAATAGATGTTGCTATCGTCAGCCCAAAAGTACTGTTGCCAATGGGTGTTTTTAATATTCCACACTCCCCCTTGATAAATCAGTCGATAAGCTGCTTGGCGTGGAGAGTTGACTAATTTGGCGTAGCCTGAAGAGCTGGCGCTATAGCTAAAAAATAACTCGGGCTGGTGCTTACTTCTTAGATAAAACGCACCGTCTTGGGTTGGCACCTTGATAAACTCAAGGGCTTCACCGTGTGCGGTAATTAACTTTGCGCCATCTTGCAAAGCACCATTAGACTTGACTGATTGCGCATTTAAAGCCGATTTAAACGTGATCGTTTGGCCTTTATCCGCTGGTTGCTTTGATGCTTGCCAGTCGCTAGGCGGTGTTTGCCAAGTTAGAGATTTCCAGCGCCAGTTATAGGGCATGCTCATATGAGGGTCATACAAGTCTTCATAACCTGGTTCGGCTTCTATGTTGTATAAACATTGTCTGCGCTGAGCTTCAAGTTCAGCAACTCGCTGCGTTTGGCTTGTGGTGCCAACATTAAGCTCCAACATACATTCGTTGAGTGTTTTACCCACACCGCTTTCATTTGGTGCCAGTACATAGGTGTGATCACGATGTTGTTGATTGTCATACCAGTTCAGCATGGCTTGTTCGTCAAAAGATAGCCAGTTATCAACTAAGCGTTGTGCTTCTGCTTTGGCAACCGCTTCACGTTCTTCACGATGAGTGGCCATGGTACGAATAAAGCCAGCCCATAAGTCTTTACTTGCTTCTAAGGCAACTAACGCAACTGGCTTCATGCTACTGACTTTGTAGCTATCCCATCCTGACTCTAAGCGTGTATGTGTTTTCCAAATCACATCACCGCTAGTGAAATTCAAAATGTCTTTGGTGTCATGGCTATGTTGCTCAGCCCCTTCTGAGCATAAGTATGCTTTTACTTGCCAAACTTTTTCATAGTTATCTGTAGGTAACCTGACAGTGTGCTCTGGGCTGAATGAATCTTGGAATAAGTGTACTGCACGGCCAAATAGAAAATAGTTGTGGTCGACTTCAGCAAGTGCTGAGTAGCCGCCACCATCCCACACTTTGATACGCTTGTTTTCAGCCATTGCAGCGTCAACAAAGTGATTAACGAACCTTTGTTGAGCTCGTCGTGCGGCATCTACACCACCTTGACCACCTATGTCATCATAACGACGCATAAAATGATCTTGCTGTAAGTCAGCCGGTTCTTGTGATACTGCACTAAAACAATTTGGGCCTGTTGGATCTGCACTGGCATTGGTTACGTTAAATCCTGCAATATCAACCCAACGTTCTCCAACTATCGCCGCATACACGTTATCAAAACGAGGCTGATAATTTTTATTGTTATTAGGGGTCGAGATAAATTCAGAAACCTCACTATAAGCGCCATTAAGATCGGTATTTTTTGCGAGGCCGCTTTGCCAAGTTAAACGAGGATCATTTGGATCTGGGGCGATAATATGCTCAGCATCGAGTAGTTCGAGCGCCGCTGTTCTAGTTAGCCACTCATGGCCCATTGGCATTGCGCCACTGCCGCCTAGCTGAGTAAATGCCAAGCTAGGCGCTGTTGATATTGCCAAAGTTAGGCAAAGAGATAGTTTTTTCATGTGTACTCCCGTGTGTTTTACTTCTTTTATCGATAAATACGTTCCGAGTATTTACTCGAGAGCGACACTAATATAAATCTCTTTTTATTACAAATTTTTTACTATTGGTTCTTTAATTAAACTTCGTTTACTTTATGTTGTTGTTTGTCCCTTGTTTTTTGGTGTCTAGGTCTTGTGGTTACATCAGAGGTAACTGAATATAACCTTGTTCGATTGGCGTTTGAGAGCGGCGTATTGAAAGCATGGACGGTACATTAATACAAGTGACAGCACCCACACTGTGAAGGTTCATAATAAGCTAGGTTCATAACTAGGTGGAAGCGTGTCAGAGTAAAAAGCATGCTGATAGATTGGCTGTATTTTGACCAAGTGTATAGTAATGAGGCGGGGTATTTATGTTTGTTTAAAAACGTGAGTATTGAGGTGAATTTTTTTGTAACTATAATGTAAATTAATTTTATTTTAAGACTGAGTAATGAGCCACTCATAAGCATCATGCTCATTAAAAAAGCTTTTGATGTTTAAAGCGTGTCTTTGTGCAAATACATCAATTAAATCGCTTTTGAAATCGGCGGGTGTGATAACACGAGCAATATAGAAATGATTAAAGAGTCGGGCAATCATTTTAAGTACTTTTATGACGTCACTGCCACTGTAGTCTAAAGTCAGTTGTGTTCCGTTCAATATGAGCTTATCAATTTTGGCAATTTTTGCTGCTTTACCAATGGTTTGGTACATATTTTTGATATCACTTTTAGAACCACAACCTTGTGCAACTACCAATATGTAACCAAGATTGTGATAGATATCTACAGAATAAGAAAATGCTTTTTTTTGTGACGTATTGCTCATTTTATCTCGAAGGAGAGTCGTTCTTCTTAAGGTTTAGTTGATGTCAAAACGTCCAGCAAGTTTTAACTGTTTTAAGGGGCTAGTAGAGCTGACATTCTCTTCTTTGTTGCTATTAGGTTGGCATTGAATTCTCCACTTTAGACTTTTAGTTCTAAATTTCTAAGATGATTTTTTTGTGTTTTTTTAGTTAATTTTATATTGCATTTTGTTGTTCGGTTGTTTAGTTTGTACCTCTATCAGGGTGTTAACGCCTTGTAAGCAGAACTCTGCATCGGAGCTTTTTACGCATTGGACCGCGATAAATAACAACAGTAAAGGTCAACGTAGGATAATCATAATGAACAAACAATTTGCCCTCAGTGCGTTAGCAATCTCATTACTTGCAACCAGTAGTATGTCTGCAACTGCAAGTGACTCAAAAACATACATCGTAAAGCGTAATAACCTCAAAGCGATTGCACAGTCTACTTTGGCTGGCGCAGATAATATACAAAGGGTATTACAGGATAATAAGCTAGATACGTTATCAAAAACATCTTTTGCTGAGGTGTCAACAATCACGCTTAACCAGCAGCAAGTTGAAATGCTTAAACGCTCAGGGCAGTTTGATTATATTGAAGAAGACTTTGAGTATGAAATGCTTTCTAACGCTCAGGTCAGTCCTTATGGTATTGCACAGGTTCAGGCAAATTTGCTCTCTGATGCGAATGCTGATCTGTTGAAAGTATGTATTATTGATTCAGGTTACGACCTTGGTCATCCAGATTTACCACAAAATGCAACCGGCTTTGCTGATGCAGAAGTAGGAGTGTGGTATCGCGATGGCTCAGGCCATGGCACGCATGTAGCGGGTACCGTCGCAGCGGTCAATAATAGTGAAGGCGTGGTTGGGGTGTTACCCAGCGATAAAGTTGCCATTCATGCGGTGCGTGTATTCGATGACAATGGCAAAAAAGGCTACAACTCCCGAATAGGCCGTGCTGTCGATAATTGTGTTGAAAATGGCGCGAATGTGATCAACATGAGTCTAGGTGGTGCAGGTAAAAGCCAATATTTAGAGGAGCGTTTAAATGCGGCATACGACAAAGGCGTACTGTTGATAGCGGCTGCGGGTAATGGTGGCGATAGTTCACTGAGTTATCCAGCCAGCTATGACAATGTGATGTCGGTTGCAAATATCGACGAGCAACGCCAAAAGAACGAGTCATCTCAATATAACGCGCAAGTAGAAATTTCAGCTCCAGGAACTGAAGTTTTGTCAACCGTGCCAAGGGGGACGGGTATCGTTGCGAGCATCAGTGGATTGGGTCAAGCTTTTGAGGCTTCAGGTATGACCCATTCAGTTGAAGGGAACGTAACGGCATCATTGGTGGATTGTGAGCAAGGATTAGCGCAATGTACAGCGCCGGCAAGTATCTGCTTAATTGAACGTGGTGGTGCGTCATTTGCCGACAAAGCAAAAAATTGTCAAGCGGGCGGCGGGGTAGCTGCGGTCATTTATAATAATGTTGCTACAAGCTTTTCAGGCACTTTAGGCGATGCAAACCATGGGGTGACTATTCCGGTATTAGGTATGTCAGGAGACGCGGGCGCAGCATTAAAAGGCTTATTAAAACAACAGGTTAATGTGCAGCTTGAGGCCATTTCGGATTATGATAAAAAGTCGGGTACATCAATGGCAAGCCCCCATGTTGCTGGTGTTGCAGCATTGGTATGGAGCAACCATACCCAGTGTAGTAACGTTGAGATCCGCCAAGCTCTCACTGCAACTGCAATCGATTTAGGTGATGCGGGACGTGACCACAAGTTTGGCTATGGCTTAGTGCAAGCAAAAGCGGCATCAGATTATTTAACCGCAAATGGCTGTGGTGGTGGCAGCAAAAATCAGCTACCCCAAGCGGCGTTCTCGGTATCATGTGAGGCATTAAGTTGTCAATTTGATGCTGGTACGAGCGTTGACCCAGATGGCCAAATAACCGCGTATGAATGGCGAGTAGATGGTCAAGCATACTCTGGTGCCGTTGCAGCGCATGTATTCTCACAAGCGGGCAGCTACCAAGTTTCTTTAACTGTGACTGATAATCTGTCTGCAACCGCTAACGCTGCGAAAACTATCACTGTTTCTGATGACAGTACTGGTGGTGACTGTCAGGGTATTGCCCCTTGGTCAGCAACACAAGTTTACACATCACGCGGTACGTTAGTATCTTATCAAGGTAAGAAATATCGCAACAACTGGTGGAATATAAACAAAAACCCAGCGCAGCACTCTAATGTAGGTAATAGTTGGAAAGTATGGACAGATCTTGGCGTTTGTAACTAATATCAATGTGTTACTTCGGTTTTCATTTTTAAGGAACTAAAACTTATGTTAGTTGGGTTAAAATTTTTTTAGAACATATCACTAACTAAATTTTGCCTTGCTATCGATAAAGTTTTGGCTCCCTGCGTGAAGATGGAACTTTGAATTAAGTAAATCAGCCGACCTAGAGCGTTGATGCTCTTAAACAAGAAAGCCCGATTTTGATCGGGCTTTCTCGGTTTTGCGAAAACTAAGGAAGTTTAAATTCAAGAAGCGGCTTTAAATATGGTTCACTTTTGAATGCATTAATGGTGCTGAGTTTTACTATTGATGAAGTCGGTAATAGAAAACAAAATGCCAGACACCACAAACGTCATGTGTATGGCGACTTTCCAAAAAAGTTGGTCTTCTGTATAGCTTCGCCAATCAATAAAAACCTTCAACAGTTCAATGGTTGATATGGCAACAATGGCACTGATCAACTTTATTTTGAGTCCTGAAAAGCCCACTTTACCCATCCAAGACGGGCGATCCTCGTGCTGGTTGATATTTAACTTTGAGACAAATGTTTCGTAGCCGCTGAATATAATAATGATAAGCAAACCGGCCAATAAAGCGGTATCAACTAACGTTAAAATATTGATCAGCATTTGCCCGTTGGTGGCATTGAGCGTGTTGAGTACCATAACACCGAGCAGTTTAAAAAACTTAATGAGTAACAATATAATGGCGACAAACAACCCTGCAAATAAAGGCGCAAGTAGCCACCTGCCAGCATAAATCATTCTTTCGAAGTTAGTTTCTATTTTCTCTCTCATGGTGCTCTCACTATATGTTAGATAGCAGCAATATAGGCAAAAACACGCCTAATTTATAGCGCTATTTTGCCCGTCTAATAATTACTCTACCGGGAGTGTGTGCTACGGCTGAATAAGTATGCGCAATTGTTCGTGCCCCGTCTGTGGGGCACTGTAAGAATGGCTTAGTTTTGGGTTGTGTATTTAAGTACTTTGCCGTCTTTCATAACAAAGCGGACATTTTCTAACGTATTGATTTTATTTAGTGGGTCATCGTCTACAGCGATGATATCGGCTAAATACCCTTCTGATATTTTGCCAATTTCAGGGTTTTTTAACAGTGCAGCACTGTTGATTGTGGCCGATTGTATTGCTTGCAGTGGTGTCATGCCAAATTGCACCATGCGAGAGAATTGCTTGGCGTTGTCACCATGAGGGTAAATGGCTGCATCGGAACCAAAGACCATATTTAAACCCGCTTTAACAGCACGTCGAAAGCTTTCTCTTTGCGCTGTAGAGACTTGTTTTTCTTTGTTGATATTTTCTTCTGGTACGCCATTGGCTTCGCCAAATGCTAGGGTATATTCCGTATTGTAAATATCGCAAGATAGGTAAGTACCATGTTGTTTTGCAAGGGCTATGGCTTCATCGTCCATAAAACTACAGTGCTCTATACTATCGATCCCAGCTCTAATTGCGGCCTTAATACCATTGGTACCATGGGCATGAGCAGCGATGATTAAACCTCTTAAGTGTGCCTCTTCTGCTGCGGCTTTGAGCTCTTGTTCGCTAAATTGTTGTACTCCGACTTTAGTACCTTTTGAGAATACCCCGCCTGTTGCACAAATTTTGATGGTATTGGCGCCATACTTAATGTTTTCGCGAACTTTGGCGCGCACTGCCCACGGTCCGTCGGCCACACCACCTGATACGGCTTTTTTTTCTGGCGCACTGAAGTTGTCGTCGCAATGGCCACCGGTAATGGAAATAGAATAGCCAGCACTGTAAATTCGCGGTCCATCGATTTCCCCTGCGTTGATAGCATCGCGAGTGGCAATGACGCTGTAGCCCGGAGCACCCAAATTACGTACTGTGGTAAAGCCTGCCATTAAGGTTGTGTGGGCATTTTTTACTGCTTTAACTGTTTTTCTAGGTATCGAGTAGTTTTGTGCTGCCAAAAAGTTGTCCGCAGGGTCGCTGGTTAAATGCACATGCATATCCATCAGGCCTGGCAGCAGGGTTTTATCGCTTAGGTCAATAATTGTGGCACCTTGAGGTGACTTTATGTCACCTTGCTTGGCAACTCTTACAATGCGGTTGTCTTCAATTAGTAAGCTTGGGTTAGTAAATTTTTTGCCGGTTTCAACGTCGATATAGGCTTTTGCATTGATGATTGTGGTTTGTCCGTGCGCATAGCCACAGATGAATAGTAGTGAGGTCAGTGAGTTCAATAAAGCGTTTTTCATTTTATCAGTCATTTCTATTGATGGTTGACTGAGTATTAAGCATTCCTAGCAAAGCTGCGAGCCGCATGCGACAAAATAACGTTATTGAGCAGCTTTACTTATCTGGGGTTAAGGCAATTTACTCAGTTAGTTGCCCGATACTTGCTCTGGGTATTTAGCCATTTCTTTATCAAATAAAGCGATTATATTGTTAAGTTCTATATCGATATCATGTTTGATATAGCATGGCGGCATGATCACGAAGGTCTTTGTTCTATAGTCCAGTGCCATAGGAACAATGGGCACATTGGCTGATTTGGCAATGTATATAAAACCACTTTTCCATCGCGATGTTTTTTTGCGTGTGCCCTCAGGTGCAATACCTAAAATTAATGAATCAGATTGCTTGAATGCATCACTAACTTGTTCAACTATGCCGTGATTATGGCTGCGCTCTACCGGGATCCCGCCAAGCTTTTTTAAAAGCCAGCCTAGGGGACCTATAAAAATACTATGCTTACCCAAAAACTTAATCTTTACCCCTAAACTCAGCTTTACGGCAATAGCGATAAAAAAATCCCAATTTGAAGTATGAGGGGCGACGGCTGCAACAAATTTACGCTGAGCAGGAAAGGTGCCGTCAATACGCCACCCCAATACTTTTAATACCAACATGCCTAACATGCGGGGTAAAGCTCCAGATGTTCTGGGGATCTGTTCGGGAATATTTTTCATCGATGTTTACTCTAGCTGTTTAAGGTTCCTTGGTGTGCGTCATTCCGAGGATCACTTTTGCCACGTCCATCAAGTATACATCTTCGAGCAATCCTATCACGTCATTCCAACGCGGATTGTACTCGTTGTTTTCCCAGCGTCGCAGTGTTCGCTCTTCTATTCCATAACTCGCGGCTGATTCGGCTTGGGTGAACCCCCTGCATTTTCGAGCAAACTTTAAGATATCGGCCCCTTTGGGGGTTTTATGTGTGTCAGTATTTATGTGTGAGAGCATAATTCATAGTTTCCTTCATTTATTACGCAACGCTGCTATTTTTCAGTGAAAAGCGTTATAACTTAATGTATAATCCAACGCTAAATACGCATTAATCGAAGCAGGAAAGGAATGCTTGATGTTTGTTTTGCGTATTTTTTTGAATTTTAGATCTAAAAATTACGCATTTCAAATGTTATTTTGGTTTTTACATCACTTTTTATTTGATCGGTGTCATGAAACGCGAAATTTTTTACTCTTAAAAATAAGGGAAACTTTGATATGTCTGAAAACTATAGCGGTAAGAGTGTAAGTAATGATGCCGATGGTGCGTCATTCTCTACGCGTGTTGAGCAAGCCATTAAGCCAGACAGTATTCGCACCTTTGCGTCAAAAATTGGTGTTTCAGAAGGTACACTGCGTAGAATATTAAAAGGTGAAGATCCAAAACTGAGTGTTATCGAGCGCATTGCTGAGCACGCGAGTGTTGATTTTATGTGGTTAGTTAAAGGCGTAGGCGATGCGTCAGGTAGTAATTATGAGTCACCTTTATTGAGTCAGCGGGTAGTTAGTGTTGATGAGTTTGAAGAAGAGTTTATTTTAGTACCTGGTTATCATATTTCCGTTAGTACCGGTCACGGCGCATTTAATGGCACTGCGCGTATTGAGCGACACTTGGCGTTTAGAAAAAAGTGGGTTGATTATAAAGGTCTCGATAAAAGTCAGTTAGCGGTTGTTTTTGCAAAAGGCGACTCTATGGAACCGACTATCCATAACAACAACACCATTTTGGTTGATTTGTCGGATAAAAAGCTCAGTGAAGGGTTAATTTATGTGGTGCGCCTTGGTGAAGAGCTTTATGCCAAACGCTTACAACAGTATCTAGATGGTTCAGTGCGCTTGATAAGTGATAACAAAGAATATGTTGATCAGCACATCCAGCCACATGAGCTTGAGCAGTTAGAGATCATTGGCAAAGTAGTGTGGATTGGAAAAGATCTCGCGTAATAAAATGGTGTGCCATTTGGCACACCAGCACTGGGGTTGCTAAAGTTTATATTTATAGATGTACAATGCTATCTGCATTACCATCTGGATCGCCGATTGCTCTGCCATCAGTACTTGGGTTACCGTTGCTCATCATAATAACGGCACAAGCGGCGGGTGAAGCCATTGAAGTACCAGACATAGTCGTCGTACCGCCACCACTGCGCGTTGATAAAATACCCACACCTGGTGCGGCATAATCTACAGGTGGATTCCCATAGTTAGAAAAGCTTGCAAAGTTGTCATTAGAGTCGGTTGCCGAGATAGTATAAACTCGATTGTGTGACGCGCTTGCAGGCGATACATTGCCAGCGTGCTGACTCTCATTGCCAGCCGCAACCACAAAGAATGCTCCTGATTGTTGCGCTGCGTTCTCAACTGCATCGTTTAACTCTTGGTTAAAACCGCCACCTAAACTCATGTTTGCGCAATCTCCAGCACTTGCATTGGCTGCAACGTGGTCGATACCCGCTAACACGCCAGACCAACTACCTGAGCCTCGTGAGTCTAACACTTTTACAGGCACAACAGCGGCACCCGCTGCTACACCGACTACATCAATGTTGTTGTCAATGGCAGCGATAGTGCCAGCTACGTGTGTGCCGTGACCATTACCATCATCCATACCCGCGTCACGACCTTTGTTGAATGCAGAGAAACCTTTACTTGTGTCTACATTTAGATCAGCGTGATCTAGATCGATACCTGTATCTAATACCCAAGCTGTATATTGGCTACCATCAACGGGTCCCCCTACACGTGTTACGCTCCAAGGCGTTTGTTGTGCTTGGTTACCACCGCCACCAGGCTTGCCTTTTGCTGCAGGACTTGCGTGTACAATGCCATCAGGTGTAAAGCGCATCACATCAGCGTTACCTGAAAAAGCAACTTTTGCTTTGTCGCAGCTCATATTTACAGCCATTCCTTTAATACTGTTTTTATAAATATGTTTAGCTTGCGCATTGGCTTTTGCAACCATGCCGCGCGCTTTTCCCTCAACATCAAACTTTGAAATACCATCGTTGAATCGCACGATACAGGTGTTGGCTATTTCAATATCAGCAGCAGCACCTTGGTAACTTGGTTCTTGAGCAAACGTACTTGTGCTGCTAATTGCAAAGGCGATAGACAAAGTAAGAAGAGATTTTTTCATCATGTTGTTCCTATTTATAATTATTAGATTGTTAACCTTTTTGTAAAGGTTGCAACAAAGTTAGCCTTTAATTAACAGTTGTCAAAGTTGAAATGAAGAAAAAGTGCATATTTCCCTTAGTGGGTGCATAAATGATTTTTCTTAGCATTTTTATTGGGTAGATATTCCATTACTGTGAGCGATGCTGCTTTTATTATGCTTATTGGTTGCCTTTGTGCATCGTCAAGTTTAAGTGGTTAAAGCCGGATAATTCTTAAAAATGGTACAACCCACTGCCCGACATGAAGCGTCAGACCGCTGTTTGTGTTACTCGGTTTGCAACAGTGAGAGCGCTAAGTTTTTAGTTGATTAAGCGTAACGACCACGCCTTCTTTAAATAACCTCAGCTGCACATAATACCAATTTTATTAATACATTGATCATTCTAGCGAGCTAAATAACCTCAGCTGCACATAAGAGAATTTGCCCAATAAAGCTATTTAGCTCACTATCAAGGCATTGGATATTGAAGGGGTTGCAATGTCTCTCTTGTGAACTATCAAAACTCTTATCCGCAGCTGAGGTTAAATAGATAGTATGTTGTGTGGTTGCTAAGAAGTTGGTAGTTTGTCAACTTGCGTCATCACATTGAGAAGAATAACAATGAAAAAACGACTATTAAGTTTGTGTGTCTTGTTCGCCAGTTATACCAATGCAACATCTTTGGCCAGCAATGTAGATAATGATATGGCCAAGCTTGAATCACTATACTTGCATCTACACCAAAATCCTGAGTTGTCATACCATGAGAAAAACACCGCCGCGCGTTTAGCGAAAGAGTTGAAGCAACTAGGTTTTGATGTGACTGAGCATGTGGGTGGACACGGCGTAGTGGGGTTACTCAAAAACGGCGATGGGCCCACGGTGATGATCAGAGCTGATACAGATGGTCTGCCTATTGTTGAGCAAACAGGAAAGCCTTACGCATCAAAAGTAAAAACGCTTGATAACAACAATAATGAAGTGGGAGTGATGCATGGCTGCGGTCATGATATTCATATGACAAGCTTTATTGGAGCTGCCAAACAACTGGTTGCATTGAAATCAAACTGGCAAGGAACCTTAATGATGGTTGCTCAACCTGCCGAAGAGGTTGGTGCTGGCGCCAAAGCCATGCTCAAAGAAGGGCTGTTTAGCCAGTTTGCCAAACCGGATCATGTTTTAGGACTGCATGTGAGTGCTTCAGTGCCTGCTGGAAAAGTCGCAATAGCACCTGGCTATGCATTGGCGAATGTAGACTCGGTAGATATTACTGTTAAAGGTAAGGGAGGGCATGGTGCTTATCCTCATACCACGGTGGATCCAGTTGTCTTAGCATCGCGTATCGTCCTTGCACTGCAAACCATTACGAGTCGGGAAATATCTCCGTTACAGCCATCGGTTATTACTGTGGGCTCTATTCATGGTGGTTCTAAACACAATATCATCTCTAATGAAGTTAAATTGCAGTTGACTTTGCGTTCCTATGATCCACAAGTAAGAGAACAGCAAATTGCGACGATTAAGCGCTTGACCAAAGGAATAGCACTTAGCGCGGGACTACCCGATGAAATGGCGCCGCTTGTTTATGTTCACGAAGAAGAAACAATCCCTTCTACCTATAATGATCCCGTACTTGCTGGACGCGTCACGCAGGCAATCAAAAATGAGCTAGGTGAAAATAATGTCTGGAAATCAGAACCCGTAATGGCTGGTGAAGATTTTGGATTGTATGGCCTAACAGATGAAGATGTGCCGATCACGATTTTTTGGTTAGGTGGGGTTGAACCGATGTTGTATGAAAAAGCGCAAAGCAGTGGCGAAACTTTACCTTCATTGCATTCAAGTAAATTTGCGCCCGATTATGCTAAAACCATCCATACGGGTGTCAGAGCGATGACCGCCAGTGCGTTAGACCTATTTAATGTTAACCGTGAATAAAGCAAATTGATTGATACTTGGCGTTACTTTCACTGGCCACAATTTTGTGATCACCAGTGAAAGTGCTTTGTAAAAGCGGTATTGAGAAATACCTAAATTCAGGCGCCTTCTAAGCCTTTAAGCATTTTAAAAATTGCTAAAAAGGCACAGGCGCTTCAAAGGTCATTAATTGTTCCGTTTGTGGGTGGCGAATTTGCAGCATTTCGGCATGCAGTTGTAATCGAGGTGCGGCTGCAAGGGCCTCGTCTTTGGCATATAGCCTATCACCTAAAATAACATGGCCTAGCGAGAGCATGTGAACACGCAGTTGGTGCGAGCGACCGGTGATTGGCGTGAGCTTTACTCGGGTTGCATGCGCTTCATAATTTAATACTTCAAAATGTGTCAAAGACGGCTTGCCTGATTCATGGCAAACCATTTGCTTTGGCCTATTCGGCCAGTCACAAATCAGTGGCAAATCTACCGAACCGCTTTGTTGTTCAAGTTTGCCGTACACACGAGCAATGTAGTGCTTTTTGGTTAGCCTATCTTGAAACTGAATACTTAAAAAGCGGTGTGATTCTTTACTCATCGCAAGGCAAAGCACACCAGAAGTGGCCATGTCTAAACGGTGTACGATACGAGCGGTGGGGAACACCGTGTTCACTCTGCTAATTGCACTATCGGCATGTTTTGGATCTTTGCCCGGTACCGTCAATAAACCACTGGGTTTGTTTATCACCAGCATATAATCATCTTGGTACAAAACGTCGAGGTAGGGGTCGCGCGGCGGCGCATAGTTTAACAGCACAATGAAGCCCTTTGAGTCTTTCAGCACGCTATTTTAGCGGCGTTTTGTTTATAAGCAAAGTGGTGCTAAAAAATGGCCAAAAATGAGACATCACTTTTGGCCATTTAAAAGAGTTAGTCGTGAGTTACGACTATTAAACGGATCGCATCAAGCTTGAGCTGAGCTTTGGAGATATGGCTCGTTAATTCGGTGCGTTGTTTATCAAATACTTTGATCTCTTCATCTCGAATATTTGGGTTGATGGTTTTGAGTGCCACCAAGCGACTTTGCTCATCGTTCATCACATCGAGCATTTTTTGCTGGGCGTGTGCTTGAATACTATCAAGTTCGTTAGATGCCAACTCGTTCGCTTTGGTGATCAGGGGGTGAATAGCGCTTTGTAATGCATTCGCTAATTTGCTAGCTGTTTGGCGTCCAACAGCCGATAACTGGCTGTTAAATGCATCGAATGCAACGTTTGCTGCCAAGTTGTTACCCGCTTTGTCTAATAGAATACGAATAGGGGTTGGTGGTAAAAAGCGACCTACCTGCAGTGCCTTAGGAGCCGAAGCTTCTGCAATAAAAATTAGCTCAACAAAAAAAGTACCAACAGGAAGCTTTTTATTCTTAAGAAGGGCTACTGATGCACTACCAAAATCATCATCACAGATCATATCCATGGTGCCCTGTACCATCGGGTGATCCCAGCTAATAAAATGGGCATCTTCTTGTGATAAAGCCGTTGCGCGGTCAAACGTGACTGTAATGCCATCGTCTTTTAAGCAAGGAAATGACGGGTTAAGCATATGCTCGGTAGGCTTTAAGATGATGGTGTTTTCACCTTTATCTTCTTGTGAAACACCAAAAATATCAAACGCATTGATCATGTATGCAGGGAGTACAACATCATCATCAAGCAGCTCGATTTCGCTCACTAGTTTTTCGGCTTTACCTTGGCCGCTTGAGTGCAGCTCTAATAGTCGGTCACGGCCTTGCTCCATTTGAGAGCGCAGTACGCGATTTTGCTTGGCTACTTGCTCAAGTAATGGGTCTAGGCTTTCTTCATCGCAATTGTGTTCACTAATTAGCTCTAACAGCTCTTCAGAGAACTCTTTATACAATAGTTGCCCTGTTGTGCTGGTGGTTTCAAATGCATCTAAGCCCTCTTGATACCAACGCAGTAATACCTCTTGCGCCGTATTTTCAAAGTAAGGTACGTGAATATTCACGTCAAACTTTTGCCCAATACGGTCAAGGCGGCCGATGCGTTGTTCAAGCAAATCAGGATTCAGCGGCAAATCAAATAGCACTAGGTGGTGCGAAAACTGAAAGTTGCGGCCTTCTGAACCAATTTCTGAACACAGCAAAACTTGCGCGCTGTCATATTCATCAGCAAAAAAGGCTGCGGCTCTGTCACGTTCAACAATCGACATGCCTTCGTGGAATACGGCTGCTTTAATAGCTTCTCGTTCACGCAATACTTGTTCTAAGCTAATCGCTGTTTGTGCTTGTGCGCAGATCAATAAAACCTTTTCATGTTTAAGCGATTTTAAGGTGTCAATTAACCAATTTACACGCGGATCAAATGCGGTCCAGCCACTGCCTTCCCCCTCAAATTCTTGGAAAATCTTTTCTGGAAAGAGGGCTCTTAATGCTGATTTTTCAGCACTTTGAATTCCGCCCATGCTGCCGAGCACAGACATGGCCGTTTTATACTGCTTAGGGAGCTCAACGGGGTAGCTATGTAACTTACGCCCTGGATATCCTTCAATGCCACTGCGGCTATTTCGGAATAAGATCCGGCCTGTGCCATGGCGGTCTAACAACATTGATAAGATCTCTTGCTTTGCCGACTCATCACCGCCCTGCGCATCAGATAGTAAGCTTGAAATATCGGTTTCTTTTAATAACTCGATAATTGTTGCTTGGCCCTTGTCATCCAGCGCCCCATCATGCAACAGTTGATTGGCTGCCTCAGCCACTTCTTTGTAGTGGCTTTCTTCTTCTACAAACTTATCGTAATCGTAGAAGCGGTCAGGGTCGAGAAGCTGCAGGCGCGCAAAGTGGCTATAGTGGCCAAGTTGGTCTGGTGTTGCGGTTAATAAAATGAGGCCTGGGATATCTTGGCTTAACTCCGCCATGCGCAAGTATTCAGTGCTCGGCTTGTCTTTGGTGACGGTCAGGTGA
This sequence comes from Pseudoalteromonas sp. A25, assembly GCF_009176705.1. Lineage (NCBI taxonomy): Bacteria > Pseudomonadati > Pseudomonadota > Gammaproteobacteria > Alteromonadales > Pseudoalteromonadaceae > Pseudoalteromonas > Pseudoalteromonas sp. A25. Next base: position 2,938,930 of record NZ_AP021846.1, on the reverse strand, counting down.
TGTGCTTCATCAATCACCAAAAGGTCCCAATCAGCTAGAGTGGCTTGTTCAAACCAGCGGCGCTTTTTGGTTATAAATTCTAGGCTAACTAAAACGAGTTGTTCGGTATCAAACACATTGGGTGAGTCGGCAAAGGCTTCATCGCAGCGCTCTTCATCAAAAATAGAAAAACGTAAATTGAAGCGGCGCAGCATTTCCACAAGCCATTGATGTTGCAAATTTTCTGGCACCACAATAAGCACGCGATTGGCACGGCCAGTCAAAATTTGCTGGTGCAAAATCATACCGGCTTCAATGGTTTTACCAAGACCTACCTCATCTGATAGCAGCACGCGAGGCGCAAATCGCTTACCGACTTCATCAGCGATATATAACTGGTGGGGGATCAGGCTTGCACGTTGCCCAACAACACCTTTTAAATGAGACTGTTGGCGATTAAATTGATGCTGCCAAGTTTGATAACGCAACGTATAACGGTCAAAACGGTCAACTTGCCCGGCAAATAACCTATCTTGCGGTTTATTAAACTTTATAAAGTGGTCAAGAAAAGTTTCTTTTAATGAGGTTTTTTCTTGCGTATCGAGACGAATACCGTGATAGCAAAGCAGATCACCTTGTTGCTCAAGCGTTTCTACTTGTAATTCCCACTCTTCAACATGGCGAATAACATCGCCTGGGTTGAATACGACTCGCGTAACAGGTGCTTCTTGCATTGAATACACGCGATTTTCTCCACTGGCGGGGAACAATATAGTGACTTGGCGACCCTCTAAAGCCACGATGGTACCTAATCCTAAATCTGACTCAGTATCACTGATCCAGCGCTGACCTAAGGAAAAATTCATGTTTGTCTCGTCTTAGCAGAAAAAAGGCGGCTATGTTAACCGTTCGCTTGGCGTTGTTCAATCTTGTTTATTGATACTGAATGTGCCTATAAAAGACTATTTATTTTAAAAGCTAAGAGTCTCGCTGTTTGTTTGATTAGTGAGCAGTTAGCTGTCATGAAACAGACTTTTATGACAAATAGACTAAACTTGGATTATAGCCATGCAAATTGTTGGCATTGCCTACAAATGTATTGGGTATAGCATATTTAATTGCAAACGACAGGAATGCGCTATGGGAAAAGATCAAGACCTAGACAGAAAAGTGTACGTACTTGACACCAACGTACTACTTCACGAGCCCCTCGCTTATCTTTCCTTTCAAGAACATGACGTGGTAATTCCCATGACAGTACTTGAAGAGCTAGATCACATTAAAGATAGAAAGCGCGATGTTAGTCGTGACGCCAGAATCGCTATTCGTAGCCTTGACGATGTACTAAAAGATGCCTCCCCCGAACAAATGCTAGAAGGAGTGAGATTACCCAGTATTCAATCTGATAAAGAACATGGTCCACTTGCACGAGGCAAGTTGGTTATTGTGAATGATCATTTATTTCCTGATAGCATTTCAGGGTTACCAGGTAACGAGAATGACCATCGTATTATTAACTGTGCGGTGCGCTTACAAAAACAATATAGTGAGAAGAAGGTTGTTTTAGTTACTAAAGATATCAATATGCGACTTAAAGCCAAGGGAGCAGGGCTTAAGTTTGTAGAGGACTATCGTACCGATCAGTTAATTGATGACATTAAGTTACTCAGCACTGGCTTTTTAAAGATCAGTGGTGATTTTTGGCAAAATGTAGGCGAATGCACTTCGCAGCAGCAAGGTCGTTACACTTTGCACCACGTACCTAAAGCGCTGCTGCCTGACGTATTTTGCAATGAGTACCTCATTGATGATAGTGAGCACTTTGCAGCGCGAGTGGATAGCTATGATGATGAACATATTACCTTGAAAGATTTAAGCCGAGAGCGCTTAATGCACCAAATGGCATGGGGAGTAAAACCAAAGAATATTTATCAAGGTATGGCGCTAGATGCACTATTAGACCCTGATATTGAGTTAGTTATTCTTACAGGGCCTGCCGGTTGCGGTAAAACGTTGCTAGCATTAGCAAGTGCGCTTGAAATGATTATTGAAAAAGGTATTTACGATAAAGTCATTGTGACGCGTAATACACCTGAGATTGCTGAAAGCATCGGGTTTTTGCCCGGGACTGAAGAAGAGAAAATGGCACCTTGGCTTGCGGCTATTACCGACACTTTGGAGGTATTACATAAAAATGACGAAAGTCCTATATCTAGCCGAAACTATATTATGGAAAAAGCCAACATCCAATTTAAATCCGTAAACTTTATGCGAGGGAGAAGTATTCAAAACGCGGTTGTTATTTTAGATGAAAGTCAAAACTTGACCGCATCACAGTTGAAAACAATCATTACGCGCTGTGGTGAGGGCACTAAGTTAATATGCACGGGTAATTTGGCGCAAATTGATAGTAATTATCTAACGCCGGTTACATCAGGTTTAACCTACTTAGTTGAGCGTTTTAAACACTTTGAGGGAAGTGCCACAATTAATTTAAATGGCGTAGTACGTAGTCGTTTAGCGTCATTTGCAGAAGAAGACTTATAGTCAATAAACACTTGCAGGCTGCAACATTGCAGCCTGCTTTGAACTACTTTTAATAGACAATCCTTTCATTACTGGTAATGTTTCTGCCTAATAAACAATAAGAACTTTGGCTGCAATGGACGAGACGCAAGACTTTATTCCGCTAAAAAAATATCGAAGAGCTGCTTTGGCGGGGTTATTTATGTCGATATTTGTCGCTGGATTTTTATGTTTACACTTATACCACATTAAGCTAAATCGAGCTTTTTTAGAGCACCAAGCTTATTATCAGGCCATTGACTCTCAGGTGAAGCAAAAGTCGGCGCAGGCCAGCAATGTAATTGACAATATTTTCACCAGCATTGAATTGCCACTGAGTTATCAGTTTGAAGAATCTATTTTGCAAACGCTCGATAAAACAGGTAGTTATTATCATAAACTTGCAGCTGATGGAGGTGAAGTTGTGGTTCGCAGAACTTTACAAAAGGATGCGAGTGTGCCCGATAATTGGCAGCAAATACTTGCGCTGGGACCTGCATTCAATACTGCTTTATCACTCATCCCTTCGCTAGATGCCATCGCTTATGTAAAAGAAGGGCAATTTGCCTTTGTTCGACGAAGGAACGCCGATACTAGCCATCTACTCAGCGCCATGCTCGACGGCGAATTAGCCCCTGACTTTTCAAAATATAATCTCAGCAGCAGTCAGCGAGTAAAAATCGAAGATAAGTATTATTTTAGTGTTGCAAAGCAAAGTGGCGATGCAAAGGGTGAATATGCGATGTTGGTGTACGACAGTGAAGATATCGCGGATTGGTTAAACGAGCTGACGGTAGAGCATGTTAAGGTGAGCTTGTTAAACTCTGATAAACGCAGTTTGCTCAATGATGAATACATAGAGCTGAGGCCAAAAAATAATACCAGCAATGCTATTCCATGGTTAGGTGGTGTGCAGTTGTATTCGCTGCGAGGTTATGGGCCCATAGATGTGGTGTATGAACAAGATGAGATGCAGTTTATTAAGCCTGTTTTATTTGAGGTATTGCTTGAATTTAGCTTTTTGATGACCTTTATGGTTGCCATTTATGTGTTGTTAAGTTGGTTAGGCAACCGTATTTTTATTCGTCCTGTTAGTTACTTTTTAAACTACCTTACACATCAAGAGCAAACGCCAAAAAGTACTTTTGATTATATTGTCCCTACAGATTGGCAGCCATGGTTCAAAACAGTAAAAAAAGTCATAACTCAAAAGCAAAGCTTGCTTGAGCAATTACAACGCAATAACGAAATATTAGATGAGCAAGTACAATCGCAAAAAAAGGCTTTGTCACGTTCTTTGGAAGCGAAAGAGCGCCAAGCTGCTTTACTAAACACCGTGCTAGATAGTGTCCCTGATCTGATTTATTTTAAAAATATCGATGGTTCGTTTATTGGTTGTAACAAAGCATTTGAACTGTTTTTAGGGATTGAAAAGTCGTCTTTAGTAGGGCGTGAGTTGCATGAAATTACCTGTTTATACCCTGAATTATTGTCACTCGAACAACAAATGCATGAGCAAATGCAAGCCATTACGCAAACCGTTGTGTTAGACGACAAAAGCTACCTGTTAACTCTGAGTCCTTTTTTAGATTCACAAAGAGGGATATTAGGCAGTCTGGGAGTGGCACGGGATATTAGTGCCCAACAACAAGCGATAAAAGCATTACAAACCTCCGAGGAAAACTTTAAAGCTGCCATGGAGTATGCGCCCAATGGCGTTATTTTAGTGTCTCTGGAAAAAGAAGTGTTAGCAATGAATAAAGCGGCACGTCGGTATCTTGAGTGCAGCGGATTTCAGCCAAATATACACTTGTCTTCATTGTTTTCTTCAGATAACTATTTAGCGATTTCTCATATACTGAGCATGTTGCTAAAGAATACTAAAAATGTATTAGAGCTAAGTATTTCTCAAAAGCCACCATACAGTTGGCTGCAGCTAAGTGTATCGCTTGTGTGGGATAAAGCGAAGGTTGCAAAATATTACGTGTTGCATTTGCAAGACATTACAAGCCTAACGCAAGCAAAGCTTGATGCTGAGCGTGCTACTTTAGCTAAGAGTCGCTTTATCGCTAACATCAGTCATGAGATCCGTACGCCTTTAAATGTGATCCAAGGTGTGGTGGGAATAATGAAAAAGCAGTACTGTAGCGAGCAGCATTTAGGGATGTTAGCAAAGGTGGAGCATGCATCACACCAGTTGCTTAGTATGCTTGATAGTATTCTTACATTTGCCAAAGTGGAGCGGCAAAAACAAGCGGTATGTATCGAACCGTTTTGTGTTGCAACATTAATTAAGGATTGCCAAGAGCTGATAGCGCCTTTAAGTGAGCAAAAGCAACTTTCCCTGAGCCTTAAAATTGATGAACGAGTTTGGCCGATATTACAAAGTGATGTAAACAAACTAAAACAAATATTGCTGAACTTACTCAACAATGCGGTTAAATATACGCAAAAAGGGAGTATCACGTTGAAGTTGTCAGTGATCACCGACAATAAAGAGCAGCAGTTAATTCGTTTTTGTGTGGCAGATACTGGTATCGGAATCAAAATCGAGGATCAACAGCGTTTGTTTGATGCATTCACGCAAGGTGATGAGTCTTTATCGCGTCAGCATGAGGGAATTGGTTTAGGGTTGGCGATTGCAAAACATGAAGTCTCACTACTTGGGGGAAGTATTTCATTATCGAGTGAACTTGATAAAGGGAGCGAGTTTTCGTTTTCTTTAAATTTTGACAAGGCAGAATGTGCGATACGCCAAGAACATGCGCCAGTATTGTGGTTGTGTGGCAAAGATAAGGTAAAGCACTTACTTGGCCTGCACGATATTTGCGTTGTACACAGCGCCAATGAAGCCGCACAAGAGCTAGTGAAAAAAGCGTATAAAAGTTTAGTGATTTGTGAGCGCAGCGAAGCGAATGCGCTTGCTCAGTATATGCCTAAACAGGTTGGAAGTTTAAAGCATGTGATCACGACCGATCCTAGCTTTTCTTTACCAACACTGCGTTCAACGACTGTGATGTGTGAACCCGAAATAATGTTTTCGCAAAGTGTTCTTTGCTTTTTAACACATCAGCAAATGACGTCAGAATCGCCTCAAATGCAACAAGAGATATCAGGCTGTTTATGTCTAGTTGTTGACGACAATAGTCTTAACCTTGATATCACCGAGAATATGTTGCGCACATTAGGTGCAAATGTTGTTGTTCTGAATTCTGCGACTAATTTGGTTGATGTAGTAAGTGCGTTGCAGCCTGACATTATATTTATGGACATTCATATGCCGAGTATTGATGGATTTCAAGCAACGCATATGCTCAAAGAAGCACTACCTGAATTTACTAAGCCTGTTGTCGCGCTCACGGCAAATGCTCAGACGAGTGAGCAAGCACAAGCCCTAGAAGTAGGCATGAGTGACTATTTAACCAAGCCAGTGGCACACAACCTGCTTCACCAAACGCTACAGCAATACATCAAGAGTGAGACCTCGTTTTTTGATGGGCAATTAGCGCTTCAGCAAATGATGGGTAATGCTGAGTTATTAAATAAAATGCTTGATAAGTTTGCTAATATGTGTACAGAATATTTACAAAAGGTTGTTGCACAAAATGATGTAGTTAAACTACAAATGATGGCGCACAACATTAAGGGGGCTGCCGGTGGAATTGGTTTTGTTGCATTGTCCAAAGCGGCTATGCAGTTAGAGCAGTATTTAAAGCAAACTAATCAATTACAACAGAGTCACTTGGTTACACAGTTAATGATGCGTTTAACTCAAGCTCGAGAGTATATATTGATGCAGAATAAAGGAAGGTGAATGTTATCTAGTGCCCATGTTCTTGTTGTCGACAGTGACCCTTTAAACAGAGTTGTATTGGAAAACACCCTAAGCGAAGACTGCCAAGTTACGATATGTGACAGCTCGGCGAGCGCATTAGAAATTATTGCTTCACAAAACGTAGATTTAATTATTACGGATATTAGGTTAGTTGATGACAGTGGTGTTTTGTTTTTAGAAAAGTTAAAAGAATCGCCAGCAACCTATATGATCCCTGTCATCATTATATCTTTAAGTAACAGTTACAGTGATGAAGTGAAAGGGCTGCAGATAGGCGCTGTGGATTACATAACCAAACCGTTTAGTCCTTTAATCGTTAAAGCTCGAGTTAAAATTCACCTCGCTCTGAAGCAAAAAAGTGATTTGTTAGAGAAATTAGCATCAATTGATGGGCTAACAGAACTACCCAATCGTCGGTTGCTTGATAAACACTTAGCGCAGCAGTGGCAACTATGTCAAAGTACAGAGCAAAGTTTGGCGTTGATGCTAGTCGATATCGATTACTTCAAAGCTTACAACGACGTGCATGGCTATGCTGGCGGTGATGAGTGCCTAGTAAAGGTGGCACATGCGTTAGAAGAAGTTATTAATCACCGCCAAGGCTTTGTAGCACGTTATGATGGTGTGCGTTTTTGTGTTGTGGTTACAGGGGAGGAACCGGCGCAAGTTGAGTCTCTTTGTCAGGCAATGCATGATGCGGTCGACCAACTATTGCTGCCTCACAAGGCATCTCCGATATGTGCGCACGTCAGTATTAGTATTGGTACAGTGATTGTAAACAGAGACTTTTCTATTGGTATTGCGTGCTGTTTAAAAGCAGCCGACGATGCGTTATCGCAGGCTCACGCTAATCAAGAGCGCATAGTGGTGGTAAGTAACCTCAGCGCTGGATAAGCGAATTTCTTCACGCTCTCAGTATATTCACCTGTGATGGCCCGATCACTCTTATATAAAAACGGCCAGTTTGAAGAAAGCCCCGTGGTCAGATTGTATCCCAGGCAAGTTTTATTGATATTAACTATTTTTGGCCCTTTACGAAGCTGAGGTTAAATAGGTGAGACTGATTATTCCCACCTATTTTCTGCAATAACACTCAGTCATTTTGAGGGACTAAAGGTGACACCAAACGCTTTAAAAACCTTCTCTTTTAGAACAAATAAATCGAGAAACTTTGACCGCTTAGTTAACTAGTTTGGTATTAAAAACGTTATAAAATTTCAGCCATTGCACTTTGGCCAAAGCCAATTAACTTTGAGTCTTTAAAAACAAGCGGCGTACATTCATCTTTGGTGACTTTACCATCTGAGTGCTTACTGTTGGTGCCAAAGTACAATACTTGATAAACGTTATCGCCTTTTTTTACTAATTCAGTAAACTCTGGTGTATCAAACGAATCTAATACACTTTGATAGTCGGCGCCGATACTTAACTTAGCAATTTTCTGGCGATTGTCATGAAAGGTTTTTTCCCAATTACCGTTGTGTTTAGCCCAGCGATGTTCAACTTCGCCGTCTGATACTGCAACAATACAGCCTGAAAGTAATGGGGTTGCAAGCGCAGCAATTAAAAGTAGTTTTTTCATTTTTTATGATCCTTAACAATATTTGTATCTATCTAAGCAAAGTTTTTGCCAAAATGAAAAATGTATTTTGTATCATTACGTTATAGTGTGTTGCTAATTATTTCTATTGTAACAAAAACAAAATATTTAGCTAAATTAACCACTTTTTAGCTTTTTAGACAACAGCTTACTCAACGATGTTTTGAGTATGTCCTTGAACATAGCTTTTGATATTTTGTGTGAGATTTTGCACTAATCTTTCAATGGACTCTTTACTTGCCCACGCAATATGAGGAGTAAGTAGTAAATTATTGCCCTTATAGTTTAGTAAGGGGTTATTACTTTGTGCCGGCTCGTTAGATAGAACATCAACTGCTGCACCGGCAATTTGCCCTTGTTCTAATGCGTTGACGAGTGCTTTTTCATTGACTATGCCACCACGTGCAGTATTGATAAGCACCGCTGATGGCTTGAGCAGCGCAAGCGTGGAGTGTTCAAAAAGGTCTTTGGTCTTGTCATTAAGCGGACAGTGAATGGTAACGATATCTGCTTGTTGCAGCGCGCTTTCAAAGGCGGTGCGTCCGGGTCGTATTGTTTTGCTATGTTGGTGTTCAGCAATGATAACCTGAGCACCAAAAGCACTGGCAACCTTTGCAACTGCTTTGCCTAACGTGCCGTAACCTACAATGACAAAACACTTGCCAGCGATTTCTGTAATTGGGTGGTCCAATCGGCAAAACATATCACTTTGTTGCCAAAGGCCCTGCTCACAGTCTTTTATGTACTGATGTACATTACCCAGCAAATTGCCTAATAGGGTAAAAGTGTGTTGAACAACGGAAGCCGTTGAGTAGCCAGCGACATTGGTGACTGTTACGCCCTGTGCTTTAGCAGCATTGAGATCGATGTTATTAGTTCCCGTTGCCGCTACACAAATAAGCTTTAAGTTTGGCAGTTGAGCAAGTTCTTTTGCATCTAGGCGTACTTTATTAGTGATCACAATATCAGCATGTTGACAGCGTGCTACTACTAGCGCGGGTGGGGTGTTGTCATACGCAGTGAATTGTCCAAACTGCTGGAATGGCGACAGTGAAGTATCAGCAAGGGTCTTTGCATCAAGTAATACAATGTTCATAGTTTTTCCAAAAAATCTTGACCTTGGTGTTAGCTCTAAGGTTTATACTTTATCACACAATAAAGGAGACAAAGATGAAAATAGGCGAGTTGGCAAAGTCATTAGGTGTTTCAACAGACACACTAAGATACTATGAGCAGCATAAGCTATTAACCCCTAGCGCGAGAACTGAATCGGGGTATCGTATGTATACTCAGGAGCAACAACGACAAATGCAGTTCATTTTGCGTGCAAAAGAGGTGGGCTTTAGCCTAAAAGAAATTCGTGAATTGTTGCAGATACAAATAGAAAAGCACCAGCATAGTTGTGAAGAGGTTAAAGAGATCACGTTACTAAAGCTGCAATTGGTTAGGGGCCGTATTGCTGAGTTGCAACGATTCGAACAGTCTTTGTCGAAGTTGGCAAAGCGCTGCTGTGGTGGGCCAGAAAGTGCAGATTTTTGCTCAATTTTAACCGCGTTGGAGGATGTTGATGGAACTTGTAATTAATTTTTGGCAGCTATTTTTATTATCAGCACCTTGGTTGATACTTGGGTTGCTCCTTGCTGGTTTACTCAATGTATTTATTGCAAAAGACTTCTTGCAGCGGCACCTGGGGCAAGAGGGGTTATGGACCACCATAAAAGCGGCCTTGATTGGTGCGCCGATGCCTTTGTGCTCTTGCGGTGTCATCCCCGCTGCAATAGGGCTAAGAAGAGCGGGGGGCTCTAAAAGTGCGACTACGGCATTTTTAGTTTCAACACCTGAAACAGGAGTAGACTCCATTTCAGTGTCATATGTGTTACTTGGTCCCTTTATGGCTGTAATAAGGCCGATAGCAGCCGTCAGTAGTGCGATCGTCGCGGGGGTTCTAGTTGGTAAAGAAAAAAAACCAAAACCAGTAAATGAGCAAACCGCTGAAGCTACATCGACAGCGAGTGTGTTGCACACAACGAGCCATCACAGCTGTGATGCTACAAAACCTCAATCTAATATCGTTCAACCAAGTTGCTGCACCCCAAAGGAAGCAGCTTTGGTACACGCGAGTTGTTGTGATGATAAAAGCATTGTTAATGAGAAAAATTCAGACTGTTGCGCGCCAGAACAAAAGCAAGATAGTAGCGATAGTTGTTGTGCAAGTGATACTACCTCGCAAGCACAGACGTTAATGGATAAGCTTGTTCAAGCAGTAAAGTTTAGTAGTAATAAGTTACTTTCAGATACCATGGTGTGGCTGATGATAGGGTTATTTTTTGCTGCTTTAGTACAAACATATGTTCCAGAGTCATTTTTGAGTCAATGGGGCAGCGGTGTGCTGGCCATGTTGGTTGTGATCTTAATTAGTATTCCAATGTACATCTGTGCAACCGCTTCTACCCCTATTGCTGCAGGGTTAATTATGGCTGGTGTCTCGCCAGGCGCAGTTTTAGTGTTTATGCTTGCAGGCCCTGCAACGAATATAGCAACACTGGGTGTAGTTGCTAAGGAGTTAGGTAAACGAGCTGTTGTTGCGTATTTGGGCGCTGTGATAGGGGTGGCCATTTTGTTTGGGTTTTTAACTGATTTTTTAGTGTCTGAATATGGTTTTACAGTCGAGCCGATGCATCAAATACAACATGAGGTATTACCACATTGGCTTACGTTACTCAGCGCCTGGGTGCTGCTCGTATTGATGGCTCGCCTAATCGTGCTCGCTATATGGGAAAAGTGCAGAAGAAATAGCAAAAGCGGTACTTGCAAAGGTGGTCAGACTTGATAATCTTGGCTTACTGCAGGTAAGCGCGATAAAATACCGTGTTTTGAAGTTTAATCCTTAGATAAATGAGTAGTTTAGTGGATAAGTACGCACAGATAAGACCTTATAACGATGATGAAGTACCCGCAGCGCTTGGGCGTTTACTAGCCGATAACGCCTTTATAGATGTTATTGCAAAGTACAATCTGCCTGCTTGGTTAAGTCACTGGTCGGTGCTTGCAAGACCGCTTGTACGTGCGCGGCTGCGCGGTAAGTGGGGGCGGTTTACGACGGTTGAGCAGGTACAAAATGAGGTAGCGTATTATCTTGAAATGTTAATTAACAAGACTACATCTAAGGTAAGCTATTCAGGTTTAGAGCAATTAGATAAAGACGAGGCTTACTTGTTTGTATCTAACCACCGAGATATCGTGTTAGACCCCGCGTTGATGAATTGGGGGTTACACCAATACAAGATGAATACCGTGCGTATTGCAATTGGTGACAACTTGTTACAGGTGCCGTACATTACTGAATTAATGCGTTTAAACAAGAGCTTTATCGTTAAGCGCTCGGCGAAGGCGCCAAAAGAGATGCTAAAAGCGCTGACTGAGTTGTCTGGATATATTTATGATTCCTTGCAGTCTGGACACTCTATTTGGATTGCACAAAAAGAAGGTCGTGCCAAAGATGGTGTTGATCAGACCGATCCTGCTTTGTTAAAAATGCTTCAATTACAGGGTCGAAAGCTCAAGGTATCGTTTGACGATTATGTTCGTACTTTAAAAATAGTACCTGTGTCTATATCGTATCAATATGAGCCATGTGCGGTTGCCAAAGCAAAAGAGCTTGTTCATAAGCGAGAATTCGGCGCTTATGTGAAGGCGCAAGGTGAAGATATTGAAAGTATTGTTGAAGGGATCCGCTCTGATAAAGGGCACGTGCATGTGGCATTTGGCCAGCCTATCACTGATAACTGCGATACCCCTGAGCAGTTAGCACAAAGTATAGATCAGCAGATTTTAGGTCAATACTACTTGCACCCAAGTAATTACATAGCTGCGGGAGAGGACAGTAAAACTAGCTCTCAAGAGCAACAAGACTTTCTACAATGGCTAGAAAAGGTGCCAGAAGAACTAAAAGCGCAGGTGCTTGCTATTTATGCAGAGCCGCTTAAAAGAAAATTAGTCTCTTAACAAAGCCTATATTTACCTATTGATTAAAACCACTCAGCTAAGAGTGGTTTTTTGTTTGCTATCTGAGCACTAAATCACGTTATACTGAAGTTAGTTGATTGATGTGGGCATTATGGAACAGATAGAGATTTTTGAGATCCCAAGTCCATGTAAGGGGATCTGTCAGGTTAATAATCGAGGTTATTGCAAAGGTTGCTATCGTAGCAGAGAGGAGCGCTTTGCCTGGAATACCTTAAGCAATGCTCAAAAACGCAAAGTCATTGTTTTGTGTCAACAGCGTTATAAACGTTACTTAGCCAATAAGAACAAGCTCGAAGGGCAAAATAAGCAACAGAACGATCAACAATCCTTAGATTTTTAGCTTTACTTATCAGCAAAGCTTAATTGCAATAAATAAAGGTGTGTTACACTAAGCCTCCTACAAATGTATGCAATGATGTGGATAGGTTATGAGTTTTAACTTGTGCAAATTACCCAGACAAGAAAAATATCAAATTCAATTAGACTATGAAGCTTCGTTTTGGGCTTATCAAATTAAGCGCGCAAAAAATACACGTGAAGCTGTTTATGAAACCATAAACAATCGCCCCCTGTCTGAACAAGACACCTTAAAACAGCGCTTTGAGTATTACTTAAGTATTATGCTTGCAGGTTAGAGTGCAGACTCTGCAATTAGATGCCATATCAACGCCTCTGATCAATAAGTTTTATAAACATCACCGAGGACGCGGCCGAGCGAACAAGCAGGATCAAAATTGGGTTGTGAAAGACTCTGAGATAGTAGCGGCATGTCGGGTGCAAAATATTCAAGGCATATTACTATTGTCATCAGTGTTAGTGGCCAGTGAGCACCGTGGTAGGGGGATTGCTCGGATGTTACTGACTCAGGTTATTGCACAGCAAACCTGTACTGTTTATACCTTTGCTTACAGACACTTATCTAGTTTTTATCAGCAACTCGGTTTTTATGAGTGTGTTTTACCGATGCAATTACAGCCGTATTTCGACAGTTATGTTGCGCAAAAGCGCGATCTTGTGGCAATGTGTTTATCTAATTAATGTAACCTATTTGACGTATGCAAAACATTTTTTCAAAGCTCGCAGTACTGCTTTTTTCAGTGATTTTATGCTTTAGTACACCCCTATCGCATGCGTCGCAAGTTTATCGATTGTCTCCCGCTGAGGGGTTATCTCAAAGTTATGTGAACTCTTTGATGTTTGATAAAAAAGGGTTTTTATGGCTGTCAACAGAAGGGGGACTAAACCGTTACGATGGTTATCAGGTGCTCAGTGTTAAAGGACCAAACGGCATACTTGATGAAGCAGTAATTGATGTGATCTATCAAGATCCCCAAGGTCGTATTTGGATAACATCCCGGGCATTTGGCATATATAGCTACGACCCACAAAAAGATGCTTTTCGGCAGTATATGAATTCTGCTCGCAGTGAAGAAGAGTTCCTGCAACTTGGCGTGAATGCCGTGCTAGCTAAAAATGCAGATCAACTGTGGTTGGCCCGTGGTGATAACGTGTCTTTGTTAGATATAAACTCAGGTGAAATAAGTATCGAAATTCCGCTGCCTATCGATAAAGAGCTTGGCTTTGTTCGAGCTTTAATGGCGGTTGATGATTATTTGTTTATTGCCAGTTCGCAAGGCGCATTTATTTATCATCAAAAATTAAAAAAGCTCATCTCGGTTAAACATATTGATACCATAGAACATGAGTTTCAGTTGCATACTAAGTCGTTTGCTTTACTCGACCCTGATACGTTGTTAATTGGGGCTGTCAAAGGGCTGTATAAGGTAGATATTAGTCAGCTTGAGCAGATGTTTGAATACACAGACAACCGCTGGGAGTACGAGACACTTATCAGCGATCTGAATATTTGGAAAATAGTGACCAAGCCCGACAAGTTAGTTTTGGGCACAGACAAAGGGTTGATGTACTTTAACGCTGATACAAAGGAAATAGCTCGAGATCAAAGGATTGCGCAAAGCCAATATAGTCTCACAGACACCGCGATTGTAGACTTTATTGAAGACTCACAGGGAGCACTTTGGGTAGCAACAAAAATGGATGGTGCTTTTTACTTACCCAAAAAGCAGTCTGTTTTCACCAATGTGAATGCTCTGACGGTCAAAGGCGAAGGTTTTTCGCACAGTAATGTTTGGGACCTACAAGCGTATGATGGCATGATTTGGGCTGCTACAAACGATGGGTTAACTCGGTACAACCCCAATACAGAAAAAACAAGGTATTACCTAAAAGGCTATCTCGGTGAGGCTATTCAGCCTGAATTTTCTATTTATCGAATGTATTTATACCGTGATGAATTTTGGCTGCTCACAAATCGAGGCCTTTTTGCTTTTAATCCTAAAACCCATGATATTAGGCGACCTTCAGTTAAGGACTCGCAATATAAAGAGGTGATGCAAGATTTTGTATTTGGTATTACGTTACTGCAAAGTGGTGATGTGTATTTCATTAACAATGACAAAGGTTTTTTCCATTACGACATAGAAAACCAGAAGCTGTCAAAACTTGCTGGTGATTTGCAAACACAAGACCCATTTTTATCTATGGGATTTAGTGCGCCCTTGCCAGACAAGCCTGAGCAGCCGTTGTATTTCTCGGGTGGAATATTGTATCGTTTTGACCCAAGCAGCCAGACTTTAGAGAAAGTTTATGCATCCCCCAATGCCAATGAGCATTCACCAGACAATATACTTACTTACACCATAGATAAGAATAATATTCTATGGTTAGCCATGTCTAATATGGGCTTAATTGGCTTGACATTAGATGGTTATGAAGTGGCTCACACTATTGATTTACGGCAGCTCAAACTAGAAACCCCAATGTATGAGATGCGCCAAGATAATGCGGGCATGATCTGGATGTCGTCACATAAAGGAATTTGGCGGTTAGACCCAGATAATTTGCACATGCAACAATTTATCACTGAGGATGGCTTATATTCTAATGAGTTTAACTGGGGCGCTTCTGAACAACTTCCCGATGGGACACTTGTTTATGGGTCCTTAAAAGGTTTTACTTGGTTTGACCCTGCAGTAAACCGGCCTCGTAAGCCTTTATTATCTAGGGTTAATATCACTTCAGTTGAATTGATGTCGCGCAAGCTTGATATTAATGGCTTAAAAGAAATTGAACACTTAGAGCTAAACCACGATGATATTGGTTTGGAGGTTGCTTTCTCCGCCATGGTGTTTGATTACAAAGATAGAGTTGTATATGAGTATCAAATATCTGGTGGACAAAAAACCTTAACGCGAAGTAACAACCGAGTGGTATTTCCAAAACTCAACCCTGGTAGTTATCAGTTGAAAGTATGGGCGAAGGATCCGTTTACTGGTGAATATACTGAGCCTGCCAAATTAAGTATTAATGTTAAGTATCCATTTTGGCGCTCACCGATGGCGATTGGAGCTTACATATTGTTTGCATTGCTTTGTTTTAGTTTGTGGATGTATCGCAAGAATAAAGTAGAGCAGATGATCATCGCCGCCCATAAAGAAACGCAAAATAGTGAAGCTCGACTGAAGTTAGCGCTCGAAAGTAGTGGTTCTGGCGTATGGGATTGGCAACTAGACAATCACTTAATTTATCAACCAAGGTTAACGACTGAACTGGACTATCCTCATGATAATGTCACGTTGGATGAATACTTAAAAATTATTCATCCAAATGATCGGGCCTTGTTTAGAATAGAGTGGCTAGAGTTTGTTTCTACGAATAAGGGCACTTTTAATTGCACTTATAGGTTGCAGCATAAGCAGGGCTATTGGCGTTGGTATAAAGATTACGGCAAGGTGATGGGGTGGCGTGAAACCATTCCGGAGCGAGTAACCGGCACGTACACTAACTTAACGCGCGAGCGTATTTTTGAAGAGCGAGCAAGGTTATTTGGTGCTGCATTTGAGCAAACCCGAGATTGGGTGTTTATTCTTGATAAAAACTTGCGCATTCAAGCTTGTAATACCGCTTTGCAGCAGGCTTTTGATATTGAAGCTGAACCAGACTCTAGTACTAAGCTTCATCTTGGTTTGAGTAGGCAAACTAGAATGAGTTATTTGCGTGCGATGACGAAGTTAAAGCCGGGTGAGCACTACAGTGCTGAAGAGCGATTGACTCAACCAAGCGGAGAAGTCTGCTTTGTTTTGATAAAAGTCAGTGCTATCGCAGATGCAAATGCAGAGCTGGAGAATTACGTTGTGGTTATGACCGATATCAGCTCGCAAAAACGAACAGAGCAGGAGCTATATCAACTGGCCAATTATGATCTTGTAACGCAATTACCCAATAAGGTTTTGTTTATTGATAGAGTACAACACGCTTTATCTCAAAGTCACAATTCGTCACCAGTGTTCGTTGTAGCAATGCGTTTTAAACGATTGAAAAGGTATCAAGAAGCGCTATCAGCAGAGCAATATGCATATGCAGTGCGCCACCTTGTGAGCATTATGCGTCAAAGTTTTAGGGAACAAGATAGCATTGGTGTTGAAGGTGGACGTGAATTCTATATCTTATTGGAACATGCAAAAGGTGTGTCTGAGGTTACCCGCTGTATCAGTGAGCTAATGCAGCACTTTGAACAACCCTTGGCAATCAACGGTCATGACTTATCTTTGGATGTGTGTTTTGGGGTTGCTTGTTCACCTGAAGATGGTGTTGAAGCTTTTTCTCTTTGCCAAAATGCTAAGCTTGCACTGAGTCACGCAATGCATCAGCCCCAGGCTGGCGTTCATTTCTTTAAACAAGAGATGAACAAACAAGTTCAACGTTCATTTCAACTTGAAAAAGATTTACGCAGAGCAATAGAAAATGGCGACTTTTCAAATAGCTATCAGCCGATCATTAGTGGAACAAGTAAAAAAATAGATGGTTTTGAAGTATCGGTTAACTGGCCTAGCTATTTACAGGGTGATCTGAAGGATATTGAACACAATGTTGCGCAGACAGGGCTGTGCTCAGCAATTAGGTTGCAAACCTTAGAACGCGCACTGTTTGAGTTAAAACAGTGGCACACGCATGATAGTGAGTTGTATATTTCGTTGAACCTTGCTGCGCTAGATTTTCAAAACGCCGAATTGATAAGCCAAATTGAGAGCGTGCTTACTCGCACTGGTGTTGCGGGCCGCCACGTGGCGTTCGAAATTACAGAGTCTATTATGATGAGCGACATTCCTCGGGTAATAGAAAAAATGTATCAGCTTAAGTTGCTCGGTTGTCGTTTGTTTATGGATGACTTTGGTACAGGCTATGCGTCATTGACCTACTTGAAGCAATTTCCGATAGATGTGTTGAAAATTGATCGCAGTTTTGTAGTGGATATTGGCGTTGATAGTGAACATGAGGTCATTGTTCATGCCAGCTTATCTTTGGCTCACAGTTTAGGAATGCAATGTATCGCTGAGGGGATCACAACCGCTGAGCAGCTAAGGTTTTTACGCATGCTTGGCTGCGACTATTTTCAAGGAGCGCTGTTTTGTGAACCACAATTGGGAGAGCATGTCAGTGAGCTGTGCGAAAAGAACTGGCAGGCAGTTTTTTCTTAATGCGCACTGCGGCAGCTACAACTTGTTGCCACAGTGTCTGCAATAGAGGGCATGGGCGCGTTGACTGCTCATCATTTTGATTGCTTGATTTGCTTCTGTGTGACTTAACCCTAATTCTATACGCAGCATTTCAAGGTGCTCTTTCTCTTTGGGATCGATAACGCCGTCGTGCAGACTATGTAATACCGCTTCATTAAAAGCATCTCGGCGTTTACGGAGTTGGTCGGCAAAACTTGAAGCGAGTAAGCCGGTTGGGATAGCAACCATGCCCATACTGAGTAAAGTGATAACCCCACCAAAAAAGCGCCCCGCAGCGGTAATCGGCACAACATCACCATAGCCTACGGTGGTTAAGGTTGCCATTGCCCACCACATAGCTTGTGGGATAGAGCCAAACTTACTGGGTTGTACATCGTGCTCGAGCAAATATATTCCGCATGAAGCCATGATCAACACAACAGACATGATAAAAAATGCTGCCAGTAAGCTACTACCTTCCTCTTTAAAAGCCGCTAACAGCAGTTGCATTGCTCTAGAGTAACGGGTGAGTTTAAAAATACGTAATAGCCTAATAACGCGTAAAAAGCGTAAGTCGAAGGTGATGAACACCATGAGTAAAGTGGGTAAAATGGCCAGTAAATCAATGATAGCCAGCGCAGAGAAGAAGTATTTAATGCGCTTTTTTATGTCGCTACAAGACAGGTGTTTATATTCTAACTTATCAACACAACTCCAAAGCCTAAGTAAATACTCACAGGTAAAAATGGCAACAGAGATAAGTTCCAGTTGTAAAAATTCGCTCTGGTATTGTTTTGCCAAACTTGGTACCGACTCTAACACAATGGCTATGACGTTGGTCATGATCAATGCGATTAGAAATAGGTCTAAGTATTTTCCGGCTTTGTAAAAATGACCGCTACCCTCTAGCAGTGCTGCTGTTTTTTCTCGGTATGTGTTTAGCATAATGTACTCAACTGCAATTGCATATTCACAGTCCCTTCTTCAAAATCTCTTGTGATAGTAAAGCCTAGCTTTTTCGATAGCTCAATCATTCCAGTGTTTTCTGGCAAGGTGATACCGCTTAAGCTCGCTATTCTTTGTTTGCTTGCATAGTCTATTATGGCACGCATAAGCAACCGTCCTAAGCCCAAGCCTTGGCTATCTGAGCGAACAACGATAGCGAATTCGGCACTATCGTTGTCTGGTTCAATGAGCAGTCTTGAAACACCGAGTGTGCGATGCGTATTTTTATAAGGCTCACTGATAATAAACGCCATTTCACGGTCGTAATCGATTTGTGTCATTTTAGCGAGTTGTTCATGATTGAACTGCGGCAACTCACCAAAAAAACGGCGGTATCGGTCTTCTTTTGATAAAGATTGGTCGAACTCTTGGTGAGCGCGTTCATCTTCTGGCCTAATCGGCCTTAAAGTCGCGTGTTGGCCGTTCTTTAATGTGACATGCTGCACTAAATCTTTTGGATATGGTCGGATCACTAAGCGTTTTTTGCCAGGTGTGGGTTGGTACTGGGCAAGCGTAATATTTGCATCAAGCACTAAGAATTGACCATTACTTGCCAAGATTGGGTTAAGTTCAATACTCCATATATCAGGTTGATCAATGATCAACTGAGAAACGCGGGTGAGTAAATCGCAGAGCCGGTATTTATCCACTTTGTCTGGTATTGCGCGCTCTTTTAGTGCGCCTTTATCGTGAGCGGCTGCGATTAAATATTTGGCAAGATTCATATTCAAAGGAGGAAGTGCGACAGCCGCTTGTGAAAACTCTAGGCCCGTGCCAGCTTCACCTAACAAAATCACAGGACCAAAATTCTCTTCAGTTTTAACCGCAATACGCAACTCTTGTGCGCCGGCTCTAGGCGCCATTCTTTGTAAGGAAAAACCTTCAATCGACGCATCGGGGTAGGCTTTTTTAATACGCAGTAGCATTGCAAAAGCCGTTTGCTCTACTTCATTACTGTCGTTCAAATTTAGCACTACACCACCGACTTCAGATTTTGAGGCGATAGAGGGGCTAATCAATTTGAGCGCAATAGGAAAGCCCATTTCAATCGACACCTCTTTGGCTTCACTTGGCGTGAGTGCAACCCGAGTTTCGATACAATTAATATCGTAATGGCACAACAGTTGACGCGCTAAGTGTGTTGATAACTGCGTATGCCCTTGCCTGAGTAAAGATTGAATGGTTTTGTTAGCCCCGCGCGCATCAATCTGTGTGTTGTCACTTTTTGACTCAGGTGTTTGGGTTAAGTGCTTTTGGTTACGGCGATAGCTGATCAGGTGCATAAAGGCACCAACTGCTCCCTCGGGTGTGCGATAAGTTGGAATGTCGTTTTCGGCACAGATGTCTCGAGCAGCATAGGCTGCATTTTCTCCCATAAAGTTAGTCATAACAAAAGGTCGCGCCATTTTGGGGAGCGTGTGTAAAGTAGAGGCAATAATTTTTGCATATTCTTCACTGGGCGCCAGCGCCGAAGGCGTGTGAATAATAAGTAAGTTTTTTACCTCCGGTGCCTTTAGTAAAATCTCAAGCGCTTGCTTATATCGCTGTGGCGATGAATCGCCAAATAAGTCCACAGGATTAGAAGTTTTGTTAGATTGGGGGATAACGGCATTTAAAGCAGCGCGAGTATGCGCTTCAAGTTGGGCTAGTTTACCTGAGCGTTGTAAGAGTGTGTCTACAGCCATAACACCGGGTCCCCCCCCATTGGTGAGAATGGTAAGGTGCTCTACTTGTAATAATTTAGGGTGCAATGCTAAGGTTTGAGTCGCGGCAAAAAGCTCTCTTAAATCATTAACTCTGAGCATGCCCGCACGTTGGAACATGGCATCATAAACTGTATCGTCAGAGGTTTTTCCACCGGTATGTATATAGGCTGCTTCAGCGCCGGCGTGTGTTCTGCCTGTTTTAATGACAATCACAGGTTTGCTAAATGCCGCAGCTCGTGCCGCGGAAATAAATCGTCTGACATCGTCAATATTATCAATATATAGCAAGATGGCTTTGGTTTTTGCATCTCGGCCTAAAAAATCTAGTAGCTCATCAAAGTCGATACCTAAACAGTCGCCCACTGAAACAAAATACGAAAAGCCAATTCGCTTGCTTTGCGCCCAATCTAAAATAGTGGAACAAACTGCCGCAGATTGCGATACAAATGCAAGGTTACCCGGGGCTGCTACTGTATGTGAAAAGCTCGCATTAAGGCCTATGTGGGGCACGAGTAAGCCCAAGCAATTTGGACCCAGTAGTTGAATGCTGTGTAGCTTTGCCACTTTTTTCAAAGTGGTTTTTTGTCGGTTATTTAACCCCGCGGCAATAATAACTACGTTTTTACAGCCTATCTCTGCTAATTGTTGGAGCAGAGTTTCGAGCGTATTTTTATTCGTACAAATTACCGCTAACTCAGGTACTTGTGGCAGCGCTGTGATACTTGGATAAGCGAGCACGCCATGGACGGCTTTATTTGTAGGGCTAACTGGCATAATAGGGCCTTTGAAGCCGCCTTGTAGCAAGTTACGCATAACGACAAAACCTGCACGCTCAGGTGAATTAGACGCACCGATAACGGCAACTGACTGAGGATTAAAAAATTGCCCAATTTGTTTTATGCTCATTGACTGTCCTGTTTGAAACCCTTTCACCTAAACTGTTTGGATTGAGAGCCTCCAATGGTACATGGTAGGTTAAGGCTCGTGTGGCTAAGTTAGTATATTCATTGGTAATAATTTTCGTGTGATATCACTTTAATCAGTTTTTGGCTATTGATCGAGCCTTAACCGATGAGACTTTGATCTAATAACTTATTTTGGAGTAGTTGCAGTGAAAGAAGCAATCAGCAAACATATTGGTGCTGCAAGTATTATTGCAGCGGGGTTAGTGCTTAGTACATGGCTGATATCTCAAGCGTTTCAAGATATAAAAGCCATGGAGCGGACGGTTCATGTTAAAGGCCTAGCTGAGCAAGAAGTAATGGCCGATACCGTTATCTGGCCTGTGTTTTATAAAGATGCAGACAATGACTTAGAAGCATTGGTTGCCAGATTAGAAAAAAAGAACTCGGCTATTCGTGCTTTTTTGACTTTACATGGCTTTGATGATGCAGAGATAACTCAGGCAACCCCTTCCATTGTTGACAAATATGCGCAAGAGTACAGTCAAAATGAGCGTGGTTTTCGCTATATCGCTAAGTCGGGAATGACGGTGTTTAGTCACCAACCTATAAAAGTTAAGCAAGCCTTGAGAGAGCTAAACTCGTTGGCAAAACAAGGGATTGCTATAACCCAAGACGATTACCAAAACCGCGTTGAATATATGTTTACCGGCCTTAATGACATCAAGCCGCAAATGGTGCAAGAAGCAACACAAAAAGCACGAGAAGTCGCGCTCAAGTTTGCTAAAGACTCTGACTCGCAGTTGGGTAAAATAAAGTCGGCACGGCAAGGCCAGTTTAGTATTAGTGATAGAGACAGCAATACACCACAGATAAAGACGGTAAGAGTGGTGACCAGTGTGGAGTATTACTTATCAGACTGAGGTAGCGGGAGCTGCCAACGTGTGAGGATTTGCGCATAGATGCCACTGGTTTTGACGTACTCCATAGCTGCACTTAACTTGGTAGCAATTTGTGGGTCTAGCTCTTTACTCGCACTTAACCATAGCTGAGAAGGAAAACGAGTTAAATGGAGCTTTTTTTCTATAAGTTCTGGGTTTAGACCGCTTCGGAGTATTTCATTCTCGAGGGTGAGCGTGTTCGTAAGCACTAAATCGATTCGTCCTTTATAGAGCAATTGCCAAAGTTGTTTGTAATGCCCAACTAAGACTAGATTCTCATCTTCACTGAACCCAGCTTGTTGTAAAAATCGTGCGCTTGAGTAACCTCGAATGGTACTGACGCGAAACTGTTGCGCTGCATCAAGAGTTGCTGGGTCAATCGGGTTACTAGCTAAACTTACAAGGTAAGCGTCGGCGAAGTAGGTTTGAGATATCCAAATAAAGTCTGTCTCTCGCTCAGCTGTTCTAAGTAATGAGAGCATCAATGCATCTGGCTTTTCTTGCAGCTCTTTGTAGGCTCTGGCCATGGGCAAAATCGAAAACTCCCCTTCAAGATCAGCGTGTTTAAGGGCTGCTTGGGTAATTTCAACGAGCGCACCAGAGGCAAGTCCTTTGGCATTTTTAAAGTGGTAAGGTGGCAAGTCTTCGGCATAAAACGTCAATGCATGCGCGTGCAATAGGGGCATTATAAACAGCACGATAAAGCTTACATGGCACAACACTTTGCTCATATTACCTCCAACAATCGACAAACCATTGTAGATAAATTATGCGCTCACGTATATGGGGGGTTGCTGTTAGGAATAAGTTTTCAAAAAAATCTTATAAAAACATACGCTTTTAGTGACAAATGCTGCTAAGGCATTAGCTCTGCTTTTATTTTACGTAATAAATGTAACTCTCGAACGAGTGACAGTCCCTGTTTTTCACTGCTTTCTAACGTACTTTGATTATGCGCAATCGCTTTATCAAGGCTGATCCAAACGGGTTTCATGCCATTGGCATGCTCGTAGTCTTCCATTTGCGGTTTGCTAAATTCACCGCATATTTCACACACGTAGCAATCTGACACAATGTGGATATTGTCATAGTCAGGTTTGTACCAAGGGCGGTATTCTTCATATCGTCCAAAAGGCGTTATGTGGGTTAAACTTTTAGCGCCTGTTTCTTCTTGTAGTTCTCGCAGTAGCGCCTGTTCAATGGTTTCGTGCTTATCCATACCACCACCAGGTAGTGAGTAATCATCATATCGGGCGGTATATAGCAACAAAATTTCTTCGCCTTTTATCACAATTGCTCGAGCTGTATGGCGAGTAAAGTGGCTACCTGAAGGTATATTCACAGCTGTTGAGTTGAGGTTTCGCATGATGCTCATATCACTGATGATTTAATTTGGCCGCGTAGTATACGCCAATTAAGAATAAAGATTAATTGCTTAAGGCACAGGAGGAGCTAGGCTGCTCCTGTGCGTATTGAGTTAGTAGGGGGATGGAAAGCGTTGTAACACAGCACCAATGTCATTAAGTTGCGCCTCACTTAAATGCAAATCAAAGGCATGGATGTTTTCTTTTAATTGGCACATTGTTGTAGCGCCAATAATTGTTGAAGTAACGCCATCTACTTGATTGACCCATGCAAGCGCTAGTTGTGCGGGAGTTACACCAAATTGCTTGGCTATCGAGTTGTATTCTTTCACTGCTTGGTTTGCTTGTGGCGTATCTCTAAACAAACCATTGCGCTGCATATAAGTCCAGCGCGAGCCCTCAGGCCTTGCACCATCAATATACTTACCGGTTAATGAGCCCGCCGCCAGTGGTGACCATGGTAAATAGGCTATGTCTTCATGAACGCAATTTTCAATCAAATAGGGCCAATCTTTCGTGTGCAATAAGTTGAATTCGTTTTGAATTGCAACGGGTCTGGCGAGGTTATGCTCTGAGCTTAAACGTAAATAAGTATTTATGCCCCAAGTGGTATCATCGGATAACCCCCAATGACGGATTTTTCCTTGTTTAATGCACGTTTGCAAAGCTTGTAAAATATCCAGCATTGACTCGATTTCTGCATCTCGGTCGACCTTTGAGAATGTCACCATACCGGGCCAATGCTTTGCAAAGTGAGGCGAAGTGCGGTTTGGCCAGTGCAGTTGGTAAAGGTCGATGTAATCGGTGTTTAAACGAGATAAAGAAGCATCAACGGCTTGGATAATAGATTGCCCGCAGATAGGCGCGCCTTCGCGGATCCAGCTGACACCGCCGCCTGAGATCTTTGTTGCCATTACTAACTGCTCGCGCTTTTCGCGATGTCGAGCCAGCCAATTGCCAATGATGGCTTCAGTTTTACCATAGGTTTGTGCTGATGGTGGCACGGCGTACAGCTCAGCCGTATCAATAAAGTTTATACCTTGGCTTAGTGCATAGTTAATTTGTTCATCGGCATCATGTTGATTGTTCTGCAAACCCCAGGTCATGCTCCCCAAACAGACTCTAGAAACCTCGAGTTCGCTACTGCCTAGTCGACTAAATTGCATGCTAAATCCTTGTTATAAGTTAGGTTCGACGATTAACGTCAAGACTAAACCAGTTTAGAGCATTCAAAGCGCGAGTAAAAGTTGCAAGATACCGAAAGTTATGAACATAATAATCTGTATATAAACACAGTATTTTGAACATGAGAAAATTCATACATATTGATATGGATTGTTTCTATGCCGCCGTTGAGATGCGCGACAATCCAGAACTTGCAAAAGTCCCTATGGCGATTGGTGGAAATAGCCATCGTGGCGTTTTGTCTACTTCTAACTATTTGGCGCGTGAATACGGTGTCCGCTCAGCTATGTCCAATTATCAAGCTAAGAAATTATGCCCTCATTTAGTGATAGTGCCCGGCAGAATGTCTGTTTATAAGGAAGTGTCTGCGCAAATAAGAGGGGTTTTTGCTCGCTATACCAATCTAATCGAACCGCTGTCTTTAGATGAAGCTTACTTGGATGTAACAGACTGTGCGCAGTTGGGAGGCAGTGCCACCTTGATAGCACAGCAAATTCGCGCTGATATCGAACGTGAAACGGGCTTAACCGCCTCAGCGGGTATCGCCCCCATCAAATTTTTAGCCAAAATAGCCAGCGATGAAAACAAGCCAAACGGTCAATTTGTTATTACACCCAATGAAGTGCATGACTTTATTGATACACTCCCTTTGAAAAAAATCCCCGGTGTGGGCAAAGTGACACAGCAAAAGTTATTGGCGCTTGGTTTTCAATATGGCTGTGATATCAAAAAAAGCAGTGAAGATTTTCTATATCAGCGCTTTGGTAAGTTTGGCTTAGTGCTTTGGCGGCGTTGTAATGGGATTGATGAGCGGCAAGTTGAAACACACAGAGTGAGAAAGTCTGTGGGAGTTGAGACTACATTTAGTGAAGATACTAGCGATGCGTTAGAGTTAACCCGCCGTTTAGTTGAATCACTATTTCCTGAACTGACACGTCGCGCTCAGCCTTATATTGAAAGTAGAGGTATGAACAAGCTGGGTGTTAAAGTGAAATTTTTTGACTTTCAAGTTGTGAGTAAGGAGTGTCAATACGACAGTTTAAACGTTGATGTTTTATCTACTTTGCTAAAAGAGTTACTGGCTCGTTATCCGAGTAAACCCGTGCGTTTGATAGGGATTAATATTGGTCTTCTCGAGAGCAAAAACGACCAAGCTCAACTTGGGCTATTTGACTGCGACTAAAAGGTAAGTGCTTTTTTTGTTAACTATGTTAATTTCACACGCTAAGCTAATACAAAAATAAGAGCAGGAGCCTAGAATGCAGTCAATCATGATAGTGCTATTTGGCATAATTGGTATGCTATTTGGCTGGTTTGTTTATTCCAAATTTATCGCCGAAAAAATCTTCAAAATGGACGATAATTTTGTCACGCCGGCACATGAACTAAATGATGGGGTGGACTTTGTGCCGACCAACAAAGTGGTGTTATGGGGGCACCATTTTACTTCTGTTGCTGGTGCTGCGCCGATAGTTGGGCCTGCCATTGCGGTTTATTGGGGTTGGGTACCTGCCGTGTTATGGGTAGTGATAGGTACTATTTTCTTTGCCGGTGTTCATGATATGGGGGCTCTTTGGGCCAGTGCTCGCCATAAAGGCAAGTCTATGGGAGCGCTGTCAGAAACGGTGATAGGCAAACGTACTCGTGCATTGTTTATGATTGTGGTGTTTCTTGTTTTACTTATGGTTAATGCGGTATTTGGTGTGGTGATCGCCAACTCATTTGTTGCCAACCCCAGTGCCGTGTTTCCTGCTTGGGCAGCGATAGCCGTTGCGCTAGTGATTGGCCAATTGCTAAAACGACAAGTGCCTTTGGTGCCGCTTTGCGTGGTCGGGGTGGCTATTTTGTATGCCACCATTTATATGGGCTCTAGTATGCCTTTGGCCCTACCTTCTGAGTTGTTTGGATTAACCGATAAAGCAAGCTGGATTGTGATCTTGTTTATCTATGCGGCTGTGGCTTCTTTGCTGCCTGTATGGATGCTTTTGCAGCCGCGTGATTTTATCAATGGTTTGCAGTTATTGGTTGGCTTGATACTGCTATATGGTGCGGTATTTGTTGTTATGCCAGATATTACCGCGCCAGCATTTAATACCCATATGGCCAGTGAAACACCCAGTATTATCCCTTTGCTATTCGTTACTATTGCTTGTGGCGCGGTATCGGGCTTTCATGGCATCGTATCTTCAGGAACTAGCTCAAAGCAGCTAAACAAAGAAACAGACGGTCGCTTTGTTGGTTATTTAGGCGCAGTAGGAGAGGGCTCGCTGGCACTTATTACTCTTGTGGCTGTCAGTGGTGTCATGCTTGCCGTGTCGCCTGAGCAGTGGCACGAAATATACAGCCATTTAGGTGCTGGCAGTGTGGGGGCGTTTATCACCGGCGGCTCTAATCTGATCAGCAGTGGTTGGGGGATCCCCACAGAAATTGCAGCTACTTTGCTTGCAGTGATGGTGGTGTTGTTTGCCGGTACCACAATGGACTCCGGTGTTAGGCTACAGCGCTATATTATTCAAGAGTGGGGAGATATCTATCAGCTAAAGGCGTTGCAAAATGGTATTGTAGCGACCTTGATTGCAGTGGGTTGTTGTTTACTCCTTGCTTTTGGTGCGGGTGGTTCATCAGGGAGCGGTGGTATGATTATTTGGCCGCTATTTGGCTCAACCAATCAGATACTTGCAAGCCTTACTTTGCTTGTGATTTCTGTCTACTTGATCAAGTTAGGGCGTCCTGCAAAATATACCTTGATCCCCATGAGCTTTGTTTTATTAATGGCTTTTTTTGCCGGCGTAATTAAGTTACAAGAATACTATCAGCAAGGAAATTGGTTACTAGTGATATTAGATATCATTGTGCTGGTGGTCAGTGTACTGGTAATGCTTGAAGCTTGGTCCGTGATTAGTAAACATAATCGAGCAGGGTCAGTGAACGAAAATACACAATAGCGACTTTACTGGTAAAGCATTATCAAATATCCCATAATCGGGCCCTTATTTTTGTAACTGAGGGCCTTTTTTATGTCTTTTCCTCTGGCATTACCGTGTAATGATTTAGTAAGTAATAACGCCGATGCAGTGATTGTGATAGCTGCCAATGTGCATGATCTACAAGATGAGCGTCTTAACAAAGCCGTAGCACCCTATCTAGCTGTAGATGCGAGAATATCAAGTAAAGCCACATTGGTGCTTGCTGATGAGTTACCTGGTAAACGTTTGGTTATTTCTCCAACAGGCCCACTTAATCGCGATTATGATGATGTGCGCCGTATTTTTGATGCGGCAAAGTCAGCTATCAACGAAGCAAAAGCGGCGGGGTGCAAAGCGCCAACTATGTTGGTTGTGGGTATGCCTCAAGATGCGCGCTACCAAAATGCCCTACAAGTTGCTTACTTAGGTGCTTGCCAAGCACTTTGGCAGCCGCTAGAAGCGCGTGAATACCGCGGCCAAAGCATAGAGCCTGTGAGCCAAATCAGTTTAGTCGGCGCTGATGAAGCATTGTGTAAGCAGCTAAACGCCTTGGCGGCAGGCCAATATGCGGCGCGCGATTTATGTGGCACCGAGCCTGAGCGTATGGCACCACCAAAATTTGCTGATTACTGTGTTGAGTTATTTAAAAATACCAGCGTGTCTGTTGAGGTTATCAGTGATATCAATACCATTGAACAACAATATCCTATGCTGGGTACTGTCGCGCGTGCCTCATATGCTGTTGAGCGTCACCACCCTCGTGTTGTAAAGCTGGTTTATACGCCAAGTGATGAAGTAAACCGCACCCTCATGTTTGTTGGTAAGGGGCTTGTGTATGACACTGGTGGTGCAGACTTGAAGGTAGGCGGTTTTATGGCGGGTATGAGTCGCGATAAAGGCGGTGCAGCATCGGTAGCAGGTTTTATGAAAGCGGTTGCTGATTATCAACCTAAGGGTGTCAAAGTGGTTGCTTACCTTGCTGTGGTACGCAACTCTATTGGCTCTGATTGTTTTGTGCCGGATGAAATTATTACTTGCCGTGAAGGGCTAAAAGTTCGTATTGGTAATACCGATGCAGAAGGGCGCTTAGCGATGGGCGATTTGCTAAGTGAAATGAAAGACCTTGCTAAGTCAGAGGTAAATCCAGAGCTATTTACCGTTGCTACATTGACCGGTCACGCAGCAAGAGCGGTAGGCCCTTATAGCGCCTATGTTGAAAATGGCCCGGCTCGTGCGGCTAGTGTTTCTCGTCAGTTGGCTGATATGGGCGATTTGTGGGCTGATGGTGCGGAACTATCACGTAGTCGCCGTGAAGATTATGATTTTGTAAAACCACGTACCTTGGCGGATGATGTACTTTCAAGTAACAATGCACCTTCTGCGGTTACTGCGCGCGGTCACCAATTCCCTATGGCGTTTCTGGCCATTGTGGGTGGGCTAGATAAGCACGGTAGTGATTCTGATTTACCTTTGCCCTATGTTCATATGGATATTGCCGGTAGTGGTGTGGAAGGCGGTGATTGGCAACATGGAAAGCCAACCGCTGCAACAGTGAGTAGCTTGTTCGCTCGTTATTGTATTTAATCAGGCATTTTTACAAAAAGGGCACCTAGGTGCCCTTTTTTGCTGAGGTAGAGTACGAAATCTTAATTACTTAAGACCTAACACTGCTTTACCTTGTTTGAATGTGACGTCAACAGGAATGTTGGCTTTTGACAGTTTTGCTAAGTCAGCCTGTAGCTCCTCTTTAATGTCACCGTGCGTTGCGATCAATTGATCCACTTTTTGGTAATCACCGTCACCTTGCAGAGTTAAGATAAGACTAGACAACTTTTCCATCGCGGTAGCCATCTTATCCATATCTACTTTGTACAAGCCTTGCTCATTTTTAGAAAACGCGCCTTGTTCTTTGAAGAAGTTAAAGCGGATCATGTTTGCTTTACCATGCGCACTTGACGCACCAAAGCGTACTGAACGGAAGATCCCCGCCATAAAGGTGATGTAGTAATCTTCAATCGTTCCCTCAGTAATTTCACCTTTATTCAATAGCTGCTCAACCATGTAAAGGCCAAGAATATCAGCTTTACCTTCTTCAATGGCACTCGCATGCTCTTGTAGAGATTGACGTACGGTGCCTTTGCCGGTAATGGTGTTTTTAATACCTAAACCGTGTGCCACTTCATGGAACATAGTGTTGGCAAAGAATGCATCAAAGGTAATATGTTTACGTTGCTCTGGCACGATTAGTTGGTCTGCGATAGGTAGCATAATTTTGTCAAACTTAGCACGCATTGCGTTTTTAAGTTGCAAACGACGAGTTCCTTTTTCTAGCTGAACTTGTTCGTCGTTCGGCAGGTTAATGGCAATGGTCTTGCTACCTGCGTTTGAGTGACCTGCATAATAGATGACATCATATGCATTTAGATCAGCGTCTGAGCCTGGCACTTCTTGTTTATATTTTTCATCAACAGGCAACCCGGTTTGTAGTTCAGGCAAAAATGCAGCAAATTTAGCTAAACGTTCACTCCATGCTAGGTCTTTCACAAGTACATACGATTCAAACCCTGCGCGATAGCCAAATAACTGGTCTTCATACGTTTCAATAGGGCCAATAACCACGTCAATGGGGTTATTTTTCATATCCATCCACGCAAAGTCAGAAGTTTGGTAGCTGTTGTTTAATAAGGCATCTGCACGCAGTATTAAGTAGTTAGCAAATTCTTTATCTTCAGCAAGCTTACTTGCTTCACGTAAAAGTTGGGCAGCTTGAGTGAGTTCTTTTTCATAGATTTTTGAATAAGGTAGAGTGTATAGCTTACCTTGCTCATCGCGTTTAACAATTGAATATAACCCTGCTTTATCTTTTAAATCGGAGTTATTTAACTCTTCTTTGGTCATATCATGAGGGTAGAACTCAGCACCGGGGGTTTTTTCATCAAAACTGTTTAGGAAAACTTTGTCACCGTCGAGTCTATCCCAAGGACCATAATTGATATCAGCAAATTTACGAACTTTGTCGTCGCTGATACGACTTAAGAATGTCTCTTTATCCATTTCGAAGCTTTGCTTCCAAAATAGGTCGTCCATAATTTTTGATGCATCGATTAACTTGCTAATCATGTGTTTTTGATTGTCGCTAAGGTGCGATAAATCGGTGTTTAATGTCACTTCAGTGTAAATATCTAGGCGTGATTGTGGTGTATTAACTAACGTATAGCCCGATTGTTCTTTTTGTGCGCTTTGCGCCTCAGGAGAGTTGTTTGTTGGCTCTGAACATGCGCTTAAGGCTAAAGAACTAGCAATGATTAATGCTTGGCTTATTTTAGAAAGTCTCATATTGCTCTCTTTAATTGTTATTGGAAGTTAAAATTACCGGACTACCTTACCTCATTGACAAAAATTATTCTGCATCGACGCGATGTAATTACCAGAAAATTAGCTTTGATAGCTAATAGGGATTATTTTTGTATCTATGTCTTAACTTTATGCTGATGTTAGACAATACTAAAACTATATAACAACAGTATGTTAATGCCACTGAGTAGTTTTAGGATTGAACCTATGTCAACAGAGAATGCTTTACTTACCATCCTTATAGATAGAATAAATAATGATACGTTAGTGCTACCCACGTTACCGGACGTAGCGGTTAAAGTTCGTCAAGCTGCAGACGATCCAGACGTCAACTTGATGCAGATGGCAGATGTCATTTCTCATGATCCTGCATTATCAGCACGGATGATAAAGGTTGCCAATAGCGCATTTATGGGGCGTTCTGTAAAGGTCAACACGCTCAATCAAGCGGTTACCCGTATCGGGCTGAGACAAATAAAAAACATAGCGACTGCCATGGCTATGGAGCAGCTGTTTGTTTCAAACAACAAGTTGATTAAAACTTATATGGATAAAGCATGGCAAAAAACATTAAAAGTGGCTTGCCAAGCCATTTCTACCATGGAATTTTACTTACGTGTTCACAAACATACCTCATTAAACAGAGACACAATTACACTCGCGTCTTTGGTTTTTAATATTGGTGTGTTGCCGATATTAACAGAGGCTGAGCGCCACCCTGAAGTGTTTGCAAACCCAAGCTTTTTAGCTCACGCAATTCAAAAGCTGGCAGGTAGAATTGGTGGTGCCATTATGCGGGAGTGGGGATTTACCGAAGAGTTTATAGAAGTTGCTGAAAACTGGGCTAATCCAAACTACAAACCTAATGAAGATAGTTATGTGGATTTTATCCGTGTTGGAGGTATTTTAGAGGGCATTTTACAGGTTTCTGATAAAGCAGCATCATTACAAGTTTATGAGCAAAAAGGGATTGTTCGTTCTGTGGATATGTTTACCAGTGATGAGTATCAAGATTTACTTGAAGATGTCAAAACGATGTTTGCATAGCCCTATGACTCGTGTTTTATTACAGAAGATAAGCCGACTGTGTCGGCATATCTATTTTAACTTACATATCTGAGCTGTCGCCTAAACTTTGCGTGAGTTCTTCTAATAGTTCCTTAACTTCCTCACTAACTAATATAAAGTCTGCATCAAGCTTTACTGCCATATCTTCTTTAGGAATGTCCGCATTTTGTTCTTTAAGCGCTTCAGCGTAGCTCAGGCGTTTTATTGAGCCGTCATTTTGAAGCATAAATTTAACGCGTTCACGCCAGTCAAAAGCAAGTTTGGTAACACGCTTTCCGTTTTCTAAGTGACTTTTGATTTCGTCTGAGGATAAGTCATGTTGCTTGAGTTTCACTTGAGCACCATTATCATCGGGCTCTTGCAACTCAGCGTCAGTGCCAATTGCAAATCCTTCAGGGGCCTCAAACTTAGTCAGCCAATCGGTAAGAAAAACATCGAGATCATAGTTGGCAAATGCGGGCACGACTGGCAAAGTGCCAAGAGACTTTCTTAACAGTGCTAATAGTTCTTCAGCTTTATTGAAGCTAGCGCTATTGACTATTACCCAACCATTATCTTGATC
Source organism: Pseudoalteromonas sp. A25 (assembly GCF_009176705.1). Taxonomy (NCBI): domain Bacteria; kingdom Pseudomonadati; phylum Pseudomonadota; class Gammaproteobacteria; order Alteromonadales; family Pseudoalteromonadaceae; genus Pseudoalteromonas; species Pseudoalteromonas sp. A25. The sequence continues at coordinate 2,906,296 of NZ_AP021846.1, read as the reverse complement.
TATAAATGCAAATTGCAGGCTTGATTTCTTAAATGCCTGAGGTAACAAAGTGCTTAGAATGTTCTCTTTTAGTTCATCCTTTTCTTTCTTTTTAACTGGGCGGTTTTCTTCTCGCTCAATAAGTTCTACTTTTTCATTTACCATGTCGTTGATCACTGACGCTGGCAGTACTTTTTCTTCACGCTTAGCACATAGCAGAATACTATTCTGTGAGAAGTGGGATAAGCTGTTGCCATGTTTTCCTAGCGCTTTTGTCCAACCAAACGTACTCATGTCTTGGCTGCCGCAAGGTCGAAACACATCTTGTTCTAACGCTTTTTCAAATTCGTCTTGGTTGTATGAAACGTCTTGCTTGAATCGATAACAGATCAGGTTACTGAACCACATATTATGAGTATCCGTGCTTAAAAATAGACGGGCATAATAACAATAATTTGAAGTCAAAGGGGAGTGCCAAATACAAAACTTTGTATTTGGCATGTGCGATTTAGCTAAACATGCTCATTGGTGCTTGCATATTTTTTGGAAATTTAATGAAGTAGGTTAAGCCTTTTCCTTCTTCACTGTTCACCTCAATATCGCCATTTAAAGTTTGCTTGACCAAGTTTAAGGTTATGTGGGTGCCTAATCCGCTACCACCTTGATCGCGCTTGGTTGTAAAGAATGGGTCAAACAGCTTTTCAAGTTGCTCTTTACTGACGCCTCGGCCATTGTCTTTATACACAATTTTTACATCATCGTGATCATCAGTAATACTGATATCGATAATACCTTTATCAATGCCTTCAAAACCATGGATCAATGAGTTCATGATCAGATTAGTGAAAATCTGGCTGATTGCGCCCGCAGGTAAATTTAAAATCAAATCATCAGGGCAGTTAATATCAATAGTATGCTTTGTTTTTTTGATTTTAGGATGCAATGAACGCACAACTTCAGATAAGTATTCTTTAAAGTTTATTTTTCGCACCGCTTCGCTGGCCTGATCCACTGCAATTTGTTTAAAGCTTGCAACTAACTCCGACGCTCTGTCCAAGTTTGTAGTTAATAAACTGGTGCTTTGCTTGGCTTCATTAATAAACTCTTCGAGTGCTTTTGGAGAAAGCGTTTTTTCTTTATAGGCGGCTTCTAGCTTGTTTAAGCGTTCTTGTAAAAATGACGTTGCTGTAACGCCTATCCCAACTGGGGTGTTAATATCATGAGTGATACCTGCAACTAACCCACCTAATGCTGCCATTTTCTCAGAGCCAACGAGGCGCTCTTGCGCCATGTTTAGTTCATCAACATAGCGTTCCAGCTCCTTTTGTTTTGTCAGTAACTCTTGCTCGGTTTGACTGCGAAGATCAACCTCTTCAGTTAATGTAAGCTTTTGCTTTTCTAACTCATACTTTTGCTGTTGAAGATCCATCATTGCTTGACTTAGGTTTGAAGTTTTCCTCGCAACTTCTTGCTCAAGCTGAAGGTTGTGTTGATCTAGTTTTTCATTGCTAATAATGAGTTCTTTTTGTGTTTGATCGAGTTGTTTACGATACTCAGCGACCTTGTCGATTAGTTTATTAAACGCTTCTTCCATTACTTTGAGTTCATTACGCTCGGTGGTGCCAATGTCTATCTTTTTACCATCGATATCGTCAAGTTCTATTTCTTCGATTTGGTCGGTTAGGTCTGTTAAGGGTTCAGTTAGCAAGCGTCGAAATGCAATTAAAAACAGAATGATCAAGAACGTTGTTTTAATCATTGCATTACCAATCAAAAAATAAATCGAAATCATAATGCGACTAAACACAACATCACGAGATGAGAATAGAGTTACATCGCCAACTTGAGTTGCGCGGCCTGAAAACTCAAAGATAAGCGGGAAGGTATATCCAAATAAGCCTGATGGTGTATCTTCAATAATGGCTTCTTCTTGCACTAATTGTTGGCTATATAATTCGTGAATGTCGAGTGAACGACCTAGTTGAGAAATTATTTCACCACTATCATCGCGTACGATAATACCTTCGATCATGGGGATAGCCAGCAGACCTTCAGCCGTCGTGACAGTTTGTTTGGTGTTTAACTCCCAAATCGCGCGTGTCAGGCTGCGGCTGAACGTTTTTTGCAGCATAGTCAACTCGTTGCGTATGTAGTCTTTGGTATTGACATACTCAGCGACAACTTGACCACAAGTCACAACGAACGTAAGTAAGAAATAAACCGACAGCACATTCGTGAGTAGCTTTTTCGATAGGCTTTTTTGCAGCATGAATGAACTTTGGCTCCCCAAATAGTAATTATTTTAGTACGGCTACAGGTAAAGTTAGCCAATAAAGGGTTAAAAATAAATAAATATCTTGCTTTTTAGTTAAGAAAAAGCGCTTTATTATCATTATGTCTAGCCCCCCTTACTGGATACACAATATTGTGTTATAAGTGCGTTGGTTACAAAGCGATAGATTTATTTTGATGAATTACTCAATATTAGTATGTGATGATTCAGCTGTTGCCAGAAAACAAGTTGTTCGCTGTTTAAGCAAAGTGTTGGACGCTGATGTTCAACAAGCAAATGACGGCGTAGAGGCAATTGAACAGCTGAAAAGTCAACATGTGGACTTACTGTGCTTAGATTTAACGATGCCAAGATTGGATGGTGTTGGAGTGCTTGAGCACATAAAAAAAGATGCCAATATCGAAACTTTTGTCATTGTTATATCTGCTGATATTCAACCTGAAATGAAGCAACGTGTAACGCAACTAGGTGCTATTGCATTTTTAGAAAAACCGATTGATAGCGCCCGTTTAATAGAGTTATTGCATCGCTACGGCATCCGTTAGCGCATCATTTACAGCTTATTAAAGTTATCTCTATGTTCCCATTTTTACTGCTCTGAGACTTACCTTTTGAGACTAGGCTGCATACATTTTGCAATTGCTTATACTTACCATGATTATTTTGCATATTAATTGTCTATTTTATCTGTTGACAAAGTGCCTATATTTCGGGCAAGCTTAAAAACATGAAAACAAATTTTAACACTACGACCATTATTACAACCACCATCCAATCTGGATAGTGGCATAGGTCAGTGCGTATTTAAAAAAGGCCTGTGTTCACTACGAACACAGGCCTTTTTCGTTTTAGGAATGAGGAAATATAACCATGCGTGTTTTGAAATTTGGCGGCTCTTCGCTGGCTAACTTTGAATGTCTTAAACAGGTACAAAACTTAATATTAAATCAAGCAGGGGAAGAGGCGTTAGTTGTGCTCTCAGCCCCCGGCGGCATGACCGATCAACTTGTTGAACTAGCGGCGCTAGCTGAGCAAGGGCAAGACTATGCTGCAAAATGGGAGGCGTTGTGTGAGCGAGCACACTCGCTACACGCTCAAGTTGAAACGCTTTATGGTGTTGTTGCGCACTGGCCAAGCTTGGATGAACTCAAGGATAAACTAGCTGGTGTTAAATTATTAAAAAATTGCCCAGATCCTATCAGAGCCTATGTAATTAGTTTTGGTGAACGCATCAGCGTAGCGCTAATGCAGGCTATGTTGGGGGCGCAAGCCACATATCTTGACGCAACAGACTGTATTGTTAGTCATGGTGGTTATTTAGATGCTGAGGTGGATTTACAATTGAGCCAGCCTAAGTTTGCATCAGCAATGAACGCTCGTCCAAGTAAGTACTATATTATGCCAGGGTTTACAGCGAGCAATTTGCGTGGAGAGTTGACCACATTAGGCCGCAATGGCTCTGATTACTCCGCAGCCGTTGCGGCAGCTTGTTTACGGGCGCAAGTTTGCCAAATTTGGACTGATGTTGATGGTGTTTATAACGCCGACCCGCGCTTTATTAAAAAGGCGACCAAAGTGGATTGGCTGTCTTATAAAGAAGCCATGGAGCTGTCATACTTTGGGGCCAAAGTATTGCACCCCAAAACCATTTTACCTTGCGCTAAGTTTTCTGTGCCATGTGAAATAAAAAATACGCACAATCCAGATGTTGCAGGTTCTGTGATCAGTAATGAACGTCGTGGTGATGAAGCAGTTAAAGCACTGTCTAGCCTAGAAAGCTTAGCTATGTTAACAGTTTCAGGCCCAGGCATGAAAGGCAAAGTGGGTATGGCGTCGCGTGTCTTCAATGCATTGGCCAATGATAATGTTTCAATAGTCCTTATCACCCAGAGTTCATGTGAATTTAGTATTAGCTTTTGTGTTCACGATAGCGATCTTGAGTTGGCACTCAATGCGTTAGAGCAAGCATTTGAGTTAGAAGCTCAAGCAGGATTAATCGAACCGGTGCAAGTACAGCGAGATTTGGCAATCGTCACCTTAGTTGGCGATAATATGAAAGCCCATAAAGGCTTAGCCGCTAAGTTTTTTGCGTCTTTGGCACAAGCACAATTGAACATCGTGGCTATTGCACAAGATTCTACAGAAAGTGCTATTTCAGCTGTTATTGATGGTACAAGGTGCAACGATGCGGTGAAGGTTTGCCACGAGAATTTCTTCACGCATATTCCTTCAATTGACGTATTTCTATTGGGCTGTGGTTTGGTTGGGCAAGAGCTTATCAAGCAGCTTGAAAAGCAACAGGCATGGTTAGAAAAGCGTAATATCAAGCTTAATTTATACGGGGTTGCTAACTCAAAACAGTTTTATTTAAATGCTGACGGCGTACCATTTGACACTTGGCAGTCTGAGCTGGCAAACCAAGAGCAAGGTTTTTCCTTAGAACGTGTTGAGGAATTTGTTAAAGCAAACCATTTAATAAACCCCGTCTTGGTAGATTGCTCTTCTTCTCAGCATCTTGCTGATCAATATGTTGACTTTTTAAATGCTGGTTTTCATGTTGTTGCAGCGAACAAAAAGGCTAACACTGGCAGTTATGAATATTACCAAGCATTGACGCGAGCGGCGCAAAGTAAACAAAGAAAGTTCTTATACGAAACCAATGTTGGTGCCGGTCTGCCAGTACTTGATAACTTGCAATTGCTATTTGGTGCAGGTGACGAGCTGTTGTCGTTTAATGGTATTTTATCGGGCTCTTTATCGTACATGTTTGGTGCATTACAAGATGGCTTGAGCTTATCTCAAGCAACTGAAAAAGCCAAAAGCAATGGCTTTACTGAGCCAGATCCAAGAGATGACTTATCTGGCACTGATGTGGCGAGAAAGCTGCTTATTATTGCGCGTGAGTCGGGATTGAACTTAGAGCTTAGTGATATCGAAGTTGAGCCGGTTGTGCCTGCTGATTTTGCGCAAGGTACGTCTGTTGAAGAGTTTATGGCGCGCCTACCTGAGCTTGATGCAAGTTTTGCTGACAAAATTCAAAGTGCGGCCAACGAAGGCAAGGTACTGCGTTATGTAGGCAGTATCGAAAATGGTCACTGTCGTGTGGGAATTGAAGCGGTTGATAAAACGCATGCGCTTTATGATATCCGTGACGGAGAAAATGCGTTGGCTATTTTGAGCCAGTATTATCAACCTCGCCCGTTTGTGATACGTGGCTATGGTGCGGGTGCTGAAGTGACCTCAGCAGGTGTCTTTGCTGATATATTGAAAACACTTTAGGGAAGGGAGCTTTTGATGATTTCGATTTATGCACCTGCTTCGATTGGTAACTTTTGTGTTGGTTTTGATTCATTAGGCGCAGCTCTTGCGCCCATTGATGGCACTTTGCTAGGCGATGTTGTTCATATTGAACACGCTGAGCAAGATACATTTCAATGTGTGGGTCCGTATGCTGCTAAACTACCAAGCGACGCGCAGGAGAATTTATCTTTCCAGTGTTTATTGCATTTCAGAGAGCATGTCGCACCAAGCATGCCTGCAGCCCTGCTGACGTTGGAAAAGCGTCTGCCAATAGGTTCGGGGCTTGGCTCTAGTGCTTGTTCCGTAGTTGCCACATTTGTTGCTTTAGACAAATATGCAGACACTCAGCTGTCTCAGTCTCAGATGATCGAATTGATGGCTGACTTTGAAGGTAAAGTCAGCGGTGCTCGTCATTATGACAATATTACGCCGTGCTACTTGGGAGGCTTGCAGTTAACTGCCGATTTAGTACCTAACAAAGCACTTGCTTTGCCCGTTGATGAGCAGTGGTACTATGTGGCTGCCTACCCAGGCTTTGCTCTTAATACCGCAAAGGCCAGAGGCGTATTACCGCAGAACATGTCTACGCATGATGCGGTAGAATTTGCACAGCGTTTATCTAGTTACTGTATTTTGCTGCAAAGTGGGCGTTTTGATGAAGCACTTGCATTGATGCAAGATGATTTGGCTGAACCATATCGGCAGTCTTTAATTACTGGTTTTAGCGATGCCAAAGTGGCTTTACCTGAGTATGGTGCTCAATTAGTGAGTATTTCAGGTGCAGGGCCAACCTTATTTGCTATTTGTAAAACATTAGATGAAGCGCAGCAATGCCAGCAATGGCTTGAAAAAAATTATATTAATGAACATGGCTTTAGCCATATCTGTAAACTCGATAACTTAGGCACTCGTGCTATTTCTCAAGGAGTAAATTTGTAATGCAATTGGTTAACTTAAAAGATGAACATCAAAAAGTATCGTTTACAGAAGCTGTTAAAACAGGGCTAGGGCGTAATCAAGGGGTGTTTTTTCCAACAGATCTAACGCGTTTAGACGATGTGCAAGCGTTATTAGATTTACCTTTTGTTGAGCGTAGCGCACAAATACTCGCTCACTTAATTGGTGACGAATTACCTAAAGATACATTGACTGAAATGGTCACTCGTGCGTTTAACTTTCCTGTTGAACTGGCACAAGTTGATGATACAAATTTCTGTTTAGAACTATTTCATGGCCCTACTTTAGCGTTTAAAGATTTTGGCGGTCGTTTTATGGCCGAGTGTATTGGTCTGTTCAATGAAGGTGAGCGTGTCACCATTTTAACCGCAACCAGTGGCGACACCGGTGCCGCAGTTGCGCATGCGTTTTACAATAAACCGAATGTTGACGTGGTTATCTTATATCCAGAAGGCAAAATCTCACTGGCGCAGCAAAAGCTATTCACTACGCTCGGTGGTAATATTCATTGTTATGCCGTTGAAGGAAGCTTCGATGACTGTCAAAGTTTAGTTAAGCAAGCATTTTTAGATGATGAAGTAAAACAAAAGCTGGGTTTAAACTCAGCAAACTCAATTAATATCAGCAGGTTGCTTGCTCAGGTTTGTTATTACTTTGAAGCACTAGCGCAGCTGCCAAAGGAGCAGCGTAGTGATGTGCATATTTCGGTGCCAAGCGGTAATTTCGGTAATGTGTGTGCTGCAATGATAGCGTCAGTCATTGGTTTACCAGTCAGAAAACTCTCGGCTACAACTAACCAAAATGATACAGTTCCACGTTATATCGCGTCAGGTGAGTGGTCACCAAATGAGACCATTGAGTCGTTATCAAATGCAATGGATGTGAGTAAACCTAATAATTGGCCTCGTGTTCAAAGCATGTTAGACAGTGGTCAATTTGACAAACATGAATTTTATTCACGTTGTGTCGATGAGCAACGCACTCAGGAAGTGATGCGAGAGGTTGCGGCACGTGGATATATCGCCGAGCCGCATACTGCCATTGCTTATGAAGGGCTGACATTAGATAAGACAGCAAACAGTACAGGTATATTTCTAGCGACAGCGCACCCTGCAAAATTTAAAGAGTCAGTAGAACAAGTACTCGGGCAGCAAATTGACATGCCAGAAGTATTGCAACAAGCCTTGAATAAAGATTGTTTGGCACAGCCGATGACAGCGGATTACGATAGGCTTAAGGCTGCAATTTTTGCTAAATTGCTGTAATTAACCGTCATGCTAGACCGCTCTTTGCAAAGGGCGGTCTGTCTTAAACATAAAAATACTTAATTCTTACTACAAAAAACATTAATTAAATTAATGTTTAAATAAAAAAATATCATTCTTTTAATACTGTGAAATAAATTCAATCCCTGTTTAAATATGCTCATGCCAAGATCATAGGCATCAAACGCGTTTGAGCGTACAATACGGCTTTTAATACCATACGTGCACCTAGGAGACCCCATGTTAGAACGTAACATGAATATTGCAGATTTTGACCCTGAATTAGCGAAAGCGATTGCGCAAGAAACAACGCGCCAAGAAGAACATATCGAGCTTATCGCGTCTGAAAACTATTGTAGTCCACGTGTTCTAGAGGCACAGGGGTCTCAGTTAACAAACAAATACGCTGAAGGTTATCCTGGTAAGCGTTATTACGGTGGTTGTGAATACGTAGATGTCGTTGAGCAACTAGCAATCGACCGTGCAAATGAGCTGTTTGGCTCAAACTATGCTAACGTTCAGCCGCATGCTGGTTCTCAAGCAAATGCTGCGGTTTTCCAAGCACTACTTCAGCCACATGATACAGTATTAGGCATGAGCTTAGCGCACGGTGGTCACCTTACTCACGGTTCACACGTAAACTTTTCAGGTAAAACGTACAATGCGATCCAGTACGGTTTAAATGAAGAAACGGGTGAGATTGACTATGCACAAGTTGAAGCGCTAGCACTTGAGCACAAGCCTAAAATGATCATTGGCGGTTTCTCTGCTTATTCTGGCATTGTTGACTGGGCTAAGTTCCGTGAAATTGCTGACAAAGTAGGTGCATACTTACTTGTTGATATGGCTCACGTGGCAGGTCTTGTTGCTGCAGGCATTTATCCAAACCCAGTTCCTCACGCACACGTTGTGACCACGACGACACACAAAACGTTAGCGGGTCCTCGTGGTGGTTTGATCATTTCAGCTTGTAATGATGAAGATATTTACAAAAAGTTAAACAGTGCGGTATTCCCAGGTGGCCAAGGTGGTCCTTTATGTCATGTAATTGCTGCAAAAGCGGTAGCATTTAAAGAAGCACTGCAGCCTGAGTTTGTAGCTTACCAAAAGCAAGTTGTTGCTAATGCACAAGCAATGGTATCTGTACTGCAAGAGCGTGGTTACAAAGTTGTATCTGGTAAAACAGATAACCACTTATTCTTACTAGATTTAATTGATAAAGACATCACAGGTAAAGATGCAGATGCAGCGCTGGGTCGTGCGAATATCACAGTGAACAAAAACTCAGTGCCAAATGATCCACGTTCGCCGTTTGTAACCTCTGGTCTGCGTATTGGCTCTCCAGCGATCACTCGCCGTGGTTTCAAAGAAGCAGAGTCAAAAGAGTTAGCAGGTTGGATCTGTGATGTATTAGACAACATCAATGATGAATCTGTACAAGCTCAGGTTAAAGAAAAAGTGAAAGCAATTTGCGCTAAATTACCGGTTTACGCATAATTCTACGCACAAAACAGCATTTTTTGTTATGATATAGGCCGCTATTTAGCGGCCTTTTTTGTCAGATTTCTAAAGTGAAACATATATGCACTGTCCTTTTTGTACTGCTAAAGATACCAAAGTAATAGACTCTCGCTTAGTGAGCTCTGGCCACCAAGTACGAAGACGCCGAGAGTGTATCGAATGCCATGAGCGCTTTACGACATTTGAAGGTGCTGAACTGGTGATGCCTCGGGTGATCAAACAAGATGGTTCTCGTGAACCATTTAATGAAGATAAGTTGATAAACGGATTGGCAAGAGCCTTAGAAAAGCGCCCAGTTAGTACCGAGCAAATTGATGAAGTGATCCACGAAATAAAATCAAAAATTCGAGCCACTGGTGAGCGAGAAGTGTCTAGCCATCTCATTGGTGAATGCATTATGGAAGCACTGAAGAAGCTTGATAAAGTGGCCTATGTGCGGTTTGCATCGGTATATCGCTCTTTTGAGGATATTCGCGAGTTTGGTGAAGAAATAGCAAGACTGGGTGACTAAGCATGTTTACAAGCGATGATCGCCGTTACATGACGTTGGCCATTGAGCTTGCGGCAAAAGGGCGTTTTACAACGACACCCAACCCAAATGTTGGTTGTGTGATTGTTAAAAATGACCAGATAGTAGGGCAAGGTTATCATCAACGTGCAGGGGAAGGGCATGCGGAAGTTAATGCTTTAAAACAAGCTGGTATAAACGCAAAAGGCGCAACCGCTTATGTGACATTAGAGCCATGTAGTCACTACGGTCGCACCCCGCCTTGCGCCGAAGGTTTGATTAAAGCTGGCGTGACTCGTGTGGTGGCCGCGATGGTTGACCCTAATCCTCAAGTGGCGGGTAGAGGCTTAGCAATGCTAGAAAATGCGGGTATTGAAACCGCTTCAGGTTTAATGCAAGAGCAAGCAAGAGCCTTAAATAAGGGCTTTTTAAAGCGTATGGAGCAAGGCTTACCTTTTGTTACCTGTAAATTGGCAGCCAGCTTAGATGGTAAAACAGCGCTGAAAAACGGTCAAAGTAAATGGATCACAGGTGCTGATGCACGCAAAGACGTACAAATTTTTAGAGCGCAAAGCTGTGCGATACTAAGTGGTGCCGATACGGTTATTACGGATGACGCCAAGCTTAACGTGCGACTGGACGAGTTAGAGATTGAATTACCCGAAGGTCAAAGTGTAAGACAGCCACTTAGAGTGATCATCGATTCACAAAATAGGTTAACGCCCGATCTGGCACTATTTCAAATAGACGCCCCCATTTTAATTTTACGCACACGCCTTGATAATCAACAGCAATGGCCTCATTACGTAGAACAAATTGAGATAAAGTCACAACAGCAAAAAATATCTTGTCGTGCAGCTTTAGAGCAATTAGCGCAGCGGGGTGTCAATCACGTTTGGCTGGAGTCGGGTGCCACCTTAGCGGGGGTGTTTACACAGCAAAAATTAATTGATGAATATGTGGTATATTTAGCACCAAAATTAATTGGCTGCGATGGCAAAAGTTTATTTAGCTTACCGGAAATCACCGCAATGGATGAGCTTACTCAGTTAGAGTTTTTGGATGTTTGCCAAATAGGCGATGATATTCGTATTACGGCCAGAACCCGCTAATTAAAGAGGCAATATGTTTACAGGTATTATTGAAGCAACAGGAACTCTTAGCGAGTTAACACCGTCACAAGGCGACCTTATCGTGCGTGTCAGTAGCGACAACTTAGATATGAGTGATGTTAACCTTGGAGATAGCATTGCGACAAACGGGGTTTGCTTAACAGTGGTAGAGAAGTTTAAAGATGGCTTTAGAGCTGATTTATCAAACGAAACCATAAAGCTCACTCAGTTTTCTCACTATAAACAAGGTCAGAAAGTTAATTTAGAGAAAGCTTTGCAACCCATTTCTCGTTTAGGTGGGCATTTAGTGTCGGGGCATGTGGATGGTATTGCTACTGTTGTTGCCGTAGAGGCCAATGCGCGAGCGACCGAATATTGGCTCGAAGCGCCAGCTGAGCTGATGAAGTATATACCCCATAAAGGGTCTGTTGCTGTTGATGGTATTAGCCTGACTGTGAATGAAGTGAAGCAGCAGCAATTTAAATTAACCATTGTGCCTCATACAGCACAAGAGACCACGATTGCCGATTTTAAAGTTGGTAGTCAGGTAAATTTAGAAGTCGATCAGATCGCCCGTTATTTAGAGCGCTTAGTGCTAGGAGCGCAACCTCAGGCTAGCGAGTCTACTCTCACAGCCAGTTTGTTAGCCAAAGCGGGCTTTATAAAATAACCCCAATAAACCTTAATTAGATAGGTAGATTATGAATTTGAACAGCGCACAAGAAATCATTGATGACATTAAAGCCGGTAAAATGGTTATCTTGATGGATGATGAAGACCGTGAAAATGAAGGTGATTTAATTATCGCTGCCGAGCATATTTCGGCAGATGCGATTAACTTTATGGCAACGTATGGTCGAGGCTTAATTTGTTTAACAATGACTCAAGAGCGCTGCCAACAATTAGATTTGCCACTGATGGTGCGCAACAACGGTGCACAGTTTTCTACTAACTTTACAATGTCAATTGAAGCCGCCAAAGGGGTAACGACCGGTATTTCAGCTGCAGATAGAGCGCGTACTGTTCAAGCTGCAGTTGCAAAAGGGGCTGTACCCAGTGATATTGTTCAACCCGGACATATTTTCCCAATTATGGCGCAACCGGGTGGTGTATTGACTCGAGCGGGTCATACTGAAGCGGGCTGTGACCTTGCTCGTTTGGCGGGTCTTGAGCCGTCGTCGGTCATTGTTGAAATCTTAAACCCCGATGGCACCATGGCGCGTCGTCCGCAGTTAGAAGTGTTCGCCAAAGAGCACGGTATTAAAATTGGCACTATTGCTGATTTAATTGAGTATCGAAATTTAAACGAAACAACCATTGAAAAAGTGGCTCAGTGTAAGCTGCCAACAGAGTATGGTGAGTTTGATCTAGTGACGTATAAAGATACTATTGACAGTCAACTCCATTACGCACTACTAAAAGGCGAAGTAAAGCCCGGTGATACCACGTTAGTGCGAGTGCACCTGCAAAGTACGTTTAATGACATTTTGTTATCAGATCGCGGTGCCGACAGAAGTTGGAGTTTACACAGTGCGATGCAGTATATTAGTGAAAATAATGGCGTGTTGGTGGTACTGGGTAAACAAGAGCAAAGTCATGAAATAGAGGCGATGGTTAAGGCGTTTGCGGCTCAAGACCAAGGCGAACAAGTAAATGTTCGTAAGTTTCAAGGGACCTCTCGTACAGTGGGGGTCGGTTCACAAATTCTTGCCGATTTAGGCATTCAAAAAATGCGTTTGATGAGTATGCCTAAAAAGTACCACGCATTATCGGGATTCCATCTCGAAGTAACTGATTATGTTGAGCCAAGATAGTACTCAATGGTAACGAAAATACGGGCCTAATACAGGCCCGTTTTTAGTTGTTTGGGGATGGGTAAATTTGTGCTATTATGCGCCCCAATTTGGCAATTGCTTTACCGAAGTTTTCGGTACATGCTTCAGCATTGGTATTTATAAGATTAGGATCATCTAATGAACATTATTGAAGGTAACAAATATGCACCGGGCAAAAAATTTGCCATTGTTATTTCTCGTTTTAACGACTTTATTGGTAAAAGCCTGCTAGAAGGTGCTGTGGATGAGTTAAAGCGTACCGGTGGTGTAAGTGATGAAGATATCACTGTGGTATACGTACCTGGTGCAGTTGAGTTACCTTTAGCAGCTAAGCGCATTGCGATGAAAAAGCAGTTTGATGCCATCATTGCATTAGGTGTGATCATTCGTGGTGGAACACCGCATTTTGATTTAGTTGCTAATGAATCAAATAAAGGGTTGGCAAATGTATCTATGGATTATGATATTCCAGTTGCATTTGGCGTACTGACCACTGAAAGTATTGAGCAAGCCATTGAACGTGCGGGTACCAAAATGGGCAATAAGGGCGGCGAAGCTGCACTTGGTGCCTTAGAAATGGTAAACGTGCTAGAGCAAATTTAAGAGGATCCTCTGTGAAACCAGCAGCAAGACGTAAAGCACGTATATTGGCCTTGCAAGCCGTTTACTCATGGCAACTAAGCGCTAACCCAATCGCTGATATTGAACAGCAAATGTTGATCGAAAACGATGTATCTAAAGTAGACGTTGAGTATTTTAAAGATTTGGCGCGCGGCGTTGCCGTTAACCAAAAACAACTTGACGAAATTGTAAAGCCACATCTATCGAGACCGTTTGATGATTTAGATGAAGTTGAAAGAGCGGTGTTACGATTAAGTGCATACGAGCTTAAATTTAGAGAAGACGTACCTTATAAGGTTGCGATCAACGAAGGGATTGAGCTTGCCAAGATTTTTGGTGCTGAAGATAGCCATAAATTTGTTAATGGTGTCTTGGACAAAGCCGTAAAAGAGTTGCGAAAGTAAGGCTAAAGATAAGGAGAGCCGGCGTTGGCCGGCTTTTTTGTGTATGAAGGAATTTGAACTCATAAATCGTTATTTTACCGGTCGCGGCATTTCGCGCAGAGATGTCGACCTTGGGATCGGGGATGATTGTGCTTTAGTAAATGTACCTGAAAATTGTCAATTGGCTATTACCACAGATACATTAGTTGAAGGCGTTCATTTTTTTGCCGATATACCACCTCGCGCTTTGGGGCATCGTATTATTGCTGTCAATTTAAGTGACTTGGCGGCGATGGGCGCTGAGCCCGCATGGATATCCATAGGTCTTACATTGCCGAATATTGATACGCAATGGTTGGAAGAATTCACCGATGGAATGCACGAAATTGCTGAGTACTACAATGTACAAATTATTGGTGGTGACACAACTCAAGGGCCACTCACAATCACAGTATGTGCCAAAGGCATCGTACCCAATGGCAAGGCGTTAACGCGCTCGGGCGCTAAAAATGGTGATTGGATTTATGTCACCGGCCCGTTAGGCGATTCAGGGTTAGCTATTGAGACACGCAAGCAAGGTTGGTCTATTGACGCAGAGCATCTTAAAAATGCGAATGAGCGTTTTCACTTTCCATCACCCAGAGTAGCTGCAGGGCAAGTATTAAGAGGGGTTGCTACGTCGGCTATCGATATTTCAGATGGTTTGCTGGCTGATCTTTCGCATATTCTTAAACAATCTAGCGTGGGGGCCGTTATTCATGCTGATAAAGTGCCAACTTCTGATGCATTAAACAGTTTGAGCGATGTTGAGCTTCGCTTGAAGTTGGCATTAGCCTATGGCGATGATTATGAGTTGCTCTTTACTGTTAGTGATGACAATAAGAGTATGCTTGAAACAAAGCTCAATCAATATGGGGTAGAGCCCGTGTGTATTGGGCAAATAGTTAACAATGATGGTTGCATAGAGCTATTTTACAACCATCAAGCATGGCCATTTCCAGAGGCTGGCTTTGAACACTTTAGCTAGGAGTTAATTTGGCTAAGCAGTATAAATTTGACCTTAAACGCCCACATCAATTTTTTGGTTTAGGGTTTGGACTTGGGTTATCTCCTATCGCACCGGGTACCATGGGTACCTTCGCGGCTTTACCTTTTATTTTTATAACGGCGACTTTTCCGCTGTGGTTACAATTAGTGTTTGCGTTTGTGATCAGTATTTTTGGTTTGTGGGTGTGTGGACAGACCGCAAGAGATGTACAAGTGCACGATCATCCAGCTATTGTATGGGATGAAGTAGCAGGATTTTATATTACCATGATTGGTGCGGCTTTAAGCTGGCAGTCTTTGATCGTAGGTTTTTTATTATTTCGCTTTTTTGATATTGTAAAGCCTGGACCGATAAAAATGCTCGATAAGCGCTTGCATGGCGGATTTGGTATTATGGCGGATGATGTCCTTGCAGGTATTTTTTCATTGATTTGTTTGCAGGCTTTGTTTAAAACTGGTGTATTAACACTCTGATATTAGGCAGAAAATAGTGTCAACTATGGATAGATTGTTCAGGCTCATACTTTTTGTGGTCATCAGCTTTATGGCGCATACAACAAACGCGTCTATCAATGACTATGTTGTCAAGCAATGGAATTTACAAAATGGCCTACCTTCACAGTCTATCAAAAGTATTACACAAGATAAGCAAGGTTATATTTGGCTGGCGACTCAGTTTGGGCTGAGCCGTTTCGATGGCCAAAAGTTCACTAACCTAACAACTCAGAATACAGACTTTCTGCGCTCTAATGCTATCCACAAATTACTTGTTGGTAAAGATGGCATGCTGTGGGTAGGAACTCGTCGCGGCGTGCACCGCTTAAACCCTCAAACATTTGCTGTTGAATCATTGAATATCTCAGGGCCTGTGAGAGATATCATTGAAGATAACCAAGGTAGTATTTGGGTCGCTGCGAATGGCCTGCACTATATTTCTCATCATAGCTTGTCGCTTGCTAGCAGCGCGGTGCAACCACGCAAATTGTCGTCTGTTAAAATTAACCAGATAGTGGGCGCTGTGTCTAAAATGGCATTAGCCAATGATGGTATTTGGCTAGTAAATGAAAGGCATTTATTAAAGATTAAACCAGCCAGCGCTTCGACTGAAAATACCTTTAGGTTGGAATTATCTAGTCGCCTATCTTTGCCTCAGCAATTGGCGCAAACTATTTTGCATGACTTGGCCTGGATTGATGGTCGGCTATTCTTAGCTACAGAACTAGGTGCCTACTTTCTTGATATTGATGAAGTACTTCGTCGCTATGACGCGATAGGTAACACTGCGGTCTATAAATTCATGAGTGATGGCGAGGGCGGCTTGTGGGTGTCTACGTCCAATAACTTAATGTTTAAAGAAGGTCGAGAACCGTGGCAATCAGTTCGGCCTGTGCAATCGGAGCAAAGTGTTTGGTTTTCAGATATTTTTAAGGACAGTGAAAATAATATTTGGTTAGCTAGCTTAAATGAAGGACTATGGTTTGCGCATGCTGGAAAGGTGGAGCGTTACTCGGTCGGTAACGATGCAAATCAAGGGATCACAGCCATTACACGCTCGCCCACCGGGCAGATCTGGGTTGCGAATCGCTATGGTATTGGCACCTTGGATACCAATGGTCAATATCAAAAAGTCATTGATATCAATAGTTTGGAGCGTCTGACTGTAAATGATTTAGAGTTCCAAGGTGAGACGCTACTGATGGGCACGGACCGGGGTGTACTTGTCTACGAGCAGGGCAATTTGCGCAGCTTGCCATATCGAGAGCTACGCCAAAATCCCGTGTTCTCTATTAGTCCTTCAAATGAAGGTGGCGTGTGGTTTGGTACAGGTCGTGGATTGTATCGATTAGAGTACTCGGAGTTAACACCGTTTAGCTACAACACGTTTTTAGGGAGTCAGTTTGTCACTTTTGTTGTTGATTTTCCTAATTTTGGCTTTATTGGCACTAATAAAGGCGCTTATCGCTATAACGACCGTGGTATTGAAAAGTTAGGTGGGCAGACGTCTTTAGAGAGTGCCTATATTACCAGCATTTTTCATATCCAAGATGTGGCCACGTTGATTGGCTCATGGAGTGACGGGCTTTTCTATCTTACCCCCGAAGGTCAATGGTATCAGTTAGATGCATCTAATGGCCTACCATATGGTTCCATCACCTCTTTACACTATGATAAGCAACTTCAGCAAGTGTGGGTTGGCACTAAAAAAGGCGTATATCGAATGCCGGTGGCCCAATTTAAAGGACCAATCACAAACTTGAAAGTTGATCAGGTAATAAGTCAGTTTGATCGACAACTCGATGGTAAAGCAAGTCGTTGTTGTTCAGGGTTTGGTCATGATGCCGTGATGGAAACGCAAGAGGCAATTTGGTATCCCAGCTCTCAAGGGATTGTGAAAATACCTAAAAATATGCAGTTGTTTGGTTCAGAAGAGCTGGCATTGAAACTTGAGGCCTTATTTACGCCCGAGCGCAGGCTATCAGGCGAAGAGCTGAACAATAAAATATTGCTAAATACCGGTGAGCGAGATCTAACGGTACAGTATACCGCGATAGATTTTTATGCCCCGCAGAGTGTTGAATTTAGGTATAGGCTACTAAGTAATGGTGCAACCAATGCGGACTGGCGAGAAACACAAAGGCGTCAGGATGCTATTTATACTAACTTGTCTCCAGGTGAGTATACTTTTGAGTTGCAAGCTAAAAGAAGGGGACAAGACTGGCAAGCGGCAACAGCAAAACAAATCAACATCTTCATTCCGAGAAGATTTGACGAAACGATGTACTTCAGGCTGTTGATCACATGTGGCTTTGCTTTCTTGTTCTATCTGATTTTTTGGGTATTTAGAGCTCAAGAGCGACGTAAGCACCAAGCTTTGGAAGATTTAGTTGCAGAGCGTACCACAGAGCTTAGAAAAGCGAATGAAAAGCTTAATCAGGTAAATACACAGCTCAAACTCGTCAGCCATACTGACGAGCTGACAGGACTGAGAAGTCGTCGCTTTTTATTCGATCAGCTGCCTAAAGACGTTGAGCACTTTCAACGTAACGCACAATCATTACAGCAGCAAAATAAAAGCCTTGTGTTGATGATTTTAAATATCGACAAGTTCAGTAAAGTAAATGATGCTTATGGTCCGCTTGGTGGTGACAGTTGTTTACAGCAAATGGCGGCGTTACTGAATACTCGTACCCAAGGCTCCGATTATGTGGCGCGCTGGAGTGGTGATGAGTTTTTGCTGCTGTTAAGAGACTTTAAGCGTGACGATGTTGAAAGCTATGCCAGAGAGTTATGTAAAGCAGTGGCCGAGTTTGATTTTAAACTACCCAATGGCAAACCCCTTGCGCTTAGTGTGTCTATGGGCTGGTCTTTATATCCCTTACCGTTGCTAGGAGGGCAAGTGATAGGCTGGGAAGCATCTGTTAACTTAGCAGATATCGCGTTACACCAAGTAAAGCAAAGAGGGGGAGATGGTGCTGCAACTATCGTGTTTGATGATCAACTTGACGCATTTGAATTTGAACAAAGCAGTAATATAGAGTCTCAGCTCGAAGTCTTGCAAAGCAATGGGTTGGCTGAGGTAAAAGTTTGGATGCGCTAATCTTTACCAACTAGCCAGCGAAAATACATCACCCAATCTGCTGTTAATGAGTAAAGAGGGTGAGAAAAGGTGGCAGGGCGGTTGCGCTCGAACACAAAGTGCCCAATCCAAGCAAAACCGTAGCCACATATTGGCATTAAGATAATGAAGCTCAAGCTATGCCAAAAAAGAGCCGCAAATAGGTTGACCAAAACCAATGTGCTGCCCAGATAATGGCACGCTCTGCACCAAGGGTGTTGATGTTGTTCTAAATAAAAAGGGTAAAACTCGGCAAAGGTTTTAAATTGTTGTGCCATAGCAAACCTCATGTACAAAAAAAGGAGCATATGCTCCTTTTTTATAGAATTTCTTGAACTTTTTTCAAGATGCTTTGTTCATCTAGTCCGAGTTCAGCATGGACTTGCTCTTGAGTACCGTGTTTTATAAATTCATCTGGTAGCCCTAAATGCGTCATTTTTATCGTTTCACCAATACTTGCATAAAACTCTGCCACTGCGCTGCCTGCGCCACCTGCAATAGCATTATCCTCAATAGTGACAATGTGCTCATGAGTGGTAAGTAAATCTTTTAGCAAAGCGCCATCAAGCGGCTTTACGAAACGCATATCGACCAACGTGGCATCACATTGCTCGGCGGCCAGTTTGGCATTATGCAACAAAGTACCAAAGTTGAGGATTGCGAGCCTT
This sequence comes from Pseudoalteromonas sp. A25, assembly GCF_009176705.1. Lineage (NCBI taxonomy): Bacteria > Pseudomonadati > Pseudomonadota > Gammaproteobacteria > Alteromonadales > Pseudoalteromonadaceae > Pseudoalteromonas > Pseudoalteromonas sp. A25. The sequence continues at coordinate 2,887,191 of NZ_AP021846.1, read as the reverse complement.
TTGCCCTCTCTAACTATTTTACCTTTACCTATTGCAATAGGTTGCATTGCTAATTCGATACTTGCATCCCCCGCACTTCCGCGAGGATAACGCACGGCAGCTGGACCTTGATGAAGGTAACCTGTATGCAGCATTTGGCGACACTCATTGGTGTCGCTGGGCGCCATGATGACCATATTTGGAATGCAACGCATAAAGCTCAAATCGTAAGCACCTTGGTGAGTTTCGCCATCCGCTCCCACGACTCCCGCTCTGTCGATAGCAAATAAGACAGGCAAGTTTTGCAGTGCGACATCATGGATCAATTGGTCATATGCGCGTTGTAAAAAACTTGAATAGATTGCCACAACGGGCTTTAATCCTTCACAAGCAAAACCTGCGGCAAGTGTCACTGCATGCTGCTCTGCGATTGCAACATCAAAATACTGCTGTGGGAATTCTTTTGAAAACCTCACCATGCCAGAGCCTTCACGCATGGCGGGCGTGATAGCCATTAAGTTTTTATCGGCTTGCGCTTGGTCGCATAACCAATCGCCAAATACTTTAGAGAAAGTTGGGGCGCTCGGTTTTGATTTTGGTAGGCTATGAATGCTCGGGTCAAACTTTGGTACGGCGTGGTAGCCAATAGGGTCTGCTTCAGCAGGTTTGTAGCCTTTGCCTTTTTGTGTTTTGATGTGCAGCAGTTGAGGGCCCTTTAGGTTACGCATATTACGCAGTGTATCGACCAGCATATTTACATCATGGCCATCAATAGGGCCAATGTAGTTAAGGCCTAACTCCTCAAAGAATGTACCGGGGATCACCATCCCTTTTAAATGCTCTTCCATTCTACTGGCAAGCTCTTTTACTGGCGGAACGCCTGATAGCAAACGTTTACTCCCTTCACGGATGTTGGTGTAAAAGCTACCAGATAAAATACGTGCAAAGTGATTGTTCAGTGCGCCGACGTTTTCAGAGATCGACATCTCATTATCGTTTAATATTATCAGCATATCTGACTTTACATCGCCCGCGTGGTTCATTGCTTCGAACGCCATGCCAGCCGTAATCGCACCGTCGCCGATTACAGCAACTGTTTTTCTGCCTTTACCTTCTTTTTGCGCAGCGATAGACATCCCTAGAGCTGCAGAAATAGACGTACTCGAGTGCCCAACACTAAAAGTGTCATACTCACTTTCTTCACGGTAAGGAAAAGGATGTAATCCGTCTTTTTGACGTATAGTATGAATTTGCTCACGTCTGCCAGTTAAAATCTTGTGCGGATAAGCCTGATGTCCTACATCCCAGATCAGTCTGTCTTCGGGGGTGTTATAAACGTAGTGAAGTGCAACGGTCAACTCAACTGTGCCTAAACCTGATGCAAAATGGCCACTACTTTGTGACACCGAGTTTAATAAATACTCTCTGAGCTCATTGCTGAGTGTGGTAAGTTTGTGCTGCGGTATTGTCCGCAGTTGCGCTGGTTCGTCAGCCAACGCCAATAAGGGGTACTTGCTACTATCCAATTTCATGGTATTAATTATGTGTCCTACGCAAACTTCGCACAATTATATACAAAGGCTGCTGTTAGTTTTATTTATTTATACAAATTAGCCATTAATTTGTCATGAACAGCGCTCAATAGGCGTTGCTTAATAATCTCTTTCAATAATGTATTGGGCTAAATCAGCTAAAACAGAAGTATCTTCGTCTATTTCAGCAAGTGCGGCAATTGCTTCGCTGATTAGCGTTCGAGCTTTACTCTTTGCACCCTCTAAGCCAAGTAGTGCAGGGTAAGTCGATTTATTGTTTTCAATGTCTGAGCCTTGCGGTTTACCCAGTGATTGCGTATCGCCTTCAATATCCAAAATATCGTCCTGAACTTGAAAAGCAAGGCCAATATATTCAGCGTAACGTTTGAGCGCGTCATGCGTTGAGCTTTTAACATTGATTGCACATAGCGCTCCAAGCTCAATAGAGGCTTTTAACAAAGCGCCGGTTTTTAGCTTATGAATTCGTTCAAGCTCATCTAATGTTACTACTTTATTTGTCGCAGCAAGGTCAAGCGCCTGACCGCCAATCATGCCTTCAATTCCAGATGCTTTAGCTAAGGTATTGAGCATAGTCATTTGTTGAGTCATTGGTACTTTAAAGGTATGTCCACTAAGTAACTCAAAGGCGATTGTTTGTAATGCATCTCCCGCTAAGATGGCTTGCGCCTCATTAAACGCAATGTGACAGGTGGGCTTGCCTCGACGCAATTCATCGTCATCCATAGCTGGTAAGTCGTCATGTACCAAAGAGTAACTATGCACGCACTCTATAGCGGCTGCGGCGATATCAAGGTCCTCTATTTTAGCGCCTAGCATCTGACCTGTTGCATAGACTAGAAAAGGCCGTAATCGCTTACCACCGTTATTAATACTGTAGTAAGTTGCTTCTTTAATGGTCTCATCAGTATCGAGAGAGCGTGAAAAGTAATTAGCAATAGTATCCGCAACGCGCACTTGAGTTAGATGTAATTTTTCTTTTAATTCCACAATTTATTCCACATCACCTTGAAATGGGAGCGCAGAACTTTGGCTGTCATTAGCCATCAGAATAGACACTTTTTGCTCGGCTTGTTGAAGCTTATTACTAGATGAGTTTGCAAGTGCAATGCCTCTTTCAAACTGCTTTAAAGATTGCTCTAAAGTCAATGTGCCTTGCTCCATCGACTGAACGATCCCTTCTAGCTCTGCCATTGCTTCTTCAAAACTCAGATTGTCTGGTTTTTTTGTTGCCATGATTTTGTCTCTTTTTCTAGCTGATTTTTGCCATTATTTAGGACGGATTGTCATCTACTGAATGTGGCAGCAGGGTGAGTATTTTAGCAATACTTAGCCTGCGAAGCATAGTCATTGTGTATGTGTTGACGCTAAAACTCAACAGCCCCTTAGGGATGTGAACAAACTCTATTTAAAAATACTTGTTCGCAATTTTTATATGAGTTGGAGCTACTTTTAGATGTGTGTGGTTTTACTTGGTAAACTATTGATAATAGTTCCATGAATAGACACACATTCATGCAAAAAGTGCTTCGCCCTAAATTTTAAAAGGCCAATTTTAGGGGCAATAAGGGGTAAGGTCAAAGTTTGTCGCGTGCTTTTACTATACTATTAAAGCATCTGGCTGTGATAAGTGAACTAATGCTGCTCGCAAATTTAGTGCTTTTTAATATAATTGATTTAAGATATTCAGTAGCTTGCCGATAGTTAAAAATGGGCCATAAGTATTGTTTTATGTTCAATAATTTATGGTACGCCTTTTGTATGCCTTATCTGCATGAGTCGCTTGGGCAAGAATTAGAATAGATCAAACTCTCTGGAGGATATGTGGATTTAGCAACCGTTATTGGGATCCTAGGCGCAATAGGCCTGATTGTGATGTCCATGTTCATGAGTAGTGACGGTGAAATAATTATGTTTGCCGATGCTGCTTCTGGTGTAATCGTTTTCGGTGGTTCACTCTTTATCGTTTTGGCTAACTTTAGCATGCCAAAGTTTTTCGCCATTGGTAAAGTGGTGGGCAAAGCGTTTATGTTTAAAATCGAAACGCCAGAGGAATTAATAGAAAAAGCGGTTGAATTGGCTGATTCGGCGCGTAAAGGTGGATTTTTGGCACTAGAAGAGGCGGAAATACCTAACTCCTTTATGCGTAAAGGAGTCGATATGCTGGTTGACGGTCACGATGCTGATGTTGTGCGTGCTACTTTGCAAAAAGACATTTCTTTAACAACAAACCGCCACGATGAAGGGGCGTCTTTGTTTAAAAAACTCGGCGACATCGCACCTGCGATGGGTATGATTGGTACTCTAATTGGTTTGGTTGCAATGCTATCAAACATGGATGACCCAAAGGCTATCGGTCCAGCCATGGCGGTGGCTTTGTTAACGACGCTCTATGGTGCCTTTTTAGCAAACGTTGTGGCTATTCCTATTCAGGCTAAACTTGAATTAAGACGGGATGAAGAGGAGTTAAATCAAAGGCTTATCCTCGATGCAATTCTTGGCATTCAAGATGGACAGAACCCGAAAGTCATCGAAGGTATTTTGAAAAACTACCTTGCAGAGTCAAAACGTTCGCAAGAGAAAGAGGAATAGCGCAGATGTCTGACGAAAAAGAGTGTAAATGTCCTCCTCCTGGGCTACCTGCTTGGATGGGAACATTTGCAGATCTAATGTCTTTGCTGATGTGCTTTTTCGTTCTGCTTTTAGCATTTTCGGAAATGGACGTTTTGAAATTCAAACAAATTGCGGGCTCGATGAAGTTTGCATTTGGTGTACAAAACAAAATAGAAGTAAAAGATATTCCAAAGGGGACCAGTGTTATTGCGATGGAGTTTACCCCTGGTAAACCCGAACCGACGCCAATTGAAACGATACAGCAACAAACTGTAGAAATGACTCAGCAAATGCTAGAGTTTCAAGCTGGTGAAGAGAGTTCTGCTGGGGGCAGGCAGGAGCAGCGTGGAAATAAACGCGGTGGTGAATCACAAAGTACTTCGCAAGAGCAGGCAATGACACAAGCTGTATCAGCTGCAGAACAAGAGCAAGTGAATGAGCTTGTAAAGAAAATAGCACAGCAATTAGAAAAGCAGATTATGGACGGAGCAATAGAGCTCGAGTCTCTGGGTCAGCAAATTATCATACGAATTCAAGAAAATGGCGCCTTTCCATCGGGGAGTGCTTTTTTACAACCCAAATTTACGCCTACTATTTTAGAGATTGCAGATTTACTCAAAGATGTACCCGGAGAAATAACGGTGTCAGGGCACACTGATGACTTTCAAGTAAGTAACGAGTTATATAGCAATAACTGGGACTTATCGGCCACACGAGCGGTTGCAGTTGCCAGTGAAATGGTTAAAGCGTCGGGCTTTGATAAAAATCGTTTAGTAGTTGTAGGGCATGCTGATACAAGACCACTGGTTCCCAATGAAAGCAATGCGGATAGAAGACGTAACAGGCGAGTGGAGATCTCTATTTTACAAGGTAAACCAAAAGAGTCAGATCCAATCGAAGTCTCAGGACAGAACTAAATTGAAGTAACCCCTGATGGTTGGACTAGCCAATTACAGGGGTTTTTTTATATCTAAGCACCATCGAACTTATAAACTTTCGATACGTACACTTTAACGCCACAAGTGAGAATATTTGCTCACTCAGTGCTGAGGTTATTTAACCTAAAGAAGGAATGAGCCCTAGCATTTGCAGCCCCTGTGCGGCGATAATCAATATGCCACATAATGCGGCGACACCTAACCCAAGTGATCCACCACGCACTTGATAGCCTTCACTTTGAAGACCTTGGCGGCGCTGCGACCAAACCATCGCTACAGGCAGAAATATAGCCAACACTACCAGTGCGATTGCTGCATAACCTAATGCCATAATAAAACCTTTAGGGTAAAACAGGGCAAACCCAAGTGGTGGCAAAAAGGTAATGAGTGCTGTTTTACTGCGATCTAGTTTGCCATTGCCTTTTTTGAAAGCGTCAGCAAAAAAATCAAATAAACCTAAGCTTACTCCTAGAAATGAGGTGGCTAAGGCCAAGTCAGCAAAAACAGTAACAAATGTGCTGATATGAGGATTGTGTGCAATGCTAGAAATATTGCTGACGAAGCCTGATAAACCTTCACTTTGCATCAAGCTTTGCTGACTCATAACGCCTTGGCTGAGCAATTGCCAAAATACATAAATAACCAGCGGCAGTGCTGCGCCAAACATCATGACTCTGCGTAGCGATTTAATATCTAAGCCAACGTATTTTACGATAGAAGGAATTGAGCCATGAAACCCAAAAGAAGTGAAAATAACGGGAATTGCAGATAGCACGAGCCCTTGTTGAATTGGCATATCGAGTAAGTGTTGCCCGTGAACATAAGGACTCAATACAAAAAACAAGCTGGCAAGTACGGTAATTTTAATTGCAAAGAGCATTTTATTGAGTTTATCTACAGTACCAGTGCCTGCTGTTACGACACAGGCAACCACAATGGCCAGTAAAATTGAGCCAGCCTGAGGGGCTACTTCGATGCCAAGTAAATTGCTGATTTTTTCTTGTAACTGTGCCCCTCCCCCTGCAATATAAGCTGCACATAAGGCGTAGAACAAAAAGACCATTGCAAAATTTGCAACATACTGCCCCCGTTTGCCTAAAATTGATTTAGCCAAGGTATTAAGTGTTGCATCAGCACTGGCGTATTGGTGCAGCTCAAGCATCAATAGCGCGGTATAGGTCATCAGCAGCCATGACAGCAAAATGAGTATCAAAGCTGTGGTAAAGCCAAGGCCGGCAGATGCAATAGGTAGCGCTAACATACCTGCACCTATGGTCGTACCTGCGACGATCAGCATACTCCCCAGCGTTTTATTTTTAAGCACAAATTGCCCCTTTATTTGTGAGAGAGTCCAGCAAGATATACTGGTCGATAAAAAAATGAAATAGTTTTGCCATAAATCAATGTTAAGGATTGTAATCTATGTTTTACGAGTTTGTCATTCAGGTACGGAATGTAGCAAATTATGTGCTTGATAATGGTCTTACCTGATCTTAAATGACAGAGGTAATGAGATGTGTTTGGCATAAAAAAAGCGCCTGAAAGGCGCTTTTTTAACAGTGTTATTTTACTTCTTTACCAGCAGCTTGCTGATCTGCATGGTAACTTGAGCGAACGAAAGGACCACATGCCGCGTGTGTAAAACCAATGTTATCTGCATATTCTTTTAATGCATCAAACTCCACCGGCGGCACATAGCGTTTAACTGGTAAGTGGTGTTTAGATGGTTGTAAGTATTGACCGACCGTTAACATATCAACGTTATGCGCGCGCAAGTCTCTAAGTACTTCTTCGATTTCTGACATTTCTTCACCCAGACCAACCATCAAGCCTGATTTGGTCTTAACATTAGGGTGAGCCTCTTTGAAGCGGCGTAATAACTCTAATGACCACTTATAGTCGGCGCCAGGACGTGCCAGTTTATATAAACGTGGCGCTGTTTCTAGGTTGTGGTTAAATACATCCGGTGGTGTCTCGGTTAATATCTCGAGTGCACGTTCCATTCGACCACGAAAATCAGGCACTAAAATCTCTATTGTGATATCTGGGTTATGTTTACGAATGGCTGTTATACAGTCGGCAAAGTGTTGCGCACCGCCATCTCGTAAATCATCTCTATCTACTGAAGTAATGACCACGTAGCTTAACTTCATATCTTTAATCGTCAGTGCTAGCTTTTCTGGTTCTTCAGCATCGGGCTTCAGTGGACGGCCGTGGGCAACGTCACAAAATGGGCAGCGTCGGGTACAAATTGCCCCTAAGATCATGAATGTGGCAGTACCATGGTTAAAGCATTCAGATAGGTTTGGACAAGATGCCTCTTCACATACTGAATGTAAACCATGCTTACGCATGGCTTGTTTAATACCATCAATGCGCTCACTTGATTTTGGTAAACGGATCTTCAACCAATCAGGTTTGCGTAGCATTTCTTGTCGTTCAGTGGGGAGTACTTTTACGGGGATCAATGCCATTTTTTCAGCATCGCGAAGCTTTACCCCAGGCTCCATTTTTACTGGTTTACTCATTCGTTTTCAAACCCTTGTGTGTGCTCTACAACTTCAGCATTAAGTCGCTTTAGCATGTGTTTGACGAGCCCATTGCCTACTTTTTCCATAGAGGCTGGGCCATTTAATTCGCTTGTTTGCACCATATTCATGCCGGCATAGCCGCACGGATTAATTCTTAAAAATGGCGACATGTCCATATCGACATTGAGTGCTAAGCCATGAAAAGAGCAACCTCGTCGAACTCTCAGTCCTAAAGAGGCAATTTTGCTATTATCAACATATACGCCTGGTGCATCGGCTTTTGCGTATGCTGTGATGTTATGTTCTGCCAAAAAGTCTATGATGCACTGTTCTAACCAGGTGACCAATTCACGAACACCGATTTTCAAACGACGCAAGTTGAACAGGACATACATCATTTGCTGCCCAGGGCCATGATAGGTCACTTGACCACCTCGATCGACTTTGATCACGGGAATATCACCAGGGGCAAGTAAATGCTCATCTTTTCCTGCTTGGCCTTGGGTAAAGACACTCTCATGCTCAACCAGCCAGATTTCGTCAGCACTGCTGTCATCACGCTGATCGGTATATGCTTGCATTTTTTGCCAAATAGGTTCATAGCTACGTCGGCCAAGTTGGCGCACGATCACTTTATGCTGACTCATAGTCGATATGTCCATTAAAGTACGTAACGTACGTCTTCTAACGAGCCAATTTCAGTATAGATTTGTTCAATATGCTCTTTTGATGTCACTGTGGCCACCACAGTAATAGACTCATAGGTGCCTTTACTGCTGGGCTTCACTTTTGGTGCATAATCACCAGGTGCGATTGCTTGCAGTTTGGTTAATACTTGGTCCGTAAGGTTCACGTTTGCAACACCCATAATTTTAAAGGTGAACGGGCATGGGAATTCTAAGTATTCATCAAACTTAGTATTTTTTACTGGCTTTACCACAACGGTGTCCTCACTACTGGAACTATCTTGCTAGCTTGCAAGTTCAACAAATCGGTTTATGGTTACTAACCGAAAATAATGGCGGCATTCTACCATTTTTACGGCAAAAAAAAACGCCTCACATTGGAGGCGTTCATTTCTGATTTTTGGATTATTGCGCGATCTGTAAACGTAGATAGTCGTAAATCTTCGAGAAAAAGCTTCCTTCACCAACTTCTTCAAGTGTTACAAGTGGATATTGTGCGATTTCTTCGCCTTCCAGTTGTAAAAATAAAGTGCCTACCTTAGTGCCTTTGGCTAGGGGAGCTTCAAGCGTTTTATCTAGCTCAAAGTTTGCTTTAAGATTTTTGCGTTGTCCACGTGGAATGGTAATAGGCGTATCTTGTAAAATACCGAGTGACACCGTTTCTTTGTTACCCATCCAAATACGTTGATCTACAAAGCTATCACCGGCTTTGTAAGGCGTGATTGTTTCAAAAAATCTAAAGCCATAATTGAGTAACTTTTTGCTTTCAACCTTACGCGCACGCTCACTGGCAGTACCCATAACAACAGCAATCAGACGCATGTCGTCTTTTGTTGCTGATGTGACTAGGCTATAACCCGCTTCTGAGGTGTGGCCTGTTTTAATTCCGTCAACATCTAGGCTTGCGTCCCATAGCAGTGTGTTGCGGTTATATTGCTTTATACCATTGAAGGTAAAAGACTTTTCTTTATACAGCTCATACTCATCAGGCACGTCACGAATTAGTGCCGCGCCAAGTGTTGCCATATCTCGAGGTGTGGTGTAGTGCTCGTCTGTATCCAAGCCATGGCTGTTGATAAAGTGGGTGTTGCTCATGCCCAGTTTTTCTGCGTGAGCATTCATGAGATCTGCAAACGCACTCTCGCTACCAGCTATGTGCTCAGCCATAGCAACGCAAGCGTCATTACCCGATTGGATAATAATACCGCGGTTTAAATCATCAACACTTACTTGCTTACCTACTTCAATAAACATTTTTGATGATTCTGGAAAGTTCTTTGCCCACGCTTTCTCACTAATTGTGACCATATCACTAGGAGAAATATTACCTGCGTTTATTTCGGTACCAATGACGTAGCTGGTCATCATTTTAGTTAAGCTAGCTGGGGCAAGTTTGGTATCAGCTTCACCTTCAGCAATGACTTTGCCAGTCGTAAAATCAACTAAAAAATAACCTTTGGCGTTTACTTGAGGAGGAGAGGGCAGAATTTGCGCGTTGGCTGCAAAAATAGAAGCAGAACACACAAGGCCGCAAATTTGAGTAATAATTTTTGATTTTAATAAAGTCATTATGCTCGCAATTTCATGTTTGGTTAGTCAGCGTCACCGCAATATTCTAAAGTTGTTGTTCACTATAAAGCAAGAAGGCTTGAGTAAATTCACCTTTTCGTAAGCTATTTAAGACCGATTGTGCGTGTTTGTCACCTTGCATAGGCCCTAAACGCAACTTGTATAGTCCATTTTCTAAAGTGATGACGTTATCAAGGGTCATCTTTTGTTTTAATGAGTTAGCTATCTCTTGAATTTTATCTAATTGGCTGCCTGCAGCTACTTGAATGTAAGTTAAGCGGGGCGCTTGGCGTTCAAGGGTAATGGCTTCAACCTTAACATTGGCTGTACCATTGAGGTGGTATCCCAATTTGTATGCTGCGGCGTAAGAGAGGTCGATCAATCTGTCATCGTGAAAAGGACCTCGGTCATTAACACGTACAATGGCGCTTTTGCCGTTATCTAGATTCGTAACCTTGACAAAACTAGGCAATGGCAAGGTTTTATGAGCCGCGGTCATATCAAACATGTTAAATATTTCACCGTTAGAGGTGTGATAGCCATGAAACTTTCTGCCGTACCAAGAGGCGATACCTTGCTCTGTATAGCCTTGCTCATCAGACATAGGGGTATACTTTCTTCCTAACACCACATAAGGGCGTCCTGCCGCGACACTTTTGGCCTCATTCGTGATCACCGCATCTTGCATTTCAAGCTCGGTCGGGGCCCGAAGAGGGGCTTTGTCATGTTTGATGTGATAACGGCTACTACAAGCGCTAATTAGTGTTATCAAAAGAAAACACAAACTGATTTTTATTTGCGCTTTGTTCATGATTTCAATAGCATCCTCTTATCTGTTGCGATAGCCATAATAATGCCAAATCCCGCCATCAAGGTCACCATCGATGTACCGCCATAACTGATGAGCGGTAAAGGAACACCCACTACGGGCAGTAATCCAGAAACCATTCCAATATTGACAAAAACATAGACAAAAAAGGTTAAGGTCAGCGCTCCGGCTAGCAGTTTGCTAAATGCGTCTTGCGCGTTTACTGCAATATATAAACCGCGCCCGATGATAAATAAGTAAACACTTAACAGCATTACTACGCCAAATAAACCGAACTCTTCACTTAGCACAGAAAAAATGAAATCGGTGTGCCGTTCGGGAAGAAACTCAAGTTGGGATTGGGTGCCTTGCAGAAAACCTTTACCTTCCACTCCTCCGGAGCCAATAGCGATTTTTGACTGAATAATATGATAGCCTGAGCCGAGCGGGTCGCTTTCAGGGTTTAAAAAGGTAAGTACGCGCTGTTTTTGATAGGCATGCATACCATAATGCCAAAATGCGAGGCCTGCTGGGCCTGCGAGCAGCGCAAACATACCAATAAGCTTCCAACTTAAGCCACAGAGAAAAAGCACGAAAATGCCTGAACTTGCGATCAAAATTGATGTGCCCAAATCTGGTTGCTCTTTAATTAATATCGTTGGTATTAAAACAATCGTAAAGCCAACAATCAAATTCCAAATTGAAGGTGGAAGGCGGTGTTGGCCAATATACCATGCAACCATCATAGGTACGGCGATTTTCATGATCTCTGAGGGTTGAAAACGCGTAATACCTAAGTCGAGCCAGCGTTGGGCGCCTTTACTGCTAACACCAACAAAGAGTACGGCAACCAACATACCCAAGCCAACTAGGTACATCGGAATTACAATGCGTTTTAAGGTACTAGGGGAGAGTTGCGCCATAAACAACATAGCGATGATAGCGCCCGCCATACGGGTGCTGTGACGGATCATCATTCCCATATCTTGGCCACTGGCACTATATACAACCGTTAAACTACCTAACATCATTAGCGTCAATGCTAATAACAATGGCCAATCTAAGTGGACTTTTTGCCAAATGGTACGTTTATTGTGCAACGGGGTCATGGCGTCTCCGTGTCTAGCGGGTAGGCAGAGAAGTAGTAATCCATTATTTGCCTAGCAATAGGAGCGGCGATTGCACCGCCACCTGCTTTTTGGTTCTCAACCACAATCGCTACTACGATTCGTGGGTCGTCAAAAGGGGCAAAGCCTGTATATACCGCGTTATCTCGATGACGTTCCTTCATATTTTTTGCATCATATTCTTGGTCTTGAGCAATACTCACGACTTGTGCGGTCCCTGTTTTACCTGCTGGGTCATAGGTTGCGCCCTTAAAAGCTCTACGCGCGGTTCCTCGAAGTACGGTATTGTGCATCGCATCTAATGCAATTTTCCAATGATGAGGGTTTTTAAGCGTGACTGGCGGTTTTTCTTCTGTAAATAGCTGCGTAACGGCTTCTTCTTGTTTGGCTACTTGCACTAAATGGGGCTGGCGGTGTGCGCCTCTATTTACCAAAATACTCACTGAATTTGCAATTTGAATTGGCGTTGCGGTCCAGTAACCCTGACCAATACCGACAGAGATGGTATCACCTGGCCACCAGTTTTCTCTAAATCGTGCGCGTTTCCACTCTACCGTTGGTAATATGGCGGTTGTCTCTTCATGAATATCAATACCGGATAAATCACCAAAGCCAAATTGGTCCATAAAGTTAGCAATTTTGCTAATCCCTAGTTTATAGGCGATTCGGTAAAAGTAGGTGTCGCAAGACTCTTCAATTGCGGTATATACATCGACAAGGCCATGGCCCCAACTGACGTGATCTCGCCACCTGTGATCGACATTGGGAATTTGGAAAAAGCCTGGGTCTTTAATTTTTGTCTCTTCGGTGACGATGCCCTCTTCTAGCCCTAGAATTGCTAAGTGTGGTTTTATTGTTGAAGCTGGCGGGTAACGGCCTTGTGTCACTCGATTAATCAATGGTCTATCTTCATTTAACAGTTTTTTGTAGTCCTGCGAGCTAATGCCGTGTACGAATAAGTTTGGGTCATAACTGGGGTTCGAATAGAGCGCGAGTATGCCGCCATCTTTAGGATCGATCGCAATAACGGCTCCTCGTGTATCTTTAAGAGCATGCTGAGCAATTTGTTGCAATCCAATGTCTAAAGTGAGGACTAAATCTTGGCCGGGAGTTGGGGGTTCAACACTCAATGTGCGAAGTACTCTGCCACGGTTGTTTACTTCAACACGCTGCGACCCAACTGTTCCGTGTAGTTGTTGTTCGTAGTACTTTTCTATGCCTAATTTACCAATATCATGTGTCGCGCGATAGTTAGTAGCACGATTTTGTCGCTCCAGCTCATCAAGTTCCTGTTGATTTAATTTCGCCACATACCCTAAAGCATGAGTAAGTGTGTCACCGTATGGATAATAGCGAGATAAGCGAGCTTCGATGCTAAACCCAGGAAATTTGTGTTGATTGACTGAAAAAGTGGCAACCTCTGTTTCATTAAGACGGGATTTTAATACCTGACTTTTGAAGCGCCGATTGTGCCGTATGTCTTCTTTAAAATCAGCAATTTGTTGCTCTGATATGGGAAGCAATTTACTGAGCTCTTGTAGGCTTTTATCTAGGTTATCAACGTCTTCCGGAACGACTTCCAAATTATAAACAGGCCGATTCTCAGCCAGTAATACCCCATTTCGGTCGTAGATCAGTCCACGGTTTGGGGCAACAGGGATCACCTTGATACGGTTATCATTAGAGCGTGTTTTGTAGGTATCAAAGTCCACAACTTGCAAGTTGTATACATTTAATATCAAAAGACCGATAAGAGAAACAACAAAAACAAAGCCAATGAAAGCGCGACGGGCAAATAAATTTGCTTCGGCGGAGTGGTCGCGGATCGTTGGCCTTGTTTTTATCATTGTAAAATAACTATTCTCTGTGGTAAGGATGATTGTTGTTTAGGCTCCAGCCACGGTAGAGGCTCTCTGCAACAATAATACGTACTAGTGGGTGAGGTAGTGTTAAATTCGATAAAGACCACTTTTGCTCTGAGGCAGCAATACATTCAGGTGCTAACCCCTCTGGGCCACCAATTAATAAACTGATATCGCGGCCATCTAATTGCCACTTTTGCATATTATTGGCTAATTGGTGCGTATCCCACGGTTTTCCGGTTACTTCTAAAGTCACTACGCGGTTTCCCTTGGGAATTGCAGCTAACGTTTTTTCGCCTTCAATTTGTAAAATCCTTTTTATATCAGCATTTTTACCGCGTTTGCCTGCGGGGATTTCAATGAGTTCTAACGGCATATCCTTTGGAAATCGGCGTTGATACTCTTTGAAACCAGTTTCGACCCAAGCTGGCATTTTGGTTCCAACAGCAACTAGTTGAATTTTCAAACCTTAGCCCCAAAGCTTTTCTAGGTCGTATAGATCGCGAGTTTGATCTTGCATAACGTGTACTACCACATCACCTAAATCTACTAACACCCACTCACCAACATCTTGTCCTTCTTGACCCAGTGGTTCTTCACCAGCATGGCGTGCCTCTTTTGCAACATGCTCTGCAATTGACTGGACATGACGCTTAGAGTTACCAGAGCAAATCACCAAGTAATCGGTTACTGAAGATACATCACGCACGTCAAGTTTCACTACATCGCGGGCCTTCATATCGTCAACTTTGTCCAAAGCAAAGTCTAAAAGTTGTTCAGAATTCAAGTTTGTATCTCTTCACTAAATAAAATAATCGGCGATTCTAACACAGCGCTAAGGCTTATTCAGCATACAGGTGATTTTCATCAATGTAGTCTCTGACTTCATTATCGAGCAAATGTTCAGTATTTTCTCTATTTTTTATGCGCTTACGGATATCACTAGAGGCTGCATCAAAGGTATCGCCAGCCAAAAAGTAACATAATCCTCCTTGTTTTTGTGCCAGTAAATCACGTTCAGAGGTGCGCGCCTGTGCTAAGTACTGTGCTATCTGCGGTGTGCTTGCTAACGTCTCTCCTGGTCGTTGATAGACAACGATATGGCAAAGCTGAATAATATCCTGCCACTGATACCAACTAGGCAAACTGTTAAACGAATCCATTCCCATCAGAAAGAGCAATGGGGTATGTGGAGCCGCTGCTCGGCACTCTTGTAAGCTTAATAGCGAATAAGATGGGCCTTGCCTAAGCAACTCTCTATGGTCGATGGAAAATTTGGCGTTATGCCTTGTCGCAAGCGTGAGCATTGCGAGACGATGAGAGTCTGTTATTCCTGGCTGTGCTTTGTGAACGGGCATTGCGCAAGGCAAAAAATTAAGTTTGTCTAAGTTGAGTTCATTAACACACTGCTCAGCCATATTGATATGGCCAAGGTGAGTCGGGTCAAAAGTTCCACCAAATAATGCAATCATATCTTTAACTTGAACGCTGGTATGGGAGATCGAACATCACAGGTTGGCAAAAAGAGAGGGCAATATGTGCTAATGCTTGATAAGGCGCGACAATATTGGCTCTTTTATAGCTAACGTCAAACTGAGCTAATAGCTGTATAATACGTTCCAGTTGCACTAGCGTCAGCCTATCTATGGCTTGTGTTGTGGCCGCTTGTTGGTTTTTCCAAACGCCATGTTGTTTGAACAGTTGCGTTATATTTTGGCCTTCTTGCAACCCTCGCTTCAAGCTCAATAAAGTTTGTGCCTCTTTATTTAAAGTCCACACTACACTGGCGGGCTCGACATTATCATCAGCAAGTTTGAGTATGATTTTGACTATCTGCTTTGCATTGCCTAACAACAACGCATTATTTAAGTCAAAGATATCGAACTTTGACTGATTAAGCAGACCCGTAAGTACTTGAGTCTGATCAATGAGTTCTGACTTATATAACAAGGATAGCTTTTCAAGCTCTTGGAACGTTGCGAGTAAGTTCCCTTCAGTTGCATTGAGTAAACTACGCTTGGCATCGTTGGCCAAATTTAACTTGAGAGACTTACATTGCTCATCCAACCAGCGGGTTAAATGCGCGCCGGATAGGGAATAGCAAGGTACAAATATACCCAGCTTATCAAGTGCTTTAAACCAAGCACTGCGTTGTATATCTTGCCCTGCTTTTGCGCCTTTTAAAATGAATACAACGTCAGGGTTCGGATGTTCAGTAAGTGTTTTAAACACTTGACTGCCTTGAGTTCCCGGCTTTTGCTGGTTTAAATCAAATTCAATCAGCGTGCGGGCACTAAAGAGTGACATACTGTTGTATTGTGCGATTAATTCTTGCCAATCAAAACCGGGTAGCAAAGTAAATTTAATTACTTCATCAAAGCCTTGCCTTTTTGCTGTTTGTTTTATTTGTTGTATGCAGTTGTTCTCTTGAAAAGGCTCTTCGCCAAAGACCATATAAAATGGCGCTAGAGATTGGCGTAATTGGTTACTCAGTTGGTTGGCGTAATAGCGCATTACAGTTGTGATAACTCTCTAACAATACGCTCACTGGCGAGTTGGCGAAGCTCGTTTAGTAGTAACTCAAGCTCTTTCGCTTTTGCAAGGGCGTTGTCGGGATCGTCTTGATAGTTACGGTATAACTCAAAGCGTTGCTCTACAGGGTCTTGATTTGGGCGAGTTAAACGGTACGACACACTGTATGAGAGCTGATACTGTGCCACCTGCCCATTTTTAAATAAGCTTAATGTTTGTCTTTCTAATGCATCTCGAAACAGGTGCAGCTTCGTTACAGATTTATCGTTCTTATCTTGGTCGACCAAGGTGACCTTGGCTTGTCGTAAGTCGTTACTCAACAGTGCATACAATTGGGCACGCGTATCATCACCAGTTAACTGTAAAGTCCGCATTTCTACAGGCAAATAGGAGGCTTTCTTTAAATGAAAGCCACAGCTAGATAACAAAACACAGACCAGCACAAGTGCTAGTCTGTGTTTGATAAGAGCACTCATGCGCATCTTAGTTTGCAACCACATTAAGTAGTTTGCCAGGCACATAAATCACTTTACGAATGGTTTTGTCGTCAGTGAATTTAGTCACGTTTTCATCAGCAAACGCCAGCGCTTCTACTTGTTCTTGGTTGGCATCGGCTGCGACCGTTAACTTGGCACGAAGCTTACCGTTAACTTGAACGATAATGAGCTTCTCGTCTTCGACTAGAGCGGCCTCATCAACTGTTGGCCATGCGGCATCAAGAATGTCAGTTTGGTTACCCAGCTGAGTCCACAGCTCATGACACATATGCGGCGTAATTGGCGCAAGCATGATGACGATTGCGTTAAGCGCCTCATTGGCAAGTGCAATGTCTTGCTCATCAGTTAGCGGTGCTTTAGCTAGCTTGTTAGATAGCTCCATGATAGCGGCAATTGCGGTATTGAACGTTTGGCGACGTGATAAATCGTCCGTTACTTTAGCAATCGTTTTGTGAATTTCACGACGTAGTGCTTTTTGATTGCTATTTAGCGCAGCAACATTTAGCTCAGCTTTACCTGCAGTGTTAACATCTACGGCATATTTCCAAACACGTTTTAAGAAGCGGTGTGCGCCCTCTACGCCAGAGTCTGACCATTCAAGTGTTTGCTCTGGTGGAGCAGTGAACATCATGAACAAACGCACGGTGTCGGCACCGTACTGCTTGATAACTGTTTGTGGGTCGATACCGTTGTTCTTTGACTTAGACATCTTACTCATGCCTGATGAGAATACCGGCTGACCGTCTTCTTTGTGCCATGCTTTAGTGACACGGCCTTTGTCGTCTGTTTCTGTCTGTACATCGGTTGGTGAGATCCAAATATCACCACCTTTTTCATCTTTACGGTAGAAGGTCTCAGCTAACACCATGCCTTGACATAACAAACGTTCAAACGGCTCATCTGAATTCACTAACCCAAAGTCACGTAATAACTTGTGGAAGAAACGCGAGTACAATAAGTGCAAAATAGCGTGCTCAATTCCGCCAATGTATTGGTTTACTGGCAGCCAATAGTTTGCAGCGCCAGGCTCTAACATGCCTTCATCGTAACGAGGGCTACAATAGCGCGCGTAATACCAAGATGATTCCATGAAGGTGTCGAAAGTGTCTGTTTCATGAAACGCAGGTTGACCATTTACCGTGGTTTTTGCCCACTGCGGATCTGCTTTAATCGGCGACGTTACGCCATTCATCACCACATCTTCAGGAAGACGTACTGGCAGCATATCTTCTGTTGCAGCAAGCTCTTGACCATTTTCGTCGCTGAGCATTGGGATTGGTGAGCCCCAGTAGCGTTGACGGCTTACACCCCAGTCGCGTAAGCGGAAGTTTACTTTACGCTTACCAGCGTTTTGCGCTTCTAGTTTGTCAGCGATAGCATTAAATGCGGCTTCAAAGTTAAGGCCATCGAACTCACCAGAGTTGATTAACACGCCTTTTTCTGTGAAAGCTTCTTTGCTTAAATCAGCGATCAGCTCAGAGCCTGCTTCTGGAGCGATAACTTGCTTAATCTCAAGGCCATAAGCGGTTGCAAATTCAAAGTCACGTTGGTCATGCCCTGGTACTGCCATTACGGCACCTGAGCCGTAATCCATCAATACAAAGTTGGCTATCCAGATAGGTACTTCTTTACCCGTTAACGGGTGAATAGCAGTTAAACCCGTTGCAATGCCTTTTTTCTCCATGGTTGCCATGTCAGCTTCTGCAACCTTGGTGTTTTTGCACTCTTCAACGAATCTTGCAATGGCGTCACTTTTCTTAGCCGCTTCTTGGGCAATAGGGTGACCTGCAGCAATACCGACGTAAGTTACACCCATAAAGGTATCAGGGCGCGTAGTGTAAACCGTGAAGGTTTCGCCGTTATCAGCACGTTTAAAGTCAATTTCTAAACCTTCAGAGCGGCCAATCCAGTTGCGCTGCATGGTTTTAACTTGCTCTGGCCAATCGTCTAACTTGTCTAAATCATCAAGTAGCTCTTGTGCGTAGTCAGTGATTTTAATAAACCACTGTGGAATTTCTTTTTGCTCTACAATCGCACCTGAACGCCAACCACGGCCGTCGATTACCTGCTCGTTGGCAAGGACGGTTTGGTCAACAGGGTCCCAGTTAACGGTAGACATTTTTTTGTACACTAAGCCTTTTTCGTAAAGCTTAGTGAAGAACCACTGTTCCCACTTGTAGTATTCAGGATGACAGGTGGCAATTTCACGATCCCAATCGTAACCAAAGCCAAGTTGCTTTAGTTGGTTACGCATGTAATCAATGTTTTCGTAGGTCCATTTTGCTGGCGCTGTATTGTTTTTAATCGCCGCGTTTTCAGCTGGAAGACCGAACGCATCCCAGCCCATAGGCTGCATTACGTTTTTGCCTTGTAAGCGCTGGAAGCGTGATACTACATCACCAATGGTGTAGTTACGAACGTGACCCATGTGCAGACGACCACTTGGATATGGGAACATTGAGAGACAGTAATACTTCTCTTTGCTCTCGTCTTCGACGACTTTAAATGTCTTGTTCTCTTCCCAATATTGTTGGACTTTTGACTCAATGTCTTGCGGGTTATATTGCTCTTGCATCTACGTTTCCAGACTTCTTGCAAATTGATAGAAAATTGCCCGATAGCATACCCCAAAAAAGCACCGATTCACAGTGGCTACAGCGCATTTTTAAGTATTTGCACTGAGCTTAAAGTCACACTGTGTATCCCATAAGCTATAGTTAAGATGATACGGCAAAGATGGAGTAAGACATGTCAGGTTATAAAGCGTGGTTAACACAATTCATTGATTGGGTTAAAGATGTAAAAGAGCATGAAGTAGATGACTTGGTAGAGAAGTTTATAGAGCACCAGCAAGCTTTAAAAGACTTTTCTCAGGAGAAGCTGCAGACATACCAGCATTACTTGAGCCGTGACTTGGCGCACCTTAAAAAGCACAAAAAAGATTATGATGACCTAGCATGGGAAGAGCTTAAAGCGTCAATCTGGTATGAGTTGGCGCAACTTGAAGATAGAACGCAGTTAGAGTGGCAAGCGCTAGTGCAAGATTTTAATCACAAAGGTACCTACAAGAGCGGAGAATGGATAGCAATGGGGCAATTAGTATGTAAGAATTGCTCCAATAAATCGGATGTGTTTTACGCCAGTGAAATTATGCCCTGCTCAGAGTGCGGGCATGATGAGTTTATACGTAAAGCATTGTCCCCATAAAACCTAGCTTGATTGTAGTTAGCGTTTAGAAATAAGAAGTTAGGAATGACCAAAAAAATATCACCACTATCGACTGACGCGTTAGCACCGTCAGTTTCTGTCACTCATGTGCAATCTTGTATGCACAACCCTTACCCAGAAACGCTTCCCTTTATTGGCCAACAGCGTGCCCAAAGTGCATTAGATTTTGCGTTGGGGATGGAGCTGCCAGGTTACAATGTATTTGTTATGGGAGAGGCGGCACTGGGTCGTTTTACCATGGTAAAAGACAAGCTCGAATCTCATAGTAAAACACGACAAACGCCAAAAGAGTGGTTATACGTAAACAATTACGATGATCACCGTGAGCCTATCGCGATGTTTATGCAAGCGGGCCAAAGTAAAGAGCTGGCTGATGATATTGATGAGTTTTTGGATGAAGTGGCAGATACATTTCCTGCTGCGTTTGACAACCCTGGTTATCAACGTAAAAAGAAATCCATCGACCGAGATTTTGACAACAAATATAACGCGGCACTCACTGCAGTAGAGCAGTTGGCAGCCGAGAAAAGTGTTGCCTTGCTTGAAGAAAGCAACCTTGTTGGGTTCGCGCCCGTCGTGGATGGTAAGCAGCTTGATGATAATGAATTTGCAGCGCTTGATGAGCACTTGCAAGCACATTTTATTAATGCGATTGAGCAGTTAGAAGACGCGTTAATTGAAGCGTTACTTGAGCTTCCAAGGTGGAAACGCGAGTCATCAGAAAAACTGCGCAATCTTAAAAAATCAACTGTTGAAATGGCTACTAAGCCCCTGTTGCGTACTTTAGAGCATAAGTATGCGAGCCATATTGGGGTGGTGCGTTACTTAAAAGATTTGCGTACAGAAATTGTTGATGCTGTGCTTGAGTGGCTAGATGATGACGCCAACAGCGATGAAGGTAAAGATGACTTTGACGCAAAAGGGATGCTCAATGATTTCTTTGCACCCAATATTTTAGTGGAATACAAAGATGGTGACCCTGCACCTGTGGTGTATGAGCCTAACCCAACTTTTGGCAATATATTTGGTAAAGTTGAATACGCTACATCGCAAGGGACATTGATCACCAGTTACCGCTCGATTCAAGCCGGCGCTTTGCATCGAGCAAATGGTGGCTATTTAATCATGGATGCTGAGAAGGTGCTGGCGAACCCACAAGTGTGGGACGGGCTGAAGCTATCGTTAAAAACCCACCAAATTAAGAATGATTTACCTTACCAAGACAACTCGGTGGGTAGTAGCTTTACATTGAAACCGCAACTTATCCCCTTAGACGTAAAAATTATTTTATTGGGATCACGTGACCTTTATTACACCATTGGTGAGTATGATGAAGAATTTGCAGAGTTATTTAGGGTACTGGCAGATTTTGATTATTATTTGCCAAGCTCAGATAAAATGCAGTATCAGTTCATTACTAAAGTACAAAACTACGCTAACAACACATTAAACTGTACGTTAAGTGCACAAGCTTTTGTGCGTTTGCTCAAGTTTAGTTACCGCCAAGCAGAGCACCATACTAAGTTATCCGCACGTTTTGCTGATGTGTTGGAGTTAGTAGCTGAGGCTAGTTTTTATGCCAAACAAGATGATGTTACACAAATAGAAGCGGAACATATTGATGAGGCGGTTGCTGGCAAACAGTATCGTACCGGACAACTTAGCGAGAATATGCTCAGTGACATCCAAGAGGGCCACACACTGATAGCCACCCAAGGCAAAGCAGTTGGTAAAGTAAATGGCCTGACAGTGTTACACATTGGTGACACGGCATTTGGCACACCTGCACGCATAACGGCAACGGTGTATGCTGGGGCGGATGGGGTGATTGACGTTGAACGAGAAGCTGAGTTAGGTAAGTCAATTCACTCAAAAGGCGTCATGCTACTGACCGGTTATTTAGGTAATAAGTATGCACAAAATTTTGCCTTAACACTGAGTGCTAATATTGCAATCGAGCAAAGCTATGGTTACATCGATGGAGATAGTGCGTCTTTGGCGGAATTATGCGGACTTATATCAGCGATCACTCAACTTCCTATTAACCAATCGATAGCGTTAACGGGTTCCATTAACCAGCATGGTGAAGTGCAAGCCATTGGTGGGGTAAATGAGAAAATTGAAGGGTTCTTTAAGCTATGTAAAATGCGCGGTTTAACAGGAGAGCAAGGGGTGATCATTCCCAATTCAAACCGTGTAAACCTTGTTCTAGATGATGAAATTGTTGCGGCAGTGGCAACGGGCAAATTTAATATTTATGCCGTTGAAAGTGTTGATGAAGCGCTGACGTTATTAATGGACAAACCTGCGGGTAAACTAGAGCAAGGAGAGTACCCAGAGGGGAGTATTAACGCTTTGGCGCTTGCGCGTTTGGCGCATATTGCCAGTGTGGTTAATGGGGAAGATAAAGAAGACGACAAAGATAATGACAAAGAGAAAGGTGAGTAATGTCGACGACAAACATCATTTTATTGGTTGTAGTGCTGGTCATAGTAGGATTTGTTTACAAACAGTCTAAAACTCAAAAACAAACTGCACAGTTCAATCGTAAAGCCGCGCAGGAATTTTTAGCACAGAACGCCACAAAAGAAGGTATTCAAACGACGGCTTCAGGTTTGCAGTATGAAGTATTGCAAAGCGGTGGTGGAGAGGTTCACCCAACAGCAACCAGCAAAGTAAAAGTGCATTATCATGGTACGTTACTTGATGGCGCGGTATTTGATAGCTCGGTATTGCGTGATAGCCCGATTAGTTTTGGCTTAAACCAGGTGATCCCAGGTTGGACCGAGGGAGTGCAATTGATGAAAGAAGGCGATAAGTACCGCTTTTTCATTGGGCCTGATTTAGGTTATGGCGATAGAGCCGCAGGCAAAATTGAACCAGGATCGTTATTGATTTTTGAGGTTGAATTACTCGACATAGAGTCTTAGTAGCAATTGTTAGCCACCGTACACAAAATATGCCGAGTTATAAACTCGGCATATTTGTTTTATTCATTTTAATTAGCCAATCATTACACTTGGCATCGCCACTTCATTTAACACGATGGTTTGTGCGCGTTTAAAGAAGTTAAAGTCAGTCGCTGTAGCACTGGTGTATGCGCCCATCATGCGCGCAACAATCAAGTCGCCATTAACAAGCTTGGGTAGCATAATGTTTTCTGCGACGACATCAATGCTGTCGCAGGTTGGCCCAGCTAGCACGCTAGGATAACATTCAGCGCTTTGATTTATAGTGACAATTGGGTAGTCAGCTTCATCAAACATTAAGCCACTAAAAGAGCCATAAATGCCATCATCTAAGTAATACCAAGTTTTGCCATCCCGTTGTGCCTGGCCCATTACCGAGGAAATGCTCATCATGGCTGGTGCCACAATAAAGCGTCCAGGCTCTGCCAATACTTGCACTGTTTCTGGCAAAAGAGCCAGTGCTTCATTGATAGGTAAGCAAAACTCATCAATAGGAGTTACTTGCTTTGAGTAACTCACAGGGAAACCACCGCCAATATCTAGGGTACTAAGCGCGGGTAACCCAAGTGCGACCACATTCTCCATTACTTGCTTGCAAGCCAAAATAGCATCCACATATTTTTGCGGGCTGCTTGTTTGCGAGCCAACATGAAACGATAAACCTTTAATACGAATACCGAGCTGCTGCGCTTGAGTAATGATCTCAATGGCCATAGCAGGGCTACAACCAAACTTTTTCGATAAGTCAGCAAATGCATCTGCGTTACGAAAGCTTAAACGCACCAACAGTTCAACTTGATCTTTGTAGGCAATAAACTTGTCTAATTCATTGAGGTTATCCACCACAAACACAGTGCAGCCGTAATCAAGCGCATCAAGAATATCTTTATCGCGCTTAATTGGGTGGGTGTGAATGGTTTTCTCTGCAGGCACACCTTGGCATGCGACCAAATCTACTTCACCGCTGGTGGCTAAATCAAAACTGGCACCTTCCGCTAGCAATGTGCGCACCACCGCTTCATGAGGAAGTGGCTTTAGCGCAAAGTGTAAAGTGACATTAGGTAAAGCACTTGCCAGTTCACGGTATTGTTGGCGAACGACATCACAGTCTAGTAAAAGTAATGGCGCACCAAATTGCGCAACCGAAGTTTCAATTAGGTGAATTTGTTCAGCACTAAGAGCTGAAGATGAAAAAGCAGAAAAATCCAACGCCGAGTTAGCCATAAGAGCCTCCAAAAATAGAAACAAACTTTCCAAACTAATTTCAAATGAAGTTGAAAAGTTGAGCGTCAATAAGCGCGTAAATACGCAGTCAAAGTCACTCTTGGATAGTTGCTCTATCGCCTTGCCACACGCTAAGTGTGATGTACTCGGATTGGCTATCATCAAGAAGCAGTCGGATATTAGTTGCTGTTTTTTTTTGATGCAAGAAAAATTTTGGAAATATGCAAAATAGATTGTCTATCGCGTGGGTGCTAACAATTGTTACATTTATTTCATTGCTTGAAATCAGGTACGAGAGTATATTTTAACAGTCTGTGTTCCTTCAAAAGGAACCTTGTTACTTTAACGATCTCAAGGAAATGAAATGAACAAACTTGCCTTAACATTTGCTTTTATAACAAGTGTATATGCATCAAGTGCGAATGCGAACTCTTCAGAGAGTACAATGGGTTACTCTCTTGGTGTTGGTTTTCCATATGTCTTAAATGCTGAAATTGGTAGTTATTCTGATGATGGCGGGCTGTACTTTCAGGTTGGGCAAAGTTTCGATGTTGGATTCACTTTTGGTTGGGAAAGAGTTGTTAGTGACAACGATAAGCATGCATTAGGGCTAGTGGTGGGAGCTGTAGGCATAAAAGCAAGTAATCGCGAAGCCGAGTGTGAAAAAGATAAAGACCCATCTATTGGTGGAATATTAGGTTGTGCTCTAGGCTCTGCTATTTCACAAGCATTTGATGAGAAAAGTGTTTATGGACTGGGAGTGAGTTACAGTTATTCTTTCTCGAGGGCGTATCATGAAAGTGGTTGGAAAATGCGCGCAATGGCGGGTTATGGTGAACAAAGGGCAAGTAAGGAAAACGAAGCAGCAGCTTCTATTGCATTTAGATATCAGTTTTAATCTTAGCTGTCGTTGTGTACATTGACCCCAATAAGCTTAATGTGGGGGTGTTATTTTGAATAAAGTTGTTTTGATCACTGGTGCTAGCCGTGGAATTGGTGCGGCTAGCGCTATTCAATTAGCATCACAGGGTTACAAAGTTGCTATAAACTATAAAAGCAACACTGAGGCGGCTTCCTCAGTACTGGAAAAAATACGTATAAGCGGTGGCCAAGGTGCTCTTTTTCAAGCTGATATTAGTGATGAAAAGGCCGTAGTTGATTTGTTTTCACAAGTTCAAGCGCAGTTGGGCCCGGTCAGTCATTTGGTAAACAATGTTGGCGTTTTGCAAACCCAAATGCGCGTAGAGCAAATGAGTGCTGAGCGTATTAATGCTATTTTGATGCAAAACGTGACCCCGTATTTTATTTGTGCCCGAGAAGCCATTAAACACTTTAGAGCGCATCATGATACCAATCGATGCGCTATTGTTAATGTGTCTTCAGCTGCATCGCGCTTAGGTGGGGCCAACGAATATGTTGACTATGCCGCATCCAAAGGTGCCATAGATAGTTTTACCACTGGTTTGTCGTTGGAATTAGCTGACAGCGGTATTAGAGTTAACTGTGTGAGACCTGGTTGTATCTATACCGATATCCATGCCGATGGCGGTGAGCCTGCGCGTGTTGAGCGTCTCGCTTCCCTATTACCATTGAAACGTGGTGGCACCAGTGAAGAAGTTGCCAATGCTATCGCATGGCTGTTAAGCGATGAAGCCAGCTATGTCACGGGCAGTTTTATTGATTTAGCTGGAGGGAAATAGCCCCAGCTAGCAATGATTATCTATAGGAGTTTATAGTAATAGCTGGTACTGCTAAATGTACCATTGCTATCGGTGACAAACTTTGGGATCTCGCCCGATTTAATATAGCCAAGCGCTTGATAGAAAAGCTCAGATTTGTCACCGGTTTGTGTGTCGAGAAATAATAACTTCAGCCCTTTTTGCAAAGCGTCAGCCTCTAACGCAGCCATCAATTTTCGGGCAAGCCCTTGTCGTTGGGCTTGTGGGTGAACAATGAGCTTTTCCACTTCAGCGCGATGTTGACCATTTTGCTTTTGGCATGGAACAAGTTGTACAGAGGCAATCAGCGTGTCACCATGAAAAACTGCATAAAGGCAGCGTTTGTTTTGCGCCACTGAAGCTTCGGTATCTTGCCAATAGGACGTTAGTTGCTGCGTATCTGCTGGCGCATAAAACCCCAATGATGCACCTTCATTTATGCATGCCCCCAACAACTCAATAAGCTGCGTTTGAAGAGTCTTGATTTGCTCAGGTTGAATTATTTCTACTACGTTTATATTCATGAATGTTGCAATCCGCGCAATGTTTGTTCGATTTCTTTCAAGTGTTGTTCTAATAAGTGTTTAGTTGCCTTTAACTTATCACTTTGTTGTTTTGGTTTAGCCTGAGCAAGACGCACCGCATCATACAAGGTGCGCTTAGGTAGCGCATATTGTTCTGCAGCCTCTGAGATTGAAAACTGCTCACTAAGTACCTTGTGAACAGCCTCTAACACCAAAGGGTGCGTGGGAGAGATTGAGCGCATAGTTAACTCCTTAAGCGCCTAACTGGTTGCTGGGTGTCATGGATCTGCCAAATACTAACGTCTAAGTGCCATAATAGGTAAAGAGTTTGATACAAGTCATACATGATAACCACCTTATTGTATTGTGATTGATGACTAATAGTAGAAAGAACCATACCAACTATTAATTTATATATAATTCATATGGTTGTGAATTACTATACTTTTCAAATTGATGTTTTGCACCAAAATAGGGTGAATGCAAACCAATACTGCACTAGCGCGATGCACTAACTGGTATGTGGAAAAGAAGAAAGTGCGCAGAGAAAAACGAAATCTTCAATCAGACTAAAAAAGGCTTCTTTCAAAGTGGCGTTTGAGCCTGGGGGTGCACCGAGCGCCTATAACAGTTAACCCTGCAAGCAAAACAAAAATCCAAACTGGGGTATGTCCTAGCCGACTGTAAACACTAGTTCCGGAAATTAATTTAATATCCGATTTCAGTACTCCAGCTTCAAACTGGGCGATACTTTGTTGCTTTTTGTTGATTGGGTCGTATACGCCGGTGATACCATTATTTGTGGCTCTAAGCAGCGGGCGTTGTAATTCTAGTGCGCGCATACGAGCAATTTGCATATGTTGATGTGGGCCATGAGAATCGCCAAACCATGCGTCATTGCTTACCGTAAACAAGATATCAGATTGCTCGTTAAAGTTATCTAACACCAGTTCGCTAAAGGCTATTTCATAGCAAATCGCGGGTAAAATATGTAATCCATTCGCCACTAAATTGTCTTGTATTCGCTCACCTCGAGTAAATGAAGACATTGCTAAGTTGAACAAGGGTGCAAGCGGCCTAAGGATATCTTCAAACGGCACAAACTCTCCGATGGGCAATAGCTGGTGTTTTTGATAGCGGTTAGAATGTAAATATTGGTAATGTCCTTGAGGGTCTTCGGCGGTCTTTTTACCAAGCACAATTAAAGTATTAAAAACGGTTTTACTATTCAGTTGGTAATCAGGGATCCCAGTGATAAGGGCGGTGCTATTAAATGCAGCTGCTTTGTCGAGCTCTTTTAAAAAAGGGGTTGCAAAGTCTTCTATCTCAGGGATAGCGGCTTCAGGCCAAAGCACTAGATCTACATCGTGCCAGTAGGGCCGTGTCATATCTCTATATTTAGACATGGTTGGCCAAAAGTGCTCAGGCTCCCAACGCAAGCTTTGTTGAATATTGCCTTGTACTAGCAAGGTCGTAATACTCTTTTGTGCATGTTGGGGTTTGTCGATAAGCAAAGTACCCGCTAAGCAGAAGATACTAAACAGTGCCAAAGCTAGCACAGGTTTAAACGTTTTGAGTTTGGCTATGTAATAAAAAGATGCGCCAATTAAAACACATACTAGCGTAAGACCCGCCTCTCCAATGATTGGAGCGAGTTGATTTATTGGACTGTCAGTGAGGGTGTAGCCGAAGCTAAGCCATGGAAAACCGGTGAGCAACTTGCCTCGTAAATATTCAAAAATGGCAAATCCCACAACTAACATAACAACACGTTGCCATGGGCTACGATGGAATTTGCTGGCCAGCATAAAGGCACACATGGGGTAAAGCGCAAGATACCCACACAGTAATGCCATGAGCAACAAAGACACAGCAAGAGGCAAGCCACCAAACTGAGCAATAGAGACATGCACCCAGCTTATGCCAAGTGCAAACCACCCAAAACCAAAAATGAAGCCATATTTTCCAGCTTGCTTGCACGACGCTGTGTCAGTGACGTAACAGCCAAGCGCAATGGCGACAAACACCAAAGGCCAGAGATTAAAAGGGGCGTAGGCAAAAGTAAGCGAAAAGCCAGCAAGTAATGCTAGCCATGCTCGCTTATCACATAAAAAGGATGCTATTTTACTCAGCTTCGTCGTCGCCATCTTCTGATTTAGGAACAGTGACTTGAAGTTGGATAATACGACGGTTATCTGAATTGGTCACTTTGAATTGCAGCGGCTCGATATCAATCGTTTCACCACGGCTAGGCATGTGTCCAAAGGCGTGCAAGATTATGCCCCCGATGGTGTCTGCTTCTTGTGTGTCATAGCCAGTTTTGAAAAATTCATTGAACTCATCCAGTGGTGTCAAAGCCTGGACTACATAAGTGTGCTTTGATAACTGACGAATATCTTGCTGATCTTCATCGTCATCATGTTCATCTTCAATTTCACCGACAATGATTTCAAGAATGTCTTCAATGGTAACAAGACCTGATACGCCGCCATACTCATCAACAACAATGGCCATATGGTAGCGTTTTTGACGAAACTCATTGAGTAATGCATCAACGCGTTTACTTTCTGGGACCACAATTGCGGGACGCAAATATTCTCGGATCGCAGGTAAGTTTTCATCTTTATTCAAAATTAAAGGCAATAAATCTTTTGCCAATAAAATACCTTCAACGTGGTCTTTATCTTCACAGATAACAGGAAAGCGAGAGTGCGAAGACTCAACCATCGTAGGTAGCTGTTGCTCCAATGATTCGTCTACGTCAAGTGTGATCATCTGTGATCGAGGGATCATAATGTCACGAACCTTAAGCTCAGAGACACCTAATACACCTTCCATCATATCCTTAGTCTCAGGGTCGATTAAATCGCGCTCCTGAGCATCAGCAATGACTTCTACCAACTCTTCTTTGTTTTGGGGTTCCCCTTGCAGCATCTGCGTGATGCGTCCCAACCAGGTTTTGCCAGAAGAACCCTGGCTACTCTGCGAGTTATCGTCGCTCATTGTCGTGTTTTACTCCGTAAAATATCAAAAAGATAAAGATGTTATTTGGCCATAAAATGGTTACAAATCGTCGCGGTAGGGGTCGCTAATTCCCAACGTCGCTAAAAATTCTTTTTCCAGACTTTCCATTTCCATAGCGTCTTGTTCATTTATATGGTCAAAGCCAAGTAAATGCAAGCAACCGTGAATCACCATATGGGCGAAATGCTCATGAAAAGACTTTTCTTGCTCTATTGCTTCTTGCTTCACAACCTGTGGGCAAATAATTAAATCGCCTACTAGTGGCAACTCAATCCCCGGTGGTGCTTCAAATGGAAACGATAGCACGTTGGTTGGCTTATTCTTGCCACGATATTGATGGTTCAGCTCTTGGCTCTCGTGCTCATCCGCTATTCGAATGGTCAGTTCGCTATGCTCTAAGTAGGGTTGCAATGCTTTACTTGCCCATAGCTCAAACTGAGCTTGAGATGGCAAATCTTCAAACTCACAAGCAATCTGTAAATCTACGTCTACGCTCATTTATCTTGCTCTTTGGCTTGTCTGTAGGCTTGTTCTTTAAGTGCCTTTTCTTTGCGTTCAGCTTCTTCTTTTTTCTCGTATGCTTCAACAATTCGTGCCACAACAGGGTGGCGCACAACATCATGAGATTTAAAGAAGTTAAATGAAATTTCTTCTACGTCACTGAGCACTTCGATGGCGTGGCGTAGCCCTGAGCGAGCGCCGCGGGGCAAATCAATTTGTGTGATATCGCCCGTAATTACAGCCTTTGAGTTGAAGCCGATACGCGTCAAGAACATTTTCATCTGCTCTGTAGTGGTGTTTTGGCTTTCATCTAAAATAATAAATGCGTCATTCAAGGTTCGACCACGCATGTAGGCAAGAGGTGCGACCTCAATAACATTCTTCTCAATCAGGCGCTCAACTTTTTCAAAACCAAGCATTTCAAATAGCGCGTCATAGAGTGGGCGTAAATAAGGGTCTATTTTTTGAGTAAGGTCACCCGGTAAGAAGCCGAGTTTCTCGCCGGCTTCAACTGCGGGGCGAGTAAGTAATATACGGCGAATTTCCTGTCGCTCTAGGGCATCAACTGCAGCTGCAACGGCAAGATAAGTTTTACCTGTTCCGGCAGGCCCAATGCCAAAACAAATGTCATGGCTTAGTATATTTGCCACATATTGGCTTTGATTTGGGTTTCGAGGCTTAACTACACCACGGCGGGTTTTAATGTAAACTTCTTGCTCCCAAACAGCAGGAGCATCTTGTTCTAACACATTCGCTTCACTAATGGCTAAGTGTACGTTATCTGGCTCTATCTCGTTAATTTGACCGCGCAAAGGTTGAGTATCTACGTATAAAGACTTCAAAATGTCCATAGCAGCTTTGGCTTGCGCAGGCTGCCCTGTTACTTTAAACCAATTATCACGATGGGCAACTTCTACCCCTAATCTGCGTTCTATTTGTTTTATGTTCTCATCAAAAGGACCACACAGTGATGAAAGGCGGTTGTTATCGGCAGGTTCTAGGTAAAACTCTATATTCTTTATCTGACTACTCAAAATGGCTTCCTGTAACAAGCGCGCCAGCATGGGCTGGCGCAGTCAATGTGTTTACGGTGTAAAAGTAGTTACACCTATCTCATCAGCTTCTGGCTCTACTGGTGCTCGGCTTAAAATCTCGGCCGGTGCAACATCCTTACGCAAGTTCATTTCTGATTCTGTACGAATAAGTTCGCCACGTAAAGAGTTTGGTAACGCCTCGGTTATACGTACATCAACAAACTGACCGATCACTGAATGTGGACCCTCAAAGTTAACCACTCGGTTATTTTCGGTACGGCCTCTTAGTTCCATTGGGTTCTTTTTAGAGGGACCCTCGACTAATATACGTTGCTCGGTATCAAACATCTTACGGCTAATATCTTGTGCCATTTGGTTGATACGATTTTGTAATATGTACAAGCGCTCTTTCTTTTCTTGCTCTGAGACATCATCCGGTAAGTCGGCAGCGGGCGTGCCTGGTCGTGCTGAATAAATAAAGCTAAAGCTCATATCAAAGCCAATGTCATTGATAAGGTTCATGGTTGCTTCAAAATCGGCAGCCGTTTCACCTGGGAAACCGATGATGAAATCAGACGACATACTTAAATTCGGGCGGATTTTACGTAGCTTACGAATAGTTGACTTGTACTCAAGTGCGGTATGGCCACGTTTCATCAGGTTCAAAATACGATCTGAACCACTTTGCACTGGTAGATGCAAGTGGTCTACAAGCTCTGGTACATCTGCATAGGCTTCGATGATATCTGGCGTAAACTCGACAGGGTGTGATGTGGTGTAACGAATACGATCGATACCGTCTATTGCGGCAACGTAACGCAGTAAATCAGAGAAATAACATGTTTCACCATCGTGTGTTTCACCACGGTATGCATTGACGTTTTGGCCAAGTAGGTTTACTTCTCGTACACCTTGCTCTGCCAACTGTGCTACTTCTAGTAGGACATCATCCAGTGGGCGGCTTACTTCTTCACCGCGAGTATATGGCACAACACAGAACGTACAGTACTTTGAACAACCTTCCATAATGGATACAAATGCGCTTGGGCCTTCAGCCTTTGGTTCGGGCAGGCGATCGAACTTTTCAATTTCAGGGAATGAAATATCAACTACAGCGCCTTGCTTGCTTTGCACTTGCTTAATCATCTCAGGTAGACGATGCAGTGTTTGCGGGCCAAACACGATATCTACAAATGGCGCACGCTGGCGAATGGTGTCACCTTCTTGCGATGCTACACAGCCACCCACACCAATCACCAAGTCTGGGTTGTCGTCTTTTAACAGTTTCCAACGACCGAGTTGGTGAAACACTTTCTCTTGCGCCTTTTCACGAATTGAACAGGTATTGAGTAAGATAACATCAGCTTGCTCGGCTTCGTCTGTTATTTGATAGCCGTTAGTGGCATCCAGTAGATCAGCCATTTTCTGAGAGTCGTACTCGTTCATTTGACAACCCCAGGTTTTAATATGCAACTTTTTACTCATTGAAATATTGCCTCGTTTTCAATTCGGTTTTAATGCACAACGTCGCGCAATTGGTAATTTCGCCATGCAATCGCAAAGCTTAAAGGACGCGTATTTTATATGACCAAAGGTCACTAGCCAAGTATAGATTTTAACTTTAAAAAGGTGGATCAAGGTTAAGCGTATTGCGGTGATTACAAACGGACAAAAGCCACAGAGTTAAGATACAATAAAGCTGTTTCAAATTGACAGGGCAAACAATATGAAAAACAAGGTAGTGGTTGTTGGTGGCGGTATGGTGGGTGCTGCAATGGCGCTCAAGTTAGCCAAGCAAGGGGCACAGGTTACTGTACTAGAAAGGCACCTTATCGACGCTCAGGAGGTACTAGCCAATGCACAAATTGATATTCGAGTGTCGGCTATCAATCGATTCTCTGAAAGCTTGTTAGATGAGCTGGGTGCTATGCCATTATTAAGAGATAGCCGTATTGCACCCTATCACCAATTAGAAGCATACGAGCAGCCAAACAACACTTTGTTATTTGATAGAGAAGAGGTTTCGCAAACCCACTTAGGGCATTTGATTGAAAATAAACTTATTCAAGCAAGTTTGTGGGCTCAGTTTACAGAGCACAGCATTGAAGTAGAGCAGGTAAAGTCAGCGCCAGTTGCTTTGGAGCAAAATATTGACTCAATCACATTGCATTATGAAGATAAGGCGTACCAAGCCGATTTAATCATAGCGGCAGATGGTGGACGCTCGCAAATTCGTCAGTTAGCCGGAATTGGCGTTACAGGTTGGCAATATCAACAAGCGTGCATGGGCATTTTAATTAAACTTGATGCCCCTCAGCAGTATAAAACTTGGCAGCAATTTAAGCCCTCGGGCCCTATCGCATTTTTACCAATGCAGGCGCCTTATGCTAACTTGATTTGGTATCAAGACGGTGCGAAGTTGGCAAGTTTGCAGAGCTTTTCAAATGAGCAATTAAAAGAGCAAATACTTGAACACTTTTTTGAGTTGCCAGGAGATTTTACGGTTGAGCAAAAAGCACTTTTTCCATTAGCTCGCCAACATGCCAATCAATACAGTCAGGGACGATTGGTACTTGTAGGTGATGCTGCACATACCATTAACCCATTAGCGGGGCAGGGCGTGAACTTAGGCTTTAAAGACGTGGCTGCACTGGCAGAGTGTCTGGAACCTCTAGAGGATATGGGAAGCACACAAGCTCTTAAGGCGTATGAGCGCAAGCGCCGTGGTGATAATCTAGCAATGATGAGTATGATGGATGCTTGCTACTTTGGTTTTTCAAATGAGGTTGCACCATTAAAGCTATTGCGCAATGGCGTATTAAAAATAGCTGATCAAGCAGGACCTTTAAAACGCAAAGTGTTAGAGCATGCAATGGGGTGGTGATCAAATTACGTCGAATAAAGCGGGCTTAGGTCCGTTTTTTTATGGGAATAAGAAATTTGTGGCTATGAGTTTCAAAAGTAAGTTACTTTTTGAGATTATAGGAGAAAATAGCTTTGTAAAAGAAAGCAGGTGACTTATGTGATGGTGCGGAGGGAGAGACTTGAACTCTCACACCCGAAGATACTGGAACCTAAATCCAGCGCGTCTACCAATTCCGCCACCCCCGCATCACAGGATATGCTCAAAAGCATAATGTTGAGTAGTTAAGCTACTAGCTTTATAGAGCGTCGACTTTCCACTTTAATTGGTAGATAGAGTGGCTGGAGTACCAGGATTTGAACCTGGGAATGGCGGGATCAAAACCCGCTGCCTTACCGCTTGGCGATACTCCAACAGTCGATTATTCAAATCAATATGTAAGATCTTTAAAAAGACTCAGGTTTAAAAGAATTTCATTCTTTATTACCGCTTCTGTTTCACAGCGAGGCAATACCCATCAGTCGATTAATCAAATCAATATGTAAGATCTTTAAAAAGACTCAGGTTTAAAAGAATTTCATTCTTTATTAGCGCTTCTGCTTCACAGCGAGGCAATACCCATCAATCGATTATTCAAATCTTTTATTTTCATCTTTGAAAGATGGTGCGGAGGGAGAGACTTGAACTCTCACACCCGAAGATACTGGAACCTAAATCCAGCGCGTCTACCAATTCCGCCACCCCCGCATGGCTGGAGTACCAGGATTTGAACCTGGGAATGGCGGGATCAAAACCCGCTGCCTTACCGCTTGGCGATACTCCAACTAAAGGTATTTCAAACCAGTTGTTGATCCGGAGGTTTGAATCCGAGAATAAACTTCGTTTATTCTTTACCGCTTCTGCTTCGCAGCGAAGCGACACTTCAACAACGTTGACTTACGTCTGATAATTTTACTTCTTATCGAGAAGTTGGTGCGGAGGGAGAGACTTGAACTCTCACACCCGAAGATACTGGAACCTAAATCCAGCGCGTCTACCAATTCCGCCACCCCCGCACTGAGGGATTTAAAAAATCCTAGTTTTTAATCTTCCACTCTTATTGGTAGAAAGAGTGGCTGGAGTACCAGGATTTGAACCTGGGAATGGCGGGATCAAAACCCGCTGCCTTACCGCTTGGCGATACTCCAACGATTAACTCAAATCTAAAGTGTTGGTCCCATGATTTGAATCTGGGGGTGGATGAGTGAGGGAACAAAACCTCTCTCTTCTGCCTTACCGCTTCTACTTCGTAGCGAGACGATACCCAACGATTGAGTCTTAATTTTTACATCTTTAAGAGATGGTGCGGAGGGAGAGACTTGAACTCTCACACCCGAAGATACTGGAACCTAAATCCAGCGCGTCTACCAATTCCGCCACCCCCGCACAGGAGGTAAGTAAATGGTGGCTATGCCCTGATTTGAACAGGGGACCCCATCATTATGAGTGATGTGCTCTAACCAGCTGAGCTACATAGCCATGGCTGGAGTACCAGGATTTGAACCTGGGAATGGCGGGATCAAAACCCGCTGCCTTACCGCTTGGCGATACTCCAACAACGTTTACTTAGTTTGATAATTTTACTTCTTATCGAGAAGTTGGTGCGGAGGGAGAGACTTGAACTCTCACACCCGAAGATACTGGAACCTAAATCCAGCGCGTCTACCAATTCCGCCACCCCCGCAAGGTTGACCAGCTAAATCGATGAGTTTGGTAGTAATAAAAAATATGGTGGCTATGCCCTGATTTGAACAGGGGACCCCATCATTATGAGTGATGTGCTCTAACCAGCTGAGCTACATAGCCATCTTTTTTTTATTTCTCATCATCGCTGATGCGGGGCGTATTATGCTGATATGCCCCAAAGTCGTCAACACCTTTTTTGCAAAAAACTGTCCTAGCGTGTCTATTTGCAGATTAAATAGCCTAATTGGTCACGTTAATGTCATTGGCCGCTGCTATTTTAATCGATTGTATGTAAAGTAGTCGCGTTTGTTTTATCGTAAAGCAACATACTTATCTACAAAAACAAAAAAGGGCCTCTGGGGCCCTTTTTGATTTAATGTACTTTAGACATTGAATAAGAAGTTCAGTACATCACCATCTTTAACGATGTAATCTTTGCCTTCTTGGCGGAACTTACCCGCATCTTTTGCACCACTTTCACCACGATATTGAATGTAGTCATCAAAAGCAATGGTTTGCGCACGAATAAAGCCGCGTTCAAAGTCAGTGTGAATTTTACCTGCAGCTTGTGGCGCAGTTGCACCAACTGGAATAGTCCATGCGCGTACTTCTTTTACGCCTGCTGTGAAGTATGTTTGTAGCTTAAGTAATTCGTAGCCACCACGGATCACAAGGTTTAACCCTGGCTCTTCAAGACCAAGGTCTTCCATAAACTCAAGTTTATCTTCGTCTTCAAGTTCTGAAAGTTCCGCTTCGATTGCAGCGCATACTGGGATCACAACCGCATCTTCAGCCGCTGCAATTTCACGTACTTTATCAAGGAAAGGGTTATTTTCAAAACCGTCTTCATTCACGTTTGCAATGTACATAGTTGGCTTGATGGTTAAGAAGTTTATTGGCTTAATCGCTTCTTTTTCTTCTTTTTCCAATTGCAATGAACGGAGTGTTAAGCCTTCATCTAAGTGGGCTTTTACTTTTTCAAGTACTTGGTTCTGGAATTTTGCTTCTTTATCGCCGCCTTTGGCTTTTTTAGCGTTACGTTGCATAGCGCGATCAGCGGCATCCATATCAGCTAAAACAAGTTCGGTGTTGATCACATCAATATCATCAGCAGGGTCAATAGTACCTGCTACGTGAACGATATTTTCATTTTCAAAGCAACGAACTACATGTCCGATAGCGTCTGTTTCACGAATATTAGCTAAGAACTGGTTACCTAGGCCTTCACCTTTTGATGCACCTTTAACCAAACCCGCAATATCAACAAACTCCATTGTTGTCGGTATGATGCGCTGCGGGTTCACGATTTCGGCTAATTGATTTAGGCGATTATCAGGAACCGGTACTACACCTGTATTTGGCTCGATAGTACAAAATGGAAAGTTGGCGGCTTCGATACCCGCTTTAGTTAACGCATTGAAAAGGGTAGATTTACCAACATTAGGTAAACCAACAATGCCACATTTAAAACCCATAGTTTTGAACCCTAATTTGACTCAGATAAACGCAATATACTTTAAATTACGGCTTAAATGAATGTAGTCTATTTTGTGCTTTTAACACACCGTCTTTAGCTAGAATTTCCATACAACGTACGGCTTCATCAACCGCAGCATCAATTTTCTCTTGGTCTTCTTTAGGCGCTTTACCTAACACCCAACCCGTCACTTTATCTTTGTGTCCGGGATGGCCAATACCAATTCGCAAACGCATAAATTCTTTATTGTTCGCCATTTTGGCGATGATGTCTTTTAGGCCGTTATGGCCGCCATGCCCGCCGCCTTTTTTGAGCTTGGCAACACCTGGTTCTAAATCCATTTCGTCATGTGCAACGAGAATGTTTTCCACGGGAATTTTATAAAAATTAGCGAGGCTGCTTACCGATTTACCACTTAAGTTCATATAGGTGGTTGGGATCAAAAGTTTGAATTCTTGATTATTGATAAGTACTTTGCCAGTTAGGCCGTGGTGTTTTGCGTCAGGTTTTAGTTGGCAGTTGTAGCGTTTGGCGAGTTCGAGAATGAACCATTCACCCGCATTGTGACGTGTGTTTTGATATTCGGGGCCTGGATTAGCCAGGCCCACTAGCATTTGAATATTATTCAAGGTGCTGACACCTTAATAATTATTCTGCTGCGTCTTCAGCTTCTTCTTCAGATGCAGAAGAGCCTTTAGGCGCGTTTAGTGTAACAACCGCTTGGTCATGACCTTCGCCTTTAGCAAGCTCAACTGAAGTAACACCTGCTGGAAGTTTAATATCAGAAAGGTGTAAAGTTGCACCAACTTCAAGAGCGGCTACGTCTACTTCGATGAACTCAGGAAGTGCTGCTGGTAAACAAGTTACATCGATTTCTGTAACTAGGTGAGCAACAGTGTTACCGCCTTTAGTTGCTTTTTCTTCGTTTAAGAAGTGTACAGGTACTTTAGTGTGGATCTTGTGGTTAGCATCAACACGTTGGAAGTCTAAGTGAGTGATCTTAGGCTTGTACGGGTGACGTTGAATGTCTTTAAGAATTGCTTCAACAGACTCACCAGCAATGTTTAGCGTAAGGATGTGGCTGTAGAAACCTTCATCTTCTTGCGCTTTTAATACTTTGTTGTGGTCAAGAGTAAGCGCAACTGCGTCTTTCTCAGCACCGTAAAGGATTGCTGGCACCTTGTCTGCACGACGTAGGCGGCGGCTCGCACCAGTACCTAAGTCAGCACGTACTTCGGCATTCAATGTATATAATTCGTTAGACATAATGTCTCCAAGTTTTTTAATTAATGTTTAAGGTGCTCGCGACCAAACACCCTACCTAAAAAGGCGCGCTACTATACCATTGCTGGTCGATAAATAAAACATAGAAGCACAAAAAAAGCACCCTGAGGTGCTTTTCACTTAATTACATCATTGTAACTACAGCAAATTAGTGCTGGAACATCGCAGAGATTGACTCTTCATTACTAATACGACGAATTGTTTCTGCAAGCATATCAGCAAGCGTAAGGACTTTAATGTTATCTAAAGCTCGAAGTTCGTCTGAAAGTGGAATTGAGTCAGTTACAATTACTTCGTCAATCACAGAGTTGCGCAAGTTGTCAGCTGCTGCACCAGAAAGTACTGGGTGAGTTGCATAGGCAAAAACGCGTTTTGCTCCATGCTCTTTTAGCGCTTCAGCTGCCTTACAAAGCGTACCACCAGTATCAATCATATCGTCAACAATGATGCAGTCACGACCGGCAACGTCACCAATAATATGCATTACTTGTGATACGTTGGCTTGAGGACGACGCTTGTCGATGATAGCTAAATCAGTATCGTTGAGTAGTTTTGCAATTGCTCTTGCTCGCACTACACCACCGATATCAGGTGAAACAACGACAACATCTTCAAATTCACGCTCTTGCATATCATCTAATAGCACTGGGCTACCAAATACGTTATCAACAGGAACGTCAAAAAATCCTTGGATTTGTTCTGCGTGAAGATCAACCGTTAATACACGGTCAACACCAACGCTAGATAGGAAGTCAGCAACAACCTTAGCGGTAATTGGTACACGGGCAGAACGTACACGACGGTCTTGACGAGCATAACCAAAATAAGGGATTACAGCAGTAATACGACCCGCAGATGCACGACGCAGCGCGTCGACCATCACGATAAGCTCCATTAGGTTATCGTTTGTAGGGGCACAAGTTGACTGGATAATGAAAACATCCGATCCGCGTACGTTCTCATTGATTTGAACGCTGATTTCGCCGTCACTAAAACGACCAACTACAGCATCACCTAATTCAATGAATAAACGTTTTGCAACTTTTTGAGCTAACTCAGGTGTTGCGTTACCAGCGAAGAGCTTCATGTCAGGCACGGTAGGGTTCCTCAGGCACTGAATTTTTGGACTAACATGCAATGACAGAGTCAAAACAGGCTAACTTAAACAATTTACTTCTACATTTTGAGCCAATTATCAAGTTGCACGTGGGCAGTTGATATATTGGTGCTCTGGGCTATAAAACCCTGCCAGTATGACGGTAATGAACTGAGCACACGCTGTGCTGCATCCATTGAATCGAGTTCAACAAAACAACACGCTCCGGTTCCTGTCATACGAGACGGGCCATATTTTAGCAACCACACTAGGGTCTTTTCAACCTCGGGGTATAGCTTTTTAACCAAAGCCTCACAATCATTACGGGTATTTGACAGTTCCCAATGCTGTGAAAGCTTGTTGGTATCTCTTGGCAAATTGGGGTGAGTAAACACCTTTGCGGTACTAACATGGACATTGGGGAAAACCACACAAAACCAGCGCTGGGGCAGGGTCACGGGGGTTAGCTGTTCGCCTACGCCTTGTGCGAGCGCCGTTTTACCATTAACAAACACGGGTACATCAGCGCCTAATTCAAGGCCTAATTCTGCCAACTTTTCGTTACTTAAATTACATTTCCATAATTGATTAATTGCTAATAATGTTGTGGCTGCATCTGATGAGCCACCGCCAACACCGCCACCCATAGGTAACTTTTTAGATAATTCAATACAAATACCTTGCTCTACTTGCTTGAACGGTTGTAGCGCCATGGCTGCTTTATAAATTAAATTATCTTCCAATGGGATGTCAGCTGTATCACCTTTCACTAAAATCTCAGGCTCATTGGAAAGAGCAAAGGTGAGTTCATCGCCAAAATCTAAAAAAGTAAATAAAGTTTCTAATTCGTGATAACCATCGTCACGCTGAGCATTGATGTGTAAAAATAAGTTAAGTTTGGCTGGTGCCATTAAAGTTAATGCAGTCATACTAAAATTGCCATGAATTAAGCTGGATCTTAATGCGTAGTTTATTATGTGAGAGGTTCATGCGTGTAGGGAGCCACATGCCCTCTATGAGGTTAAACTGTTGATATTGAGCTTGCCAAAGTTGACCGTTTTCATCTGTCCAAACACTTGAAGTGAGCCGCGCTTGATCATCATATTGATTTGTTGGGTTATCAACAGTACCGGTAAGCCAAGCAGGCGCTTGCGCTACGGGTAAATCTAAGCCACTAAGGCGTTTAACTAATTGTTGGCTGTTGGTGTCAAAATAGGTATTGCCGTCGTATTGCAGCTCACTGTGTTGAGCCAGTTCTTTGAGTGATAAAATACGTGTACCAATAAAGCTAGTTAATATGAGATGTTGTTTGCCATTTTCGTAGTGCCAGTTAAAGTTAGCTGATTGGCGATCTGTATCGCTGATAAAAGCTAATTTTCCGCTTGCTTGCCAGGCGGATTGAGACTGCAATGAGACTTTCCAATCACGCATTTGCTGTTTTGGGGGGGAGATTTTTTGCGCACATCCACTGATAAATAAAAAAAACATGAGCAAAATCAAATGAAATCGTGTCAAATGATGTTCCTTACTTTCCATATTCGATTGATTTTTGGTAAAATTGCCAGCTTTAAAACAGGGCTCGGGCAATTCTGGCATCTATGACCATCATAGCACTAGGTATAAATCATAAAACGGCATCGGTAGAATTACGCGAAAAAGTCGCTTTTTCCCCTGAGCAACTATCTCTAGCTCTTACTCAGTTGGCTCAACATGGTCAATTTAAAGAGTCTGTTATTGTCTCAACCTGTAACCGTACCGAAATCTATTGTAGCCTTGAGAGCGAGAATTCCCAAGTGCTTCTTCAATGGCTAGCATGCTTTCATAATATCGATGAATCACAACTGAGCGAGAATGTTTACGTGCATCACAATCAAGATGCGATTAATCATTTAATGCGAGTTGCATGTGGGCTCGATTCGTTGGTTTTAGGTGAGCCGCAAATTTTAGGCCAAATAAAGCAAGCCTATAACAGTGCCAAGCAGCACAATGGTATCAAGCCAACCTTTGAGCGGTTGTTTCAAAAAACATTCTCGGTTGCCAAACAAGTGCGTACCGAGACTGAGATCGGTGCCAGCGCGGTATCTGTGGCATATGCGGCTGTGAATTTAGCAAAACATATTTATGGGCAACTAGATAAAACGAGAGTGTTGCTGATAGGTGCGGGCGAAACGATAGAGTTAGTAGCAAGACATTTATATCAGCATCACCCTAAATCTATCACCGTGGCAAACAGAACCATAGAACGTGCTCAAGGCTTAGCAAATGAAGTGCAAGGGCACGTGATATCTTTGGCGCAATTACCTCAAGAGCTGCATAATGCAGATATTGTTATCTCTTCAACTGCGAGCACTTTGCCAATTATCGGTAAAGGTGTTGTTGAGCAAGCGCTAAAACAGCGTCGCTATAAGCCAATGCTATTTGTTGATATTGCAGTACCTCGTGATATTGAGAGCCAAGTGGGAGATTTAGACGCGGCTTACCTGTATTCAGTAGATGACTTACAGGCCATTGTCAGCGAAAATATGGCCAGCCGAGAGCAAGCAGCTCGTCAAGCGCAAGCTATTATTGAAGAAAAAACACGCGAATTTGCCCAATGGCAACGCTCGTTAAAGTCTGTGGATGTCATTGTTCAATACAGAGATAGTGCCCAGCAAATGAAAACAGAGTTGGTTGAAAAAGCACTCAGCCAACTAGAATCAGGCAAGCCTTCAGAAAAGGTGTTGCTAGAGTTGGCCAACAAACTAACCAATAGATTAACTCATGCCCCCACAAAAGCGATCCAGGAAGCTGCTAAACTGGGTGATTATGAGCAGTTGGCACAACTTAAACAAACATTAGGAATTGAGCAGGAATAATACGTTAATGAAAGAGTCTGTATATCGTAAGTTAGAGACCTTAGCTGAGCGCTATGAAGAAGTGCAAGCGATGCTAAGTGACCCAGAAGTTATAGGGGATCAAAATCGCTTTCGTACTTTGTCAAAAGAGTATTCGGAACTTGAGGATGTTGTAAAAGCGTTCGCAGCCTATCAGCAAGCGCAAGAAGATGTAGCAACATCTGAAGAGATGCTAAAAGACTCCGATCCAGATATGCGTGAAATGGCCCAAGAAGAATATAAAGAAGCGAAAGCCGCCATTGCGCAGTTAGAAGATGACTTGCAAGTACTCATGTTGCCTAAAGATCCCAAGGATGACAACAATGTATTCCTTGAAGTACGTGCAGGTACAGGTGGTGACGAAGCTGCAATTTTTGCGGGTGATTTATTCCGTATGTATAGCCGTTATGCCGAGACACAAAAGTGGAAAGTGGAAGTGGTGAGTGCCAATGAAGGTGAACATGGCGGTTACAAAGAGATCATAGCTAATATCAGTGGTGATGGCGTTTATGGTAAGTTGAAGTTTGAGTCAGGCGCACACCGTGTACAGCGTGTCCCAGAGACGGAATCGCAAGGCCGTGTTCATACTTCAGCATGTACCGTAGCTGTAATGGCTGAGATCCCAGAAGCGGAAGCTATTCAGATTAATGCTGCTGATTTAAAAATAGATACTTTTAGAGCTTCAGGTGCCGGTGGTCAGCACGTAAACAAAACAGATTCAGCAATTCGTATTACTCACTTACCAACGGGTGTTGTTGTGGAGTGTCAAGATGAGCGTTCGCAGCACAAAAACCGCGCTAAAGCACTGTCGGTCCTTGGTGCTCGGTTACAACAGGCGGAAGATGAAAAGCGTCAAGCTGCTGAGGCGTCTGAGCGTCGTAACTTGGTAGGTAGTGGCGACCGTTCGGAGCGTATCCGTACTTATAACTATCCGCAAGGTCGTATTACCGACCACCGCATAAACTTAACTTTATACCGACTAAACGAAGTCGTAGCGGGTGATTTAGGGGCTATCATCGACCCACTTCTACTTGAACACCAAGCAGACTTACTTGCAGCGATGGGTGACGAATAATCGTGACCACACAAACTGTTGCCCAAGCAGTCGCTTGGGCTTCTCAGCTCCTAAAAGACACCTCAGATAGCGCAAAACTGGATAGTGAGGTTTTGCTTCTACATGTTATTGATAAACCAAAAAGCTACTTATTTGCTTGGCCTGATGGCGAGCTTACTGACACGCAGCAGACGCAATTTAGTGAACTAGTTGCAAGGCGGCAAACAGGTGAGCCTATTGCGCACATTATAGGAGAACGAGAGTTTTGGAGTTTGCCTTTAGAGGTCAACCCCAGCACGCTTATTCCGCGTCCAGACACCGAAACATTGGTTGAATATGCACTAAATTTGGCTCTACCTGAACACGCAAAAGTACTCGACCTTGGCACTGGCACAGGCGCGATAGCGCTAGCATTAGCATCAGAAAAGCCGCATTGGCAGGTAACCGCATTGGACTATTCTGCAGAGGCAGTCGCGCTTGCGAAACGAAATCAACAAAAGCTTGGTTTTGAAAATGTTCACATTGAACAAAGCGACTGGTATCAAGCAATTGATAACAGTAAATTTGATCTTATTGTGAGCAACCCACCGTATATAGAGTATGACGATCATCATCTGTCACAAGGAGACGTCAGGTTTGAGCCGCTAAGTGCATTAGTTGCTGATGATGAGGGAATGGCAGATATTAAAGTGATCATTGCTCAAGGCACGCAGCACCTCAACCCGGGGGGCTATTTGCTCATTGAACATGGTTATAGACAAGCTACTAAATTGCAGCAGTATTTTGCACAAATGGCGTATATCAATATACTTACAATTAAAGATATGGCAGGCTGTGATCGTGTCACTCTAGCGCAATGGCTAGGGGAGTCCCGATAATAACTATGTAGATGTGCACTTAAAGGATCCCTATATGGATGATTTTTTGTTTTCTGATGAACCTAACGAAGTCATAGAGCCGGAAAACAGTGGTAAGTGGAAGGTCATTATTGTTGATGATGAACCTGAAGTACACGCTGTCACCAAGCTCGCGCTCAGTGATTTTGAATTTCAAAAAAAGCGATTAGAGTTTTTAAGTGCATACTCTGGAGAGGAAGCTCGCAAAGTTATAATCGACCACCCTGATGCTGCAATTGTGTTACTTGACGTGGTTATGGAAACAGATGATGCAGGTTTACAAGTTGCGAAGTTTATTCGCGAAGAGGCAAAAAATAGCCATATACGCATAATTTTACGAACCGGTCAGCCCGGCCAAGCGCCAGAGCGTCAAGTTATTGTTAACTATGATATTAATGACTACAAATCAAAAACAGAATTGACGGCTCAAAAATTATTCACTGTGGTTATGTCGAGCCTGCGTTCTTACAGAGATATATTAGCGATTGAAC
This sequence comes from Pseudoalteromonas sp. A25, assembly GCF_009176705.1. Taxonomy (NCBI): domain Bacteria; kingdom Pseudomonadati; phylum Pseudomonadota; class Gammaproteobacteria; order Alteromonadales; family Pseudoalteromonadaceae; genus Pseudoalteromonas; species Pseudoalteromonas sp. A25. The sequence continues at coordinate 2,842,518 of NZ_AP021846.1, read as the reverse complement.
AATCTCGTCAGGGCTTAGAAAAAATCATTTGTGCCTCTAGAGATATTTTTGCCACGCACTCCATAGAGCATTTTATACAAGGGGTTATGCAACAATTAACCTCCCTACTCGGTACGGTTGACGAGGCGATGTATGCGACGTCTTTAGTGGCGAGTAATCAAAGCAGCAAGTCCAGCGGTCAGCTCGTTGTTTTTACGGGAAGAGGTGAGTTTGAACGCTGCGAAGGTAAGCCCATTAATGAAGTTTTGACCCCCGAGCAGTTAGATGCGTGTAACCAAGCATTGAGTGATAAAGGCATAGTTTATAAAGATAATTACTTGTTCGCCTATTGTTCGAGTGAATACAACCATAGCTCAATGTTGTTTGTTTCTGGTATTCCGGAGTATTTAACAGACACGCAAAAACACCTGATAAAAATATTCTCTCAAAATGTGCAACTTGCTTATGAAAATGTTCAATTACAAGCAGAAATTGAAAGCACACAGCAAGAGTTAGTATATCGTTTGAGCGAAGCACTTGAACAACGCTCCACTGAAACAGGCAATCATGTAAAGCGGGTTGCGTATATGTGTGAGCTGTTTGCTACACACTGTAAGCTGAGTCATCATGATGTCGAGCTTCTGAGAATGGCATCACCACTTCATGATGTAGGTAAGGTGGGTATACCTGATGCCATTTTAAATAAACCTGGCAAGTTAGATGATAAAGAGTGGGATGTGATGAAGTCTCACACTTTAAAGGGCTATAAGATTTTGCAAGACTCAAGGCGCGAAATTGTTAATGCTGGTGCGATTATCGCCAAAGAACATCATGAAAAGTGGGATGGTTCGGGGTACCCGGATGGCAAAAAAGGCGAAGAAATTCATATATTTGGTCGTATTGTGGCATTAGCTGATGTGTATGATGCGCTCAGACACAAGCGCTGTTACAAGGCTCCTTGGACACAAGAGCAAGCATTAGAAGAAATCAATAAACAAAAAGGTAAACACTTTGATCCCAAACTTGTAGATATACTTAATGAATACATTGATGATATCGAAGGCATTTTGGTTCGTTACCCAGATAAACAATAACAAAGAGACATTATGGATTATATTGCACTTAAGCACACCCATGTATTATTTGCCGTTTTGAGTATTATATTGTTTTATACTCGCTCGGTTTCTCGTTTAGCGTCAGGAAAAATTGCCGCTAATAAGGGCGTATTCATTGCCAGTCATGGTATCGACACGCTGTTACTTGTGTCTGCGATTAGTTTGCTTATTATGGGGAGCATTAACCCCCTAGGGCAGCCATGGTTATTAGAAAAAATACTACTGGTGTTGGCATATATTGCTCTGGGAGTGATTAGTGCTAAGGCTAAAACGCGTTCACTTCAACTGTCAGCTTTGATATTCGCAACGCTTTCTTTGCTCGGTATCGGCTATTTAGCAGGCTCTAAATCGGCGCTTATTATGTAAACGGTATTTCAACCATGAGCGTATGGCCTGCCATACGCTTCGTTATTTTCTTCTTTTATGGCCTATGAGTTTAAAGAATTCAGACTCCTAGAGCAGCTTCGCTATTTGGGTCTTTACTAAAAAGTGATAGACTAGTCGTTCGTTTATTAGATTATGTGAGTTAATGCGGTATATATGACTGATATCTGGTTCGAAGAACAAGGCGGTAGTGCAGATTACATACCTCAAGACCCTCTGCTTAGGTGTATTGAAGCTGAGCTGCATTGGGATGCGCAAGCTAAATTGGAAGATAGCTATTGTCAATTAGCAGAATTAGAACTTCAGGTGGACCAGCTTTGCAATCAGCACTCACAGCTGCACCAACGACTAGACAATCTTTTAGATGCCTTTTATACCCACTGGCTATTTAGTGGCAGTGATCAGGATATTCCGGAGTACCTGTTAAATAGTGTTTGTTATACGTTAAAAATGCGTTCAGGTTCACCGACCGCATTAGCAATAATTTTAAGTCATCTACTACAACGTGGCGAATTTAATGCAAATATGGCCTTAAGCCAAGGTGAGGTTATGGTTCATGTGGCAATTAGTAATGATGAAGGTTACTTGATTGACCCTAACAGTGGACAGCAAACTTGGTATATCACCCCGGAAAATGAGCAAGAAAAGCCAGAGGAACCCATTGAGATGGTGATGGGGGATGAAGCTGTAAAACTCTATTTGGCACAACAAAAATGGGCTTTTATTGCCGTTGACAAATTTAGCCATGCATTAAGTTGTGTAGAACTACTGATGGACTTAATCGGTGATGATCCTTATGAACGCCGAGATAGGGGATACCTACTTAACCAACTAAATTGCCCTAAAATGGCTAAAGCAGATTTACAGTATTTTGTAGATGAGTGCCCCGATGATCCCACCATAGAGATCATTGAACATCAAATTGCTGAACTTGCCGATCATAACAATATACTCCACTAATAAGAAAAATACTGGGGACGGCGATGCCACAAGAGTCAGTTTTAATTACCAATAATGCAGTTATATTGGGCCTACTTGCGCTCATTTTGGGTTTTGTTTTTTATACCTCTAATCTAAAACAAGGCTTTTGGGCCAAATTCTACAAATATGTACCTGCATTGCTGATGTGCTATTTCTTGCCTTCTTTGCTAAACACCTTTGGTATTGTTGATGGTAGTAACAATGAAGTGTATAGCGTTGCAAAGTACTTTTTGCTGCCAGCATGTTTAGTTCTACTAACCTTGAGTATCGATCTTAAAGCCATTATGGGGTTGGGGAAAAAAGCCATCATTATGTTTTTGACTGGCACCATAGGGGTTGTGATTGGCGGCCCTATTGCACTGCTGATAGTGGCTACTGTGATGCCTGACTTACTAGGCGTAGCGGGCCCAGAGGCGCTCTGGCGAGGTATGGCGGCATTAGCGGGAAGTTGGATTGGCGGTGGTGCGAATATGCTAGCCATGAAGGAGATATATGGTGCTGGCGGTGAAATTTTTACTGTGATGGTTACCGTTGACATTGTGGTGGCTAACTTGTGGATGGCTGGGTTGTTGCTTCTAGCTGCACGTCATAAAGAGATAGACGCTAAAACCGGTGCGGATACAAGTTCAATTGACCGACTTATTGATAAAGTCCAGCAATTTGAAGCTCAGCATGCTCGCAAGCCTGAATTGCATGACTTTATGATAATGCTGGCATTGGCTTTTGGTGCCACTGGGCTTGCGCATTTTTCTGCTGATTTACTGGTACCATTTTTTGTTGAAAACTATCCTGAACTGAAAAAGTTTTCACTGCATAGCAAACTGTTTTGGATTATTGTGTTGGTTACGACCATTGGCCTGGGATTATCTTTTACAAAGGCAAGGCAATTCGAAGCGGTCGGGGCTTCAAAAATCGGGGCAAGCTTTTTATATGTATTAATTGCCACGATAGGCTTGCATATGGATATAGCCAAAATTATTGAAGCACCAAAATATATGATCATTGGGGCCATTTGGATGCTCATTCATGTTGGTTTACTGTTCTTGGTCGCTAAGTTGATCAAAGCACCAGTGTTTTATGTTGCTGTAGGCAGTAAAGCGAATATAGGTGGTGCCGCATCTGCACCGGTTGTGGCCTCCGCATTTCACCCCGCACTTGCACCGGTTGGTGTGTTGTTGGCGGTGCTAGGGTATGCATTAGGCACTTATATGGCGTGGCTCTGTGGACAGTTGCTACGTATTATTGGCAGTTAAATTGGGAAAAATATGAACACACAAACGATTAGCCTAGCTAACATAGAGATCGCAAATGACAAACCGTTTGTCCTATTTGGTGGCATGAATGTGCTTGAGTCTCGTGATTTAGCGATGCGTATTGCTGAACACTATGTTGAAGTGACTAACAAACTTAATATCCCATATGTTTTTAAGGCTTCTTTTGATAAAGCGAATCGCTCCTCTATTAATTCATATCGCGGTCCAGGTATGGATGAAGGTCTTAAGATTTTTGAAGAAATTAAGAGCACTTTTAACGTGCCACTTATCACCGATGTGCATGAACCTTACCAAGCTCAACCAGTGTCAGAAGTTGTAGATATTATTCAGTTGCCTGCATTTTTGGCACGTCAAACCGATTTGGTTGTGGCGATGGCCAAAACGGGCGCTGTGATCAATGTGAAAAAGCCTCAGTTTTTAGCACCGCATGAAATGCGCCATATTATTAAAAAGCTCAATGAAGCTGGAAACGAACAAATCATCCTGTGTGAGCGCGGAAGTAGCTTTGGTTACAATAACTTAGTAGTTGATATGCTAGGTATGGATGATATGAAACACATGGCCCCTGTTATTTTTGATGCCACACATGCGCTACAGCGCCCAGGAGGGCGCACTGATTCAGCAGATGGCCGTCGTGCGCAAGCCGCTGAATTAGCGCGCAGCGGCATGGCTCTTGGATTAGCTGGGTTGTTTATTGAAGCGCATCCAAATCCAAACGAAGCAAAATGTGATGGCCCTTGTGCTTTGCCATTGGCAAAACTAGAAGGGTATTTGCAGCAAATGAAAGCGGTTGATGAACTGGTTAAGAGCTTTCCTGCGCTTGATACCAGCGCGGCTGATCTGTAAGCAATACAGCAAGCCCAAGATGCAATGGGCTTGCATAATGTTTAAGGCCCATATTCATGTCTAGACGACTTCCTCCGTTAAATGCACTTAAAGCCTTTGAAGCAGCAGCAAGGCATCTTAGCTTTACTAAAGCCGCTGAAGAACTTTATGTGACACAGGCTGCAGTAAGTCACCAAATTAAGATCTTAGAAGAACATTTGGGCTTAAAACTTTTTTTACGTAAAAACCGCTCATTGTTGTTGACTGAAGAAGGACAAGGATACTTTTTAGATATTAAAGAGATATTCACTTCATTGGTTGATGCGACAGAAAAACTGTTAGCAAGAGGCGCTAAAGGTTCACTCACAGTGAGCTTAACGCCAAGTTTTGCGATTCAATGGCTGGTTCCTCGGTTAAGCTTGTTTAACGAACTACACCCTGAAATTGATGTGCGTATCAAAGCACAAGATCATGATGAAAATTCGCTAACTGATGATGTTGATGTGGCTATTTACTACGGCCGAGGGCATTGGAGTGGTGTGCAAACTCATAAACTGCATACTGAATACTTAGTGCCTTTATGTAGTCCATTACTACTCAACGGTCCAAAACCGTTAGATCAACCAAGCGACTTAGCACAACATACCCTATTGCATGACACAACACGGCGGGCGTGGAAGGCGTGGATGAAAACCGCTGGAGTACGTAATGTGCAAGTGAACCAAGGGCCTATCTTTAGCCACTCTTCAATGGTGTTACAAGCGGCTGTGCATGGTCAGGGGGTAGCACTGGGAAACAGTGTGTTGGCAAAGCCAGACTTAGACTCAGGGCGCTTAATTATCCCCTTTAATCATGTGCTTGAGAGTAAAAATGCGTATTACTTGGTATTAAGGGAGTCTCAAGCTGAGCTTGGCAAAATTGTATCATTTAGAGATTGGATGCTTAGTCTCGTAGAACAAGAGCAATTGTAATGACAATACAATGGTTTAAACCAACAAAACCCATCGCGCAATTTATCTTTGCCCATGGCGCTGGCGCAGGCTGTGACTCTGATTTTATGCAAATTATGGCACAGCATTTATGTGAACAAGGTGTTGCGGTTGGGTTGTTTGATTTTGAGTATATGCAGCAGGCCAAAGCGTTAGATAAACGCCGCCCACCAGATAGAGCACCTAAACTGCTCGCTTATTTTACCAAGATACTTGAACAAGCCCAAAGTGATTTGCCTTTGTTCATTGGTGGTAAATCAATGGGTGGGAGAATGGCTTCGATGCTCGCAGCACAAAGCGAGATGCCAATTAAAGGCGTGATTGCGATGGGATACCCATTTCACCCGCCTGGTAAGCCAGATAAGCTCAGAGTTGAACATTTTAGCCAGATCCCTTGCCCATTTTTAATTGTTCAAGGTGAGCGTGATACTTTTGGCAATCGAATTGAAATTTCGCAAATGCAATTTGAAAAAGCACCGACTATGATTTGGCTTGCTGATGGTGATCACTCCCTTAAACCGCGTAAAAAAAGTGGCTTTAGTGAACAACAGCACTTGTTAGATACAGCAAAGCATGCCGTGCAATTTATGCAGGAGCACGGCCATGATTAAGCTGTTTTTATTAGTGGGGAGTTTGTTTTGTATGTTATCGGTGGCACTCGGTGCTTTTGCCGCGCATGGTCTAAAACAGCATCTAGATGAGTATGCTTTGGGTGTTTTTAAAACAGCCAGCGACTATCAAATGAGCCATGGCCTTGCATTAATTGCAGTGGGGTTGTTACTCAAATGGGGTGTTAAGGTTAGTATTTCAGGTTGGTTGTTGATAGCGGGTATTGTGCTGTTTAGTGGTAGTTTGTACTTACTGGCTATCACGGGCATTAAATGGCTTGGAGCAATTACGCCCATTGGTGGCGTTTGCTTTATTGCAGCTTGGGTGGTTTTAATCGTTAAAATTAGTAAGCATTCCTTTTAAAAGAGAGCACAGATGTCGAGTGTTGTAATTTATTGCCGCAGCGGGTTTGAAAATGATGCCGCTGCTGAGATCAATCATCATGCAGCCTTGCAAGGGGTTGCGGGTTATGTAAAAGCAAAGCCAAACACCGGTTTTGTGACGTTCGAGTGCTTCTCGCCAGATGATGCGCAATTGCTTATCAAGCAGGTTGACTTTAAAAGCCTTGTATTTGCAAGACAGTGGTTTTCTGGGGTTTTACTTAATGACATGCCTATTGAAGACAGGGTGAGCGAAGTAAAAGCCGCTGCAGCTGATTTTCCACTTTGTGGAGATTTACGTGTTGAAACACCAGATACTAACGAGGGCAAAGAGCTGTCTAAGTTTTGTAAAAAGTTTTCAACGCCACTGGCTAAAAGTTTAGAAAAGCAAAACAAGCTAACCCGAGAACACAAGCCGCTTAAACCTGTACTCCACGTGTTATTTTTAACAAATAATACGGCTTATGTGGGGTTTTCATTTAGCCATAACAACTCGCCATTTTTTATGGGGATCCCACGTTTAAAGATGCCATCAGACGCGCCGAGCCGCTCGACGTTGAAACTTGATGAAGCATTTAATGTGTTTGTGCCCAAAGAGGAAGTTGAAAAGCGTGTGCAGCCTGGGATGCGCTCTGTTGATCTGGGTGCTTGTCCTGGTGGTTGGACCTATCAGTTGGTGCGTCGTGGTATGTTTGTAGCCGCGATTGATAATGGTCCGATGAATGATATGTTGATGGAATCTGGACAAGTTAAACACTACCGAGAAGATGGTTTTAAGTATTTACCTGAAAAGCGCAATATAGATTGGCTAGTATGCGATATGGTGGAGAAGCCATTAAAGGTGACCAACTTAATGCTAGATTGGATAGTAAATGCCTTTGCCAAAGAGTTAATTTTTAATCTTAAGTTACCAATGAAAAAGCGCTTTGATAGTGTGTATGAGTGTTTGACTTTGGTCCATGAAGAATTAGCCAAGTATGAAGTGGACTATACGCTTCAAGCTAAGCACTTGTACCATGACCGAGAAGAGGTAACAGTACATATTCAAGTAAAAAAGGTACCAGAAAAACTATACAGCTAGTTGTCAGTAGCTCCTAAATAACTTTTAGGAGCTACTCCCTCCTCATTTATTCTATTATCATTGTTTGATGATTTCGTTACGCTCCACCAGAGTACCCATTTTTTAGCAACCATTTACTTTACAAAGCAGTAGTGGGAGTATGGAAAAAAGTAACAACTATAATACCAATTTTATTAATACATTGATCATTCTAGCGAGCTAAATAACTCATTAACTGCGTTAAATATTTCTCATGTAGAATAACTACATAGCGAAATATTTGTCTTGTTACTAAGCCATTTATCTGTCGCAATATCTGATCACCAATTTAATGCAATTGGTATAAAAAGAAGGCATCAATGTCAAAAATCAACCTAGCGGAAAAGTTCTCAAAATTTTCAGAGCATTGGACACCAAAAATCATAGCTGAGTCTAATAATCAACTCGTTAAAATAGCCAAAGGAGACGGGGAATTAGTATGGCACAAGCACGATAATGAAGATGAGCTATTCATTGTGTTTAAGGGCCAATTAACGTTACAGATGAAAGAGGGAGATATCGTCTTAAATCCAGGTGAAATGTATGTTGTACCTAAAGGCGTTGAGCATTGCCCAAAGGCAATACCTGATACGCACTTTTTGATGGTTGAACCTGCTTCAACAGCTCACACTGGCAGCGTTGAAAGTGAGTTAACGGTTGCTACCGAACAGCAACAATGGATATAGCAGCAAGCGATTATGGATTGGCTTTAGTTTTTGCAAGTATTTAGTCGCGTAGAAGCGATTTGATAAAAGAATAGAAAATCATGTAATCTTTTGATAAATAGGCTAACTTTTATTTTAAATTAAATGATAGAAGTAAGATAAGACGGTACTTCGCTTTTTTTTTTAAGGTGCTCCTAAATTATATAGGAGCCAAAAATGAAAACACCCTTTCCTTATTGCTTATTGTTAGCAAGCCATGTTTTAGTAAGCGGTATCGCCTGTGCATCAAATAACGCTGTAATAGAGCCTATTTTAGAGCGTATACCCGCAAATGAAGATGCGTCTTTACCTAGCTTTTATATGAGTAAATATGAGATCACGGTTGCACAGTTTAGCCAGTTTGTGCGTGATACTGGTTATCAGCTGCCCGAAACATGCTTAGCCTTTACAGATGAGCTCTTACCCGACCCAGAAAAGCCCGGTCGTTGGGACCTGCCTGATTATGTGAATAACATTTATCTCCCTGTTGTATGCACGGGTATGCAGGGCGCGTTAGATTATACAAAATGGTTATCTGAGAAAACGGGGAAAAACTATCAACTACCGAGCGAAGAGCAATGGCGCTATGGAGCGTTAGCTGGTCAAACAGGGCGCATGGCATTTGCCGATGATTTCGACCAAACACAGATTTGCGAATATGAAAACACGGAAGATATTGCCAATATAGCGGGGATGAAAAAGCATCATCAAATACGCTATAGACACAGTGCTAACTGTAATGATGGTGCGATTTACCACACGGTTGTGGGCATGTATCGACCGAATCAATTTGGGCTGTACGATATGATGGGAAATACCAGAGAGTTAACTCGAACATGTCGAGTTAGTAGCAAGGAGGATCCTAGCATATGTGAGCAATATGTCGTTGTTGGTGAGGCTTGGCACTGGCAGCCAAGAGGAGTACAGACGCTTGATTGGATGGACGCCGACTTTCAAGGCAGTATAGAGGGGTTTCGCCTAGTACTTGAGTCAGACAACGCCGACACGATGACTGCGGCAACAAAAGCGTTTGCTGCAAGATTAAAAGCGGCCCAAATAGCTGAGCAAGATAAACACGCAAAAATGAGAACAATCCCTGCAACGCCAGAGGGCGTTCAGTTAAGTGTTTTAGAGAATAACCAGATAAAACTTAATTGGTTAGACATTAAAGGCAAAGGGGTTAAATATGCGATTTATCGATCATTGAGCGACTTTAACACGGGTGAAGCGAAGGGATTTGTAAAGCTGGTAGATGGTATTACCGATGCTGAGTTTGTTGATAGTACTCTACCTAATAAGTCTTTCGCTCGCTATCAGGTGTTTTCATATAATGAAATAGGCGAAGGTTTAGGCAGTAAAATAGTTACATATGGTAAACCATGGCAGTTTTCGGTTAACGAACGTATCGAGGTTGAGCATTTTTTCGCTGGACGTTACCACTGGGTGCGTCAACGTGATGCAGCCACTGTGGTTGGGTTTAATGACAACCCAGATCATTTCCCTACTGGCACCCTGCCGCACAAACCGGCTTGGGTTAGACTCGCATTTGATGTTAAAAAAGCACAACAAGCCAAGCTGAAATTTAGAGCTCGCGCGGAGCAAGGGGGTCAATTTGAACTTTGGCAGGGTAATCACTTAGTTGGCCGTTATGAGTTTGCAAAAGGGGATAAGTTTACTATTCATTCTGGCGATGCACAGCTTATAGCTAGTGACGCTCCGCTAGAGGTGCGCATGGGCAATTCGCTTTGGTTTGAGCTAGATTGGCTAGAGTTAAAATAATTAATGTCTTATTTGAGTCAGTTATGTTCGTACAGATAGCCTTGGTTTAGTGCTAACAAAATAGCTTACTCTAAATGCAGCACCACCCTCAGGTGTAAAGGTGGTGCTGAATTTATTACTCGTTGGTTTAGGTGTTAAGTTTGCAACGTTGTTAAAGTCAGCGCCTTATTCACAGAGGTATATAATACCAATTTTATTAATACATTGATCATTCTAGCGAGCTAAATAAATCATTAACTGCGTTAAATATTTCTCATGTAGAATAACTACATAGCTAAATATTTACCTTGTTACTAAGCCATTTATCTGTCGCAATATCTGATCACCAATTTAATGCAATTGGTATAAGCCGTTAATCTCTGTTTGAACTCGAAGGCGGGGTGGACTTTTGTGAGCTCTGACTGTACCCAAATATTTTGACTTCGCAGCGTCATCCAGTGGGTTCTTCGTTTTTGGTTGTAAAATAATTTGTGCAAAAAGACCGGCCAAAAATGTATTTTTAGCCTTTTTCACTGCTGTTGCCTAGCAGCCAATTTTGCTCACCGTTACGGAGTAAATAGTCGTAATAAATTTGCCGTTTATTACTCTGCTCATCCAAATTCAGATATAAAGCTCGTGCAGCGCTAATGCTGTCATTTTTATCGAAGGCCTTTTGAGATTGCTGATAGGCCTCTTCTAATAGACTAATAGCTTGTGACGTATGTTGTTTTGCAAGGAGCAGTTTTGCTCGTAGCAGGTTACTGTTAATCGTATGATTGATGTTTTGTGATAGTAAGGCATCTGCTTGGGCAAAGTGTTTATGCTCTATATACAAATCAAAGAGTCGTTCAAAAGCATCATCTATAACCCAAAAGTTTGTTTGGCTGCGAGGTAATTCGAGTATTTTAGTTAGGTATTTACTACGTATATTGGTTTCATTGGCAAACAATGCATAATGAAAATATACAAATGCGAGATTAGCAGGGTGTAGGTTTTCTTCGGTAATTAACTGGTGCGCTTCATTAAGTTGTATGTACTTGCGATCAGATAAATCTAATTTTGCGGATAAAATTGAATCTAGAATATGCAATTGAAAGCGGCCCATCGCATCAATATTGTGTTGTGCCAATTGCGTACCGCGTTCAAGTTGCGCTCTAACTTGTTCTTGGTCTCGCATTGCGTAAGCTAAGAATGCGCGTTTTTTTATCAGTGCAAACTGCAGTGGCCAGATTTGCTCTTTAAGGTCTTGCTCAGCATGGTCTAGAGTACTTTTCGCAAGCGTAAACTGTCCATTTTGCTTGTAAATTGAGGCTTTAAGTAACGCGGCTTCGGTACGGATCGGCAATGTTTCTGCGCGCTGTTCAAACTCTGCAATATCATCCAAATAAGCTAAGGCAACATCGATATGGCCAGACGTTTGATAGTGCTTGGCTAAAAAGAATAAGGTGCTGAGCGTTTGATTTTTCTTTTGCTCAAGCGTGTCTAGCCAAAGTTTTGGCTGTTTTTGGGCCTCAAACAGCCCCAATTTAGCAAGCTTGGCTAAGCGCTGATGGAGCTCTTTAGCGAGCTCAGTCTTGTTGTCTGAAAATACATAGTCGTGCCACTGCGTTTGATGGTTTTGTAGTTTAAATTCTAAGTATGTCCCGTTAGATACCTCGAATATACGTGTGCCAATAAGCCAACTGGTTTTAGTAAGTTGCAACTCATCAAAGGCCAATTTAGGTGCATTTAAAGGATCTATTTGACTACCTTCATCTACTTCCAGCGCTTGTAAAGCAAACAGCTTGCTTGAGGTAATGAGTGGAACTGTTTGCTTGTTTTTATTGGGCAAGAAAAATATTTGGGTTTTATGAGTGGGCTTGCTGTCTAATAATGTGTAACCCATAGCGATAACTATGAATGCCAACACACATACCGCGTAAGCAATGGGCTTGTTTGATTTTTGCTCAGCGATAGCTGCCAGCTCTGAAGATTGAGGGGCGCTGTGGTTAATTGCATATGTCCATTTATATCCCTGTCGGGCGTAGGTTTGAATCGCTCGCTCACCAACGATTGCTCTCAATTGACTAACGGTTTGGAACACGACTTGTTCAGAGACCACTCTTTGCTGCCAGACTGCATCGAGGATCTGATCTTTACTTAATACCACATCAGGATTATCAACAAAAAATAATAAAAGAGCACGTTGCTTAGGTTTGAGTACGACTTCCTGACCTTTGTGCATCAATAAGCCATTTTTTGTATCTAACTGAAATTTGTCAAACGTTACAAGCATGCACTCAAACTTACTATTTTGGGGATTGTTATTATTAAACATTCTTGAAAGAAGGTAAATCTGAATGCGCCGAAGGGCAATGTTATAGCTAACCTGCATCGTAATTAAGTGATCAATCTGGTGGTCAAAATTGTAATTCTGCAAATCATTTTTTTGTTGGAGTCTCTTAAAATTGATGTTATCTACTATACTTTTCCTATATTTTCAGTGACTCATTAGGCGTTGGAGTCATTATGACCACCAAGTATATTGTACTGATCTTAAGTGTTTTATGTGCGATTTTCGTCAGTTTTTGGCTGCAACTGAGTCGTGCTGTACCGAGCGATTTGCTTGAGGGGAGTGAGACTGCGTCAGTTGACGCTAAGTTTATTGAGCGACAGGTCGATGCAGCTCTACAACCTTTACCGCTTATTGAGCAATATAATGAACAGTGGGTGCAATTGGGTAAGGCATTATTTAAAAGCCCCTTGTTGTCGGTCGATAATACGGTGTCTTGTGCATCATGTCATGATCTGTATAACGGAGGCGATGACGGTTTTCCTGTGTCGTTGGGCGTCAATCAGCAACTTGGTGAACGAAATTCACCAACCGTTATTAATTCAGCGTTTAACTTTAGGCAATTTTGGGATGGGCGTAGCGCAACATTAGCGGAGCAAGTTCATGGGCCTATTCATAACCCAGTAGAAATGGCGACCAATTGGCCGCAAGTGATAGCCAAGCTGACCGCTCAACCTGGTTTTTTGAAAAGCTTTAATGCACTTTCTGCTGATGGAATAAACGCCGAAAATATTGTCAAAGCGCTGGTTTTATTTGAGGAGTCCTTAGTGTCAGAAGACACCCCCATAGACCGATATTTGTTGGGAGATATAAGTGCATTGAGCGAACAACAACAGCGGGGCTTACAAAAATTTATGAACTTTGGGTGTATAACTTGCCATCAAGGGAAAAATATTGGCGGTAACCTTTATCAGAAGATTGGTCGATTGGATAGCGTTCCGCAATCTTTGCTAACTGATTTAGGGCGATTCAATCAAACGAATAACGAGGAAGATAAGCACGTATTTAAGGTGCCAAGCCTTCGTAACGTCACATTAACAGCACCTTACTTTCATAATGGCTCTGTTGATGAGCTCTCTGAAGCGATAAGGATAATGGCTAAAGGTCAATTGGGTTTAAACTTAAGTGATGAGGATATTTTAGACTTGGAAGCCTTGTTTCATGCCTTTGAAGGCCAGCTGCCAAGGTCGCTTGTGCAGTGAAGTATTTAATTGAGGTTGTATTATTATTTTTGGTCTGGCTAACAGGGTCGCATGCCATCGATCAGTATCACACGTTAAAATCATTGCAGGCTGAGCTGACATTAAAAGCGGAGCTCAATCGGCTGACAACTGAATTAGCACTAGAAACGCTTTCTGCGATTGACGCAAATATTAATCACTTTGATAAGCACGCTCATAAACAGTTGGAGTTTGAAAGAGTGAGTCGACAACTTGCTAGCCAGGGATTACTGGGTGAGCAAATCGGTAAAGACATGGAAGCTTTCCGAGTTGGGGTTGATACATATATGCAACTTGCCTCGATGTTGAAAACATCCTTTAAATATGTAGCAAAGCAAAGTATTGATAGTCCTGAGAGTTCTCAGACTAGTCAGTCTATTTTGAGGACATGTGCTGCATTGATTTTTAATTTGCAGATGACTAATTCTCAGCCTGTTGTTAATGCTGTTCAAACACAATTGAGAGTGCAATTGGCTATGTTAGAGCAGCTTGAGCGGCGCTTACCTGACTTACGAGTTGCACGGTTGCATATAGAATTTATTATGGACAATGCGACTAAGGCGTCAAAATTACTTAAGTCTATTCAAAAAAATAGCTTCTCTGATGTTATTCAAAAAAATATGCAGGAGCTCAATCACTCAATCAATTCAAATTATTGGAAAATGATCCAATATACATTACTCACGTTAGTCTCAACATTTTTGCTAGTGTTGGTTGCACTATTAAGGCTGTTAGTAGAACTCAAACGAGCAAATGAGGTGGCGACGAAAGCCGCAGAAAAAAAGTCGATGTTTTTGTCAAATATGTCTCATGAAATAAGAACACCAATGAATGGGATTGTTGGCCTAACTGACATTTTATTGTCGACAAAACTGACGGCAATACAGAGAAATTATTTAGAGAAGGTACGTTTTTCTGCCAACGCGTTAACCACGATAATTAATGACATATTGGATTTCTCAAAAATCGAGTCAAAAAAATTGCATATAGAGCAGGTATGTTTTCAATTTGAGGAGTTACTGGACAACTTAAGGTCGTTGATCACGCCTATAGCAAATACCAAAGGGGTTAAGCTGGTTTTTGATATAGACCCACAGCTACAAGCTCAATATTTGGGAGACCCAGTTCGCATTGGTCAAATCATGCTTAATTTAGCCTCAAATGCCGTCAAATTTACCGAGCAAGGTAAAGTCACGCTATCTGTAAAAGGGATACCTGACAGAACAGATTTAGATAGCCAGTGGATAGAAATATCTGTCGCCGATACGGGGGTTGGTATTGAGCAATCGAAGTTACAGAGTTTGTTTGAGCGTTTTACGCAAGCGGAGTCTTCTACAACACGAAAATATGGTGGTACTGGACTTGGACTGACAATCTGTAAGATGCTTACTGAGCTAATGGGCGGAGAAATAAGTGTTGTTAGTGAGGTGGGTAAAGGCTCTGTATTTACTGTTAGGTTGCCACTTAAAACTGATGGAGACGGAATAATTGAACGACCCGTTGAATTTGTAGGAAAGCTACTTATTGTCGAGGACGATCCTGTTTATACGCAAATAAGTGAAAATATTGCAACGTCCATTGGGCTAATCGTAACAACAACATCGACAGGCCAAGGTGCAGAGCAGTGCTTGTTGAATGGTGATTTTGATGCAATGTTACTTGATTGGAAATTACCGGACTGCGAAGCAGATACGCTACTCACTCGTCTAGATAATGCTTCGTTGCTTCCCGAGCGTGTAATTATTTATACCGCTTATTCTAATAACTGCTTGGACAGCAATTTAAAATTTCCTGTTCTTAACAAACCGTTACTTAAACAAGACCTTGTTGATGCTCTTATGCAAAGCCATTGCGCAATTAAAAACGAAAAAGAGCAAAGTGCGAAGGGAACTGATTTACAGCAACAAACGTGTTTTAAGTGTAGGGTGTTGCTGGTGGAAGATAACGAAATTAATCAGATTGTGGCCAAAAAAATGCTAACTAATATGGGGGCGAAAGTGCATGTTGTCGTCAATGGTCAACAAGCTGTAGATACTGTCATGGCCGGCACTGATAAATTTGATATTGTTCTTATGGATATACAAATGCCAGTGATGGACGGGGTGACTGCAACTCAGACAATCCGCAAACAGTTTAGCTCAGAGCAGTTACCAATTATCGCATTAACAGCTAATGTTATGGGCTCTGAAGTTGAAAAGTATGTCGCTGCAGGTATGAATGCGCATATAGGTAAGCCGTTTAAAGTTGATGAACTTAAAGCGATTCTTCAAGACTATGTGAATGTGGGTGATTGTTAGCTCGAAGTCTAATAGTGTGTTTTACCGTTGTACATTACACTGTGTTAAATGCACTACACGTGCAGGCCGACATACATGTAGGCGAAGTAGTATGAGGAGAATGATCATTAAGTGTTTATCCAGAAAGCTTACTTTTAGTGTGCTGTGGTTAGTGGTTGCTGTTTACCACAGTGTGGTAATTGCTGAGTCTGGCACGATGGTAGTCGCATTTGGTCAAAGTCGTCCTCCTTATGTTGATGAATCGAGTCAATCTGGAATTAGTGTGGAGCTGTTTGCTCATTTAGCACAAAACTTGAATTGGAATTATCAAAGCGTTTTTGTCTCAAACCGCCGTATGGAGCGTTTACTGCTATCTGCTAAGGTTGATATCGCTGTTGAAGTTCAGCAAAGTGATGAAGAGCTTTTTTACTCATCTCCTTTTATCTCTTATAGTAATTATGCAATCCATAACAACAACCGTGGCTTTTCAATAGCGACGATGGATGCACTGCAAAATTACAGCATATGTGCATGGCAAAATGCTAAACAACATTTGCGCATTGAACAAATGGTTGCCAATAAAAAAGATTACGTCGAATATCCTAAGCAGCGTGAACAAGTGATTGATTGGATATCTGGAAAGTGTGAAGTAATTTTGATTGATGATACGTTGTTGCGTTGGCATTTGATGCAATTGAAAGAGCGAAGGTATCGATATTCGAATTCAAGCTGGGGTAAGGCCTTGTTACCCGTTGAGAACAACCCGCTGTGGTTTTATGTCGGTTTTCGTGATGCTCAGCTCAGAGATAGTTTTAATTTTGCGCTGCAGCAATTAAAAGCGTCGGGTAGGTATGAATTGATACGCGAGCGCATAGAATAGCTCGCAATCGGTGCCATATTGAGAGCTTTAAGAAGGGCCTTTGGGGCCCTCAGAAATGATTAAATACTTGGTGTCATACCCATGCAGCTTGCGTAAAATGTGGTTGTTGCCGGCCAGTCACTGAACACGCCAATAACCCCAACCTTTTTGGCTAACACGTCAAGCAATACTAAAGCGTCGGCATCACTGTTAATAGCATCACTAATTGATTGATAATACCAGCCACCGCCAGTGGCAAGGGGACCAGAGCGCTCTAGCGTCCAAGTAATAATATCCAGACCCGCTTCTTTTGCTGCTTTTGCGTATGCTGAAGGTACAATGTTTTTATCATTGTCTAAGGTAACAAGCATCCACAGAGGGGGCGCTATGATTTTAACTCCATCATTACTAAGCTCTGCCATAGTGGGCTGCCATGTGTCAGGGTTGTTTGGATTAAATCCGGCAATATCGTAGCGATCATCTAAATAGACCGCTTGTACGCCAAAGTCTGCTTCGTTGTTAATCCAGTATTTCACATCTTCCAAGTTGAAAGACTGTGCAAAAACATTTTTAGCAGCAACGCCTGCCGCCTTATATTCATCGATCATTTTTTGGGCGTACATAGCTTGACTCATGCCTTCAAAAGGCATCGTAACACTTGCGGACTTGAGCTCTGGTGTCATTTTTACGTTAAGTGACTTAAATAGCTCAATGCTTTCTTTGTGGGTTAATAACGTACCTTGGCTTGAGTAGAGATCTGTGCGCCAGTTAGCTGTGCCTTTTAAGTAACCTTCAACGGTTGTCGCCGTTGGGTTAGCACCATCCATTTTCCCTTTTAGCTGTTTGAATTCAGCCAAAGTAATATCTGAGGTACAGCACTGTGCGCTTGCCGGCGTACCCGCTTGAGCGTTTGCTGGTGTGAAAGGCTGCGTACATTTTGCTGCAAGCTCAGGGATCGCTAAAATGTTTGTGGTGGTATGTAAATCGCACTGGGAGTGGCGGCAAACTAACTCTTTGTCTTTGGTAAAGGTAACGTCACACTCTAAAATGCCAGCGCCCATCTTTGCTGCGGCAACATATGACTCCTTGGTGTGCTCAGGATACTGCATTGGCGCACCTCTGTGACCAATTGAGAAGTCAGTTTTATAGAACGGCCCATTTTGGCATGCTTGCAATTTTGTTTTGAGGTTGCCTTCTTGGAGTTGGTTAACCAAAAATTGCGCTCTAGCACCTATATAGGCATCGTTGGCACCGCCTTTGGCAACTTCAACAATTACAGGCACTTCCACTTTCTCAACAACTGTGATTGGTTTTTCCACCACAACTTCTTTGGTTACTTCTTTGACTTTTGTGTCGTCGTTGCATCCACTTAACGCCAATAAAGCGCTAATAGACAGTAGTAATTTATACTTCATGTTAGTACATCATCTTGTTTATATAAAGAAAACAAACGCTACAGAAGTAAAGTGAAGGAAAAATGATAACTATATGACAAACAAAACATTAGAGCATAATTAGAATTTACACTCTAATGTTTTGAATAGTGATTTCTATCGATAATTTTGGCGATAGTTATCCACCCATAAACGTGTGGCACCACATACAGCAACGGGCATCACAATAAGGTTAATCACCGGAATTGATGTAAGAGCAAACACCGCAAAACCAAATCCATAAGATAGACCTTGTTTGCTTTTTAGATCATTTTTCATTTGTTGAAAGTGAATTTTGTGATTGTCAAACGGGTAATCGTTGTATTGTACGTTGTACATCCAACAAGTGAACATAACCCATAATATTTGCCCTACTAAAGGTAATACCCAAAGTAAGATAAAAAAGCCAATAGCGCGAGGTAAATAATAACATAGCTTTGTCCACTCACGACCGAGCATACGTGGCACGTCTTTGAGCAGATCTGCTAAGCCGTCATCATTTACTTTTTGCCCTGTTAGATGCATCTCTACTTTTTCACTTAACAAACCATTAAACGGTGCAGCAATAAAGTTTGTGATCACGGTAAACACCATACTGTAGCTAAATAGAATAACCATAATAGCGATGGGCCACATTAACCATTCCAACCAACTTAGCCAACTTGGTAATAAGTTATTCAAGTAGTCGAACCCTTGGATGAGCCAGTCGTATAAAAAGAATAATGAGCTACCAAAGAGCAATATGTTGATCAGTAGTGGGATAAACACAAAGCGTTTCAAACCTTTTTGTGTGATCAAAGAAAATCCAGAAAGAAAATACTCGATACCTTGGGTTAACTGCACACCTTACCTCAAATAAATCTGTTAATTTCTTACCACAGTATACGCTGAGTGTGGCAAGTGAATAAACCCAAATGAGTAACAAACTATTGCTACAGATACTCAGCCAATGGGTGAATGCCAAATCTTTTAAAATATATTTTTTAAGTGTTTGATTTTTGGTTGTTTATATATGTTGCTTAGTATGAGCGTTGCGCTACAATTGCTCGCTTTTTAACTGATTTTTAAAGCGCCAACCGACTTCTACTGGAGAAACCATTAAGTGAGCGAATTGCTTGGGATAGTATGTTTGATTTTTATCAGTGCTTTGTTTGCAATGTCAGAGATAGCCATTGCAGCTGCACGTAAAATCAAGCTAAAAATAATGATGGATGAAGGCTTTCATGGTGCGGAGCAAGTACTAAAATTGCAAGCTCAGCCTGGGGCGTTCTTCGCAATGGTACAAATCGCTTTGAATGCCATTGCTATTCTTGGAGGGATCTTGGGTGAGCAAGCACTTACCGATACGGTACGTTCTTACCTTACAATCGTGTATCAAGGGGCTATGTTAGATCAGATCAGTTTTGTTATATCATTTATGATCATTACCTCACTATTTATTTTATTCGCAGATTTATTACCAAAACGCGTGGCAATGTTAATGCCTGAAGCTGTTGCTGTTAGGGTGGTCGGGTTGATGAATACTGTCACAACGGCGTTCAAGCCCTTGGTCCTATTTTTTAATGGAGTGACTAATTTGGTATTGAAATTACTTGGCTTTCCCACTGAGCGAAAAGATGAAGTGACAACAGAAGAAATTGTCGCAATGATGGATGCGGGAGCAAAAAATGGTACGTTACAGGCACAAGAGTATCAGCTGATCGGTAATGTACTTGAATTGGAGTGCCGCACTTTACCCATGGCCATGACTACACGAGAGTCCATTGCATTTTTAGATATCGGCGATGACAGTGAAACGATCAGTCAGAAGGTTTTAGATAACCCCCACAACCAGTTTTTAATATGTGATGGACATTTGGATAAGTTAATTGGTTTTGTTGATACCAAGCAAATACTTAAGCAATTATTGCGCGGCGAAGCGGTACATTTAACCGAAGAGATTATCGAAAAGGAAGTTTTTTACTTACCTGAGACACTAACGCTTTCTGAGGCACTCAATGCATTTAAATCAGCCAATGAACAATTTGCGGTAGTGGTGAACGAATATGCTTTAATTGTTGGCATTGTCACAATAAAAGATCTCATGAGCAGTTTTATGGGAGATTTGGTGACATTTCATGGTGAAGAGCAAATTGTGCAACGTGATAATGAATCATGGCTTGTTGATGGTTCAACGCCAATGGTAGATCTTTGCCGAGTTATTGGTTGGGAAGAGCCACCAGAGGCCAATCAGTATGAAACAGTTGCTGGGTTTTTGATCTATAGATTAAAGCGCTTACCAAAGCGAGCTGACCATATTTTATGCGATGGCTTTAAATTTGAGGCCATTGATATTGAAGGAGTGCGAGTGGAGCAGTTGCTGGTTAGTCGAATAAAAGATTCTTTAACTGAGGTAACACTTTAATACTTGCTAATTTTAAACCTCGCCCATACACTGAGGTTAGGCACGGTTTTTTGCGCCTAACCTAATTTGGAGTGTTAATGCGGTCTCGTAATTGGTTTGTCATTTCTTGTTTGTGTGTGTTGTTCCTATCAGTGATCAGCGCGCCAATGAGTTATGCCCAAGTAGAAAACCACTACGAACAACAGCAAAGCATTTTTATTGATTCAGACCCAATTGATCACGATCCTCAAGAGCTTATTGTTGGCTCAATAAATTACGATTGGGGTATCGTAGATACAAGTGTTACTGAGCGCAAGGTATCATCACCTCCCGCGTCACAGTACCTCAATTTAGCTATTCGTGCCCCACCTCTAAAGTAAGCTTTATAAAACAAATATAACTTTTGTCGTCAGCTTATTTTAGAGGTGGTGTTATGTCTAAATACCAAACTATAGGCAGCCAAGCGCTTGCCAAAAATACTCACTTTAATACTTCACTGGATAGCGATATCGTCATTTCACTCGATAGTCCGGCCAGTGAGGCCATGCATGGTTTTCACCAAGTACCACCGCAACTAATAGACAGTAATACTGGGCTGGATGATGCGATGCTTATTATGAAACAGACCCATATGCGTATCAGTTTTGTTGTAGATAGTTACAACAATATGCTTGGGCTTATTTCTAAAGCGCGTTTGGCTAGTAGCTATGTACTCAAAATTTCCGCAAGAAAAGGCATTCATCGTGCAGATATGACTGTTGCAGATATTATGATCCCATTGTCGGCTTTAAGCAGTGTCAATGAGCTAGCTTTGCACACAGCCCGAGTAGGAGATATTGTTAAAAGCATGGAAACGTCGGGCCAAGAGCACTTGCTGGTGGTGAGTCAAACACCTGAGCGGATATGTGGCTATTTTGACTTGATTGATATCAGTCGCATGATTGGTTATCAACTTAATCAAGTAAAAAGTGCCAATTCTTTTAGCGAAATAGTGGACAGCTTATGGCACCACGCTGAAATTTAAACTCATTCCAATTACTTTTCCTAGCGGTAAAGTAATTCGATACTCCAAAAATAAAGTTAATGAAAATCAAGGCACCGGAAGGTGCCTTTTTCATGTCTGTATCCTCTCTGTAACGAGTGATTTCACTACTCTTAAAGAGTGAAATATTTCATTAGACATGACGACCTGAATTCTTTGTAATGCGCAAAAATGAGTCCTACAACCAATTACTTCTTTAAGGAACTTTAATGGCCAAAAACATCTCTTCTGAACACGCACGTGACTGTTACAACGTGCGCCATTGGAGCCAAGGCTTCTTTGGTATTAATGATCAGGGAGAGGTTACCGCAATGCCAAAACTGTCTCAGCCAGAGCATGCAGTGACTTTAGAAAATATCGCTCAGCAGATCAAAGCACAAGGGTATGCATTGCCTGCTCTAGTGCGTTTTCCGCAAATATTAAGTCAGCGTGTTCACAGTATTTGTGATGCGTTTAATCAAGCAATTGCAGATTACAATTATCCTGAAGACTACTTGCTGGTTTACCCAATAAAAGTAAATCAACAACGTGAAGTGGTAGAAGGGTTGATTGCAAGCCAAGCTGGTAATGAGAAAAAACAATTAGGCCTAGAAGCGGGTAGCAAAGCCGAGTTGTTAACAGTACTTGCTATGAGTGAGCAAACATCGGCCGTTATTGTATGTAATGGGTATAAAGACAAAGAATATGTGCGTTTGGCACTACTTGGCGAAAAGCTAGGACATCAAGTGTACATTGTACTTGAGAAGCGCTCTGAGCTTGACATTGTTATGGCGCAGGCCAAAGCGTTAAACGTAACGCCACGGTTAGGGTTGCGTGTTCGCTTAGCGTCACAAGGCAAAGGTAAATGGCAAGCCAGTGGTGGTGAAAAGTCTAAGTTTGGTTTATCAGCGTCACAAGTCTTGGCGGTGATAAGCCAGCTAGAGCAGGCCAAGTTGTTAAGTGCGCTACAGCTAGTGCATTTTCATCTTGGCTCGCAAATGGCTAATATTCGTGATGTGCGCTTAGGGGTTGGCGAAGCTGCACGCTTTTACTGCGAATTGCGTCGTTTAGGTGCTAACTTGCAATGCTTAGATGTCGGTGGTGGGCTTGCAGTCGATTATGACGGTACTCGCAGTCAATCTCACAATTCAATGAATTACAGTTTGGCTGAATATGCAAATAACATTGTATACACAGTCGGTGATACGTGTAAGCAGTACGAGCAGCCAATGCCGAAAATTATTTCTGAGTCTGGTCGTGCGCTCACTGCGCACCATGCTGTATTGATCACAGATGTGATTGGTACCGAAAGTTATCAACCTGAAGTGGTTTTAGCGCCAGAGCATGATGCCCCGCGTTTACTACATAATATGTGGACTTCTTGGCAGGGATTAAGTGGTCAAAAAGACGATAGAGCATTGATAGAGATTTATCATGATACTCAGAGCGATTTAGCTGAAGTACATAGCCAGTTTGCGATGGGTTTACTTAACTTAGAGCAAAGAGCATGGGCTGAGCAAATTAATTTGCGCGTATGTTATGAACTTAATAAAAGGATGGACAACAAAAACCGTTTTCATCGACCAATAATAGATGAGCTAAGTGCCAAGTTGGCAGATAAGTTTTTTGTTAATTTTTCTTTGTTTCAGTCTTTGCCTGATGCTTGGGGGATAGAGCAAGTTTTTCCTGTACTGCCGCTCAGTGGTCTAACCGAGGAGCCTAAAAAGCGCGCGGTGCTGCTCGACATTACGTGTGACTCAGATGGTACGATTGAACATTATGTGGATGGACAGGGTATTGAAAGTACTTTGCCAGTGCCTGAATACAACGCAAACAAGCCTTACTTACTTGGGTTTTTCTTGGTTGGTGCTTATCAAGAGATCTTGGGCGATATGCATAACCTTTTTGGTGATACACATAGCGTCATCGCAAATTTAGATAACGATGGTCTACTAGAGCTAAGCGATGTTGACGAGGGTGATAGTGTTGCGGACATGATGCGATATGTACATTTAGACGTCGCACAATTTAAAGCAAATTTTGCCCAACAAGTAAAAAGTAAGTTGCCAAAAAATGAGCAAGCGCTGTGTTTAATGGAACTAGAGCAAGGCTTGGATGGTTATACATATTTGGAAGATGTTTAGTTTATGAATCAGTTGTTTGACCATACCGATCACTCTTTATATTCCAATGGCATGACGTTTTTACGTCAGCCAATGGTGCGAGATATAACAAATATTGACTCAGATGTTGTGGTGCTCGGTTTACCCTTTGATTTGGCTACATCTGGTCGCCCTGGGGCACGTTTGGGGCCAGATGCTATTCGCAGGGCTTCAGTGCATTTGGCATGGGAGTCAAAAAAATACCCTTGGACATTTTCTCTTTGGGATAAGCTGAGTATTACTGACGCGGGTGACTTTACATATCCAACCGGCGACCCGGAATACTTTACTGCACAATTAGAGTTAGCAGCGAGACAAATACTGCAGCAAGGAAAAGCATTGTTAGGGTTGGGGGGAGATCACTTTGTGACCTTACCTTTACTTCGAGCGCACCATAATGTGTATGGAAAAATGGCATTAGTTCATTTTGATGCCCATACAGATACGTATAGCCAAGGCTCTCGATATGATCATGGTACGATGTTTTATCATGCACCAATAGAAGGATTGATCAGTGCTGAGCACTCGGTGCAAATCGGGATAAGAACTGAATATAACCAGCAAAGTCATGGTTTTGACGTAATTGATGCAATGCAAGCAAACGATTTATCTGCCGAGCAGATTGCTGCACAAATTAAGGCTAGGGTAGGTGACTTACCTGTGTACTTAACGTTTGACATTGATTGTTTAGATCCCGCTTTTGCACCAGGAACTGGTACACCGGTATGTGGTGGGCTAACAAGCGATAAAGTATTAAAGATTTTACGTGCTCTACAGGGGGTAAATATGGTGGGGATGGATGTTGTAGAAGTATCTCCTGCATACGATCAAAGTGAACTCACGGCAATCGCGGCTGCGACTATCGCCCATGAGTTGTTACACCTTTGGGCTGTAAAACACAGGCCTTGATGTCTTTTTACTCACTAAAAAGTGAGCCTGTCATGCGAAATGCCGAAGTAACATTCGGCATTTTTTTATCTACTGGGAAAGGGTAAATGATAGCGTCTTGCATACCAAATAAATAATGGTAGCTCGAGCGCAATAAACGTTATGAGGGTAAACCAAAACCAATTTACGTTAATCCATACGATACTAAATTTGGCGCCACTTGCATAAAACACAGATCCCACAACAGATAGCGAAACGCACGCCGCGATGATATCTTGCAGTGATATTTTTTTTAAAGTATTCGCACAATAAGGGTAGATTAACCCATACGCAATACTGAGCACGATCATATTTAATATGATCACATTAAACTCAATTCCCATAATCGCATTGCCTATTTTGATTGCTGTTATCCAGCATGTTTGCTTTGCTTTAAATGCTGCCAATCCGGTTATACAGCTACAGCAAATGTATAAATCTATAGTTAATGTAAATCGGCCCGAGATTAATTTACTTTAATAAAAATTTATTAGTTTCTTGAAGTAGGGAACGAATGAAAGCATATTGAATATATTTTGTTAAAAAAAAGGCATGGGAAGCTTGTGAGGTGATGTTTTTTAAGTTGTTGTTTAAAATGTTCTTTTGTTTTTATTTGTAAATGATTTTTATTTTAAATTAAAACATCTTATTTACATGTAAAGGGATTTTGTGTAGTTTGAAGGTTCATGGCAATAAGTCAGGCACAAGCGGGTTGTGTATTCAGTATAGTAGGAATTTATATGGGCAAAGTGAATTGTAAAGCGACAATAGTAACCCGAACTGCTGTATGTAGGTCGGATGACAATCTTGAGCTTATTCAGAGTTTACTCAAGCTTTTAAATATTACATCTAGTGTACTGCAATGTGATAAGGCATTGGTTGAACTACCGATTGAGCAGCTGGTTTTTGTCGATTTAACAGGCTTTAGCTGTGAAGAAGTATATTCCTTCGATATGGCGGTATTGGCTAAAAGAAAATCGCTCATTTTATTTAATGCCACTGAAGGTCAAGTTGATGAACGTCGGGCATTGTTAGCAGGCGTTAAAGGGGTGATATATGCCAAAGATGAGCCTGATATCAAATTAAAAGGTATTAAAGCAGTAAAAGACGGTGAGCTGTGGTTTAGGCGCAGCATTATCAGCAGTACTTTTTCAGAGTTACTTGTTGAGCATGCCATTTTTAGTAACCCAGCGCCGGCGCCAAAGTTAGAAGACGGGGCTTTTAATTTAACAAAAAGAGAAAAAACCATCGTTAAGTTAATCGCTGAGGGAGCGCAAAATAAGGAGATCGCCAATAAACTTCATATTAGCGATCATACAGTCAAAACGCACCTGTACAGTGCGTTTCGAAAAACCAAATCAAGAAACCGCATAGAGCTACTTAATTGGGCGAGGCAGTTTTTTCCTGATGCGTTAACTCGTTCGTATTCTGAGTAACGGGCGTAGCTGACCATAACCCTTTATCAATACCACTGTTGATAAGGTCTATCAACGCTTTCTCAATTGCTTGTTTAACGCATATATGCATTGGCTCGTTATTGCTATATCCTCCTTCGGCTTCTGCTAGTCGCTTATAACTGACATAGCGGAAAAAGCCAGCTCGCATTTCAAAGCTCAGTACTGTTTTGGTTGTGGCCACTGACGTCAATACTACACCAGTTCGAACATCGACTGCTCTCATGTAAATTGAGATAATATCTTCTCTATATAACTCAGAAACCCCAATACCAAAGTATTCAGCACCAAGTCCACCTGTTTTGGTATTTGAGTCGTAGCTGATGATCCCACCTTCAAGAATGATCTTTGCCGTTTTCAGCGGGGGCAGTGCATGGCTTTCATTGTCGCTGTTATCCAGAGCTGCTCGAATAATTTTTCGCTCTGTGAGTATGTTCTGTAAGCCCTCACGTTCTACGGGCACAAACCAATCTGTTTCACTAAGTGCTTGCACAAGTATGGCCGAGGCACCTTGTGTTACCGCAGTAGAAAATGAGCTTACGTTAGCGATTGGTTTGTATTGACCCGTTTGATCTCTAAATGAATATACGGATACAGGAATGCTGCCCATGGGTTTTGGCAACGATTTCAGTTCTTTATAGGTTAGGGTATGTTCTAACGTTTGCGCTTGGGAGATATCCGGTGGCAGCGTATTTGTAATATGAGAGCAGCCACTCAACACAATGACTAGTAAACTAATAAAATATGACTTATGGAAGCGCATTGCCAAACCTCGGAATTTCTATTGTTGTGACTTCCCCTGAAACGAGGTTGGTAATTTCTATGGTAATACTGTCAGCATTGCTTGTTAGCATTCTTATTTGATGATCACCGCTGACAAAAACAGAATCTTGACCAAACACATTTTCATCTGAGCTTTCACCGAATGCAAGGTCCGTTACTTCACGTACAATTCTATTTATGTAGGCCCTCTCTAAAGACTCCTGCATTTTTTCTGCATAGCTCTTGGGCTCAACGTGAGCCTTATGCTTATTTTGTGCCTGTGCTTTATTCATAAGCATGCTGGCGTTAAGTGGGTTGCCACCAAAGCTTGGATTGATTGGTGTGTAAACGAGTTCGCTAGCATAACTTGCTTGGCTGAGTGCTAGTAAAAGGAAAAGGTTTTTTTTCATAGTTAAAGACCACTGCTTGATAAGTCATCACTAAACTTGCTGAAATTATTGCTCGCAAGCACTTTAATTAGGGTTAGTGCAGCTTCTTCTACTTGATCGTCAACGGGTTTTAACCTGCGACCTAGGTAAGTTGAGTACACTGTTTGATTGTTGAGCTCTACGGTTAAAATGGTTCCTGCTTTTGGTATAAGAGTTTCTTTTATGGTTACGGTCGCCCCCGCAGTAGAGGGAATATCTAGCCATAAAGTACTTAACTGGCGATAGAATTCATGACCTGAGCGGCTGATACTTTGATCAAGTAAGAAGCCACTGATTTCGTTTGCTTTATTGCACGGGCTGAGTATGAGAAAAGTGCAAACAATGAATATTTTAATGAGACAGTTCATTCGCTCTTCCACTTTTTCTTTAGTGCAAGTAATAAGGGTGCCAACGGGCACCGCTTATCGATTATTAAATGACGCAATTATTGTTGTATAATTGTTGTGGTGTTGTAGTCACCTAACTGATTTACGGTTACATCACCATTAAGCTGCGACATACCACCTTCAACTAAGTTGCCAGTACCTTCTTGTAGGATATTTAAGCTTAAATCGTTGCCAGCAATAACGAATGCGCCTTCGTCGATACCAGTTACCATGTTCATGTCACCCATTTGCATGATATCAACACTATTATTTGACCCTTCTAGCATGAGATCGATAGCGTTTAAGTTGCCGTCTTGCATTAAATCTAATGTATTGCCTTGGCTTGCCACTTCGCTGCTCATAGTGACACTTAAATCATTTTCATCACCATCTTGGACTGCAGAAATAGAGTTACCCGACGTTGCTAGTGACGTATTAGGGTATGAGTTTTGAATTCTCATTACATTTAAATCACCAGCTTGACTTACAACAAAGGTATTGTCAGAGCCGTTGAAGTTTGCGATATGCGTGTCGTTGCTATCACCGCTTTGCAGAGTTGATAAATGATTATTGTCGCCTATCACACCCAGATATGTTGTGTTTGAGTCACCCATTTGCAATGTGTTGAACTGGTTGTCATTACCAACAACGTCTGCTTCTAGGGTATTTGAGTTGCCGGTTTGTTGTGCTGATACTTTATTGTCAGTTCCTACAATTAACTCACTGGTAAAGGTATTTTCTTCACCTTGTTGTCCTACTGATAGGTCGTTATCATCACCTTCAACCACTGCGAATGAAATACTATTTCCATCATTACTTTGATTGGTGCTTAGGCTATTGCTGTTACCATTAAGTAGGTCAATTTGTAAGTTATTTCTATCGCCCGCTTGTTCAAACTCTAAACGGTTGTCTTGCCCTGTTAGTTCGGTAACTGCTACGGCATTATCATTACCTCTTTGCTCTGCGTCTATGCGGTTATCGTCGCCAACAAGTTGGTTTAAGTTAAAGCGGTTGCTATCACCCTCTTGAGTTGCTTTTATGGTATTTTCATTGCCTTCAAGTTCGGTAACCTCGGCGATATTCCAAAAACCATCTTGCTCAATGATGAACTCATTTTCTTCGCCTACGATCTCTTTCAGGCGCACTTCTCCCCACTCACCGTGTTGTTCTACATTTATCTCGTTATTATGACCTTGTAAATCATCAATAAATGTCCAGTGTCCCCCCGAGCTTTGCGTAACATTTACAGTGTTGTCATCGCCTTGCGCTTTTAACCTGATTTGGTTTGAAATACCGCCTCGGCCAGTATCACCGCTTTGGTTGAAAGACACCATATTAGCGTCACCCGTTAGCTCTGTATTAGACTTCGCATTGTTGCCAGTTTGATAATGAGTAATGTGGTTGCTTTGTCCAGTTACAGTGGTTAATTGAAGATTGTCATTGCCTTTTTGCTCAGCGGTAATATGGTTTGCGTCGCCTGTTACAGTTGTTTTTGCGCCATTGGTTTCGCCGCTTTGTAGCAAGTTAACTTCATTGCCCGAAGTGGCTCCAGCGGTGGAGTTTTGGGTTATTTCAACGCGGTTTTGCGCAGCGCCAGCCATAAAGTCGCTTTGGATAGTGTCTTGCGTATTTTTACTCTGTGGCTGTGCAGCGAGTGCTGCATTACCATAACCCAGCGCCATTACTATGGCACAGGAAATGAGTGATTTTTTTAGCATGATATTTTCCTTGTGTATCATTATTATTTATTAACGCTGACATTGAGCACCATCTCATTACCAAGTTGGTGGATCAGCAACGTTTGTTCACCAAGTTGCGTTAGATTGACGACATTAGCGTCACCTTGCTGCACGATGGACGTATAATTGTTATTGCCATACTGAACGAGGTTAACGCTATTATGCGCGCCAGCTTGCGTAATTTCGGCCAAGTTGTTTGAACCCAATTGCACAAGTGACACCAGATTTAACTCGTCACCTATTTGCGTTATCGTTGCTTTATTAAATGTTCCATTTTGCTTTATCGTTGCGAGTAATTGTGCATGTACTGACAACGAAGGATTTATACTCAAAGACAAGGGGGACTCTTGTAAGTCAACAGAGCCGCAAAAAGCAAAGCTGCTGCAAAATAAAGACACGGGTAACATTACATATTTACACAATACTGTATTAAGTAATGTAACGCGCTGCGCCTTTTCTTTTGTTAGCATATTGTTTCACTTTTACTGCATTGAAGACCTTGTACCCCACATTAGACAAGAGTACCTAAAGAGGGAATACGAAATTTTTGTGAAAAAAAATATGTTTTAAATCATCGTTTTAAATTTTGTTAGTTTTTCTTTACTCAAAAAGCAGTAAAAAATAACTAGCCTCCCTTATTTGGCTACGACTTGTTCCTCATACATTTTTGTTAATTATATGTTTGTTTTTGTATTTTTAGTCTGTTTTTGTGGTTTTACTTAGATTGGCTTGCGCACTTTGACGATATAGTGTTTTCTAGATGCGTTGCTTAATTTTATGTTTTCGGTACTTTACTATTGTGCATGTAACGTACTAACAAGATTGCTTTTATACTCAACATACATAGGTGGGAACTCAAAAGTGAGTAGGCTCAATCGGTGAGGCTACTTGTGATTTTAAGTTTTATGTCATTAAGACATGACTTGATAAACAAACTGAATGGATCCCAACAATGAATTTAAAATTATCGGCTTTAACGCTTGCTTTAATCCCTTGTCTTTCTCAGGCTGCAATTCACATTGATAAACAAACTGTTAGTGCAGCAGATGATGCACTAATTGTGGTGTACAAAAAAGAAGCTACAAAAGAGCAGCGTATCTCAGCTAGAAAATTAGTGGCTGCAAAAATCAGTGACCTTAACCAAGATGAAATAGATGATGCGTACCGCCATGTGCTAAAAGGTCGCTTGGCCAAATTTAAGCTCGACAAAAAAGACACGAAAAGCGCACTTCAAGCGCTAAACAAACACCCAGCCGTAGAATATGCAGAGCCTGATTACACTGTCACTGTACTTGGTACGCCAGATGACCCAAGATTTGGTGAACTTTGGGGCTTACACAACACAGGACAAACAGGCGGTGTGGCTGATGCAGATATTGACGCTGTAGAAGCATGGGATGTTTCTGTTGGTAGTCGTGACGTAGTTGTTGGTGTAATCGATACTGGTGTGGATCATACTCACCCAGACTTAACGGCTAATATGTGGACTAACCCAAATGAGATCCCAGGCGATGGTATCGATAATGACGGCAATGGTTACATTGATGATATCCACGGTATTAACGCAATTACCAATGCGGGTGATCCTATGGATGACCAAGGTCATGGTACGCATGTATCGGGAACAATTGGCGCGGTCGGTAACGATGCAACAGGTGTTGTAGGTGTAAACCACGAAGTGTCAATTGTTGGTTGTAAATTTTTAGACTCATCAGGCAGTGGTTCAACATCAGATGCGATCAAGTGTATCGATTACCTAGTCGGTTTACGTGAAGCGGGTGTTGATGTTCGAGTATCAAATAACAGCTGGGGCGGCGGCGGTTTCAACCAAGCAATGGCTGATGCACTGACTGCCTCAGAAGAAGCGGGTATCTTATTTGTTGCAGCGGCTGGTAACAGTGCGGTTGATAATGATGTTAATCCTCACTACCCATCAAGCTATGAGCATGACTCAATTTTAGCAGTTGCAAGTACGACACATACTGATGACATGTCAGGGTTCTCTCAATGGGGATTAACAAGTGTTGACTTAGGTGCGCCAGGCTCTTCAATTCTATCTACCGTTCCTGGTGGTGGTTATAGCTCTTTCTCAGGTACATCAATGGCAACACCACATGTTGCTGGTGTCGCGGCACTTGCGTTGTCTGTTAATCCAACATTAACAACACAAGAGTTAAAAGCTGTATTAATGGACTCTGGCGATGATAACGAAGCTTTAAATGGTAAAGTGGTATCTGGAAAGCGTTTAAATGCAGCAAGCGCTCTTGAATACGCAGATCCGGAGCCAGGATTTAGGTTGTCAGTTGTACCTGCGTCACAAGAAATAGTCGCAGGTGATACAGCAGCTTATAATTTTGATGTGTTATCAGTTGCTGATTGGACAGGAGATGTGGCATTAACTGTTGAGGGTGAATTACCGGGTGCAGTTTTATCTTCTGATGTTGTACAGCCTGGTCAAAGCTTCTCATTGTCAGTACCAACCACAGCGGAAACACAATGGGGCAGTTATACGTTCAATGTAACGGCAAGCAGTGGAGAACTCGTACAAACTAAGCAAGTATCACTGTATGTTAATCCACAAGGCTTAAACGATTTCACTTATAGCAATGATACGAGTGCTGATATTCCTGATAACGACCCTACGGGCATTACTTCTGTGATCACAGTTGCAGATCAAGTGACTATTTTTGACTCTAGTACTTTCCTAGATATCACACACACTTACATCGGCGATTTAGTTGTAACCTTGACGTCACCAGCCGGGACGACAGCAACACTGCATAATAAAGCAGGTGGTAGTGCGGACGATATTAATGGTTCATTTGAATCTGATGCCTTTAACGGAGAAGTGGCAACGGGTGATTGGACACTGAAAGTAGAAGATACCTACGCACAAGACACGGGTACCTTAAATCAGTGGTCACTTACATTGACAGGATTAGGTGATGTTTCTCCTGCAGAGCCAGTAGCTGGCTTTAGTTATGCAGCTGACATGCTAAATGCAACATTTACAGATACTAGTACTGATGCAAACAACGACATCGTTAGCTGGGCATGGGACTTTGGCGATGGAAGCACATCAACGGATCAAAACCCAAGCCATACTTTCGCAGCAGCAGGTACATATACAGTTACTTTGACTGTCACTGACGAGACTGGTCTGGCTAGCACCACAACACAAGCAGTAACTGTGGTTGACCAAGTGTTGGAGCTAAAAGTTAAACGTGCTAACAAAACACGGTTAGACTATGCACGTATTGAACTTGCTTACCAAGGTGCATCATCGGATAGTATTGATGTGTACCGTGATGGCGCTAAGATTGCAACAGCCGCGAATACAGGAACTTACCGTGACTTTATTCGCCAAGCAACACAACAACAATACGTATACAAAATCTGTGTCGGTGAGAATATCTGCTCAGAGGAAGTGACGGTTACTTTTAGATAATCAATAGTAATTTATGTTTAGGGACCTTTTATAGGTCCCTTTTTTTTGGTTTTATTGTTCTGCGACAAAAAACCTAACGACTTACAGGTGCAAACCTGGCCTAAATCACTTAGAGTATTTGACCAAATTAAAACAAGGTCTTTAAAGCTAATATTAGGTACACAGGTGGGTGTGTCTATTTGCGGATGTAAAATGACCGAGAGTAATCATAGAATCTAGGCTAAGGAGTCATTTTGGCAAAATTTGTACATACCAAATTAACGGGTAAAGAGGAGTTACCTGCAATTCCAAACGGGTTTGCCCAGATCCCATATGAAAAACCACAGGAAGGGAAAAATTTTTGGGTTGCTGACAATTTTTTTTCAGATGAGCAAGCAATGGCCATTCGCAAGCGTTGCCTTAACAAGCAAGATTGGAAGTTAGGTAAACCATATACTGAAGAGTTATGGCCAGGGAGACGTTCACCAGATGCGTTAACGAGTGAAGAGCTTGAGCAAGTTGAGCAGTGGGTAAAAGCAAAATTGGGCAAAGATAAGCTTTGGGTTGCAGACTCAGACAAAGTTGTTGTTGATACCAACACTGCTATTTTGGTTGGTGATGAAGAAGGGGCTGCTCGTCCACATGTGGACAACAGGCAGCTATGTCGCTACGCAGCTGTTTTATATCTTACACCAAACCCTAGAGCACATTCGGGAACCTCATTTTACCGCTTGCGTTATGCTAATCATGCGGCGGGTGGTAACGCGGTTTATGCACCTTATCGTAATCTTGTTGATGCGCTTAATATTGAAGCTTTGCCAATCAGTGCTTGGTATGAAGACGTCGAAATAGAAAATCGTTTTAATCGTTTAGCCTTGTTTAAAGGGAATCTTGCGCACAGCGCCAGCGATTATTTTGGTGATAACAATGATAATAAACGTTTGGCAGTGACCTTTTTTTGGATGACAGACGACGAGTAAACCTCGACTGCTCTTTCGCATTTTGCGCTGCCTCAGGTATAATTCATGATTCTTCAACTGGGGTAGCTATGATCTCTAAAAACCAACTCAAGCTTTTACGCGCATTAGCGCAGAAAAAATATCGCAAGCAGCATGGCCTGTATTTAGTGCAAGGACAAAAAAATGTTCAGGAGCTAATAGCTGCGAATATCCCAATACAGCAGCTATTTGCAAGCCCACAGTTTATTAGTGAGCACAGACCGCAGCTGCAAAATATAGACTATGTTGAAGCTGATGCTGACAGCTTGACTAAAGCGAGCACGCTAACTAGCAACAATGCCGCGATAGCTATTGTAAAATCGCCAGAGCCTCAGCCAATAGATGAGTCGACAATAGTATTGGCCCTTGATGGCGTATCAGATCCTGGCAACTTGGGGACAATTATTCGGGTCGCTGATTGGTATGGTTTAAAGCAAATTGTTGTTAGTGAAGATTGTGCCGACCATCTCAATCCAAAAGTGATTAGTGCTACTATGGGCTCCTTTGTACGCGTTAATATTGTGCGTACTAATTTAGTTGAATTTTTAGCACAATACAGTGGTGCTATCTATGGCGCATATTTAAATGGGCAAAGTGTACACAATACTGAGTTTGCGACAAAAGGGGTTTTAGTGATGGGCAGTGAGTCTCACGGTATACGTCAGCAAGTGGGGCAATATATTAATACACCGATCACCATACCGTCATTTGGTGGCGCTGAGTCATTGAATGTTGCGATGGCGACAGGGATTATTTTAGATAACATCAAACGTGGCGGTTAATTTTTACTGCTTGCTTTGCTATCTTTTTACCTAAGTTACGAATAAAAATAACAATATGCGTTTAAGCAGTATCAAATTGGCAGGGTTTAAGTCATTTGTTGAACCCACCAAAATCCCTTTTCCAGATCCAATGACCTGTGTGGTCGGTCCAAATGGCTGCGGCAAATCCAATGTGATAGACGCGGTGCGTTGGGTCTTGGGTGAAAGTTCTGCTAAAAACTTGCGTGGCGACGCCATGACCGATGTTATTTTTAATGGTTCTACCAATCGAAAAGCCATTTCTCAAGCATCTGTTGAGCTGGTATTTGACAATGCGCAAGGGCGATTGCCAGGTACGCTTGCTGACAGAAACCAAGTTGCGATAAAGCGTTTGGTAACCCGTGATGGACAATCACTATATTTTCTAAATGGCAGTAAATGTCGTAAACGAGACATCACCGATATTTTTTTAGGAACAGGGTTAGGCCCTCGCAGTTACGCTATTATTGAGCAGGGTATGATCTCGCGTTTGATAGAGAGTAAACCGCAAGAACTTAGAGTGTTTTTAGAAGAAGCGGCAGGTGTTTCAAAATACAAAGAGCGGCGCAGAGAAACACAAACTCGTATCAAAAGTACCCGTGAAAATTTAGAGCGTTTGCTGGATGTTCGACAAGAACTTCAAAACCAATTAGATAAACTAGCCGTTCAGGCGCAAGACGCAAAATCATATCGTGAGTTAAAAGCACAAGAGCGCACGTTGAAGGGCGAGTTGGCGGTACTTAAATGGCAAGCACTTCACCAAAAGCAATTGGAAAAATCTGAGCAAATAAGTCAATTACAGCAGCAGTTAGATTTTTTAAATACCGCCCATGGCGGTCATGATGATGTGCTGGCAAGCCTTGAAAATCAAGTAAGCTATTTTAGTGAAGGTATAAGCGAGCAGCAAAATGGCATTCATCAAATTCATACCGAGCTTACGCGTACTGAGCAACAAAAACTCCATTTGCTTGATAAGCAACGTAGCTTGCAACAAAATGTTGATAAGCAACAGCAAGCACACGTTGAAGCTGGGCGCTTGCTGGTGGAGCAACAAGACTATGTTAACGACCTGCACGACACGTTACAGCAATGTGTTGAAGATGAGCTCATCTTTGCAGAGCAATATCAAGAATGTGAGGCAAACCATCAGAGCTTGTTAGATGAGTATGCAGACCTTGAAACTCAACAACAGGCTATCCACACTCAGCAACACGAAGCACAGCAAGCGCTGCACTTGGCTCAGCAAAACTTATCTGCAGCAGTGCAAGCACACCGCCATGAGCAAGAAAAATATCAAACGCTTAATGAGCAGTTAAATCAATTAAAAGCGCAAAACCTTAATCATGAGCTTGCAGAACAGCGCACTGCTTACAGTGAAAAAGCCCAAGAAATGGCGCGTTTGCAAGCGCATGCTCAAAGCTTTAATGAGCAATTAGCTGCGTTGAGCACGCAAAAAGCAACGCTACAAACAGATCTCCGTGGTTATCAATCTGAGCTTGCAACTTGCAAAGCTAATATTAATGCCCTAAAACAAGTGCTTAATAAGAATGAAGATACGCAAGAGCAAAGCTATTTAGCATCGTTACGAGTGCAAGCGGGGTCTGAATCAGTTGTAGAGCGAGCATTGCTTGGGTTAACACACTTAAAACAAGCAAACGGACCGCAAAGTGATGCGGTTTGGCCGACACAAACCACCGCTAACCCAGGCTCAGTGGCAAATTTAATTGAGTCAGGCAGTTACCCAACGCTGCTTAATCATATTCAATTACTAGCCAGTGATCAGAAATATGTTGCTGACAGTAAGTGGTTGCTTGCGATTGATAACGATGGATGCTTGTATGGTGATAACTGGCGATTAAGCAGTAATGGCGAGCAGCAGAGCAAAAGTAGTGTATTGTTACAACATGCCCAGCTTAGAGAGCTTGAACAACAGCTGCCTGAGTTTGAACAGCAAACAATGGCTTTGAACACCGAACTTGAGGATGCTGAGCAAGGTTTTAATCAGTGTAATAAACAACTACAAGAGAACAAAGCACAAGTTCACCAACTCGCGCAAGAGATGGCAAGTACGCAAACACGTATAGATATGCTCAAAGAACAAGTGAGCATTTGGCAACAAAAGCAACAAAGCCTGTCTGAGCAATTGCATGCGACACAGCAACAACAAGCGCAACAGGCTAATAAAGTAACACAATGCCAGCAAGTGCTTGACAATTGCGAGCAGCAGTTGGGTAAGTTGCAACAAAATAGTGCTAATTATTATGCTGAGTTTGAGCAGGCCAAGCAGGCCCTGCAAGTAGCACTTAGTAGTAAGCAAAAAGCGCAGCAACGTTTACATGATGCTAAATTGCAACTGCAAAAGGCAACGAGCGACTGGCAGTTAAGTCAATCTAAAGCGCAGCATTTGCAGCAAAGCCAAGCGCAGGCACAAGATCAATTACAGGAGTTGCTTGAAGAACAGGTGTTTATTCAGGAGCCTCTTGCTGAATTAGAAGAAAAAATAGCTTCATTACTGGAAAAGCATGAGCAACAGCAAGCGTTGCTGTCAGAACTAAAGCAACAGCATGCAGACGCTAAAGCACAATTCCAAGACAAGCAGGCAAGTTTGAAATCTGCGCAATCTGAAGTTCAGATAGTCAATGATAAATTACAGCAACTTAGGCTTGATGAGCAGGGGGTGATGATCAAAGCACAAGCCGCGCTTGAGCCATTACAAGAATTACAGCAAAGTTTAAAAGAGGTGTTAGCTCAGTTAACTAATGACGTAACACAAAGTGCACATCAGGGGCGTTTAAACACTGTAAGTCAAAGTTTATCAAAGCTGGGGGCGGTTAACTTAGCTGCTATTGACGAGTTTGAACAGGCTAAAGAGCGCAAAGAGTATTTAGATGGGCAGTTAGAGGATTTAACAGCAGCACTTGATACGCTTGAAGGGGCAATTAAAAAAATTGACCGTGAGACAAAAACACGGTTCAAGGCGACGTTTGATCAGGTTAACGAAGATTTAGCAGAGCTGTTCCCAAAAGTGTTTGGCGGCGGAAGCGCTTATTTAGAATTGACTAGTGATGACTTACTTGAAAGTGGTGTTTCTATCATGGCAAGGCCACCAGGCAAGAAAAACTCGACAATTCATCTGTTAAGTGGTGGAGAAAAAGCGCTGACCGCATTATCATTGGTGTTTTCTATATTTAGACTCAATCCTGCGCCATTTTGTATGCTCGATGAAGTTGATGCGCCATTGGATGATGCCAATGTTGGTCGATTTTGTCGCTTGGTAGAAGAAATGTCGCAAACAGTGCAGTTTATTTATATCAGCCACAATAAAATAGCGATGGAAATGGCTGGTAGGCTGACGGGGGTAACCATGGCAGAACCTGGGGTTTCTCGCATGGTTGCCGTTGATATTGAACAAGCAGTGCAAATGGCACAGGCGTAATAATAAAAAAGGTGAGTGATGGCCACAGAATTAAGATGGGCGTTAATCGTGATCAGCGCAATTGTGATTGGTGGATTGCTGATCCATGGACTTTGGTCAGTACGTAAAAAAGGTGGTGATGAACAAACGCCCGCAAAACATCGGCCAGATACGACAGAGTCTAATGATGAGCACAGCACTGCGCACGTATTGCATGACGATGAGCCCGACATTGGCGAATTGAGCTTTGCTGCCACTGACGATGAGCCCCACCATAAGGTAGACGACGTGGACGCAGTTGTTGAGCCAGCCTCTGAGCCTGAACCACATGCCAGCGACACTGATAATGAGCAAGCAGCGCAACCGCAAGACTTCATTATTTTGCATATTGAGATGCCCGAAGGATTAAGCATGGCAGGTTCTCGTTTATTGCCCTCGGTATTGAGTCTCGGTTTTAAATACTCAGAAGAAGGGTTCTTTAATCGCCATGTTGAGCCATCTGGAAATGGGGCGGTACTGTTTAGATTGGTAAATATGTTTAACCCGGGTACGTTTGATATTGATAACATGGAACAATTTAGTACTGCAGGTATTAGTTTATTTATGACTTTACCTTGTGATGGCGATGGCCTAGCTGCGTTTAACATGCTCCATGGTGCAGCTAAAAAATTAGCCGATGAATTTGGTGCAACGGTACTTGATAGTAATCGAGAGCCACTGAGTGTAAATACAGTGCGCGCTTATGTTGAAAAGGTACGTGAGTTTTCTTAAGTCCACGCTTTTAATGAATTAATTTAAGCCACGAACTGAGTGTTATGTTCGTGGCTTTTCTGTTTTAGAGGTAGTAATGTCAGAGTCAATAAATAGCCAAATTCTAAGCTTAAGAGCGCAGCTAGAAGAGTACAATTATCAGTACTATGTGATGGATAATCCATCCGTACCTGATGCTGAGTATGACCGCTTAATGCGTGAACTTATCGCCCTTGAAACAGCGCACCCAGAGCTACTTACGCCAGACTCACCGTCACAAAAAGTAGGCGGAGAAGCGCTTGGTAAGTTTGAGCAAGTTCAACA
The DNA here is from genome assembly GCF_009176705.1 of Pseudoalteromonas sp. A25. Taxonomy (NCBI): domain Bacteria; kingdom Pseudomonadati; phylum Pseudomonadota; class Gammaproteobacteria; order Alteromonadales; family Pseudoalteromonadaceae; genus Pseudoalteromonas; species Pseudoalteromonas sp. A25. The sequence continues at coordinate 2,803,325 of NZ_AP021846.1, read as the reverse complement.
CCAAGTGCCGATGTTATCGTTGGATAACGCTTTTGATGAAGCAGAGTTCAGTGCCTTTAATCGTCGAATAAAAGAACGTTTATTAACGTCTGAGGAATTGGCATTTTGTTGTGAGCCAAAGCTTGATGGCTTAGCAGTATCAATTTTGTATCGCGACGGCGTGCTGGTACAAGCGGCAACCCGTGGTGATGGTCAAGTTGGTGAAAACATAACAGAAAATGTAAAAACGATTCGTAATATTCCTCTGCGTTTACGTGGCGATGACATTCCGCAAGAGCTGGAAGTACGCGGCGAGGTATTTATGGATAGCGCGGGCTTTACACGTTTGAACGAAACGGCAGCGGCTAAAGGAGAGAAAACCTTTGCTAACCCTAGAAATGCTGCTGCGGGAAGCTTGCGTCAGCTTGACTCTAAGATTACCGCAAAGCGGCCGTTGATGTTTTATGCCTACTCGCTCGGTGTTGTACAGGGCGTTGAATTACCCGATGAACACTTTGCCCAACTCAAAAAGCTCACCGAATGGGGCTTTCCGATGTGCCCTGAAACCCGTTTGGTAACCGGAACGCAAAACGTGCTGGCGTATTATAGCGATATTCTTGAACGTCGCGCTGACTTGGCTTATGAAATTGATGGCGTGGTGATCAAAGTTAACAACAAGGCATATCAAGAACAGCTCGGCTTTGTGGCCAGAGCCCCACGTTGGGCGATAGCGTTTAAATTTCCGGCACAAGAAGAAATTACCCAACTATTAGATGTGGAATTTCAAGTTGGCCGAACAGGAGCAATCACACCCGTAGCACGTTTAGAGCCTGTATTTGTGGGTGGTGTAACAGTGTCTAATGCCACGTTACACAACCGCGATGAAATAGAGCGCCTTGGCGTAAAAATTGGTGATACGGTAATTGTACGCCGCGCAGGCGATGTGATCCCGCAGGTAACACAGGTGGTGCTAGAGCGCAGACCTGACGATGCTAAAGAGATTGAATTTCCAAGTGTGTGTCCAGTGTGTGAATCGCATGTTGAACGAGTGGAAGGGGAAGCCGTTACCCGATGTACTGGCGGCTTAGTTTGTCAGGCTCAGCGTAAACAAGCCATTAAACACTTTGCATCTCGTAAAGCGCTGGATATTGATGGTCTAGGAGATAAGATTGTCGAGCAGTTGGTTGACCGAGAACTCATTCATACACCAGCCGATTTGTTTATTCTCAAACAAGGTCACTTCGAATCGCTTGAACGTATGGGACCGAAATCGGCCAAAAACTTGGTAGAAGCGTTGGAGGCGGCAAAAGCAACTACTTTAGCAAAGTTCTTGTACGCGTTGGGTATTCGAGAAGTGGGTGAAGCAACAGCACAAAACTTAGCTAATCATTTCATGACGCTGGAAAACGTGATGGCAGCATCTGTTGACGCATTACAAGAAGTCAGTGATGTAGGTGTGATTGTAGCCAAACATTTACACGCATTTTTTGCTGAACCGCACAATCAAGAAGTGGTGAATGCATTACTTGAAGTTGGCTTAAATTGGCCGCAAATAGAGAAAAAATCTGAGCAACAGCAGCCGCTTGCAGGTTTAACTTATGTATTAACTGGCACCTTGAGTCAGCTCAATCGCAACGATGCTAAAGCGAGATTACAAGCATTAGGTGCGAAAGTGTCTGGCAGTGTATCAAAAAACACGCATGCATTGGTTGCGGGTGAAAAGGCCGGTTCTAAGCTAACTAAAGCACAAGAGCTGGGGGTTGATGTGCTGGATGAAGAGGCGCTTATTGCATTACTTGCAGAGCATGAGTAGGTTTGGTGTTTAATTAAGCGCGGCGTATTAAGCCGCGCCATTAGTTAAATTAAATTCGGTTATATAGCCTAACATCGGCACATTTTTTATTGCTGTTTGCTAGCCAGCACACATTAACCGACGGTTTTTCTTGGCTCAGCTGTAGCCTCAACTTATCAAAGTTATTTGTCGTAATTGCTTGATTGTTAATGTGGGTGATAATAGTCCCACTTTGGATAGCCAGTTTTGATGCGTCTGATTTGTCGTCTATTTGTTTCACTATCGCGCCAAGTTTATGAGGCTCAATTACTAAACCGCTGCGGTCGATAAAAGAGTCGTCGCTAAACTTTTTACCTTTTCGCACTGCGATATAGCCTTGTTGATAGTTAAAATGAATATCAAAATTACGTAACAAAGCACTGCCAATCAAGCCAACACCATGTTCGTCTTCTAATTTTGGCAAATGATGCGCGCTAATATTATTAAAGCTTTCACCAAATAGTTCAAATTGGCCGATACGGCCTGTTTCTATTGTCTGAATGCCGTCAAAATTTTCGAATTGGCTGTGAAATACTGCATTGGGGAAAGAAAAGCCCTCTGCTAAATTCTCATTCAAGTAGATGTAATCAGGTGCACCTGTATCAACAACAAACTTATAAGTCGCCTTGCTATTCTTTTGCTCTGCTAAATTCGCTTTTATATAAGGGATTCTGCTATGGATAAAGAGTGGGTATTGTTGCCAACTTAAACTGCTAATAGCGGTATCTTGATGCTTTGAGAAGGTAATAAACTGCTCAGCATAGTGAATGGTTACGTTGTAATGATTAAAGATATCGTAGCCAATAGCACCATCAAAATAAGCACTTTGTAAGTCATCAAATAGCGGATTCTGCTCGAGTGGCACATGTACTAAAGTTAAATCGGATAGCTGGATATTACCGACTGTAATTTGGGTGTTGTTAACGATGTTGATTTGTTTGCCGTTCAGTTCAAGTTGACCTTCTATATCGAGCTTTATTTGATTAGTTCGTTCGGTTTCAAACAGCACCGTTGCTGATGCTGCTGAGTCAAGCGCAAATCTTAAGTTCGATGAGTTGTTTATGCGCATTTCTATAATGATATGACCATCATGCCAGTCAAATGGTAACGTGAATGTATCACTGCTTCCTTGCCATTGCTGTGATGCAAGCGCATTACCGCTTTGTAAATTTATGATGCCTTTGGCTTGGCAGCCAGCGAGTAGGGCGAGTAAGCACACAAGTGCAAATAGCTGGTAGAGTTTTAGAAGGTACCGTGGTTGCATATATCACTCCGATGTAAGTTTTGCGTTATAGTAGCAGTAGCGGCGTTTTATTAATTGAACGATATTGCGCTTTGTTTTGATGGGAGTAGGCGTAAATGGCAAAAAATGAAAGTTGGGTAAGACGCGCGAATGACGGTACCGGTCGTATCGAAGAATATCTGTGTGGCTTTTCTTATGCTCCACATAAACACGCGACTTACGCTCTAGCCTACACCACCTCAGGGGTGCAGAGTTTTAATTATTTAGGTCAATTACATCATGCGGCTGCGGGTGAAGTGATCATACTACATCCTGATGAGCTGCATGATGGACAAGCGTTGTTCGCCAGTGGCTTTTCTTACAGGGGAATGAGTATAGATCCTGTTGCAATACAGGAAATACTGCAAGGCGCTAGTTTGCCATTTTTTGCGCCTGTGGTCACAAAGAAGGCTGAATTGGTGTCGTTAGCTAAAGCTTTATTGTCGGATTTTGAGCGACCATTAGACACTCTTGAGTATCAAGACCTACTATACAGTTTTGCTCTGGGTTTGCAGCGTGCCGCCAACAATAGTATCAAACACACCTTAGCAAACTACGAAGCAATCAGATTGGTCAGAGAGTATATAGACGACGAACTTGCGAGTAAAATCAATACCCATAACGACTTTAGTCTTGACCTACTGGCCAGTATTGCAAACTATAGTAAGTGGCAGATCACGAGAGATTTTCGGGCGTTATATGGCACGACGCCTTATCATTACTTGACCTTAAGGCGGTTAAGCAAAGCGAGGCAAATGATAGATTCTGGATTGGCACTTTCACAGGTTGCGCTTGAATGTGGTTTTGCAGATCAAAGTCATATGAATAGACAATTTAAAAAGTGCTTTGGTTTAACGCCAAGCATGTGCGCTAAACTAAAGGTTTGATACTAAACGGGTTATATAACAGCTCATAGTTGTTTAACTAGAAAGTAACTGATATGTCCTGGGGGGGTATTTTCAAGTTCACCATAAACCCTGTAGCCAAGTTTTTCATAAAATGGTTTGGCCTGAAAGTCTAATGTTTCGGTGCGGATTTGGTAGAGGTCATGCTTTTTGGCAAAGGCTTCTAGCTGCAGCATAAGTTTTGTGCCTATACCACGCCCTCGGATCTCATCATCTAACCATAAAAGCTCTAAAATACAATAGCTCCAAATTACACAGGCTTGTAAGCCGCCAATAATTTTGTTGTTTTCATCTTGCACGGTGATCACACATTGTAGTCCTGTGTTATGTGCGTTTTCATTACTGAGGTACTTAGCATTAAAATTGGCAATCCCTTGGCTTATTGCATTTAACTGAGCTTGGCTAGGGGAGGTTGAAAGTTCAATCTTCAAATTATTATCCTGATAACACAATGTTCGTGTGGTGAGCGTGGTGTAATGCACATTTATACTATAGAGCATAGTTAAGTCGCAACGACTGAAAGTGTTTTGCCTATCGTGATGTTAATTAATTTTTATACTCACAAAGATAAATAACGCAGGTATATGGTTGAATAATGATAATGTTGTCGCTATTTAGTTATTAATCAGTTTTAGGGCTAAGCGCAATAAGGTTAGCTAATGGCGTTAAGTTATGGATAAGCGTAATGCCAAATTCATGTTTTGCTTGGAGTAAGCTAATGAGGCAGTATGGCCCAGAGTATTGGGATAAATATGGTGTGTATCGCACACCGATTGGATTTAATTTAACACTCGTAGTACTTTTGAGAGCTTACTTATTGTGGATATTTTCTGCTGTAGCTAGGCGACCTGATTTAGATTTAATGTCGATGTTTTTTGAATCTAAAACCCACTTTTTTGTTGCTTTGGGTATTGGGGCTATTGCGATTGTTCCGACTATTTTGTTCTCTTTGCGTCGACCATCAAGCTCGGTGAAACTGGCTAAGTATTGGCGGTTCATGCGCTGGCCATTATTAATCACTGCGATAGCTGATTTTTCTTGGCTAGTTATGCAGGCAGCGCAAAGCCATTATCAATTTTCGATGTTTATTGCGGTACAAATGGTACTCTTGCTATGGGTCATTCTATATTTATTGAAAAGTAAGTACTTAAGCTATTTTTTTAATGATTGGCCTGAACCAGAAAGTAACAGCAAATCTAGTTAAACTTTTCAGCTGAGGAATAGTTATGTTGAAATGGACAGATATTTTAAACTTTGCCAATAATGGCACGCCTAAGCCTGAACACCGAGTGGAAAAGAGCCTAGAGCAGTGGCAGAGTGAGCTTAATGAAGACGTTTTTTATATCACTCGTAAGAAGGGCACTGAGAGGCCTTTTAGTAATGCAAGCTGCAGTTTGTTTGAACCTGGAAAATACAAATGTGTATGTTGTGATAATTTACTTTTTGATGCGCAAGAAAAGTTTGAAAGTGGCTCGGGTTGGCCTTCATTCACACAGCCAGTGCAAAGCAATGCAATTGCGTACATTGCTGATAACTCAGCTGGGATGCAACGTATTGAAATTGTCTGTAACGTTTGTGATGCGCACTTGGGCCATGTTTTTCCTGATGGTCCACCACCGAGTGGCTTACGCTATTGTGTGAACGCGCTGTCTATGACGAAACTTGAGCGCTAATCTAAAGATAAACCGAGCTCTTGCATATGAGCTAACAGCTTGGCAAATCGCTGATGTTGCTCGGCATCTAAGGGCGCAGTGCTAAGCGTTTTATAACACTTTTTTGCAAGAGCTGAGTTGAAAGTACCACCACTTTTTCCCGTATGATCTAACATGCACTGAAGTAAATTTAGTGCAATACTGGTGTTTTTGGGCATGATCCTAAACGCCTGAGTAAATGCTTCCATTGCGACTTCTAATTGTCCACGCTTAAACTGAGTAACGGCATGATTGTTAAGCTCCTTAGGACCCATGGTAATGTCGTTACGCTCTTTTTGTTGTTGTTCAATATAGCGCATGGTAATAGGATCACTTACCTGCTTATGATGTTTACAGTGGTCGATAATTTGCGTGAATAATGCTTGTGCTTTGTTCTGAAATCCGAGTTCGTGAAAAGCTTTTGCTTTATCTAGCGCAGCGTCAACTGAACGTATAGTTGGTTCATCGTCTAATTGCTCAATGAGTTGTCGCGCCATTTTGTTTTCATCTTTGAGATAATGTATGCGGGCATGTAAAACATCTATTTGTGCTTGGTTATTGGCGTCAGGGAACTGTTTTTTTAAATCACCAAGATATTGTTGGCTCTGACGTGTGATCCTGTGAATTTGGTCGCTTTGATCGGTTGTTAAGGCAAAGTCGATACCGGCCCTGACTGCGTTAAGGTAAACATCGGGGCCATCATGAATTGAGTTTTTTGCATAATGCGCGACTTCTTTCATCGCGTTGTAACTAGATTCATAATCATGATTTAATGAGGCGATACGGCCCAATGATCTTTGCCTATCAATATTTCTGGGGGCTATTTCTGATGCTTCTTGTAGTCTTTCTTGCGCTTGCTCTAGCATATTGAGCTTTATCTCTAACTTGCCCAGTAAGTCTAACGCGACCAATCTAGTTTCGGGTTGCTCTATCATACTTGCAAGCATACGCTGGGCTAACGTGTCTTCATTATTTAAAATTAATGCCTCGATGAGGCCTATTTTTGCCCATGTGAACTTTTGCAGCTCTAGCGCAGATTTATAAAAGTGTTTTGCATCATTAATGCGTTTGAGCCTGATCAGAATATCGCCCTTTAACTTGAGTAAAATAGGGCTGTATGCATGGTCTTGTTTGTCTAAGGTATCGTCTATCAGCTTTAAAGCTTTAGAGTCATTACCATCGTCTATTAAAGCATAAATGTTTTTAAGTGAGTGTTTTCGTTTGAGTACTCTGTCTATACGTGTTTTGAGTTCTTTGATAGAAAATGGCTTTACTAAAAACTCATCAGGGTTGAGCTCTAAAATACTGTGTACAACTCCAGGGCTTGCTTCTGCAGATACAAAAATGAATGCAGTCGTTTTGCGGATCAACTTTCTATGTTTTAGCTCTTCGTACAGCTGATAACCGTCTTGGCCGTTGGTAAGGTCAAAAGAACAAATGATAAGCTCAAAATTATGTATTTTGCATAGCTCCTTTGCAACAACCGCATTATCTGCGAATTGTATATCACGAAAGCTTAATTGTTCTAAAGAGCGCTTCATATAACTAAGTGCAAGAGCTTGCTCTTCAACAATTAAAATTTTTGTATTTACAAAGGATTGAATACTCACGAAATATATTTACTTCTAATAATTAGCTTGTCTCAAGTTTAGTCGTTTATACAAAGATTTAAAATGTTTAGCGCTGTATGACAAAAATAAATGACCCAAAAGTACTGGTTTTAAAAGAAGTTATACCAATTGCATTAAATTGGTGATCAGATATTGCGACAGATAAATGGCTTAGTAACAAGGCAAATATTTCGCTATGTAGTTATTCTACATGAGAAAGATTTAACGCAGTTAATGAGTTATTTAGCTCGCTAGAATGATCAATGTATTAATAAAATTGGTATTAAGTGTAGCAACCGACAACCGAGCTTGAGTTAAATAAAATAAATTAGCAGTGAGGCTATCATCAATCTATGTTTGTTTAAGGTGACGGTTATCGTCTATTGACTTGAACTAGATATTGTTAATATGTGCTAGGTAGGGTTGGTAAGTTAGATATGTGGTGGGTGATACTGGACTTGAACCAGTGACCCTCGCCTTGTAAGGGCGATGCTCTCCCAACTGAGCTAATCACCCACATATATTTGGAAACTCTTCAATATTTTTTTACATGGTGGGTTGCGCTTGATTTGAACCAGTCTCGCCTTTGCCTAATAAAAGGTGGCGATGCACTCCACAATGTTTTTGATTACATGGTGGGTTGCGCTTGATTTGAACCAGTCTCGCCTTTGCCTAATAAAAGGTGGCGATGCACTCCACTATGTTTTTGATTACATGGTGGGTTGCGCTTGATTTGAACCAGTCTCGCCTTTGCCTAATAAAAGGTGGCGATGCACTCCACTATGTTTTTGATTACATGGTGGGTCGTACTGGACTTGAACCAGTGACCCTCGCCTTGTAAGGGCGATGCTCTCCCAACTGAGCTAACGACCCCAAGTAATCAGTTCTTTACGTTTACCAAATTAATGGTGGGTCGTACTGGACTTGAACCAGTGACCCTCGCCTTGTAAGGGCGATGCTCTCCCAACTGAGCTAACGACCCGCAAAGAGTATCTAAATGGTGGGTCGTACTGGACTTGAACCAGTGACCCTCGCCTTGTAAGGGCGATGCTCTCCCAACTGAGCTAACGACCCATTTAGATATTTGACTTTCTAAGTTATAGAACTTAAGAAAGTGGTGGGTGATACTGGATTTAACCAGTTATCTTCGCCTTTCGTTATGAAGGGCGGCGATGCTCTCCCAAATTTTCCACTTAATAAAGTGGTGGGTGATACTGGACTTAACCAGTTATCTTCGCCTTTCGTTATGAAGGGCGGCGATGCTCTCCCAAATTGCCCACTTAAGAAAGTGGTGGGTGATACTGGACTTGAACCAGTGACCCTCGCCTTGTAAGGGCGATGCTCTCCCAACTGAGCTAATCACCCTAAGCTGTGTTCTACATGGTGGGTCGTACTGGACTTGAACCAGTGACCCTCGCCTTGTAAGGGCGATGCTCTCCCAACTGAGCTAACGACCCAATATAGAACCTTAGATAATGGTGGATGAGACTGGATTTACCAGTTATCTTCGCCTTTCGTTAAGAAGGGCGGCGATGCTCTTCCAATTTACCACTTAAAAGTGGTGGGTCGTACTGGACTTGAACCAGTGACCCTCGCCTTGTAAGGGCGATGCTCTCCCAACTGAGCTAACGACCCATATCTAAATTTACTAACAACGTTACAGTGTTTGCTGCGTTGTTGTGGAGCGCTATTATAGGGAGACTTGAAATAGTGTCAATACTTGAAGTTACAAATTTAGTTTAGGTGCGGTTTTTATCGCCAAATATAGATAACCCTTCATTATATACGAGATCTAAAATTAGAAGCCTGCATGACTTTTTTACGAACTGCTAAGGGGTTTAGGGTAGGGGAGCCGTTTGTTTGCAGCTAAGCTAAGTTTATTTTTGATATTAGGGTAGCTCTATATCAATTCGCTGTAAGGTGGTGAGTGATTGTTCAAAAGTAAAGATGTGGCTTAGGGGGTATTTGTATTTTTTGGGAAGGCAATAAATGGTTTACTTCATTTAGCAGGGCGGTTCTTTTTTGAGCAAAAACAAGGGTTTTTATTGTGGTTAAGGTGTTTTTTGTTTATATTGTCGCCTAATTGACGTTTTTTAAAACGCCTAGTAAAAAGTTCACTAAAAATTGTTGACTTTGTTTGTGGGCCTGCATAGAATGCGCCCCGCACTCAGCGATACGGTTAAACAGTTTTGTTTGCTAGGTTCGTTAAGGAATGGGGCTATAGCTCAGCTGGGAGAGCGCTTCGCTGGCAGCGAAGAGGTCTGCGGTTCGATCCCGCATAGCTCCACCATTTCTTATTAGTGCATTGTCCTAGAACACATTTTAGTGTCCCCTTCGTCTAGAGGCCTAGGACACCGCCCTTTCACGGCGGTAACAGGGGTTCGAATCCCCTAGGGGACGCCACTTAATTTTTAAGTGATGTTTTTGCAAGTTCTCGAGTAGCTTGTAAAATTAAATCTCATATGGTGCGAGTCAAAACAGCCAGTCCTAGTGACACAGAAATGAGCATCTAGATACTCACTAAGAGCATCTTCGATACTCAAACCAATTTCTGCAAAAGATAATAAGGCCATTCGCCTCGCAGGCTCGGTCTCATCTAACGCAGAAATAGCAAATCAGTGATTTGCAAAGCAATTTCTGCGTCCCCTTCGTCTAGAGGCCTAGGACACCGCCCTTTCACGGCGGTAACAGGGGTTCGAATCCCCTAGGGGACGCCACTTTACTTTAGGTGAAGTACAAAAAACTCATATGGTGCGAGTTGAAATAGCCAGTCCTAGTGACACATTTTGTGTCCCCTTCGTCTAGAGGCCTAGGACACCGCCCTTTCACGGCGGTAACAGGGGTTCGAATCCCCTAGGGGACGCCACTTTACTTAAGGTAAAGTAAAAAAAGCTCATATGGTGCGAGTTAAAATAGCCAGTCCTAGTGACACATTCTGTGTCCCCTTCGTCTAGAGGCCTAGGACACCGCCCTTTCACGGCGGTAACAGGGGTTCGAATCCCCTAGGGGACGCCACTTTACTTAAGGTAGAGTAAAAAACTCATATGGTGCGAGTTAAAACAGCCAGTCCTAGTGACACATTCAGTGTCCCCTTCGTCTAGAGGCCTAGGACACCGCCCTTTCACGGCGGTAACAGGGGTTCGAATCCCCTAGGGGACGCCACTTTACTTTAAGTGAAGTACAAAAAAACTCATATGGTGCGAGTTAAAACAGCCAGTCCTAGTGACACAGGAATGAGCACCTAGATACTCACTAAGAGCATCTTCGATACTCAAACTAATTTCTGCAAAAGATAATAAGGCCATTCGCCTCGCAGGCTCGGCCTCATCTAACGCAGAAATAGCAAATCAGTGATTTGCAAACCAATTTCTGCGTCCCCTTCGTCTAGAGGCCTAGGACACCGCCCTTTCACGGCGGTAACAGGGGTTCGAATCCCCTAGGGGACGCCACTTTACTTTAGGTGAAGTACAAAAAACTCATATGGTGCGAGTTAAAATAGCCAGTCCTATTGACACATTCTGTGTCCCCTTCGTCTAGAGGCCTAGGACACCGCCCTTTCACGGCGGTAACAGGGGTTCGAATCCCCTAGGGGACGCCATTTCTTCTGTATGTCATTCTATCCATTTAAGCTATTTTATAAAAAACTAGTCTATTTTATTTTCTACCCTAACTTTAGCCTCTATCCTAACTTTCTATTTCTCTGTTTGCTTTTTATACAAATTGTTTGTTGCGTTGATCGCAAACAAATTTTAGGGAACTATTCTCAAACCATTACAAAACTAATAATTTATCATTGCATTTTTATCTTAAAGAGAAAAAATAATGCGCAATGGTCAGCAGGATTATACAAATAAAGAAAACGATTATCCGTCGCACTTCAATCTGTTGTCTACTACAGATCCAACGGGGAAGATCACTTACGCAAATCATCATTTTTGTGAAGTGGCAGGGTATGATCTGAATGAGCTAGTCGGTCAGCCTCATAATGTTGTTCGCCATCCAACGATGCCTAAAGCAGCATTTGAAGATTTGTGGAGCTATATTGGTTCAGGAAAGTCATGGATGGGTATGGTCAAAAATCGTTGTAAAAATGGCGACCATTATTGGGTTAACGCATACGTTACGCCGATAACAGATAGCGCAGGCAAAACCATAGAATATCAATCGGTGCGAACCAAGCCTAATAGAGAGGTGGTGGCTCGTGCAGAGAAAGTTTATCAGCAGCTAAATCAAGGCGTGTCAGCTCAAAAGCTGGCGAGATACTCTTGGTCTTTATCGTCACAAATGATAGCTATTATTTGTATTTTTTACTTATTGACACTTCTTGTCATGTACCTGCCAACACCTTGGCTATATATATTTGAGACTATATTGCTAGCGGGCACTTTGGCTATTACACATTGGCGGTTAAAACCTGTTCGTCAGTTAAGTGAAAAAGCGAAGCTAGTTTGTAATAATCCGCTGATGCAAAAAATATATTTAAATAAAGTAAATGATATTAGTGCCATAGAGCTGGCGTTATTAGCTAGGGAGGGGGAGCTTAGGGCTGTATTGGGTCGTGTAAAAGATGCGTGCGATACGGTAAAAAGCGACGCCATGCACATGGCGACTGAATGTGAATGTAGTTCAGAGTTGTTAAACTCTCAGCAAGCGCAAACTGGCTCTCTGGCCACTGCACTTAACCAAATGACACAAAGTATCTCAGAGGTTGCGGGCAATACCTCAGGGGCGGCAGAGCAAACAGAAAAAGCGCTTACCTCAGTGGCTGCGGGTAATCATGCGGTAGAAGAGAATATTGCCAACAATGACCAACTTTGTGACGAATTACTAAAAACTCAAAGTGATATCGAAGAGCTAAACGCCCAAACTGCTAATATCGGTAGTGTAGTTGATGTGATCCGCTCTATATCTGAGCAAACTAATTTACTTGCGCTAAATGCAGCTATTGAAGCTGCCAGGGCTGGAGAGCAAGGCAGAGGCTTTGCTGTGGTAGCCGATGAAGTTAGGGCGCTTGCACAGCGCACGCAAGAATCAACCAAAGAAATCGATCAGATAGTAGCAGACCTAAAGCTGCGTACAGAAAATGCCGTAGCGGCTATTAAAAATGGTGTAGCTAAGTCCGCTAGCTGTGTTGAAAAAGCCCAAGGAACGAAAGCTAGTTTGGATTCGATCACAAACATTGTGAACGATATTTCTAGTCTCAGTTATCAAATCGCAACTTCTGCAGAAGAAATGTCTGATGTTTCAAATGAGCTCAATCAGAACGCGGTCAGCATTTCACAGCTTGCTGATGATTCTTTGCAAAGTGCGGCTCGCAGCTTAAGCTCGGTAACAGCAACACAAAACTCACTGCAGGATCAAGAAAGCTTGGTTAACCAATTTATTGGAAAGTTTCATTGTAGAAATAACACGTTATCACCTTAAAGCGATGAGAACATGCGTAAAGGATTAAAATGACCTCAGGTTTTTTAACCACTCAGAGCGATAACTAAGCAAAAGAAATATGAGACATTGAGCCCAAAAAGTTACAGGGCTCAATATTATATTACTCAAACATACCTTTTACTATTGGCGTACTGTTTTCAACCATTAAAATGCCATTACTCCATACGTAGTTAGGTAACAAAGTGTTTTTATCTAATAGCACTAAGTCAGCATCACAATTTACGCTGATATGTCCCTTTTCAATACCAAGTACATTTGCGGGGTTGCTTGTAATTGCCATTAGCGCGTGTTCGATTGATACATTAAATTCTTTTACAGCTTGAACAAATGCATGGTGCAAGGAGTCTTCTTTACCGATCTCTAGGCCTACTAGATTTAGCTGTTGGTCAAAAATCGGTAAGCTTGCATGACCATCAGAGCTAATAGTTAGTTGTGCTGGGTTAACTCCTTGATTGATACAATAGGCTAGCGCTTGAGCGGCAGAATATTCGCCATGCTCAAGGTCATATTGGGTCGTACTCGCTGTAAAATCGATAGTGCCACCGGCATTGCAAAACTGAATACCAGAGTCCAAAAGCGCTTTATTGCGATTCATGTGAGTGGGGTAAAACGTGCAAAGGTTAATATCTGTGCTGTTTGCCACTTCATGTAGCAAAGCTAAATGGCTTTTTTGAGGTCCAACATGCACACTCACTATGCCGCTTTTGCCACTTAGCATACCAGCCACTTTGGCTTCAGCTGCAAGCTGGGCCAATTGCTGCGTGGTAGGTTGGCTACTGCGATGATCAGAGATTGCAACCTCTCCAACCCCAACAAACTCTTCGATATACATTAAGTCGTCAGTAATACTGCCTGTTAAGGTTTTGGCGGGTAAGTGATAAGACCCAGTATGACAAAATACGTTTAGACCTTGTTCTTTTAGCCCTTTGGCTTTGGCTATCAGATTGCTAAGAGTGCGGCTACTAGAGTCTGTGCCCAATGCGCCAATTACTGTTGTAATGCCAGACAAAGTAGCATCGGTTAAATTCATTTCTGGTGTACGGCTTGCAAAACCTGCTTCACCACCGCCACCAGTAATATGTACCAAAGAATCAACAAACCCAGGTGCAAGGATATACTCGCAGGCGTTAATTTTTTTAACCGAAGTACTCGTTTCTAGCTCAATGTGCGACTGAATATCTATGACCTTTGAGCCTGCTAGTAACACATCCTTGGTGCCCTGATAAGTTGGAGTGTATAAACTTGCTCCTTGAATAAGCGTTAACATATAAAGCTCTTTTTATTGGTAGTTAATGAAATATGCGACAAAAATAAAAGCACTGGCAAGTGCAAACAACGCCAGTGTAAATCGCCAGATAAACGCAGCCCACTCGCCCCAATCTAATTTTACGATGCCAAGGCAGCCAATCAGGCTTGCTGATGTAGGAATAAAAATGTTGGTTAAACCATCGCCCAGTTGAAAAGCCAGTACCACAATTTGTCTTGATATGTTAAGCAAGTCGCCCAATGGCGCCATAAGCGGCATAGTGATGGCCGCCTGACCAGAACCAGATGAAACAAAGAAGTTGAACAAGCTTTGAAAAAGTAACATGCCCCAAGCGGCAATAAAGTCGGGTACCGAGGCAATGCTACTTGCACTGTGATATAAAAGCGTATTTAAAACGGATGGCGAATTAAGATCGCTTCCCCCCAGTAGCAATACCACCCCTTTTGCTAGCGCTACCAGCATAGCAGCGGGAAGCAAGTCTTGCGCACCTTGTTTAAATGCCTCTGCACAGTCGTTGGCGCTCAGTTTGTTAAAGATAATAGCGATAATGGCGCTTGCTAAACCAAGACAAAAAAACTGTGCCGCGAGTTCTGGAATATAATACTGCTTCGCCATCACACCCCAAACAACCCAGCCGATACCAGACACAAAGGTGAGTAAGATTGCTTTATCAGCGGTACCAAGGGCGGTAGGTAAGGTATTTTGTTGCTGAGTATTTGATGAGGTTTGCTTAACTGAGATGGCGTAACGTACGGTAAAAATCAAACCAAAAAGAGTAAATACCAGCCAAGCACACATTCTGAAGTTTGCGCCCGAGAATACGGGGATTTCTGCTATAGATTGCGCGATGGCGATGCTAAATGGGTTCATCCACGATGTTGCAAAGCCAATTTGCGTAGCTACATAAGTTGTAAGTACCGTTACTTTGGCATCATAACCAAGCTGTTTCATGATGGGGAGCAATACAATACAAAACGCAATGGCTTCTTCGCCCATACCAAATACGGCCCCACCGAGTGAGAAGAGACAAAATAGTAAAGGAATAAACAACCACTCAATACGCTGCGTTTTATTGATTAGCGCCATAATGCCATTGTTAATGGCACCTGTTTTCATGATGATGCCAAATGCTCCACCAGTTATGAGAATAAACGCCATTACGCCAATAGTGGCGCCGTATTTATCACCAGCAACCAAGCCCTCGAACAGTACATTGGCAAGCCCTATCTCACCGTTTTGAGCAAATACAGGTAAAGGCGACACACCTTCAACTGCTTGATACTCAGACAGCGCAACTGCATGGCTTTGCTTTGGTGCGTTAAATTTACCAGGTGTTATCAACAAAGAGGCGACATAGGCAAGTAATGCTACGGCCAGCAAAATGATACTGGCATCGGGCATAGTAAAATTTTTATTTTTCATATGATCACTTCATGTGCGAGTTATTGGATAGCAAAATTGACTACCCAATCAATATAGATAGCGTAGTGGCTTAAGCACTCATGAGCAAAGCCACTACGAACTTGGTTAGGTTGCAAACTGATTTATGGCATAAACCAATTAGAAACGATAAGTTGCACTGAGTGTAACGCGCTGCCCGAATGCGTTGTGATTGATAGAGTCAAAGCCACGGCGTGAGCCAAATACTCGTGGTGGCTCTTTATCAAACACATTATCAATGCGCGCTCTGAGGGTGAAATTATCGTTAAGGTCTATGCCTGCGGATAAATCCCAAACCAGCCAACTATCGACGTTACGTTTACCCTCGCTATTGAGCATGTTTAAGTCTTCTAGCTCATCTATTTCACGACCTCGCAAGCCTTCGATATCATCTTCGTAGCTACTGGTGTAATTGGCTCCTAAGGTGATGTAGTAATTGTTCATACTCCAGTCTAAGGAGGTACGGACAATGTTTTTAGGATACTGATAACTGCCAACAAGTTTCTCGAGAGAGTCTGAACCAGGTTTATTACGGTCAAACTTTAAATAGTGAGTACCGTTAAAAGATACAGTTAGTTGGCCCGAGGCAACGTGGAAGCGATGATCTAGCTTAAAATCAATGCCCGAAAGCGTTTGTGTTCCGGTATTTTCTAAAGGAATAACGTGGTCGCGATACAGTGGCAAGTAATACTCATCTTCTCTTGGCTCAAAGGCCGTAATATAGGCATCGAGAATTTGCGGTAGATCTGCACCTTGTTGCTCTATTGTCAGGCCGCTGCTGTCTGTCACTTCACATAATTGAGCTTCGTAGGAGATCCCTTGCTGTCCATCAGGTACTAATCCACAGTGACGTAAGCTAGCATCCGTCATTGCTCTATCTAGTACAGCAGTCATGTTAGTATCAATCACTTGCTCGTGATCAAAGTGCCAGTAATCAATGGTTAAGTTGGTATCTATACTTGGGCTCCAAGCAAGACCAATACTAAGTGCTTCGGACTCTTCAGCGTTTAAGTTAGGATTGCCGAGCTCAAGAGAGTTAACACTCACTTGTGTTCCATCACCCATGCAATAGAGATTTGAAACGGCTTGGTTGGTGCCACAATCAAATGAAGATTGAGTGGTTCTAAGCTTTACGCCTGCTTGCGTGAGAGAAGGCGCTCTGAACGAAGTTGACCAAGACCCCCTTAAAATGAGTGAATCGGACGGGCGGTAACTCACACCAATTTTAGGGTTGAAGGTGCTGCCAAAATCATCGTAATGATCGTAGCGACCAGCCAGTTGTAGTTCAATTTGCTCGGTGACTGAGACATTGAGCTCGGCAAATGCGGCATATTGAGTGCGTTTAGCACTAGAGAGACTAGAGCCAAAGCCAAACACATCAACTAAGTAATCATTATCTGCTCTTGCTTGTGAGTTAGCAGAAGGAATATCCGTGAGTTCTTCTTTACGGGCTTCAATACCAAATGACGCGTAAGCGGGTAGGTCATTAAAAGTGAACAGCTCACCACTGATATTGGCATCCCAGCCATAAACGGTACTTTCGCCATCACGCGTTGGGCGCGCTTGTGTTTTGGCAAGTATTGCATCGTTGTTGACGTCATTTTGTACAAAAGGGTTATAAAACGGCAGTAGTTGCCCTGCTTGGCAACTTAATGCGTTATCGCTGAAGTTGGCGAGAGAGCCATCGGAGCAGAGTTCACCAGTAATCGCAGCATGAAATTGATAGCGATTATAGACTCCTGCAATGGCTTGTTGCTTAGAACGTGACCTAGAAAGGGTGATACCTGACTCCCAGTTCCAGTCATTTAATTCACCCTCAAGTGTACTCACCAAACGAAAGTTATTAGTCTCTACTTCAACAGTTCTTGGGTCGTTAAAACGTGCATCAAAAGCAAAACCATATACTTCGCGGCCGCTTTGTGTGTTAAAAGGATCAATATACAACTTATCTAACAAGGGGTTACTACCATCAGCTTGGTCATAAATAAACAATGCATCTTCGAGAATATATGGGCCATCGCTATCATTTAGCTGATTGATCGGGGCAGGAGAAGAGTAGGCTTGAGACTTAGTTTGGCTATAAAAAAAGTCAGTGTGCCAGTCAAGGCCAGCTAAGGTACTGTTAAACATAAAGCCCGTAGAGAGACTTTCGAAAGGGGTCTCTAAATAATCATGCTGATTTGCGTAATACGCGCATATTTGCTCACCATATTCGGTAGTAACGAGCGCTGTTTGGCAATTAGGCGCTGGTAATTCATTGTCATCACGACTGCTGTAATAATAAATATTGGGTGAGTTTTCGAGTGTAGGCAGGTACGAATAGGCACTGGCTAAGTTTGGTGAAGCGCTAAAGTCTCGATCTGCGGCCTTAAATGCGTTTCTATCGTAGATATCTGCAAACACACTTAAGTGGCTATCACCAATTTGTGTGCCATACAAAAAGTTTATTTGTTTCTTACTCTCATCATGGCTTGCTGTGCTGTCTGAGAACGAAGCGTTAAGTTCAGCGCCGTTATAATCATCTTTGAGTATATAGTTTATCACTCCAGCCACTGCGTCCGCACCGTATACGGCGGATGCACCAGTTGCCAAAATCTCAATTCGCTCAATGGCTGCAAGAGGAATAGCGTTGATATCAACAAAGTTTTCGGTGCCCGCTGCAAACGAGCTAGGTGCAACGCGGCGTGAGTTTATTAAAGTGAGTGTTGATGACGGCCCCATGCCACGAAGGCTCGCGGCTGACTGCCCAGCTGGTGTTGATGTTGATGTACCACCACTTTCAGACGTTGAGAAAGTGCCCGTACCGCCTTTTAAAACTGAGAGGTCTTTGAGTAACTCATAAATGGTGTTGGCACCAGATTGTTTGATACTTTGTTGATCTAAAACAGTTAGGGGGACGCTGCCTTCAAGATCAACGCCTTTGATACGTGAGCCTGTAATTTCTACTCTTTCAATGTTATCTAATTCGTTACTTTGCTGTGCATACACGCTTGCAACTGGGCACAGTAAAGTACTTACTGCCGTTGCAATAGTTAATCGACGAAACATGACGGATTACCTTTATGTCTTTAACGAGCAGGCGCAAGTGTGCCAAAAACTCGATTATTATGGTTATTCAGGCAGGGCAGTGATGGATGAACACAAACAGCCCCTCACAAAACAATGAGTTGTGAGGTGTTGGCTACTCGTCAAACCACTCCGAAAGGTAGTGAGGAGAGTAGAAATATGTACAAAGCGATGTTGCTTTTTTAAACATAATTCCAATCCAAATAGGTTTTTGACAAAGCTAACCGGTCAGTGCTAGCTTACTCGCGTTTTAAAGTTCCTTTTTTTTATAGCAAGGCATAATTGTGTCTGCAAGCACTTTTTTTAACCTCAACATGAGTGAGAACGTGATGTTTAGAATTCACAAGGTTATATCCGATAACTTTAAAACAAGATTTTTGTGGCCGTTTTTTCTGCTTTTAGCTTCTTTTTCGGCGAAAATGACTGCAAATGAAAAATCGCAAACATTGATATTAATTGGCGGAGCATTGACGACTTGTTCCAGTTTAAATCCTGAAAATTGCAATAAAAAAGGTATCCCAAAGGGTAAGTCAGCCAATCAATTTAAAGTAGATGCTAAAACCATAGCGCGTATTCTTACGCTTTGGCCAAGTACAAATCTGCAGCGTAAAAATAAAGTGAACGCAGTGCTTACAAAAATAGCTAAGCAGCATTCAAGCGCAGTGAATAAAAAGACGTTGCTTTGGCTGTGGCGTGATGTTGATAACGCGCTGTTAAGCCAATTGACTGATCTTGAGTATTATTTTGTTCTAGATATGCTCGAAAAGCCAATCTTGAATAAGCAGGGAAGTCGTATCAAAGAACAAGTGAACATTCAAAGTAATCGTGAGGGTGCTAGTAATGATATTGTCAATTTTATAAAGGCCTCCGCTGGAGTAGCACAGCAAAATCCTAGCCTACTTGCCGTTACCGCATCAAGTCGAGACCCGTATGAATCAGCTGATTTTTATGAAGGGTTACTTAGTCAAACGGTAGAGCAAGCTCAGTGGTTAGCGCTTACTCCAGCCCTTGCAAAAGCTATCACCACAGGCCAGTGTAATAAGCTAGATGAAATACGCCAACAAACTATGCAGCTATACAACCGTGAAAATATCTATGGTGACCGCATTGCTGCCGAGCAAGAGTTATGCGAAAAAGGCGTGACGCACCTTGTTAAAATGATAGAGCAAAGTACTGGGGTTATGTTCAACGGGGGAGATCAGAGCCTAACAAGACAAGTAATGTTCGATGATAAGGGGCAAGCGTATCCTTGGACTCAAGCGATATTAAACCGGCCTTTGTTAATTGGTACAAGTGCAGGCACTGCAGTGCAAAGTGGCGGTAAAAATCAGTTTGGTCAAGTGACGATGATCAGTAATGGCAGCAGTGAGTTGGCGTTAAAAGACGGGGCATTTGCCCAAGCTGCACCCAGTGCTAGATGCGTTGAAGATTGCAAGCAGGGGCTATCGGTAGATGCCCTTACATATCAAAGTGCAGGAGGGCTTGGCTCCTTTAGCTTGGGCATTTTAGATACGCACTTCAGCGAACGAAACCGTACCCTGCGACTAGCAGTCTTATTAAATGAGACAAGCCAGCCATATGGCTTTGGTGTAGATGAAACAACGGCACTAGCGGTTATTAACTCTTCATCAGGACAAGTTATGACAGTGGTCGGCAAACATGGTGTGGTGCATATAAAGTCGCTGTCAAAGCAACAATTTAGCTACTCTTACTGGCCAAGCGGTGCGCAAATTGAACAAAAACAGCAAGGCTTTGTACTGAATGAGCGCACTGTGCACAACGCGTTACCAGATATCAAAATACCCGCGTTGCCTAAGCAGCGATTTGCTAATATTTTAGATGACGCGAAGTTACGCTCGTTGACCCAAGCGATGTGCTTGGCCAAGCAAAAACAAGCCCAAGCGCTACATGGCGAGTTTTATTTTACTTTTCAAGCGGATGAGCACACACGCTTTATGCGGGTGAACAAAAGCCAGTTTGGTTGTGCGATAGAGAACTTAAAAATAAGCTTTTTAAACAATAAGTAGTAATAAATTAGGCAGGCCAGAAAGGCCTGCCAGTTAGATGGTGTAATTGAGCTACTTAAGGTTAGTTATGCTTTACCTAGCATTCTTCTGAGCGTGGCATCTTTATCAATAGTATGGTGTTTAACGGCAGCGCCAATATGTGCAACGATAAGGGCGCTCAAAGCGTAGCCAATCAGACTGTGTGCATTTTTGGCAACGATAAATATGTGGTCATTAATCGCCACTACTTCATCGTTGACGATGTTTTCATGAACCAAAATCAAACCAAATATATCAATACCATAACCGCCAAACCCAGAATAAAGCATACCGCTTATTGGCATCAAAAGGGTACCGAGTAATAGTAACCAATGCGCACCGTGCGAGAGCTTTTGCATGGTCACCGACATCTCGGCCACAGGTTTGGGAAAGCCCTGCCTAACACGATGAATAGCTCGGGGTAATATGAGCAGTAAAGCTAATACGCCAAGAGATTTGTGAATAGGGTATAGCCCCCATGCTTCAAGGTTAACCATATAAAAGCCGATAGTAATAAGACTTAACATGGTCAGTCCTACTAGCCAATGTAGTAAACGGGTTGTGGTACCTAAAGTGTGTTGGTTCATAATAACTTGCTCCTTAAACTTGCGTAGCGCATAAGTTAAAGAGCAATTGGGTATGAGCCAACACTTCAGTGATGAAATCGCTCATTTTGGGATGACCTGTTTAATATCCTCCATTCGTCCCAGTTGCTTGTGATTATTGACCTAACATAGCATGTGCAGCTTGGCGTTTACTTTTACTAACAGGAACGTGCTGCTGGGTTTTTAATATGATTATTCCGTGGCCAGAGCGTTCGTTAATCACTTTTTGCGCGTAAGCCATATTAATGAAGTACGAGCGATGGCTGCGGAAAAACTGGTCACTGGGTAGTAGCTCGTTAAGCTCTTTCATCGTAGCGCGCAGTAAGTACGTTTTTGTATTGCTGGTCACTTCAATGTAATTGCCAGCTGCTTTTATAAACATAATATCATCAAGGGGGATCTGAGTATTATCTAGGTCTAAATACTTTGCTAGCGTTTGACTTTCGTTTATTTGCTGTGGGTGAGTGTGCGCTGTTTTGGTCGCTTCACTTTTTTGAAAAGGTTTGGGCTGACATAACTTACGTACATCGGCGTTGGTCAGCGAGGCGTTGCTATATAAAATGCGATGCTTTAGATGCCACACGCATACAATCGAGATGTACGCGATGACATGATGATGCCACTGATACACTAAGCTCTCTTGCCAAGTTAATTGCTCTAAGGTGATATCTAAAGCGGTATTTACGGCAAGCGCAAAGCTCACCGCATAAGCACCGACCAAAGTATAGTGCGCGGTTAATGATGTATTATCGCGATTAGTTAATGCATTACACAGCGCAGGCGTCATGACTAGCCATACACCAAACTTTTGCAGTGACCAAATGATAGAAGAGGCAATATCAACTCGCTCTTTAGCAATCAATAAACTGTGCGCCGTGCAGTTTAAGCAAACAACAGTGAGGATCACTGCCCAGCCAATCAACATGAGTTGATAATCTTTCAATCGATAAAAGTGTTGTTTAAGTAATGTGTCCACTAGCCAATACCTAACTATGTGTGTTGTGAGCAATGTTTCAAGGTTCTAAATTAGCATAAATAGACCCGGATTTGGGGATAAAGTTCGCAATACTTAGAAGTCTCGTTAGATGTAATGTATGCCGGATTTTATAAACAGTGTTGAGTATGTTTTTTCATCTTACTTTCTAAAAATTAGCATTTTATATCTTTACTCCGAAGCTTGATTGACTGAAGGTGAACCATGTTTTTACTCAGTACTTATCTAATAGCTCAGGTACTTTGTTTAGCGTGGGCTTTGACTGTTTTACAAAGCATGCTTACAGAAGATATGGTATGTTTACTGATGCTCTATGCATATTTAGTTAGTTTAAGTGAAGAACACTTGTAGGTAGTAGGAATGCTTAGACTTTTAGTAAAAAATAGATTTAGGATAATTGCATGTTTTTATTAGATATATCGTTTTAAATTCTTATACTCTCCTACCTCATAACCTCAAATTTCATGAAATTATTATAGATAATGGCGCTATGGACCTAAAAGAGTTTTTATTTTCAGTAAATCGGATTGTATTATTGTATGAGATCTTGATATTGAGTTGGTTTTTTGTAACTCATTTTTCCGCCTATAGCTGGTCATTGTTATATGTGCGCGGTAACTCTCTCGTGTCCTTAAGATCTCATGAGATTCACTCTTACTCTACAACTATTGTGTGCTTTTTAATCTTCCATTTGATCGGAACCGAAATAGAAGTAGCTCTTCTAGCCTTATTTTTGCCAGAACTGGGGGACAAAATAAGGGTTTTTTACCTGGTTATATTAGTTAACCAGTTCATGTTTTTGCTAACTCTGTTTTGCTTGCATAGAATGCAAAGGTTATTGTTTTCTTTAACAGCTCGGATATGCTCTTATACGACATTCATTATAATGGGAGTTGCCATGATGCAGTTGATAGCAAGAGGTTATTTTGATTATCATGAATTAAAGCCTGTTTATAAGTCAATATTTTGGACGAGCAACTTAATTGGTGTTGTTGCTATTTCAATCTATCCAGTCCGCCAAATTTTGGTTTATTTTAAAAAGTGAACATAAGTTATCCACTTGTGATAAATTTTGTTTCTTAGAAAGGTATCCAACACAGTTTAATGATTCTAATAATAGGCTAGGGTTTAGCAAAAGATCAGTAATGCTTTCGAATAAACCAGAGGTGACTGCACTGTTTTAAGGGTAAAAAAATGCTTAGAAGTGAACGATAGTTTTAGTCACATGAAGCTTTACAAATATAATCAACATAAAGTTACCGTTCATGAGTCAGTTTTTGTATCAGTTAGAGTGGATAATTAAAGGGTATGAATTTGCTCTTCTTCTTTGGTTTTTCGTATCGCAATGGTCAAAATATAGTTGGTCATTATTTTACGTACGAGGAAAGTCATTCAAATCCTTAGAGCATCACGAAATGCATTCTTGCTTTATGACTATTCTTTGTATGTTCGTTTTCCATGTGTTCGCCTCTGAAATCGAGCAGTTTTTTGTAAGTCCGCTCATCGCTGATTTAAATAATAAAATCAAAGTTTTTTACATATCAGGTATGATCATTCAGTTCATCTATCTGATAGTGATCTTCAGTTATCATCGGGCTCGGCAATGTTTATTTTCTAGAACGACTAGAGTGTGTATGTACACCACGATTGCTGTAATCACCTTGCAATTTATACAGCTTATCGCAAGGGGGTATGTTGATTACCATGCGCTTGTGATGGTTTACTTTGTGGCAGTTTGGATCTGCAATATAGTCGCAGTGTCTGCGATGTCTGTTTACCCCATCCGTCAAACCCTAGTTTTTATTAAACAACGTAGAGAGGCTTTATAGTGCTTATTAGCTTACTCGAAATCGGCACTTATAGAGCAGTTGTCCATGAATGAGTTTTTATATCAATTAGGATGGATATTGAAGGGCTATGAGTCGCTTATTGTACTCTGGTTTTTAGTAACGCAATTGCCAAAACATGGCTGGTCATTATTTTATGCGCGAGGGAAAGATTTAAAATCACTACAACTGCATGAAATGCATTCCTGTTTTATCACGATATTGTGTTTTGGGTTATCTCATCTTTATGGAAGTGAAATTGAGCAATATCTGCTGTCGTTGCAGTTTGAACAGGTCTATCGCATTAGAGTGTTCTATGCTGGAATGATTGGAAACCTCTTTTTATTTATTGCAATGCTTACTATTGCACACAGGATGAAAGGCTGTTTGTTTTCGCAAACAGCGAGATTTTGTTTGTACGCAAAGTTTACTGTTATTACGTTGATATTTATTCAGTTATTGGCCAGAGGCTATTTTGATTATCATGAGCTTTCTCCCATTTATACAATCGGAGTTTGGAGCTGCAATATAATTGCAGTAACTGCGATGTCTATCTACCCAATCCGGCAAACTTTAGCCTACTTTAAGCAGCGTACTGAGGCTGCGTAAATATCAACATGAAAGCTGATTGTTATGACTTAAATGCGTGATAACACAAAACTTCATCTTTAAGCTGCGTTGGCTTACCTAATTTATCGATTTGCAGTAAGCTACAGCGGTGTATTTATAAAATAAAAAGAATAAGGTTTAAGGTTGCGCTACTTACACTGCCAACAATTTGAAATCGACACGCATCATCAACAGCTGCGTTGTGCTGGGTTAGTCGTGCCGCTGGCACCAAAAGTATATGATCTATTGGTATATTTTTTCCAAAATCCACAACGGGTGATCAGCAAAGATGAGCTAATGGAACAAGTTTGGGCGGGCACAATAGTGACTGACAATGCTATTAGCCGCACCTTAGTTAAAGTAAGAAGGGCGCTGGGCGATGATCCTAAAACGCCACAGTTTATAGTTACGGTGCCGCGTAAAGGCTACTGCCTAACTCAGGTTGTTACTGCCAGTGAGCAGCCCACTCAAAAAAACATCAGCACTCTAGAGCTGCCTCATAGACGTGCTACTACTCGAAAAACGGTGTTCTCACTCGTGGCGGTGTTACTGGTGGGCATAGGTATGTTGGCAGCGCAATATTTTGCACCCAGTACATTACATACCAAATCAATTAAACCGCTTACTCGAGATGTAGGGCAAGAGCTGTTTCCTGCTATGTCGCCCGACTTGACACGTATTGCTTACACCAACGTCAGTGCACAAGGCGCTTCTACAATTGTGATAGAGCAACTGGGCGACCATCAGCGTGTTGTACTAAGTTTGCCTGACTGGCAATTGTCTCGTTTGGCTTGGTCGCCAGATGGTAAACAGGTGGCATTTGTTGCAAAATCGGCGGAGCAATGTGTGATTTATAAAGCAGCGCTCACGCAAGTAGACAATGTGCAATCATGGCAGCGGCTAAGCGCTTGCGGTGAGCAAAGCGCGCCACACCTAGTGTTTTCACCCATCGGGAAATCGCTATTTTTTAACGATAGGGTTTCCTTAAAACAGGGCTATCAAATATTTAGACTGGACTTAGCAACGGGTAAAAAAGAGATCCTGAATCAGCCAATTACCGCCGGTAAAGGTAATTATGCCTTTGATATTGCACCAAATGGCAAATCACTGGTGATGCTTAATAGCGAGTTTGCGCCTGTCACTGCTATTTATACCTTATCTTTAGATGGTGCAGTGCTAACTAAAACAGGGCAACTCAATTATTTAATGCGGTCTGTTGTGTTTAGCCATGATAGTGAAAGTATTGTTCACCCTTCGCCACATCCCGCGTATGAGTTATGGCAAAGCAGTTTAGCTGGCGAAAAACGCGCAGTTGTGGCTAGTAACACCTCTCGGGTTAAACATATGCAGCGGGTTAATAATGGGCAAGATTATGTTTTCGTTTCTTATCTTCTTAATCGCGATTTGGTTTATCACAGCTTTTTTGAGCAAACTCATATGCGCTCACAAGTTGTTGAGCAAAATAACTCATCGGTAATGGATTACTTGCCAGCATTAGCAAATCATTCCAGCAGTTATGCGTTTGTATCAAAGCGCTCAACGGGCTCTGAGGTATACTTGGTCCAAAAAACTGATGACACAATGACAGCGCCCATGGCTATTTCATCTTTTGAGCATCAGGTAAAGTTGTATCACTTGGCATTCTCTTTTGATGATTCAAAGTTGTTGGTATTAGCTGACAATCAATTATTTGTTGTTGATATAGCAACGAAAACTATGCGACAGCTACCACTAAACAATCAATCGATCCAAGCAGCTAGTTGGCAATCGAACGAGAAACTGCTGTTTAGCTCGCTGATTGACAACCGCTGGCATATGATGCTGTTTGACTTAACGAACGACGAGCTCACAGATTTTGTGCAAGGCTATGTTGGTGGCCTGTATTTACCAGCCCAGCAGCAATATGCACTGGTTGCACAGCAAAGCGGTCAGGTTGTCTTATTGTCAGCACACGCTGAGCGAATGAGAGATTTACCCTTGGTATGTCAGCCTGCGTTAAGTGAGCGAAAACTGAATTTGCATCGTTTTGAACAAGGTGTGCTGTGCCCAACTCAAAATAGTACGCAGATTCAATATGCATCAATAGATGATGAACGTGTATCACAATGGGGTATCCAGCCAGAAACACTCGACTTTAGTGTGAACAAACATGGCATATTAGCAACCAAAATGACGCAAGCCATTGCCGATGTTATGGTAACTATCTCACCATAGTATTAGTTTATCTTATTGTAATTAATACTTATAAAAGTTGTGACCACTCACTTGGTCACAACTTTGCGCAAACAATTCACTCATAAATCATTTAGCGTTCCTTACTTTTTACACGTTCATGAGCATGCTCTAGCTAACCAGTTTGGCAGGAGCATGTATGGATATACCAATTTCAAAAAAAACAAACTCAAGAGTTTACACCAAGGTGCTTATTGGTGGCCTTAGCGCAGTTGGCGTGTATGGCGCGATCACTTTTGCAAGTAACAATGTCTCGCAAGGTAAGACTTATAACGTACCGCAAGGTTCGTTATCGGTGAGCGCGGTTTCGCAAGGGGCATTCACTGAGTACCTTCCTCTAAGAGGAGTGGTTGAACCACAAGACACGATTTATATTGATGCCATAGATGGCGGACGTGTTGAACAAGTTTATGTGCAAGAAGGGGCATTGGTCGCACAAGATCAGCCAATACTAAAACTTAGCAACACCAACTTACAGCTTAATGTGTTGGCCAGAGAGGCCGAGGTATCGGAGCAGATCAATAACATGCGTAACACGCGCTTGGCGCTTGAGCAAAATCAACTCAAACTCAAGCGAGATGTAATAGAGCTTGATTATGAGGTGCTTAAGCTTGAAAAGGAGTTTGCACGTAACAAGCGCTTGGCCGATCAACAACTGATCTCTCAGCAGGCTTTTGAACAGACGCAAGACGAGTTGCAGTATCAAATAAAATACCGTGAAACGGTCAAACAGAGCCAGCAAAAAGAGGCGTTGCTGCAAACTCAACAGTTAGAGCAACTGTCACAAAGTATCAAAACATTGGAAGCAAACTTAGCTATCTCTCGCGCTAGCTTAGATAAGCTGGTGATCAAAGCACCGCGTGCCGGGCAGCTAACCTTTTTAGATGCCAAAGTAGGGGAGTCAAAAAGTAACGGGCAACGTATCGGG
Source organism: Pseudoalteromonas sp. A25 (assembly GCF_009176705.1). Lineage (NCBI taxonomy): Bacteria > Pseudomonadati > Pseudomonadota > Gammaproteobacteria > Alteromonadales > Pseudoalteromonadaceae > Pseudoalteromonas > Pseudoalteromonas sp. A25. Next base: position 2,775,570 of record NZ_AP021846.1, on the reverse strand, counting down.
CAAGTTGACTTGATTGAGCGCTATAAAGTGTCGGCGTTAGTTGATGAGTTTTATATCAGTCGCGTACACAAGGAGCAAAAAGCCACCTTTTTGTTGGGTCAGCAAACCATAGAGCTATCAGTTGCTAAAATTTATCCCGGTATTGAGCAGGGGACATTTAAAATAGATTTCAATATCAATGAGCTAAGTGTGATGTCGCAACTGCGCTTAGGACAAAGCTTACAACTTAAATTTAACCTCTCAAGCAGTGAAAGCAAACTACAGATTGCTAATGGTGGTTTTATGCAATACACCGCAGGCAACTGGGTGTTTGTATTATCAGAAAATGGTGAGCAAGCCACTAAGCGCATGATCACCACAGGTCGAAAAAATCCACAAAATATAGAGGTGCTGTCTGGGCTTGCCCCTCAAGAGCAGGTGATCACTTCTTCTTATGCCAGCTTTGCTGACGCTGAACACCTAACCATAATCAAAAATAACTAAAAGCAGGTAACGTAATGATTAAAATAAATAAAATATCTCGGTCTTTTGTTGGAGAGCATGTTGAAACTCTAGCCATTAATAATATGAGTTTGAGTATTGAACAAGGGGAGTTTGTATCAATTCTTGGGCCCTCTGGCTGTGGAAAATCTACCTTGCTTAATGTGTTAGGTATGCTGGATAGCATCGACGAAGGTCAGTTTACTTTTTTTGATACTCAAGTAGAGCGCATCAGCGAGGCAAGTAAAGCAGTATTGCGTAAGCAGTATATTGGCTTTATTTTTCAAAGCTTTAATTTGTTAGATGAGCTCACAGTAGAGCAAAATATTGAGCTGCCGCTCATTTATCATAAAGTAAGTAAGCAAGAGCGAAAACAACGCGTAGAAGAGGTGATGCGTCGTGTTGATATTTTACATCGCCGCGAGCATTTACCCGCAAAGCTCTCTGGTGGTCAACAGCAGCGAGTTGCGATTGCGCGCGCTATTGTAACTAAACCTGCGCTTATTTTGGCGGATGAGCCAACCGGAAATTTAGACTCAAACAACTCAACGCAGGTAATGCAGTTGCTTCGCCAATTAAACCAAGAAGATGGCACGACTATTTTGATGGTAACGCATGCGCCTGAACATGTACATTTTGGCACGCGTGTTATTGAACTTTTAGATGGCCAAGTACGAACAGACAGTGCCGTTGTTAAAGCAAGACGTGGCCAAAGCAAGGAGGCTGTAAATGTTTAAGCTTTATTTTCTTGTGGCATTTCGGCACTTATACCGAGATAAACTCACTAGTCTTATCCAGTTATTGGGTTTGGTGATAGGGATTGGATGTTATGTTTTAATCCAGCAATATGTTGCTCATCAATCGAGTTACAATACCCAGTTTACAGATGCAAAAGATATCTATCGGATAAATTTGTTTAGAGATGACAACAAACCTCAAGCGTTAACACCTATTCGGCTGGCCGGTGAATTAAATAGCAATTTTCAACAAGTAGAAGACGTAACGCGTATTTCATCATCGTCAGTCTCGATAAAGCAAAACGACGGTGTATATGCTCAACAAGCCATCTTTGTAGATAGCAACTTTTTCACTTTTTTCGACTTTGAGCTTATCGAAGGAGATATTCACACGGCGCTTAATTCACCTAATAGTGTGGTGCTTCATCAACTATTAGCGCAAAAATATTTTGGCAGAGTGAACAATATAATTGGTCAATCATTAACGGTTAATGGTGAACAATATTTGGTAACTGGCGTAATCAAAAAAACACTGCAGCCGCATACCCTACCAGAAACAATATTGTTACCACTAAAAAGTTACTTTGGCTTGTTACCCAATATACAGTGGACACAACTTTGGAACTTTAATGCAACCATAACTTTTGCCAAAATTAAAAGTGCCACTGATGTGCTTGCGCTAAACGACAGTGTGAGTAACTTTTATGACCAACGAGTCAAAGGGCTGACTTCTTACAAGCGCTACCGTGTTGAATTTGAACCTTTACTTGATGTGTATTTAAACAATACCACTACGCGATCACTCGTTGCATCAGGCAGTGAAATGATGGTCAAGGCGTTTAGTATTATTGCTGTGCTTATTTTGTTTTTGGCAAGTGTTAACTTTACCAACTTGGCGACTGCTGCTGCGATGCGCAGAGGTAAAGATGTGGGGGTGCGAAAAGCCATCGGTGCAAGCCGCCTGCAGCTGGTTACTCAATATCTATTTGAGTCTACTTTACTCACATTGCTGGCAGCTGTATTCGCTATTCTTGGCGTATATCTTTGTTTGCCGTGGTTTAATCAGTTAATGAACGTGAACTTAGCAATTGAGTTAAATAGTCAGTTGTGTGGGCAGTTGCTTGCTATTTGTGTTTTAGTGTCATTGCTAGCTGGTGGGTACCCTGCATTTTTCTTAAGTAGTCAAAGCGCTGCACTGGTGCTTAAAGGGGTAATTAATACATCTCGCGGTAATGTGTTATTTAGGCAACTGCTGATTGTGTCTCAGTTTGCCGTTGCGGCTTTGTTATTGGTCGTGAGCTTAGTGGTGAATTGGCAAATGCACTACGTGCAAAATATGCCCCAAGGCTATGACCGAGACAATGTACTGGTAGTGAGCCGCGGTGCCAGTGTTTACAACGCTTTTAAAGTTCAAGCAATGCAGCTCAGTGAAGTAGAAGCGGTTACGATGTCTCATACCGTGCCAACCAAGGCTACGCGCACTTCTCATGTGGTTAGACGACCCGATGCGATGGATACTGAAGTATGGGTCGGGAATAACCCTGTGAGCTATGATTTCTTTGCTACATTTGGCATTAAAATACTCTCGGGAAGAGGCTTTGGGAAGGCGTATGTCAATGATGCTTATAAAGAAGATAAACAAAACATTGCAAATAGTATGGGCAAATTAGTGATCAACTTAACGTTGGCGCAAACTTTGGGGTGGAGCGCAGAGGACGCTGTTGGCAAGAGCATCGTATTGGGGGGGACCAATGAGGGCTTTCATACTCATCAAATCATAGGCGTTACTGAAGATACTCACTATATTAATGCCAAAAACCAACTAGCCCCCATGCTGTACGTATTATCTGAGCAACCACAAGACTTATCATTACGTTGGTTATCAATACGCCTAACAGGCAACGCGGACCTAGATACAGTGAAAGAGTTAGAGCAGATCTGGTTGAGCCTAGATAGTAATGTGGCATTTAAATATGACTGGCTCAATGACTTGTTTTCAGCCTCTTATCGAAACGAAACCTTACAAACTAAGTTACTGAACGTATTTACCGTACTTGCATTTGTGGTGACAAGTATAGGTTTGCTTGGACTGGCAGCCTTTATGGCGCAACGTAAAGTGAAAGAAATTGCCATTCGTAAGGTATTGGGCGCAGCAAACTATCAGTTATGCATTATGTTACTAAGTCCATTTACGATATTGATATTACTGGCAAATATACTGGCATTACCAGTTGCGTATTGGCATGTAAGCAACTGGTTGAATAACTTTATCTATCGTATAGAGTTGCCGGTAAGTGCGTTTGCTGTGGGGGTTGCTGTAAGCTTGGTAATTGCTTACGTAACAATTATGGTGATTGCATTTAAAGCGATTCATGCTAAGCCCGCCGCGGCGCTTGCGAGCGAATAAACAACGCAGATAAGGGGTAAACCTATCGTTACCCCTTATCTTTGTTAGGCTAAACGGATACTAATTTTTGATTAATAATGGCAGCATTGGTTGCTTTGGTGTCGTTTAAGCCATACTTGGTTTAGATGTATACTTGGCTACTGTGTTATTAAGTAGAAAAGCGCAATGTATAAACGTATTTGTTTTTTAGCCTACGAAGGTATGGAGTTACTTGACTTGTCGGGCCCTCAATCTGCCTTTTACGAAGCCAGTCAGGCAGTATCAGACAGTTATTCTCTCAAAGTGATTGGTTTTAACAACGGGCCCGTGCGTTGTGAAGCAGGGTTGCAAATTATGCCTGAATTGGCAATTAGCGAGGTTGAGGAGTGTCATACTTTGGTGATCCCTGGAGGAAAGGGCTCCAGAAGTGAATCATTTACGGCGCAACAACTGCAGGCGCTTGCGAGCCTGATGTCGCGCTGTGAGCGAGTTGTATCAATATGCACAGGCGTATACTTTACTGCCAGAGCCGGACTTAAAGAAGGCACCAATGTCACGACTCACTGGGCGTTTATCGAAGACCTTAAAATGCAATTTCCACATTTAAATGTCGATTGCGAAAAACTCTATGTTCAAGACGGGCGCTATTGGTCGTCTGCTGGGGTTACGTCTGGTATTGACTTAACGTTGCGCTTAATTGAGCTAGACCTAGGAAAAGCGGCGTCTCATCAGGTTGCAAAACACTTAGTGGTGTATTTAAAGCGCTCAGGCAATCAAAAGCAGTTTTCTGATTTATTAAACATGCAAAAGCCCAGAACGCCACGTATGGAAATGGTCAATGAATGGATAAAAGAGCATGTGCATGAAGAGATTTCGGTGCAAGACCTAGCACAAGTGGTGCATCTGAGTGAGCGACAATGTCACAGATTGTTTTTATCAGAGACCGATAATACACCTGCACAATATATTGAAAAGTACCGCATGCAACTAGCTAGTGAACTGCTGGCTACGTCTGATAAAAGCATAAAATCGATAGCGTTTAGCCTTGGTTATCATACCAGTCATGGCTTTAATCGCGCTTTTCAGCGCAATTTTTCTGTTAGTCCAAGCGCTTATCGCAGCGCTTTTTTAACACAGAGTGAGGAATTATTATGAAGTTTTTAGCACTATTTATTATCTCGCTGGTATTTAGCAATCAAGCTACTGCTCAATCAGTCCCTTCACAGCTAACTCATAATCATGAACACGCACCGTTGGTGAAAGTAGGCAATGACACAAAGGTAAAGTATGTCTGTCAACTGTGCCCTCACGTTAAGAATATATATCAAACGACCGTCTATGAGCAGGACGGACAGTGCCCAATTTGTAAAATGAACCTCATCGAGCTGCACCCGCGAACGGTTACTCAAGGTTTAACACTTCACACAGGCTCCGGGAACTATTTTATTTCAGGTGGGCAAGGGCGTGAGGATAAACTCATCAATGTGTTCTACCATAAGCCACGCGATTTCAATAGCAACTCGAAGGTATTATTGGTTATCCCTGGGGCGGGGCGAAATGCTTGGAGTTACCGAGATAGTTGGGTGGAGGCTTCAGAGAAGCATAACGTACTGATACTATCACCAGCTTATGCTGAACAGGAGTATGACTTTGCTAGCTACCATTTGGCTGGCATAGTGTCGAACTTGGTTTTTAATAATAAACAAGCACTGGCTGAGGGACAAAAAACCAGTAAATACCGTTTTAAAAACAATGAATTGGTATTTGATATCAATAATGAGGCACAAACTTGGATGTTTAACGACTTTGACCGAATTTTTGAAAGTGCCATTGGCGCGTTGGCGGCACCACAAACTCATTATGATATTTTTGGCCATTCGGCCGGTGGACAAATACTACACCGTTTTGCCATATTTCAAGCGGATTCAAAAGCCGAGCGGATAGTGGCTGCAAACTCGGGCTTTTACACCCAAGCTAATCGCAACGAAAATATTCCGTTTGGATTAAAAAATAGCCGCTTGTCAGATGAGCATTTGCGCCATAGTTTTGCCAAAAAGCTTACCTTATTAATTGGTGAGTTGGATAATGAAAATGAAACCCGAGGCAGTATGCTCCATACGCCTACAACAGATAAACGAGGGTTAGGTAGACTCTCAAGAAGCCACCACTTTTTTGAGCATAGTGAGCGATACGCGAATAAGTTGGGAGCAACCTTTAATTGGCAGCACCATACGGTAAAGGGCGTTGGTCATGACTTTAAGAAAATGAGCCAAGCTGCAGCGGCTTATCTTTACGAGTAATAAGTTGTATTCCATATACTAAATCGTAACACTCGCTGTGTTAAAAGTTTCTTATTTAGAGCAACTGAATAGCGACTTATTTTGCCTTGCTATCGGTAGGTTTTCTCAACTAAATAGAGGCCACTCAATTCAGCAAATCGGTATCATTTGTAAGCATTAAAATTATGCCAAACTATTAAAAAATATAATCTTTTAATGGTTTAACGTTTCGGTTATGTCGATTGGAAAGTTACTCATATAGGTGACTATGTGAGCAACTTTAAGTTAAGTAACCTGAACTTGGGATAAGCAACATGCTACAGCACTGCACTTTTTGCGTATTTCTGCGTTGAATTCGCTAGCAATCGCTCGCTATTACGTACGCGAACTCGCCATGAACTGCACAAAATAGCAGCACTGTATGATTTGGTAATGGACTGATATAACTAACTTTGTCATATCTATTACCCCGAGTTTAGGTTAAATATTGAGTTAATACACCGTATAAGTGATTCATATCGACGGGTTTGCCAATATGCGCTACGAAGCCTTGTTGTAAATACCTTTCAACGTCTGCCACCATGACATTTGCAGTAAGTGCGACGATATCAATATCAGGTTTGATTTTAGATATTTCATTTAACGCCTCAACGCCATCCATTTCAGGCATCTGTATATCCATAAGGATCAAATCAAAGTGTTCATTTTTAACGGCATCGACTGCCAACTTACCATTTTCCACTAGTGAGATTGTGGCATGGGTATCTTTGAGCATCGACCTAATAAGTACCTGATTAATTGGGTTATCTTCGGCGACAAGGATGTGCTTTCCATCTAGCTGAGGTGCGATTACTGCTTTGTGTACTTGGCTTTTAATATTTCTATCAGTTGGCTCCAGTGGCAATATGACATCTATGGTTGTGCCAACGCCTAACTTGCTCGTTAATTTAACTGTACCCCCCATCAGTTTTACTAGGCTCATGGTAATAGACATGCCAAGTCCCGTGCCACCAAATTTTCGTGTGGTGGAGCTATCGGCTTGCTCAAAACGCTCAAATATGCGAGCTTGTGCGGTTTCACTCATGCCGATCCCTGAATCAATGACAGTGACACATACGGCTTTTTTTCCTTCATGCTCTTTACAGCTAAGTACGATTTTAACACTGCCTTTTTCGGTAAACTTAACCGCATTTGACACCAAATTAAGTAGAATTTGCTTTACTCTCACAATGTCACCTAACCAACCGTCGATAAAGCTTTCATCAAGGGTATGGGTCAGGCTAATACCTTTATTGCTAACCAGTGTATCAACATCAAATCTTACCGAACTGACTACTTCGGCAAATAAAAAAGGTTGTTGTTCAAGCTCTAGTTTATTGTTCTCTATTTTAGAGTAATCCAGTATGTCATTGATAAGTGTGAGTAGCGACTTAGCTGAAGACGATGCATTAACGAGAATAGTTTTTAAATCTTCATTGAGTGGGGTAGCTTGTAGCAACTGCAAGCTGCCCAGAATTGCATTCATTGGAGTGCGGATCTCATGGCTCATATTGGCTAAAAACTCGCTTTTAGCGCGATTGGCTTCATCGGCCGCTTGTGTAGCTTGTTTTAATTCAGCAATCGCATTGACTTTGTCAGTGATATCATAGTTCACGCCGATGATTTTTAGGGCTTGACCCTTATTATCTCTAATGACTTCAGCGCTTGCCTTCATGGTTCTTATTTGCCCATCTGGATGAACCACTCGAAATTCGGGATCATAGCGGCCCTTTCCAGCGATTGCGTCGAATAGTTGCGCTTTAGTCGTTGCTATATCATCAGGGTGAACACTGTTTTCCCATGCTTCATAGGCTCCCGAAAAGTCTGTTTCATCGATACCATAGAGCGTGTACATCCACTCATCCCATATTAGCTCATTGGTAATGACATCCCACTCCCACACGCCGATGCCTGCAGAGTCATTCGCAAGCTTCATTCTAAAGGCACTCAGCTCTGCCTCTTCTTTTGTTGCCTGCAATTGTTTTTCAATGCTTTTTTGTACTGATATATCTTGAACAACAGACCATATGTATTCGCTACCATCACTTTTAGCTATTTTTACACCAGATAGTAAAACTGGGTACATATGGCCACGCTTATGAATATACTCTTTTTGGTAAGGGCCGTACCGTCCATGCGCCATTAAAGACTCGAGCTGTTGTTGTTCTTGTTGCTCATATTTTTTGGGTGTGAGTTGCCAATAATCCATATTGTTTAACTCATCAACGTTGTAGCCACTAAAATAGCTGAACTCATCATTTACATATTCAAAAGAACCATCAGACAAACGGCTAATAGCGATACCAACTGGCGCTAAATTAACAAATTGCTCAAATTTTTCTTTTTCTTCTAAATATGCTGACTGAAATCGCTCTATATCGCTGATAGCATTATCTAATTGAATTTGTGTTTCATACAGCTCTGTAATGTCTCGACCGATAGCTAGTACGAGGTTTTTATCTTCAAGAGGAAGCGCTGTGAGAGAAACTAGGCAAGGAAACGTTGAACCATCTGAATGAGAGTGAGTCCATTGAAACAGCTGAGGCCCTGATGTAAATGTGTTTTCGATATATTCACGCGCCATTTCTTCAGAGGATCTGCCACAGGGCTGAAATTGCGGAGAAATATCCGCAGGGCGTAGCTTAAGGAAGTGCGCTTTGCTTGCTACTCCGTGCAACACAACAGCGGCTTGGTTACATTCAATAAAGCGACCGGTACTCAAGTCGATAATAGAGAGCGCATCGCCAGATACATCGAATAACTTTTTGTATTTTATGCGTTCGGCGTTTGTTTCTTCAAGTTGGGCTTCTAATTGCTGAACTCTGTGTTCAAGTAATGTGAGCTTTGTGTGCATAGGTCCGTTAAATATTTTATCTGCATTATGCTTAGTATAGAGGGAACTTGCTCTTTGTTTACAGGCAGAGTTATTTATTTAGGTGAACAGTAATGTTTAAGAAATCGTAAAAGTCAGCTTTATGGCTTTAAATAGTAAGTAACTATTGGTTTCTAATATGGAAGTATAGAGTAGAATAGTCGTAGAAATCGGATCAAACTATTCTACTTACATCGGGTTAATCGTTAAAAAACACCGTTATCATTACGGATAGTTCCACCGCTTACCTGCGAATAAAAGCGCATAAATCCATCAAGTGCTTGAATAGAATCCCAGTGCTCAACAATATGCCCATTTTCAACCTTCCAAGTATCGATTATATTCATCCCTTTTTGGCCGTTGCCTCTATCATCTTTGAAAAGCGTTGCATGGGAGTGGAAGATAACAAAATCACCGTCGACCAGAATACGCTTAACGTCATAGGAATACTCCGGGTAATCTTCTACAAACTCTTGTAAAAAGCCAACCAATCCGGTCATTTTATCTGGGAGATTGCGGTTGTGTTGTTTATAAGTACTATTATTATGCTTTGCGAGCACATTCTCAAATTATGGTCGTTCAGCTCTGGTTTTCTATCTCATACACGACACATTAGCTTTGAAAAGGGATTGGAATTGCTTCAACCGTGACCGAATTATTAGAATCCACAACGATGGCGTGATTACGCGCTACTTTTATCCATCCTTCGGATGTTTCGGTAAGTGGCTCTGAACATATAATGATATTGCCATTTGACTCTTTATTAACGGTGATATCGTCAGCCAATTGCTCGTAGTCAAAAGTACCTTGCGTATAAAATAGTGAGGCAGGTTGGCTATTGGCATCCGTTGCAAAACGGGTGGCAACTGTACTGATACCGTCACTCACTGCAAAGTTAATAAACGCGTTAGTATTTGCGCCATTATCTATTCGAAATTGAATAATACGTCTGATGGTTTCATAGAGTGCGAGCTTTAACTCTTCAGCCAATAAGTTGTCACGAAAATCAATCGTATCCATAAACAATGCAAAAGCGTATTCGGAGTCGGTGTTGCCTTTGATCAGATTAAAAGCCTTATCTGACAAGCTATTTAAAATACTGCGCTTAAAATTGGGAAATTGATCCAACCGTCCATTATCCGAGGCTGCACTTTTGCCTCTTCAATTTAGACTTTATAAATTAAAGAGTTACCCATGGCCAATGGGGATACTCAAAACGACTACAATAGAACACTCAAGAAATAATAGCCAGATTATGCCGCCTAACCCTTAAACTCGCGCAAATCTTTAATCAAACAACGACTATCAAGCAGACTGTACTTAGATTTTCGCAATGCAGATAGAGCAGCAATGTCTTGCGACCTTGCTGCCAAGAGAGGTTGTCAAAGACTGTGGCGCTTTTTACTTGTCCTTTTTCTCTTCAAGTACATAGATCTCGCCATCAAAGCTGCCTTGTATCGTCAAGCCTTGCCCTGCCAACTCTTTTAGGTAATCGATATGATCTTCAGTTATGTGCTGGCCTGGCACCAACAGCGGAATACCTGGTGGATATGGGGTAACTAAACCCGCACAAATGCGGTTGTTGGCTTTGCTCATAGGCACTGATTCTCGTTCGCCATAGAATGCATCACTTGGAATACACGCCAAATCTATGGCAGGTAAATTCTCAGGTAAGCGAGCGCGTCGCGTCGATTTAGACAACTTTACTTTACCGCTGTCGAGTTTTTTCAAGGCATTGTACAAACGAATGATCTTAGAGCGTGTGCCGCCTAACGTAAGTAGAACCAAGATGGTGCTATGGGTGTACTTTTCGATTTCTAGGCCAATTTCATCCAGCAGGAATTTATGAATGTCTTTTAACGAATAGGGCAGTTGGCTTATGTCGATAAGAATTTTGAGCGGATCATGGCCCATATTATCGCCACTAAAATGTGGGAATATCTCCATAAAGTCTTGCTTAGAGAGCACTTTAATATGCTTAAGCGAGGCCATTTGCTGCTTAAATTCTTCCACGTGGTTCAACAGGGCATTGAGCAATTTATAGCCTTCCATTTCCAATTGCTTTTGGCACACATCGAGCGAGGCAATAAGCTGGTATTTTGGCGATGTACTGGCGTAAATACTGTAAATTTCTCGAAAGAAATCGGCATCAAAATCGGGGTCGTTAATATGAATATAAGACGCCTGAGAAAACGCCGATACCACTTTATGCGCAGAGTGCGTGACGTAGTCAGCACCGGCATGAATCGCGGAATAGTAACGTAAGCTGGGATGAAACAGAGAGTACGCAAACCAAGCCTCATCGATAAATACCTTTATCCCATGTTGATGGGCAAAATCGACCACTTGTTTTAAATCACTCAGCAGACCATCGTAGGTACAACCGGTAAGCACCAACAACTTCGCATCGGTATTTTGTTCAATCGCCATCTTGATATCAGCAAGCGACGGTGGTGCGAAAATACCGTATTTCGGATTTAAAATACTCGATAAATAAATAGGGAAACTGGCCGATTGCAAAATGCCATAGTGCACAGATTTATGGCAATTGCGGTCGATGATCACCTTATCGCCTTTGCGAAGCAGGGTCTGCAAAATGATCTTATTAGAGGTAGACGACCCGTTTGTAACAAAATAGGTGCGCTTAACTTCAAACGTTGCAGCAGCCGACTCTTGCGCACGGCCAATGGTGTTGGTGCTATCGGACAACGAACCTAACGAGTCGACCGATACCGACAAGTCACCAACAAATACATTGCGACCATAAAACTGATAAAAATCTTTGATATAAGGGGAGTTTCTAAAGCTAGAACCACCGCTATGCCCCGGTGTATGCCAAGAGTCGTTTGCTTCGCCAACATAACTGCGATACGCCGTCCAAAATGGGGTTTCTGATCTGTCGTCGAAGTCGTTGATCATATAGCCTAAAATAGCTTCCGGATCGGAGATAACTTCATCTTTGAAGAAGAAAGACTCTATCTCTTCGGATTCGTTGACTATCTCTAGTCCTTTGGTATCGTCGCCGATAACATACACAGGCAACTCAAGGCGAATGCTCTTTAACTGGTCGATAAATCGACTGTAAACTTGCTCTTCACTTTTATTGAGCGCATCCCAACTCAGAACCACAGCCTGAATATCACCATCTTCGGTGACATGTTCCAAAGCGTTCGGGAGGTCGAGACATTCGATAATATCTATCTGAACATCTTCTCGTTCAAAGTTAGGGATTGTTTTTGCCAGATTTGTTGAAAGCGCTTGTAAGACGGCTGGCTCTTGTTCGATTAGCAAGATACGAAGGACAGGTAGCATAATGATGTTCGCATTAAAATTTGAAAATTTTCAATAGGGTAAACAAACCACTAAGATTTGTGAAATGAATACTTCGAAAATTTTCTCGGCAATGTACTGTCACGTTATATAGCGCTGCTTTGCTTATCCAATCTACAGCGAAAAAGCATCGCCTTTAGCTACACGTAGACAAGCCATGCAACAAGGCTTGCAAACATACAGTAATAAAGCATAGGTAATAGTGTGTAGCGGATCACCTCTCCTTCTTTGCCGCTTAGTCCTACAACACTTGCAGCCGCAACGACGTTTACCACCGCTATCATGTTACCAGCATTTGCGCCTAGCATTTGCAGCGCCAAAACAAGATGAACATCAAGCCCTGCGCCGCTGGCAATGGCTTGCTGAAAGCTTGAAAACATTAAATTTGAGAACGTCGCTGAGCCCGCAATAAATGCTCCTAACGAGCCAACAAGTGGGGCGATAAAAACCCAAATATGACCTAAATGGTGCGCGGTGATTTCAGCCAATGCCATGGGCATGGCGCTGAGCCCAGATCCATTTATATCAGAGCGCAAAAAAATGCGCACCATAGGCACGGCTGTACACAGTGCTATGACTGAAGGCAGTAGCATTTTCGTGCTTTGCGTGAATGCTGTGCGTAATTGAGTGAATGTGCCACGTTGTAGCCAAATGGCCAGCAAAGCGGTGATCACAAACACGCTGCCCGGCAGATATAAAGGCATGATGTTTGTTGAAATAGGGGAGCCAAGAATTTGATTCCACTCGATATTTACGCTCTGCAATGCTGATTTGAAGGGTAAAGAGGGGAGTCGAGTCAGCACTAACAGCAACGCTACTATCACATAGGGCATCCACGCCGTGAACAAACTTAGCTCTGGTGCTGTTGCGTTTTGTGGCGATATATCGAGCGAAGCAGTACAGAGTGTTTGAGTTGACTTAGGAAGCAAAAAGCCTTTTTGAGCGAGCGGACAGACAATAACCAACCCAACCATAGCGCCAAGCACAGAAGGAAACTCTGGGCCAAATAACCAGGCAACACAATATGCTGGAATGGTAAAAGCCAGTGCGCTAAAAATAGCAAATGGGGCCATAACAAAGCCCTCACGCCAGCTTGAATGGTCATTAAAAAAGCGACAATAAATTAAAACCATGATCAGTGGTAAAAAAGCGGCAACGAATATATCAATCCCAATAGCTGTTAATGCAATGGCTGAGATCTGTTGATAGCTCATTCCTACCGCACCTTGCCCAATGCCCACAATAACCGGGGTGCCAACAGCACCGAACGAAACAGCGCTTGAGTCGGCAATGAGTGCTAAAACTACCGCACTTAAAGGCGAGAAGCCCAATGCGACAAGCAATGGGGCTGCGATTGCAGCGGGGGTTCCAAAGCCTGCTGCGCCCTCTAAAAAACTGCCAAATAACCAAGCGACGATAATCAGTTGTACTCGTTTATCTGGGCTGACCTGAGTAAAACCTTGTTTAATCGTGGTCGTTGCGCCAGTTTGTTGTAAGACTTTGAGTAACAAGATAGCCCCAAAGACAATCCACAAAATGGTACATGCGATGACGAGCCCTTCAAACGAAGCTGCGACTATTTGTAGCCCGGGTACTTGCCAAAAAATGTATGTGGTTAATGCACATAAAATTAGACTTAAAGGCATGGCCTGTTTAGCTGGCAGTCTGAACAAAACCAACAACACAAAAACGCTGAGAATAGGCACTAGTGCGGTGAGAAATTGTAGGAGCGTCATAAGTTAATAAGGAATCCATGACCTATTTTTGTTCAGCTTAACATGCGAGTGGATGAATGAATATCGTCAAAGCAATCTAAAAAGTTAAGTACTTTTAAGGTAGTTTTGTGCATAGGATTTAGTAAGTAGCGCACCATAGCAGTGAAACTATGACACCAAAAGTGCATTCTCTTCAGTTTACAAAAAATAGTTACGGCAGTGTCAATAGCGGATAAAAAGTGGTTTTTGTCTAAAAAACACCCAGCTATTTGCTTGATTAGTACGAATATGCCCATTCGGACGATCTAAATAGCTCCTTGCTATAAATTTGATGAAAATTTAATAGCGTTAAAGGAACATATTATGGGGTCAACATCACACAACTTTTCGATGGCAAACGAAAAAAAGCTAAATGGGGCTAACGGAGCACAACCGAGCAAAAAGGTAAAAGTAAATTTGGCTGACAAGGTGATAAAGTATTCGGCAATATTTTGGTTTTTAGCTGTAATGGCCGGTCAGTGGTTTTTCTTTTATTACATTATCAAGTTTTACGGATTTTCGGTCATTAACGACAACATGGAAATTTGGAATCGCTGGGAAGTGTTTGGTAGTACGCCACACAAAGAAGGCGATACAGCAGGCAACGTGCTCTTTTTTGTTCATGTAATTGGTGCTGGTATTGTCGCCTTTGGCGGCGCTTTACAACTCATACCAAAAGTGCGAGCGCTGGCACCGAAGTTTCATAAAATCAATGGGTATGTTTACTTAGCAACGGTATTTTTCTTAGCGATGTCAGGCTTTTACTTATCCTGGATAAGAGGCGCGAGCCCAGATCTTATCTCTGAGATAGGCACGAGTATTAACGGATTTCTTATTCTAGGTTTTGCCTACATGACGGTTAAAACTGCTATAAACAAAAACATAGCGAGTCATCGTAAATGGGCTATCCGTCTATTTTTAGTCTCTAATGCGCAGTGGTTCCTTAGAGTCGGTGTGTTTAGTTACTTTATCACTGGCACTACCGTGGGTGGTAACCCAGCTTTTGGAGATCTGTTTTTTCCTATCTGGACGTTTGGTTGCTTTCTTTTACCATTAGCGGCGTCGCAACTATATTTTTATGGTGCTAAGAGCAAGCGCATTGATGTAAAAATGATGACTGCGCTGGTAATGCTTGTGCTTACTGTGCTTATGTCGGCTGGGATATTTGGCTTCACGCCATTTTTATTGCAGGTAATGAGTGGGGACCCAATTGTATTTTAGTCCGCTGGGTATGTTGTGGCATATTTTAGTTCAATGGGTTGAGGGCACTTTCATTTCTGCAACAAGTAGGAGTAACAGTGCCCTAAACTATGAGGTTAGCTAAAAAAGTAGCAAACCAGTTTTTGTGGTTTTAGTTAAGTTATTAATTTTTAAACTTTTATTTTTATGCTGGGTGTTTTTAAGCATTTCGAATAAGGCTGTTATACCAATTGCATTAAATTGGTGATCAGATATTGCGGCAGATAAATTATTCTACATGAGAAATATTTAACGCAGTTAATGAGTTATTTAGCTCGATAGAATGATCAATGTATTAATAAAATTGGTATTATCTAGCGCTCATAGCGAAGTTGCAAAAACGCTGTGTGCTCACTCACGTTTAAGTATATGGAGATTACTTTGCTTGCTAGCACTCTTGGTTTAATGAACTAAAGTGCCAGCTTTTGTTTGCGATACTGTCCGGGTGTACAACCTGTAAACTCTTTAAACGCGCGTGTAAAAGGGGCGGCAGAAGCAAAGCCACTTTCAATTCCAACAACAAGTACAGGCCAGTCTTGCTTATCTGGCGCGCTCAATATTGTTTTTGCGTATTCAACACGCATCTGGTTCACATAGTGATTAAAGTTTTTGGCATTGAAATGATTGAGCATAATAGCGCGGATACGATATTCAGGAACGTTTAGTTCGCGAGCAATATCGGCAACACGCAAATTTGATTCCAAAAAGCGCTTCTCATCGACCAATAGCACATGAATTTGATTAGCAAGTAAGCTCTCATCTTGAGCGGATAGATCGGTGCTATTTTCTTTTTGGTTAATCTGCTTTTGACGAAATAGGATCAAGCCTTGTGTGCTAGCTAATATTAGTAGGTATGCAAAAACCACGAGCCAGTCTCGTCCTGCTCCAGCTAATACATTACTTGGTAATGCAGCGGCAATTAACATAACACTGACAATGCCAGTAATGAGCGAGCAGAGGTAAATTGTGGATATTTTACGTTGTGTAGCAGTTGCATTTGGCAAGACACGGTAACCTTCCCAAAACGCGAGAATGAGCATACCTGACGACAATATTGTAATGGCCTCGGATAAAACAGTTGTTAGCATTGGCAGCCAATCCGTATTTGCCAGCCACATCTTTTCAAAAAAGCGTAAGACATGTTGTAGTATCAGGCATGCCCCCAAGATACCTACAAGCAAGAGGTGATGCTGATTGATGGGGTTTGCTTTGCGGAAAAATGCACGAGCAAATAGCCAGTACCCACTGCAGGTAGCGAAACCCAGCATACCGATTAAGTGGTGATAGGGAGTCCAGTAGTCGCTGGCGAATTTACTCGCAATATGCATGGACGATGAAGCACAAAAAACAGCGAAAGCGAGATGTAAAACATGCTTTTCTCGAAGGCGATAATGCGTAATGGCCAAAACCATACTTAGTAAAACAATGGTTAATTGCGCGACTTTTAGCAGTTCCAACTTCTACTCCCCAATGTTTGTATCCATGATTTTACATTAATCCCGTTTTTTTTCGAGGATCTTCTGACTTACTGTCTTTTTCATGCATCGAATTTCAAATTCGACACTCCACAAGCCTTTAAGAGTGGCAGTATGAAGGCGAAATTTAGAAAATGAGGTATGGCTATGAAAAGTAAATCTGACACCAATAATGAAGGTATTAACGTAAGTGAAAATAATAACAGTGAGTGTGGCTCAATAGCAAAGGGGGCACCACCAGTACCACTTTGGAAAACGTGGGGGCTTCGCGTGTTCTTTGCTGGAATGGTGGTAGTGCTTGGCTCAAACCAGTTTAATTACATTCTTGAGGGCGCTTCAGAGTGGGGAAACTGGCGGGGGCTGGGTCATTCGATGTTATTCGCGCTTGCTGTATTTGCGATTGGGGGGCTTTTTCGTCCATTGGCGTTTTTACCGATTATGATTTATGAAATTGTGTGGAAGGCGGTGTGGTTATTTGTGGTTGCATTACCGCCTTGGCTGTCAGGTGAGGAGATCCCTGGTATTGTCAGCGTAAAAGGATCAATCATTGGTATATGCTTAATAATGATTGTGATCCCATGGAAGTATGTATGGTGGCGATACTTTGCTCAGCCAATTGAGCCTTGGAGACGCAAAAAGCAAAAGAGCGACAATACAGAATAAGTACAATATGAATTGAAGCGATAAAAGCGGTGATGTTTTGGTTATGACGCATGTGCACCTTCATTACCGCTTTCTAGCAACAAGAACTTGCACCCGTGGTAGTACTCAAAGACCGTCTAAAGGTACTTTAATGAGTGGTAGCATAAAATAAAGAAAGATTTGGTCAAATCAGAATCGCATGATTTGCTTGATAACCCCCCCCCACCTTTGCGTTGCAAATACCTAAGAAGAGTTGCGAGATAGGTAAAGAAGCAAAGGAGTCAATAATAGGTTTGCATATCAGATAGGTATAGCGTTGCTTGGAATAGCAGGCAGCAGAGCAGAATTATCATTAGTAAGGCTGTGAACTAAATTTGGTTCTTTTTCGTAAGTGATATAGTGTTATTAAAATAATTCGTAATTTTCCAAGTATCTCTGGTGGGTTTCATGTTCTTCAAAAAAAATATCGTCCGAGAGGCAAACATTCAATTTGTTAACAGCCTCAGTGGACACGCATTATTGGTTGATCATAATGCCAACATCCTTGCTGCTAGCAAATCGGCACAGCAATTTTTACCTTCCTCGCAAGTGCAAGAAGGGATGACTTTGAGCAGCATTCTACCCGCCGTACAATTAACTGAGGGACACCAAGAAACTGTGGTTGATGGAAGTGTTTACAAAGCAACGGTATCTAAAATCAACAGTGAAAAAAACCAATTGTGGTTTTTGCAATTTGAACTAGATAAATTACTGGTGGGGGTTGATGAATTCCTCGACGAGTTTTTAGCGGCCGATAATGGTGCCTACTGTTTAATAGGGGAACATGGTTCTGTCTTAAAATGCTCTACCACGTTTGAGCCGTTCATTGATGGCCTTGATGTAAAAGCGTTATTGGCTAATGTTGCACGCACTCAAAATATAACATTGAATGATAAAACATTTGAAGTGGTTTGTTATCAACTCCCCCACATTGGAAGTGCGCGATTATATAAATTTATAGAAATAGAGCAAAACGAAGGCGCAGCTCAGAATATTGAGTTGATGAAACGGGTCGTAGAAAACACGACTTGCTCAGTCATTGTTACGAATGCCAAGGGGGAAATTTTGTATGTTAACCGAGGCTTTGAGACACTGACAGGCTATGACGCGTCTGAAGTTATGGGTAAACGCCCTGGTAGCATGCTGCAACGAGAGCAGACAGACAAAGATACCGTTGCTCGGATCTCTGCAAATCTAAAAAGAAAACAGCCGTTTTATGAAGAGATCTTAAACTTTGACAAGCAAGGTAACCCATACTGGATAGTGTTGTCAGTAAATCCTACGTTTGATAAAAATGGCACGCACACAGGCTTTGTGGGAGTAAGCTCTGATATACGCGATATTAAGCGTCAAGTTATTGAACAGCTTACTCAAAGAGATGCGGTTGATAAGAACTCTGTGGTGATGGAGTTTGAATTCGAAGGGGAATTAAAAGAAGCGAATGAGTTTTGCTTAAATCAGTTAAAGCAACAGTCATCATCTACCGCCAGTAATATGATAGGTAACTTGTTTAGGCACACATCAGATGAAGACAAGCATAAACTAAAAAGTGGGCAGTCGATAAACCTGACTATGAACTTGCAGTTGAATAAAGATGATAAAGCTATTTTACTCGACTGTATTGTTACACCAATCGTTAACTTAAATGGAGAAGTGCACAAATTTATTGCGTTTGGCGACAATATTACAGATAGAAACTCCGTAATCGAAAATACTCACACAGCGATGAGTCAAGTTTTAGATCGTATCCAAGGCATTGTGAAAACCATAAATTCGGTTTCGGAACAGACCAACCTACTTGCGTTAAATGCGGCAATAGAAGCAGCTAGAGCAGGTGAAGCTGGGCGTGGTTTTGCCGTTGTGGCTGATGAGGTGCGAGCATTAGCCTCAACGTCTACAGATGCAGCGAGTCAGATTGGTGGGCTGATCCAGGAGACTCAAGAGCATGTGAATGGCTTGTCAAACTTCCTGGCTTCTTAGTGTCTGATTTTGTCACAAATAGCTGATCGTCTTTTAGTGTTAAAATGGACAAAGACAAAAAGCAGTTATAAGACAAAACATGACGAAGTGAAAAGGCGTGAAGCTTGGGAAGGGTGGTCGATTAAAACGTTTTGGCATGACTCTCAAAATAACAAGATAACCAGAATTCAGTTTCAACCTGCTGCCCCTTATTTTGATGGCAAAGTGTACGTGTTGATAAGTAAAAACACTGCCAGTGCGGGTGAACTAGCGGCCGACGCACTCTTAGCTGCACCTCATGTAACCTTAATAGGTGAAACCACAGCGGGCGAGATGCTGTCACAAAAAATGTATGATGTAACAGGTGGTTTGCAGATCTTTTTGCCTATCGCAGATTATTACTCTGTCAATTCTGGTCGTATTGAAGGTAATGGCGTGAAACCGCACATTTGCGTTCCTGCGAATGATGCGATGGATGTCGCGTTGTCCATGATTAGCGATTGCAGTCTAAATTGATAAACCTGTCGGTACAGTCGGTATTCAGCCCTAAATCACTTAATTGATATGCCGACTATTTATACCAATTTTATTAATACATTGATCATTCTAGCGAGCTAAATAACTCATTAACTGCGTTAAATATTTCTCATGTAGAATAACTACATAGCGAAATATTTGCCTTGTTACTAAGCCATTTATCTGTCGCAATATCTGATCACCAATTTAATGCAATTGGTATTACACACTTTTAAACATAGCGATGTTCCGCTCACATTGATCGCAAATTTAATTTGATATCGAGCTACGCTGACGGTCTCTTGATACTCACAATGATTTTTATCTAGTCTGTTTTTTCTTTGAACTCGCACAAGTCTTCAATCATACACGAGCCGCATTTAGGTTTACGAGCGGTGCAAACATAACGCCCGTGTAGAATAAGCCAATGGTGAACGTCTACTTTAAACTCTTTGGGTACTACTTTTTCGAGCTTTTTTTCTACTTCAACCACATCTTTACCCATTGCGAACTTGGTGCGGTTAGAAACGCGGAAGATATGCGTGTCTACGGCGATGGTGGGCCAGCCAAAGGCGGTGTTTAATACCACGTTGGCGGTTTTACGGCCCACACCAGGTAGGGCTTCAAGGGCTTCGCGGTTTTCGGGTACTTCACTGTTGTGTTTTTCAACTAAGATCTGACACATCTTATATACGTTATTGGCTTTTGAATTAAATAAACCAATGGTTTTGATGTAGTCTCGCAACCCCTCAAGGCCCAGATCTAAAATACCCTGCGGGGTGTTGGCAACCGGAAACAATTTGCGAGTGGCTTTGTTTACGCCCACATCGGTTGCCTGCGCAGATAAAGTGACCGCTACTAACAACTCAAACGGCGACGAGTACTCAAGTTCAGTTTCTGGATGCGGGTTGTCATCGCGCAGGCGGGTGAGTATTTCAATACGTTTTTGTTTGTTCATAACTGTTTCTTTTTATTCTAGGTTAAGCTGGTAACACGGGCACGTGGTGCTTTTTGTGGTTCATTACTTGGTGCCGCTTTGGCCTTTATTTGCGCATCAATCACGTTTTTAGCGGCGATCAGTAGCCCCATGCCTAAAAACGCACCTGGTGGTAAGATTGCAACCAGAAACTGGCTATCAAATTCAAATATCTCAAGGCGTAGGCTTGCAGCCCATGGACCTAGTAGTAAGTCTGCACCATCAAACAAAGTGCCTTGACCGATTAGCTCGCGCATGGTGCCTAATACAATGAGTACCATAGCAAAACCAAGGCCCATCATGACGCCGTCCCAGGCACTTAGTAGTGCGTTATTTTTTGAGGCAAAGGCTTCAGCACGGCCGATAATGGCACAGTTGGTAACGATAAGCGGAATGAAAATACCGAGTGATTGATATAAACCGAACGTATAGGCATTCATGAGCAGTTGTATAATTGTAACAAATGCGGCGATGATCATTACAAACACCGGAATACGAATATCTTTAGGTACCCAATTGCGAACCAATGAAACGGTCACGTTTGAACCAACTAATACCAACAATGTGGCAAGTCCTAACCCCATTGCATTAGTAATAGTGCTGGTTACAGCAAGCAGCGGACATAGTCCCAAAAGCTGTACAAGGGCGGGGTTATTTGCCCACATGCCGTCTTTGAATAAGGTTTTAAATTGACTCATTATGACGCTCCATCACAGATATTTTCACCTGCAAATAAGGTATTAAAGTTTTGCTGAGTATACATAGCGGCTTGTTTTACAGAGTTAACGACAGCGCGTGGCGTGATTGTAGCGCCTGTAAACTGGTCAATTTGGCCTCCATCTTTTTTGACTGCAAATTGCTTGGCATTGCTATCTGAAATTGTCATACCATTAAATGTGGTGATCCAATCTGATTTCGCTAGTTCTACCTTATCGCCAAGACCGGGAGTCTCTTCGTGGCGTGTTACCCGCACACCAGCAATGCTGCCATCTGCTTTAACCGCCGTTAATATGTCAATGTTGCCACTGTAGCCTTTTGGCGTAATGTGGCGGACCAGCAAGGCAGAAGGCTCGCCCGCTTTGGTTGCACGGTAAATAAGGTGCGGGCCACCGGGGCCAAGCTCTGGAGCGTTGCTGGTGGTACAGTCTAAATACAGTAGGTTATCATGTTCATCAGTATCGAGTACCTGAGCGAGTAATTGCATTAAGTGTTGTTTCTCTTGCAATGCAATGCGCTCTGCGGTCATTGATTGAACCAGTGCAACTGAGCCTGTCGTTGCTAAAGCGAAAGCCGTTAAAATAGCACCATTGCGATACATAGATTGCGCTATCATTTTGCTGCTCCATGTCCGTAGGTTCTAGGTTGGGTATAGTGATCAATCAAGGGCACAGCCATATTCATGATTAATACAGCGAATGCTACCGCATCAGGGTAGCCTCCATAGTTGCGGATAACGTACACCAATACACCGATACAAGCGCCGTAAATTAATCTACCTTGATTAGTGGTAGAAGCCGATACTGGATCGGTGGCAATAAAAAACGCCCCCAACATAGTGGCACCGCTAAGTAAGTGAAAGATACTCCCAGCGTGTGTGCCAGGTGCGATAATAAAGCCGATGGCGGCACACAAGGCCAAAGCGCCAAGCATCGCAACAGGAATATGCCAATTGATCACCTTGGTTTTTAAAAGGAATAATCCACCCGCTAAAAAGGCGATGTTAATCCACATCCAGCCAATACCCGCATATTCTCCAAACTGTGGAGCAGCCATTGCTTCGGATACCGTAAAGTTTTGCGATACTGCAGTTTTTACTGCATCTAATGGGGTTGCCATGGTGGTGCCGTCCACTCCCTTCATTGCGCTAATGAGGCTTTGCTCTGTGCCTGTTTGCTCTAAGAAAATCAGTGATAGTGTGTCGGCGATGCTGATTTGTTGCGACAGTAACTCACTTGGCGCATTCCAGCTGGTCATTTGCACTGGGAATGAGATTAACAGCAGTACATAAGCCGCCATAGCTGGGTTGAATAGGTTAAAACCCAAACCTCCATAGAGCTGTTTTACCATGGCGATAGCAAAAATAGTACCAACCACTACAACCCACCACGGTGCTAATGGTGGAATACTAATCGCAAGCAAAACGGCGGTTAACCAAGCACTGCCATCACTTAGGCTTGGCCACACTGAGCGCCCACGTAGCTTAAGCATGAGTGCTTCACTCATACTGGCTGTTAATAGTGCGATAAAAAGCTGAACGATTACGCCGAAACCAAAAAAGTAACATTGAGCAGCAATGCCTGGAATACAAGCGGCTGCGACACTCAGCATCAACTTGCTGACATTTTTATGGCTGTGATTATGGGGCGATGAGGCCATGGTTAGCTTCATGACGGGTCATTTCCTTCTTGTTCTTTAGCTTGCTTTTTAGCTTTTGCTTTAGCGACGGCTGCTTTTATGGCAGCCTGACGTTTTTGTTCAGGTGTTTGCGGGGGATTGTCGCCTGTTTTGTCATCAGGTGATTGTTGCCGCTCGACTGATTGAGAATCAGCATCTGAGGTGTTTTCTTCGGCCTGCTTAGCTGCCTTTTTGGCTTTAGCACGGGCAATGGCCGCAGCGACGGCGGCTTTGCGTGGGTCTTCCTGTTTTGCTTTAGCTTGCTCGGGTTCAGAAGCCGCGTGTTGTGGCGTTTCTTCAACTTGCTTCGCGGCTTTTTTGGCTTTAGCACGGGCAATGGCCGCAGCGACGGCGGCTTTGCGTGGGTCTTCCTCGCTTGCTTTAGCTTGCTCGGGTTCAGAAGCCACGTCTTGTGGTGTTTCTTCAGTTTGCTTAGCTGCCTTTTTGGCTTTAGCACGGGCAATGGCCGCAGCGACGGCGGCTTTGCGAGGGTCTTCCTCGCTCGCTTTAGCTTGCTCGGGTTCAGAAGCCGCGTGTTGTGGTGTTTCTTCAGTTTGCTTTGCGGCTTTTTTGGCTTTAGCACGGGCAATGGCCGCAGCGACGGCGGCTTTACGTGGGTCTTCCTCGCTTGCTTTAGCTTGCTCGGGTTCAGACGCTGCGTCCTGTGGTGTTTCTTCAACTTGCTGAGCCGCCTTTTTGGCTTTAGCACGGGCAATGGCAGCAGCCACGGCAGCTTTACGTGGATCTGCTTTGGCTTCTTCTGTATTTGGCTGCTCATCAGGCGTTAATTGCTCAGCTTGTTGCGCCGCTTTTTTGGCTTTGGCACGAGCAATAGCTGCAGCTACAGCATCTTTTTTACTGTCTACTGGCTGCTCTGTAGCTTGAGTATCTTGTTTTTGTTCTTTATATAAGCGTGCCTGCTCTTTGCGTTTAGCACGCTCTAATGCAACTTCGCTATTGTCTGGCTCAATAGACCCATCTGCGGCTTTTTTAGCTTTTGCACGTTCAATTGCAGCTTGTACGGCAGACTTGTCGCCTTGCTTTTGCTTTTGCTTTACGCGAGCAAGGGCATCAGCCACTTTAGCTTTCTCTGCATCAGGTTTGGCCGCTTTTGTTGCTGAACGTTTATGTCGGTTTTGTCTTTCTTGCTGCTCTCGCTCTAAACGCTCTTTACGCGCTTCAAAGCGCTCTTTAGCTCGTTCAGCTTTAATTTGATCGAGTTTTTGCTCGCGGATCTCCGCTTTTGCAACACGGTAATATTGCACGAGTGGGATTTCACTCGGGCAAACATAAGAGCAAGCGCCGCATTCTATACAATCAAATAGGTTGTACTGTTCAAGCTTATCGAACTCTTTTGCCTTAGCGAACCATTGCAATTGTTGTGGTAGCAAAGTTTGTGGGCACGCATCGGCACAAGCACTGCAGCGAATGCAGGCTTTCTCGTCGCTAGGTTGCGCCAGTTCTTGATTATCAGGCGCTAAAATACAGTTGGTGGTTTTGACTACCGGAATGCGCACGGTGGGTAGGGTAAAGCCCATCATGGGTCCCCCCATTACAACGCGCTGTTCAGATACTGGTGTAAAACCTTGGCAATCTAGCAAATGCTTAATTTCAGTGCCAATTAATGCCCATACATTTTGTGCTTTGCGAATTGTATTACCTGTTACTGTTACAACTCTTTCAATAAGAGGCTTGCCTTTGTAGATAGCCTCGCTTACGGCAAATAAAGTGCCCACATTTTGCACAAGCACACCGATATCTGCAGGTATGCCGCCGCTAGGCACTTCTTTTGAGGTCAGTACGCGGATAAGCTGTTTTTCACCACCTGACGGATACTTAGTTGGAATTACACGTACTAAAATTGCATCATTATGCTCGCAAGCTTGCTTCATGGCGCTAATAGCTTGCGGTTTGTTGTCTTCAATACCGACTAACACATATTGTGGTTTTAGTAGCTGCTGCATAACTTCAATGCCTTGCACTATTTCTTTAGCGTGCTCTTGCATTAACAGATCGTCAGCGGTGATATAAGGCTCACACTCCACACCATTAACGATCAAGTACTCAATAGGCTGGTGACTATCAGCCTTGATATAGGTTGGAAAGCCAGCGCCTCCCATACCTGCTATGCCTGCATTATGTAGAGCATCAATAAGTTGCGCATGAGTTAGACTTGATAAGTCAGCAATCGGATACAGTTCACACCATTTATCATCACCATCGGGTGCGATGATGATACTTAACTCAGGCAGCGCAGAGGGGTGGGCTGACGGAGCATGAGTAATATCAACCACTTCTCCCGAGGTCGGTGCGTGCACTGGCAATGACCAATTGGCACTTGGCTTGGTTAGTGCTTGACCTTTTAGTACTTTATCACCTTTACTGACTAGCAGCTGGCCATTCGCACCAATGTGCTGTTTAAGCGGCAACACAATTTTGTCTGGCAGAGGAAGTCGTACAATCGGGTGCTGGTTTGACAACGACTTTTGTTCAGGTGGGTGCACGCCGCCTGGAAACTGCCACAGGGTGCCACGTTCAATTTGTTCAACTAACGAGTCCACTTAAACCTCTTAATCTATTTGCTTTACGGCGATGGCATCGAGCTGCCATTTCCAAGTCTGCTTGGTTTGTTCAACAGGTAACATGTCAATACAGTCAACAGGGCAGGGCTCTACGCACAAATCACATCCGGTACATTCGTCATCAATTACGGTGTGCATTTGTCGAGTTGCACCAACAATGGCATCGACAGGGCACGCTTGAATACACTTAGTGCAGCCTATACATTCGTCTTCACGAATGTATGCAACTGTTTTGACTGGCTCCGCTTCTTCTCCGCCAGCCAATGGCTTAGCCTCTACACCCATCAGATCAGCAAGCTTTTTAACGGTTGCTTCACCTCCTGGAGGGCACTTGTTAATTTCATCGCCGTTTGCAATGGCTTCGGCGTAGGGGCGACAACCAGGATAGCCACACTGGCCACATTGAGTTTGTGGCAAAATCGCATCGACTTGATCAACAATCGGATTGCTTTCAACACGATATTTTACCGCGGCGTAGCCTAAAATAAGGCCAAATATAAGCGCTAATGAGCCAAGCGCAATTAAGGCATAAAACAAAGTCATGGTTATAATTTCACTAATCCTGAAAAGCCCATAAAGGCTAGAGACATTAAACCTGCTGTGATCATTGCTATCGATGCACCTTTAAAAGGCGTTGGCACATCGGCTGCAGCTAAACGCTCGCGCATTGCGGCAAATAGCACGAGCACTAAAGAAAAGCCAACCGCAGCACCAAAACCATAAACCGCTGAGCCAATGAAGGTATGGTCTTTTTTGATGTTTAATAACGCCACGCCAAGCACGGCACAGTTGGTGGTGATCAGCGGCAAGAAGATCCCCAGTAAGCGATATAAGGTTGGGCTGGTTTTACGTACAACCATTTCAGTAAATTGAACAACCACAGCAATTACAAGAATAAAGCTCATGGTTCTTAGAAAGGTTAGCTCAAGCGGCAGTAAAATATATTGATTGACTAAATAGCTAGTTACCGAAGCAAGAGTTAAAACAAAGGTGGTTGCCAACGACATACCCACAGCCGTGTCTAACTTGCCGGATACCCCCATAAATGGGCATAGTCCCAAAAATTGCACTAGCACAAAGTTGTTTACCAGCACAGTACCGATAAGCAACATGATATATTCAGTCATTACAGCCCCTTTTGTGAAAAACTGAGGTGTGGTTCAGATGGCGCAGATTTTACCAATTTTGTTGGCGAAGATCATAATAAAAATCGACGATTATAAATTACTTAACCGCGCAGAGTGCCATATATTGTTGACACTTTGGCGCTACAACAAATAAGGCCAGTGAATATGGCCTTATTTGTGTTGATTGGTTAGCGGTTATATCTCTTTAGGCTTTTCTATGTAGTAACCTTGTACACCATCTAAGCAGAGCGTTTCGACTATGTGTTTTTCTTCTTGTGTTTCAACACCTTCTGCAAAAACATTGACGCCAATACGGTGCGCGAGGTCTACCATAAGGCGCATAAAATATTGATTGTTTTTATCTTCTTCTAAGCCTCGGGTGTAGCTTGCATCCATTTTGATAAAATCAGGTTTTAAATCTCTGAAGAATTTAAATGAGGTTAACCCTACGCCAAAGCGCTCTACCGTGATGCGAGCGCCAACGCGATGCACCATATCAATAAAGCGTTTACTGGCTTTGATGTTTTGTTGCAAGCCAAACTCACTGACTTCAAAAATCAATTTAGAGGCTATATTCGCGTCTTTTAACAAGCGACGCTCTAGCCAGATCACAAACTGATCGCTGTGTGCGCTTGATGCAGTAACGTTAATGCCAAAATATTTTTCGGTGAAATTCCGTGTTTTGATAAGCTCAAGCGAGGTATCAATGATCAAGCGATCTATGTCGATGGCCATCTCTAGTTTTTCAGCCATCGCCAAAAAAGATGCTGTTGGCAGCATTTGATCTTCTTCGGTTTTAAAGCGCGCTTGAATTTCCGCATATGCTTTGGTGTTTTTACCAACAGGCATAATGTTTTGCATCATTAGGGCCACGCGCTTAGAGCTGATCACTTCACTGATCACTTTACGCCAGTTTTGATTACCAAAGCCTGCGCCAACATTGTTTACTAGATCAGATTCACGTTGCATGTGCCATGCATTAGCTTGCTTACTTTGGGCCATACTCATGGCGTTGTCGACAACCGACAAAAGCTCACCTAAAGGTTTGCCTGTTTCATAAGGCACAATGCCAGTGTTTGCCACAGAGCTTAACTCTTGGTTTTGCTGAAATTGGGTAAATCGCGCTTGCAGCGTTTCGCCAAAGTGTTCGGCTTCTTTAGAGGGCACATTTGGTAAGATAACCGCAAAGTCAGAACTGTTTAAACGAAATGATTGGCTGCCGGTATAAGTGCCACTTACGTGCTTGATGATCTCAGAGACAGACTTGATATATTCATCGCCTTTTTGATAACCACGTGTTTGGTTGATGATCTGAAGTTCACTGCAGCGGATCATTGCTAAGCTGCCAAATGTTTTTTTATCTGCGGCTTCAATATTGTGCTCGTAAAACTCAACAAACATGTTGCGGTTTCCAAGCCCTGTGATCACATCTTTATAGGCTTCTTGCTTTATGCTTTGCGCTGCGCTCTTAATGTCATGTTCTTTGCTCTTTAAAAAGTGCGCAAGACGTTTGAACGAGGGGGTTAAATCGGCACCAAGCGACTGCATCTCCTCGGTATCAAACTCACTGTCGATGTTAGCTGAATTTTGATTGCGAGTGATATAAACATCGACCGCATCAGCTACGGTGGTGCTGACGTTGCGTATCAGACGACGATAAATTGTACGCATATAAAAGATAGGAATAAAAGCGAGTAGGGCGGTGACTGCAAAAGTTAATAGCATGGCTTGCTGCAGCATTTGACCTTGGCTTTGGGCATTGATCACAAACTCGATTTTTATATCTTTGTTTTTATTAACAGCAAACTGAGGCCGAACGGCATTAATATTAGATTCTATGATGCTACTAATAAATGGTAGGTCACTTGGCTGATTGATATTTAAAATGGTTTCGCCATTAAAGTCGCGCACAATAAAAGTTGAAAAGACCTTACCATCTGCAAGGGCTGTTTGGATATGTTGTGGCGTTACCTCAGCCATGCTTTTGTCTTGGATATACTGTGTAACCATCGACTGAGCGCTTTGCTGGGCTTTACTTACGGCAGCATCAAAGCTCGATGCGAAGAAGAGCACACCTAGCAGAGAAAACACTAACCACGAAAAAAATTGTAATAGTACGAGCTTTTTAAAACTAGCCATTATTTAGCCATTATTATTAATCTATCAATGGGAAAAAGTTGTCTTAAATCAAATTATTTTGTTTGTATTTAAGCAGTTGTAGGGTAGTTCAAAAGTCTTGAATTGTCTATCGAAATGTAATATTGGCTCCCCCTCCCCGACTCGAACGGGGGACCTGCGGATTAACAGTCCGTCGCTCTAACCAACTGAGCTAAGGGGGAAGCGTGTGTCTCTCAACGGGGCGAAATATTAATGACCCCATAGCAAGGTGTCAACCAATAAAATGACATAAAATTAAAAAACTGTCTTATTCGCTGCTTTTATATCCGATTTGCTGAAATTTATCGCAAAAAATCTGTAGCTGATGGCTGGGGGGAATGAGTGGGTGATCTTTCCCAATGCTCAACTTTTGACTAAAACGTGTGATTATTAGCCCTTTGAGTGGATTATTAATCAAATAGCGTGTTTTATGAACTTTTCTTTTTGATCATAATTCTCTGTCCTCATGCATTAAATAATGATCAGTGATTGCAGCGTGAAATTTGTCCACGATATGCCAAGGCGGGCGGTTTTTGAGTCCACTCTACGAACTTATTTTGCATAGATTATCTTCCCGGAATCAAAAGTTATTAAAAAACAATGAATTGTAAGTTTATGCTAATTATCAGAATAAGAGTGTTAATTTTGGGGACGTCATCAGCTTAAAGTTTGAGACAAGTTTTTCACTAATTTAGGGTCGTTATTATCCCTATGATCACACTGTAAGAATCCGCAGCTTGCAAATGATCGCTCGCTAGGGCCTTATTCTATTGGCATTTATCGACTTATCCACGGAATCTGTGGATAACATTGTTTATTAATATTTAAGAAGTGTGTCAAAGCTATGAAAATAGAGCCCTGCGAGCATTTCAATATATTTTCTTAAATTATTTTTTATTAATAAAATCATACCTTTAATTATCTAGCATATAATTGGCGCAGATTTTGATAGAAGTGAACTTTTTATGACCAAAACGCACTTTTGTTGTGCAAAAAAAATACGCTTGGTTGTTAAATGTGTAACTAATTTGTCATTTACGGGCTTTTTGTGCTTTTTTAAGCAGTAGCTCGGTCTATTCAAAGCAAACTAACTTGATCTTGGTTTTATTAAATTTAATGAAGTGACTGCAAAATCTAACATGAATTGACTGGGTTTAAGAGCGGGGATGATCTAAAATGCCCTGCTTATAATAGGAGAACACACCTTATATGTCGTCTGTGCAAAATCCAAATAAAGGCAATGATATCTTAAGCGCGGATATCCCAGCTACTCTAAAAAGAATGACCATTCCCATGATCTTCGGCATGATCACGCTGATGATGTTCAATATCGTCGATACATTTTTTATCAGTATGCTCGGTACAGAGCAACTTGCAGCAGTGAGTTTTACTTTTCCAGTGACATTCACCGTTATTAGTTTAGCGATTGGTTTAGGTATTGGTACCTCCGCAGTTATAGCCAAAGCGTTGGGGGCGAATAAAATTGATGAAGCAAAATTTGACGCGACTATTGCTTTACTTATTTCCGCCGTGTTTGTGTTTTCTTTATCTGCATTGGGCTTTGTTTTAATTGAGCCAATCTTTAAGCTACTCGGCGCTAATCACCAGGTTATGCCATATATATACGACTACATATCTATTTGGTTTTTAGGCAGTGTGTTCCTAATTACACCGATGATCGGCAATTCTGTATTGCGTGCCAGTGGTGATACCAAAACGCCAAGCTTTATTATGGGGTTTGCGGGTTTAATTAATGCCGCGCTTGATCCATTACTTATATTTGGGCTAGGCCCTGTGCCTGCGATGGGAATTAAAGGGGCAGCAATTGCTAGTGTCATTGCCTGGTCCGTGGCTGTGGCCATTATAATGTATCTGTTAGCTGTAAAAAAACGCTTACTTAGTTTGCACGGTGGTCAACAAGGGGTGATCAGTGCAAGTCGAAAAATCCTGAAAATTGGCTTTCCTGCGGCAGGAGCCAACATGTTAACCCCTATGGCGATGGCTGTGATGACAGCAATCGTGGCAAGTTATGGACCAGAAGCCGTTGCCGCATTTGGAGTGGGCAGCCGTATCGAATCGATAGCCAGTTTAGTTGTGTTGGCACTATCAATGACTTTGCCGCCTTTTATAAGTCAAAATTATGGGGCAGGGCGCTATGATAGAGTTCAGCAAGCTTACAAAAAGTCATTAAAATTTGTAATGATATGGCAATTTTTTATCTACCTTGTTTTACTGTTATTTTCAGGTTTGATAAGCCGAACATTTGGTAATGAACCTGAAGTTGTCAGAGTGATAGAGCTATTCATCTATATCATGCCGCTTAGCTATGGGCTACAAGGTATTATCATATTGTCTAATTCGTCTTTCAATGCATTACACAAGCCTATGAACGCGCTCGCGTTGAGTGTAATAAGGTTATTTATATTTTATGTCCCGTTTGCTTATATTGGTTCTTTATTAGGTGATCTTAAGGGGCTGTTTATTGGTGCGGCTGTTGGCAACTTAGTCACAGCGTGTGTAGCATACTCTTGGTTCAATCAAAGTGTAGCAAGAATGCAAGATGCATCTGATAGGGAGTTTGCATAATGAGTGATGAATTTAAACTGGTATCACAGTTCTCCCCCAGTGGCGATCAACCTACGGCAATTGCCCAGTTGTGCGAAGGCTTAGAAGCCGGCCTTGCGCACCAGACTTTATTAGGTGCAACGGGTACGGGTAAAACTTTTACCATGGCCAACATCATCAGTAACTTGAATCGTCCCACGATTATCATGGCGCATAATAAAACCTTGGCGGCGCAGTTGTACGGGGAAATGAAAGAGTTTTTTCCTGATAATGCTGTTGAGTATTTTGTCTCGTACTACGACTACTACCAGCCTGAAGCTTATGTGGTCGCAAGTGATACATTTATTGAGAAAGACGCGTCAATTAACGAACATATAGAACAAATGCGCTTGTCAGCAACTAAAGCATTACTTGAAAGACGCGATACCATTATTGTTGCCTCGGTCTCTGCTATTTATGGCCTTGGCGATCCAGATTCTTACATGAAGATGATGTTATTGCTTAAGGTGGGCAATACCGTTGACCAAAGAGACATGTTGCGTCGTTTGGCTGAACTACAGTATACCCGCAATGATATGGACTTTAGCCGTGGCACCTATCGCGTGCGTGGTGAAGTGATAGATATCTTCCCGGCAGAATCTGACTCGTATGCCATTCGTGTGGAAATGTTTGATGATGAAATTGAACGTATAAGTATGTTTGATCCGCTTACAGGCGCGGTGGAAAAGCACTTAATAAGAGCCACTATCTATCCTAAAACTCACTACGTTACGCCACGAGAGAAGATCCTCGATGCCATTGATAGAATTAAGGTTGAGCTTAAAGAGCGCAGAGCGCAGTTACTTGAAAATAACAAACTGGTTGAAGAGCAACGTGTTGCTCAACGTACCCAGTATGATATAGAAATGATGACCGAGCTGGGTTATTGCTCAGGGATTGAAAACTACAGTCGTTATTTATCTGGCCGGGCACCGGGCGAGCCACCACCAACCTTATTAGATTACTTACCCGATGATGCCTTGATGATCATCGATGAATCACACGTTACTGTCTCACAAATAGGGGCTATGTATAAAGGTGATAGGAGCCGTAAAGAAAACCTAGTTGAGTATGGTTTTAGGTTACCCTCAGCAATGGATAATCGGCCATTAAAGTTTGACGAATTTGAAGCAATCGCACCACAAACTATCTATGTATCGGCAACACCTGGTGATTTTGAGTTAAACAAGTCCAATGGTGATGTAGCGGAGCAGGTTATTCGTCCAACTGGATTACTTGACCCACAATTAGAAGTGCGCCCTGTCGCTACGCAGGTAGATGATTTGCTCTCTGAAATTTATTTACGTGTAGAGCAAAAAGAGCGAGTATTGGTCACAACGCTGACCAAACGCATGGCGGAAGATTTAACCGACTATTTGAATGATCACGATGTAAAAGTGCGATATTTACACTCTGACATTGATACGGTCGAGCGTATGGAAATTATTCGAGACTTACGTAAAGGTGTATTTGATGTGCTAGTGGGCATTAACTTACTTCGTGAAGGTTTGGATATGCCAGAAGTGTCTTTGGTAGCGATTTTAGATGCCGATAAAGAAGGCTTTTTACGTTCAGCACGCTCACTCATTCAAACGATTGGTCGCGCGGCTCGACACCTCAATGGTAGAGCCATTTTATATGGTGATGTGATTACTAAGTCGATGCGCAAAGCCATCGATGAAACTGAGCGCCGCCGCGCAATTCAACAGGCCTATAACGAAAAGCACGGCATTGAGCCGCAAGCCTTAATCAAGAAGATCACCGATGTGATGGATACCGGTGAGGAAGTGTCACAGGCTGATATTGCCAAAGCTAAACTACATAGAAAGCCAAAAGTGGCAGTGGCTAACTCTGATCCTAAACAACTGGCAGCGCAAATTAGTGAACTTGAAACGAAGATGATGCAACACGCTCGTGAGTTGGAGTTCGAGCAGGCAGCGAAAGTACGTGACCAAATTCATGAGCTACAACAGCAGTTATTGGGTTTGTGAGTATTTTTTATAGGCTATAGGGGCTACTGATTTGCCCAAAACTTTAAAGCAATAGCTTTGTGAGTATATACTTTATTTAGCTTGGAATAAGTCTTCACATATTTTTGCAATCAGATTTTGACTCTTTGGTGGTGTTAGTGCTTTTGGGGGCGGCGATGAAGAAGCAGCCAGCTGTAGGCTGGCTG
The DNA here is from genome assembly GCF_009176705.1 of Pseudoalteromonas sp. A25. Classification (NCBI taxonomy): domain Bacteria; kingdom Pseudomonadati; phylum Pseudomonadota; class Gammaproteobacteria; order Alteromonadales; family Pseudoalteromonadaceae; genus Pseudoalteromonas; species Pseudoalteromonas sp. A25. The sequence continues at coordinate 2,741,807 of NZ_AP021846.1, read as the reverse complement.
CAGGTATTGTTCTTATTTAGAACGTCGCTTTGTAGCGTACACCAAACTCGCTAGCATCATTGCTCTTGATCACTAGAATGTAGTCGCCGGTATTCAAGCGAGCATCGTCATAGCGCTCATCAAAGATGTTACGACCGTACAATGAGATATCCCAGTTGGCATTCATTGGTGAATAGGTGATATCAAAGTTGGTTGTGGTACGTGAGTCAATTTGCGTCATACGACGAGGATCTGAGCTTGGCTCACCATACATGTCATCACGGTATGAAACATCCATGCGTGCGTTTACTGTCGCACCACTGCTTAGTTCAAACTCATAAGATGGGCTGATTGATGCAGTCCACTCAGGCGTTAATGGCGCAACTGGCTTAACCCCGTTTTGCTCCTCTACATCTACATCCATAAAGCCAAAGCTTGAATGTAGCGTAAAGCGGTCAGTTACATAGTAAGTACTTTCAAATTCAACACCACGTGAGGTTTGCTCAACAATCAGGTTGTTGGTATCAAAACCTGCGTCTGTTACTACGTTTACTTGATATGGTAAGTCATCGTATTCAGTGTTGAAAAACGCAACACTCATGCTGAAATCATCTGTTAACTGACCTTTAAAGCCCGTTTCGTAGTTAATCGCACTGATGTTGTCGCTGGCCATAAAGGCATTATTAGCACGTACAATTGCAGCCGCCTCTGGGTTGTCAAAACCGCCGGCGCCGAAGAATTGACCAATTAAGAAGTAAGGGCGAGCAGGGTACTGACCTGATTGGTAACCCGTTTGTACAGTACCGTACCAGTTTAAACCACTCTCAAACGTATAGTTTGCAGCCAGCTCCCAAGAGATCTCATCCCAATCACGGCTTGAGTAAATGGTGCCTACAGGGTCGAATACGTTGGTTGACGCTGATTTTTCATCTTCAGTGTAACGCACACCGCCAGAAATACGTAGGTCATCAGTTGCGTCGTAACCGATGTTTACGAATACAGCGCGACTCGTTGTTTCTTGGTCAAGCTCAAGTTTTGTTGGGCCACCGTTGAAGCTTGCTTCTGATGCGTCTTGGCGGTTTGAGCCTTCTTCGTTAAACCAGTAAACACCCGTTACAAAGTCAGTACGACCTAGATATCCAGTTAACTGTAATTCAACAGAAGTTTGGTCAGCAGTACCGCGCTCAGGGTAGTGATCAAGTGCAAAAGCAGTGCTGTCATCATCAAGACCCGCTTTATATTCAGATGAGCGCTTTGAGAAGATGAACTTAGTGCCGAAATCAGCGTTGATATCATATTCAGCGGTTAAAGATACGCCATTTGCATTGTTAGATACGGTTGCTGTTTCAGCTGTACTAGTCGCATTGTCGTAAGGGTCAATCGTGGTGTCTGAGTTGCGCAGACCATTTTGGTATAAGCGACCATTTGGGAGCTCGTCAATCAATGTGGTGTAAGGGCGTGTACCACCTTCGCCGTCATTCGCATCAGCGGTGAGCACTAGGCGTAAGTCTTCGCTCGCATTGTACTTAATTGAAACACGGCCATGGAATTCTTGGTTCTCACCCACATCGTATTCAGCATTAGGTAGATTAACAAACTCACCTAGACCGCCACGGCGGTTAAAGCCCATGTTAAAGTTAAATGCGAGGTCTTCAGTTACAGCTTGGTTAGTGAAAATGCTGCCTTTAAGACGGCCACGAGTACCTACTTCAGCACTTACTTTAGTCACTGCATCTTGATCTGGCTGTTTGGTGATGATGTTAATTGCACCACCAATTGAGTTACGGCCGTACAGTGTACCTTGAGGGCCACGCAAAACTTCGATACGTTCGATGTTTGCAAGATTCCAGTTTTGACCAACTTGGCGACCAAGGTAAACACCATCAACGTATACACTCACACCAGGGTCTGTGGTGATCAGGTGATCTTGCAGGCCAATACCACGAATAAACGGGTTTGCAGAAGAGTTGTGGCCTGCTGAGAAGCCTGTGATATTTAGGTTTGGAACAAATTTGCCCACATCAGTGATATCTGAAATGCCTTGTGAGTCAAGGTCATCACCAGAGAAAGCACTCATAGCAATCGGAACTTCATAAATAACTTGCGAACGCTTAGTTGCTGTTACTGTGATTGCTTCAATTTTTGACTTTTCGGCTTGTGCTTCTTCTGCCATAGCCGATGCAGAAGATAAGCCAGTCAATGCTATTGCTAATGCGCCAGCAATAGGGGATAAGTTGCGTACAGTGATGCTCATACTTGTTCCTCAGAAACGGTTAAACTTTTAAATCTCGTGTGTGCGGTTTCTTGCGATAGGTATCGCCGCGAGGGACTCGCCAACCGTGAATGCAACCGCTGAACTATTCAGTTTATAAAACGCGCGCGCAAAAAAACGCAATCATCCATTGGAGACTGCTGATACATTTTTAATTTTTTACGGCGAATTACAAAAATGAAAGGTCAGCAAAATGCTGCTATTCGATTGGGAGGACATACTACTACGCGAAGTACGAAAAAGGCAAATTTTTTATGAAAATCCCTGTGTTTTTAGTGCCTTTTTCAAAAACATCTGTTATATATAGAAGGTTTGCTAAGTAAAATATTTTCCTAACAAACCTTGCCATAAGTGGCTAGAACAGTTGCTTTACATGTGTATGACGATGCTATGGCGTTACAATAGACTCTGGGTTGAGCATCACTTGAATTGCATATTTTAGATCCTCTGGGTTGCTAAACAAGTGCTTGGAATACAACCAATTTTTATACCTTCCAACTGAAAAAATGCCAGCTCCTTTGTAGCTTGATTGATCGCTTACTTCAATGTTGTGTTTGCCAGTGGCTATGATATTCCAGCTGTAGTCTTCTTTTCCTTCAGATTGTAGAAAATAGGTGAGACCATTGATAGTGGGCATCAAATATGCTGTTTGGTAACTGTTACTTAGTACTTTTAATGCTGTATGTTTAGCAAACTCAAAAGTTTCTTTTGGTGAACGGTTCATCAGTGTTTGAAGTTTGTCAAGTGCATCGCTAAAGCTAATCAACTCGTTACTGTCTATGTCGGTAATACTTTGTTCAGTACTTTGCACATACTCTAGCAAGTCACTGATATCTTCAGCGCTGTAGCTGAGCACTTGCATTTGGTTGTGAACTTTTCTTAGGTGTAGCTCAAGGTCAATGAAAAAGGCTGATTTATTTCGTGTTTGAGCTATCAAAACAGCGAGGTTTTCGATCCGCTGTTTTGATAATGCCTTTTCTGAATTAAGCGCCTTTATTTGGGTATTCAATATTGCTATTTCTGATTGAGTTGCCGCAACGTGTTCATTTTTCTGCTTTAGCCGCCCCTCCTCTGTGCGAATTTCTTCGACATAGGGTGTAATGGAGTTCATGGTGCTTAAAATGTCAAAACCTTGCGAGACTTTAAACACTGCGCCAATAAAGGGAATTTTAGACAGTGTTTTGAGTTTTTTTTGCCGTTTCTCAAAGGCTTTTTTCTGTACAGCAAAATCCTTTTCTAAGGATTCGACTTTTCTTCTTAGCTCGCTAAGGACGTGTTTCAACTCTTTAACTGTCACTTTTTTCTTATTCAATGCTTGTTTTTGAGTGGTGAGTTGCTTTTGCGTAGCTTCAATTTGTTTGAGTACATTGTGCTCTTTGGCGTACAGTTCTTGCTCCATGCTTTGCATGAGTTCTAATTGGCTCAATGCCCTAAATTTAGCGCTACTTGCAATTTGCAGATCCAATTCGATTTTGGCGATCACCTCCTCCATCAGATTTTGGCTTTTTATGACGTTATTGGTTTGAATAGCGCGCAATGCGTTTTGTAGGTCTAATGAAATAGTTTTACAGTTTTCCATACTTATCTCCTTACACCGATGGAGTGCATCGGTGCAAGTTTGGTTTTCCAGTTAGATTACTTGTTGGTAAAGATCAGCATCGCTAGGCAATAGCGCTTGCGTTTGTTCACTTGAGGTGCGCAAACGCACCAGTGTTTCATTAGAGGACTCAATTTGTCGGCTCAGCTTGTTGCCCATTTCTTTGGCAAGCTCAGGGGCAAGTTGTCGACACAGTTCTATTGATGGGTTTTGTTTTAAATGCGCCATGGCTTTTTGTTGTGCAGCATTGGCTTTATCTTTGTATTCTTTGGAAATGTAGTTAAGTGCAGTCCATTGACAAATATAGACTAAGTACTCTTCGATGAACGCTTCGTCTTCATATTGCTCTTGTCTGGTTTCCTCATCTTCATCTTTTACGTCTTCTATCATGGCTTGGAAGCCCGCATCTTGCATACGGTCACAATAATTTGCCATTTGCTCCCAGAATAACGCTGCTTGTGTAAGGCTACTGACGATTTGTCCCATGGCACCAACGGCCGCATGTAGAGATTGTACTGATGATTCACTGATGGCAAAATTATCTTTGCTGTTGGCCAGCATCGATGTGAACTCGCTGAGCTTTTCTAGAGATTCGCGCTTGGCTTTTTCTAATTCAATTTTCTGTTTTAGAAATGCCATTTTTTCTTGTCGATATGAGGTTAATGTTTTTTCTGACGCTGCTGTCATTTGTTTAAGGCTAGCCTCAATGCCTTCAAGTGCCTTATAGGCGGTATCATAAATACGTTTTGATTTTTCTGCAGTTTGCTTAGCTTTTGATTCTTCCTTAGAAGCTTGTTCAAGCTGAACTTCCAACTTAACTTTCTCTGCTTGCTGCGCTTTATATTGTTCTAGCAGAGCCTCTACTTCTTCTTGGGCATCGGGTTGCTTGCGCTTGCTCTCTAGTTTTTGCTCAAGTGCATCAAGTTTTTGTGCTGCTTGATCAAATTGCGTTTGCAACTGTTCGCGATGCTGTGCAGCTTCATTGGCCAGTGTTTCATCTTCTAGTAACTGAGCCTGCTTATCATTTGCGTCTAGTTGCGCTTGCGCGTGCTTTTCTCGCTGTGCTTTTATTGTGTCGCTTTCTTCACTTTTCTCATTGAGTACTGCACCAAGGCCTGCTTTGAAAACTGATAAAACCATGCCAACAATTTGTACTGTGCGGGTATGCTTGATCTCGCTTTCTTCTCGATCTTTGGCATCTTGATAATCAAGCTCAGCTTGCATGGCTGAAGCAACGAGTTCTTCTTGGTTTTTTTTCTGGGCAGTTAATTTTGCATCTAGCGTTGAAATTGACTCTTCGAGTTTCACTTTTCTAGCGTGCTCTTGCTCTTCAGCGTACATTGTATCGGTATAAACGGTGGTTGATTCTTTTTGTAGGACAACAAAAGCATCTGCAAGCTGTTTTGCTTCTACTGCCATGCGTTTGGACGCTTCTTTACAGCGCTGTAATTTTTTTAGTGCCATGCTTTCTTTGGTTTTTGATAGCCATTTGTGCACTTCAATCAGCTGTTTAATAATAATTGATGTTTGTGACTCAAAGGATGTCATTGTCACGATACAGTCGTTACTCAACAAGCCAAGATCACTTTGTAGCTTGGCGACTCTTGGCCTTAAACTGCCTTGTCCTGCAACCCCGTGGTAGGCAACATTAAGTAAATCAATGCTCAGTTCAAGGTTTTCTGTGACCTCACCAAGGTTAAGTTGGCCGAGTACTTGGCTGACTTCCTTTTGTACCATCGTAGAGTTAAAACTCGGTATTTCTCTTAAACTATACGATTCAGCGCCCAGCGCTATGTTTGTAGGTGAGTTGATAATTAGATCATATGCCATAATAAATTCTCCACGATTAAAAGTGTACTTCTGGATAATCGCGAGAATTCATAAAAATGTAAATTACAGAGCATTACGCCCTTAGAGCCGTTGTTTGTGATGCAAAAGAATGTAAATTGATTACTTCACATCGACCACTTTACTGGCTTTTTTGTATTTGACTTTAAAACCAGGCCAAGCGGGGAGCTCCCATTTTTTTGGGGCTTCTTTTCTATTGCCGCTGATGTGGGTTAACAGAATGCGCTTGGCGGTGAATGAATACTCCACCTGCATAAGCATGTCATTGAGCTTTACTTGCAATGGGTGTTTTTCAATAAATGGCTCTAATTCCCAAGGCTCTACTTTTTGATAGAACAAGTCTTGTGGCTCAATCAATGTAATATCATCTTGCTCTTGAAGGCCCAGCTCTTGTAGCTTTTCTTGCACATATTGCTCAGCGCTAAGTGCTGCAAAAGGGGCATTATGGGCTTGATAGTAAAGCTGGTGCTCAGCTAATGACTGCACAATTTGCTTGCCTGCGGGCGCGAGTAATTCACCTTTTAATATCAGAGATACACAGGCATCAATGAGTAAATCACCAGATGCTTCTACAAGCTGCTCATTTAGCTCAAGACCAGCGTAGGCGTAGCTAAATTTTGCCATGATACGCTCATCTACCAGGCATGCATCGATAAAATGTTGCTCACCAAGACCCAAGGTTGTCACTAAGTTTAAGCTTACAGGGGCATTGAGTGTTGCTAACGTCATAGCCTGTTTGGTGCCTTTGCCAGCAAGGGCGTAGGTATCGAGTACCAACATGGCTTGGCATTTATCGTTGACTCGAGTTTCCTTCGCTGGGATCACTTCGCTTTTACCATTGCCAAATGCGCCACGTCGGTTGTTTCGTTTTACAAACAACCAATCGGGCTTGGCTTTGGCTATCGCTGCAACAAGTTGATTTCTATCATAACTGGCTGCGTGTTTTCGCTCTGGCAAATCAAAAGCACTGCGCAATTGGTCACTAAATTGTTTTGCTTCGTTGAGCGCATCGGGCTCTACTTTTACACACGCTAGTTGCTCTCGTACCAAAGCGATGGCTAATTCTAAATCGCAGTGATTGGGGAGTTGTTTATTTAACACATCAAGTTGCTCAGCGCAGTTTGGTAATTGATACACTCGTGCGGGTACACTGAGGAGCGCAATAGCATCGACCATGGCCTGTTGTAGCTGTTTGCTTGGCATGGCATTGATTAAATAGGCCAGCTCGGCATCGACTGGCAAGGGGTAGAGCTGTTTGCCAAGTTCAGTTGCGCGTTGTTGCGCATCTATGGCTTTTATTTGAATGAGCTTTTCGATGGCAGCGGCTTTGGACGCCTGCGGTAGCGGCTCAATAAACTCAATACTATCAACGCCATTACTTGAGCACCCTGCGGCCAGTACCAACTCAGTTAGGCTTTCGCGATGTATTTCTGGTGGTGTGGTATCAATAAGCGGCGCATGTTCACCATACAAGCGAACACATAACCCTGATTGAGTGCGTCCTGCGCGACCAAGACGCTGTTTGGCAGAGTCTTTTGCTATGGCTTCAAGGTTAAGCACGGTTTTACCTGCTCTAAGGTGTGTGCGTCGCTCAAGTCCAGAGTCAATCACACAACTTACATTGGGTATCGTCAAAGAGGTTTCTGCAACATTGGTGGCTAATATAATGCGTTGTTGAGTTTGTGGGTTGAGCGCAAGCTTTTGCTGCTCAGGGTTACAGCCACCATATAAACGTACTACTAGTGCATCTAAGTGCGACAACTGGCCTGCTGCAGCCTGAATTTCGCCCTTGCCAGGTAAAAATACCAAAATATCGCCTTGGGTATGGTCTAGCGCGTATTCGCAGGCCTCTCTAATACGTTCGCTTAAATCATATTTGCTCGGCATAGCTCGCGAGTCGTTGGCAATAAAACGCTCTTCTACTGGGAACATTTTGCCATCGGAGTGCAGCGCAGTTGCTTGCAAGTAGTTGATGAGAGGAGTTGTGTTTAGTGTCGCTGAGGTGACGATTAAACGATGCTGAGCATGGCTTTTGAGTAAAGCCAATAATAAGTCCATATCCCAGCGGCGTTCATGAAATTCATCGAGCATCACCACCTTATAGTCGCTCAATTGGTTTTCAAAGTACCAACGCAGGGCGACGCCCGGTGTTGCAAACACCACTTGGGTGTTTTCATCAAAATGATGCTCAAAACGAATTGCATATCCTATTTTACCTCCCACATTTTGCTGTGCTTGAGATGCTAAATAGTCAGCCAAAGATGTACAAGCAATACGCCTTGGTTCAATAACAAGCACCTTGCCTTGCGTATTTGCCCACAAGGGTAAACAGGTTGACTTACCGGAGCCTGTAGCAGCACTTACCACAACATGGCTATGTGCAAGCGCAGTTAAAAATTCAGGTTTTATGGCTTCAATCGGTAATGTCATAACTCAAAAATAGTAGGAAAAAGAAGGTAAATATTACCAAAGCTATATTGAAAATGCCGCAGTTTGTACCAACTATGTTTAAAAAGATGAATAAGTAAACAATGATGATAAACGGTTTATTGCTGGTCGCGCTGGTGGTTTTTGTAATGATCTACTGGCGTTGGCAAGCCATCCAAAATTATTTTTGGGCGAAGAAGTATCAAGCTCACACGTTGTCGCAAATTGATAAACGGGTATTACTTAATTACATGCCCATTTACCGAGCAATGACGGATGCAGACCGCGCTGCTCTGGAAAAACACATAGTGTGGTTTTTGGGCGAAAAGCGCATTTTAGGTCGAGATGGGCTTAAAACAAATCGTGCGATGGAGTTAATTGTTGCGGCAGATGCATGCTTGTTAGTGCTCAAACAAGCATGGCCTTTGTATCCAAACGTCAAAGAAGTGTTACTTTACCCCAGTAGTTACTATGCACCACAAACCAGTACCGACAGCGCAGGTCTTGTGAATTACCATACTTCTATCCGTCAAGGAGAGTCGTGGCCGGGAGGTACTTTAGTGCTGAGCTGGCACGATGTATTGGAAGGCAACCGCTTGCCTGGGGATGGTCATAACCTAGTGTTTCATGAATTTGCCCATCAACTAGATCAGCAAACAGGGCAAACAAATGGCACACCGCAATTAACGAGTAAACAAGATTATGCCGACTGGGCGCGTGTATTTAGTCGAGCATTTGCAAATTTAAAAAGCCATGTGGCTTATCAAATGCCCCATGTGATCCACAGCTATGGCGCAACCAACGAAGCTGAGTTTTTCGCCGTACTGACCGAAACTTTTATCGAAAAACCCGCAGAGTTAAAAAGTTATGACCCAGAGTTATATCGCTTGCTAATGCGCTATTTTCGCTTTGATCCCCTTGATTGGGTGCGTCATTAAGCGCTTAACTGCACAACAGCCGAAAAAATTTGTATTTGATGGCATTTTACTGGCAACTTCAGCTAATTTTTGCTGTGATGGTGCAAATTTTAGTTGAGAGTATAACAATGAAGAAAAAACAGTTTTATAGCGCACTGTCGCTCTCTATCGCATTAGCGCTCGGTAGCGCCCAAGCTGAAGAAGCCAAATCAGAAAAATGGAATGTTGATGCACCGCAAGGTGAGTTTTTAGATGCAAACATCTCAGTAACACAAGGTACTTGGATGAATGTAGATATCAGCCCAGACGGCCAAACATTAGTCTTTGACCTGCTCGGTGATATCTATACCATGCCTATCTCTGGCGGCGAAGCGAAACAGTTAACCTCTGATATTGGTTGGCAAATGCAGCCGCGTTTTAGCCCAGACGGTCAATATATCGCGTTTACCTCAGATCAAGGTGGTGGCGATAATATTTGGGTGATGAAAACCGACGGCTCTGAACAAACCGCAGTGACGAATGAAACATTTCGTTTGCTCAATAGCCCAGCATGGAGCCCTGACGGAGATTACTTGGTTGCACGTAAGCACTTTACCGGTACTCGCTCATTGGGGGCAGGTGAAGTATGGATGTACCACAAATCAGGTGGTACAGGCTTTCAGCTAACTAAACGTGATAACGACCAGAAAGATTTGGGCGAGCCTGCATTTTCACCAGATGGTCGTTATGTTTACTTCTCGCAAGACGCCACGCCAGGTAAAACCTTTCACTACTCGAAAGACTCGGTAGCGGGTATCTATAAAATCAAGCGTTTCGACCGAGAAACGGGCGAAATCAAAGTGATCCTATCGGGTATGGGCGGCGCAATTCGTCCAACTCCATCACCAGATGGCAAAACACTGGCTTATGTAAAACGTGACGATTTTCAAACAAGCTTATATTTATACGACTTAGAGTCGGGTAAAGAAACCAAGCTGTATGGCAACCTTGAACGAGATATGCAAGAAACATGGGCAATACATGGCGTATACCCAACAATTGCGTGGACACCAGACAACCAAAATCTTGTGTTTTGGGCGGGTGGTAAAATCCATAAGCTAGCCGTTGAAAATAAAGCCATCGAAACCATAGAGTTTGCCGTTAAAACCACCAAGAAAATTCAAAAAGCATTGCGCTTTGCACAAAATATTGACCAAGACCAGTTCGATGTAAAAATGCTGCGCAACGTGCAAGTTTCACCTAACGGCGAAACGGCAATATTTGAAGCGATGGGCCACATTTACAAGCGCGATTTAGAGTCTGGTAAAGTGGCGCGTTTGACCAGTCAAAATGAGCATTTTGAGTTTTTCCCGCAGTTTTCTCGTGATGGCAAAAAGGTTGTTTACACTACGTGGGATGACAACAAGCAAGGCAGTGTACGCGTTGTTTCAGCTAGCAATGGTAAGGGTAAAACCATTACCAATGAGCCGGGCAAGTATGTAGAACCTACCTTTAGCCCAGACGGTGAAACTGTGGTGTATCGCAAAACGCGTGGCGGCTCAATTTTAGACCCTCAATGGTCTTTGAAGCCGGGGCTTTATCAAGTATCAAGCAAAGGCGGCGAACCTGAGCTTATCAGTGAAGATGGTTATCAAGCACAATTTGCCGATAGCAATGACACGCTGTACATGATGGGTCATGGTAAGCACCCTGAGCTACGCGCTATTGAACTCAAAACCAAGAAGTCTCGCGTGTTATATGAAGCGAAACATGCTACAGAATTTAGAGTGTCGCCAAATGGTAAATACCTAGCATTTGCAGAGCGCTTTAAAGTGTTTGTAACGCCATTTGTGCAAGCGGGTAAAACCATTTCTATTTCTCCAACAGATAAGCAGTTCCCAGTTGAGCAGCTATCGGTGCGCGCAGGTGAGAACATAAGCTGGAGCACTAAGGGCGACAAGCTTTATTGGAGCTTAGGTCCTGAGCTTTATCACGCAAACCTAGATGGCATGTTTGATATCAAACAAGACAAAGACGCTGACTTTAAAGTGAAAAGCGGTACAAATATCGGCTTTAAACAAGATATGGCAGAGCCAGAAGGCATGATTGCCCTTACAGGCGCTAAAATTGTTACCATGCAAGGCGATAAAGTCATTGAAAACGGCGTGGTATTAACGGATGGCAAGCACATCAAAGCGGTTGGTACGGCTGCACAAGTAAATGTGCCTAAAGGCGCTAAAGTGATTGATGTGGCAGGCAAAACGATTATTCCTGGACTGGTAGATGCGCATGCTCATGGCTCACAAGCCAGTGATGAAATTGTGCCTGAGCAAAACTGGAAAAACCTAGCTGGCCTGTCGTTAGGGGTAACTACAATTCACGACCCATCTAACGATACTACTGAGATTTTTGCAGCCAGCGAAATGCAAAAAGCAGGTAAGATCGTCGGCCCACGTATTTTCTCAACGGGTACGATTTTATATGGTGCCAATGTACCAGGCTATACCGCACATATTGATTCTTTAGATGATGCTAAATTCCATATTGAGCGTTTACAAAAAGTGGGCGCATTTAGTGTTAAGTCTTATAACCAGCCGCGTCGTGAGCAGCGTCAGCAAGTAGTAGAAGCCGCTCGTGAGTTGGGTATGATGGTTGTGCCAGAAGGTGGTTCTCTACTACAACATAACCTCACTATGGTGGTAGACGGGCACACGGGTGTTGAGCACTCAATTCCGGTGGCAAACATTTATGATGATGTGAAGCAGCTTTGGTCACAAAGCGAAGTGGGTTATACACCAACGCTTGGCGTGGCTTATGGTGGTATTTGGGGTGAAAACTATTGGTATGACAAAACCGATGTATGGAACCACCCACGCTTAAGCAAGTTCGTGCCTAAAAACCAATTGTTACCGCGTTCTATGCGTCGCGTAAAAGCACCTGAGCATCATTACAACCACTTCAATAACGCCAGAGTGTCTAAAGAGCTACAAGACTTAGGCGTGTTAGTTAACTTAGGTGCGCATGGTCAACGTGAAGGTTTAGCAGCACACTGGGAGATTTGGATGTTTGCGCAAGGTGGAATGACACCACTTGAAGCACTGCGTGCTGCAACGTTAGACCCTGCAAAATATGTTGGCTTAGACAAACACATTGGCTCAATTGAAGCGGGCAAGCTGGCTGATTTAGTGGTTATTGATGGTGATCCACTGAGCAATATTCGTGATACTGACAAGGTCTCATATACGATGATCAACGGCCGACTGTTTGATGCTTCGACAATGAACGAAGTAGGTAAAAAGCAGCGCGATAAATTGTTTTTTGAATAATTTTAACTAAGCAAAAAAGGGAAGAGCTCATCTTCCCTTTTTTTATACGTTCAGCAAGCGTTGCATAACACGTGATTGAGGGGCTGAAAAAATCGATAGCGTGTCGCCATATTCAACAACTTGCCCCTTATTTAATACTAATAACTGATCACTCATGTGCTTAACCAAGCTTAAGTGGTGGGTGATCAGCACATAACTCAACCCTGAATCTCTTTGCAGCTCAAGCAACAGGTTCACTGTTTGCGCTCTTACCGATGGGTCTAAAGAAGACAATGCTTCATCTAACACTACGACTTTCGGGTCTAAGATCAACGCCCTGGCAAGTGCAACACGTTGTAATTGACCGCCACTGAACATATGAGGGTAATATTCATAATGCTCGCTTAACAGACCTACCCGACTTAACGTATGTTTGATTTTTTTGTCGCGTTGTTGTTTGGTCAGCTCGGTATTGAGTCGAAGGCAGTCATCAAGCATGTCTCCTATCGTTAAGCCCGGATTGAGCGAGCGAGTAGGGTCTTGAAAAATCAAGCGGATATGGCGACACTCGTCACATCGCACACCATCATCTTCGATGGTGTTCCCATCAAGTAATATTTGCCCTTTATCAGCGTGATCGGCTCCTGCGAGTACGCGGGCAAGGGTGCTTTTGCCCGAGCCAGTCTCACCAATGATAGCCAAAGTTTCACCATGACCAACAGAGAAGGATATATCACGTAGTACCTGCGCATGCTTGCGTTTAAATACGCCCGCTCGGGTGCAAAATGACTTATTGAGAGTTTGTACTTTTAAGAGCGGTTGCATTTGGTTTTTTCCTTTACAAGCGGAAAGTGACAGGCATATGTATGACTGTGCACCTTGCTTTGCGTTGGGGTGACAACGCACTGTTTTTGAGCTTGTGGGCAGCGAGGACCAAGGCGGCAACCAATGGGCAAGTGTTGCAGCGGCGGGATCGTGCCTTTGAGAGCATAAAAGGGTTCTTTGTGCGCTAAGCCTTGTGCGTAGTCGGGTAAACTTTTCACCAGTGCTTGAGTATAGGGGTGGTAAGGGGTGTTAAATACTTTGTTGGTTGGACCCGCTTCGACCATCTGGCCACAGTATAAAACATGCATCGCGTGCGACCAGTCTGTGATCTCTTCAAGCTCATGAGAAATCATTAAAACCGACATGTTTTTTAATTGATTGAGACTTTTTAACAGCCTAAAAATTTGTGCTTTAGCTACGCTTTCAAGCGCCGTGGTTGGCTCATCGGCAATTAAGAGTTTAGGGCTACGTGCGATTGCCATGGCTATCATCACTTTTTGGCACACCCCTTCAGATAATTCATGGGGGTAACTGCTGGCAACCTTTTTATCATCACGGATCCCAACTTTGTGCAACAGCGCCTTTACTTTATCTTTGCGCTCATTGCTACGAGAAAAAAAGTTACTTTTAAAACTACTATCAGGTAAGGATTCGGCTACTTGCTCATAGATTTTTGCCGTTGGGTCAAGGCTTCTGCTCGGTTCTTGATAGATCATGGCCATATCTCGGCTGACTATTTTTCGGCGTTTCTCGGGGTTTAGCCGCATCAAATCCACACCTTGCCAGTGCATTCTATCTGCGGTAACCGTCCAGCGCTTATTTAACACCCCAACAATTGCTTTAGCGATTAAACTTTTGCCAGAGCCAGACTCGCCAACCAATGCATGTACTTCACCTTCTTTGAGGCTCAGGTTTATTCGGTCTACGGCTCTTATTACACCGTCTTCAGTATGTAACTCGATAGTCAAATTACGAATATCTAATAGTTGCATTAATCTACCTTTCGACCTTTTAGCACTTGTCTTAAACCATCACCAACCAAGTTGGTAGAGAGCACTGCGATAAACAATAACACACCTGGCAGTCCTACAGTCCATGGTGCAAGGTAAATTAAGCTTAGGTTTTCGGCAAGAATTGCCCCCCATTCTGTTGTTGGGGGTTGTGCACCTAACTTTAAAAACCCCAAAGCGGCGATATCTAAAATGGCGGTCGACAACGCCATCGTAAAAATAACCACAATGTGTTCATAGATATTGGGTAGTACGCCTCTGGTGAGTATTTGCCATTTGGATGCCCCATCTAAGCGAAACGCACTGATGTAATCTTTATTGAGTTCTTCAACCACTAAGTTTCTAACAGAGTGTACGTGCTGTGGCAGCAATGCAAAAATGATGGCCCATACGGTGTTGAGTAGTCCAGGCCCAAGTACCGCGATAATAATAATAGCCAGCAGCAAAGAGGGGATCGACAAAGTGATATCAAGTAAGTGATTTAACAAACTAGAGCGAAAACCTTTACTGATCCCTGCAAAAGTCCCTAAGACGACACCTATTAATGTTGTTACCAATGCCGCTACTATCGATAGGCCAAAAGTAAAGGTAGCACCATTCATTAATCTAGAGAGCACATCGCGGCCTAAATCGTCGGTGCCGAGAATAAAGCGTACATCGCCGAGTTCATGCCATGAGGGGGGCAATAATAGCGCATCGCCATGTTGTTGGTTAATACCATAAGGGGCAATAAATGGTGCTGTCATGGCCAATAAAGTCAGAGCGACAAATACCCAAAGACCAACCAGTGCCGGGTGATTAGATTTAAACTTTCGCCACAAGCGAGACAGTGGAGAGCGGTTTGACTCTTCACTAAATAAGTTAAACTTTGCCATGAGCTTGATTTCTCGATAGTGGATCGAACAATGTATGACTAAATTCAGCCAGCATATTCGCTAAAATAACAAACATAGACACCGCAAGTAACCCACCTTGAATCGCAGGGTAATCTCGTTGATAAATACTATCTATCAACCAACGACCTACGCCAGGCCATGAGAAGATAATTTCGGTGATCATCGCCAAGGTGATCAATGTACTAAATTGCAAACCAATTTGTTTGATAACGGGCAAAAGCGCATTTCTTAGCGCATGATGCATGATTAATTGGCGGCGGTTTAAACCTTTAGCTCGCGCGGTTTTAATATAATTTTGCTCTAATACGTCGAGCATAGAATCTCGGGTAAAGCGGATCAAGACTGTGGTTGGGTACATCGCCAATACGACCGTTGGCAGTGCCATATGGTGCAATGCATCAACAAAAGCTAGCCCCTCATAAGGGAAACCCTGAAGAACAATGTCAATCAAGATAAAATGGGTGATTGGCTCAACTTCATACAATAAGCCAATACGCCCAGACATAGGAAACAGACCCAACCCTAAACAAAAAACCATGATCAGTAATAAGGCAAGCCAAAAAATAGGCACAGAAAAACCCAGTAAGCTTAAAGAGTTAATAATTTTTTCGGGCCAGCGCTTGTGATAAGCCGAGGCGATGATGCCGCCTGGAATACCAAATAAAATTGCCACGCCTAAGGCATAAATACACAGCTCTAATGTAGCGGGGAACAACTTAACCACATGTTCAAAAACGGGTTGGCCAGAGGATAAAGACAATCCCCAATCGCCATGCAGAATTCGCTCTAAAAATGCCAGGTACTGAATCAATATACTGTCATTTAAGTGGTATTTTTGTGTTAATGCCTGAGTTTGATCGTACGTTGGGTTCACTTGTCCTGTGACATTACTAAGCAGTTCGCCCGGAAACATATAACTGAGTGAAAAGGTAAATACGGTCAAAGTAAAGACCATAAATAACAATAAACTGAAGCGCCTTAATAGATATTCAAACAGCATTAGTCTCGCCTCGCTCTGCCTAAAGAGATGCCACCAAAAGGACGTAGCGAAATGTCTTTAAGATCACTGCTGGTCGCTTGAAAACGCATCCCATGCGCAATAGGCACAAGTGGGAGCTGCTCAATAATCATTTGCTGAGCTTGTCGATAGTATACTTTGCGTTGTTCCACATCCGTCACATCAAGCGCTTGTGTTAGCAATAGATCAAATTCAGGGTTGCACCAGTTGGCGGGGTTTTTACCACTAAATGTAGCTGTACAGCTTAGTAGCGGGCTAAAAAAGTTATCTGGATCGGGTGTATCTGCTGCCCAGCCAAGCAATACGCTGTCATGTTCATGATTACCCACACGTTCTAAAAAAGTATTCCACTCATATTCAACAATACGTGCGGTGATCCCGATTTGTTTTAGGTCACTTTGAATGAGCTCGGCCATTTTGCGAGCGTTCGGGTTATAAATACGCGATACAGGCATGGCCCAAAGAGTCATACTAAAGCCCTCTTCGAACCCGGCTTCGCTCAGAAGTTGCCTTGCATACTCGGGGTTGTACGTTGGCATGTCACTTTGTGGCTCAAACGCCCACGATGAGGGGGGTAAATGTGAGCGGGCTAGTAGCCCATTACCATAAAACACCGCCTGCATGATTTTTTCAAAGTCAACGGAGTGGGCCAGTGCTTTGCGTACCAGCAAGTTGTCAAACGGTGGCTTTTCGGTATTAAAAGCCCAATACCCAATGTTTAAGTTAGGGGCTTTTTCAACATGGATATCTTCGCGATCATTGAGCACACTTAATTGAGTGGCACTTGGGTGAGCTGTGATATCACATTCTTTAGTCAGCATCTTTGCAATGCGGCTAGTACCGTTGGTTGTTATATCAAAAACCAACTGTTGCATCGGCACTGCATGTTTCCAATAGTGCTCATTGCGATGATAGCGAATGAGGTTATCGCGCAAATAATGTTTATATTTGAAGGGGCCGGTACCAATCGGATAATTATCGAATCGGTCTTTTTGCTCAGCCTCTGCCAGATTATCAGCATATTCTTTGGATAAAATAACCGCAAAGTCAGTAGCTAAGTTTGATAAGAAGCTGCTCTCTGAATTAAAGAGTTCAAAACGTACCGTATAATCGTCAACTTTAACCACTTGTCTTATTAGCTGATCTAAGCCAACACTCTGAAAGTAAGGATAATTGGCATCACCTACAAAGTGATATGGGTTATAAACGTCAAATAGTCGACCAAATGAAAACACCACATCATCGGCATTGAGTGTACGAGTTGGTGAGAAATAGTCTGTGTGATGAAATTGTACGTCTTTACGTAGGTGAAAGGTCACCGTTTTACCGTTATCTGCAACTTGCCAGCTGGTAGCAAGTTCAGGCTTAAACTCGGCAGTTTCTGGGTCAATACTCAGCAATGTGTCGTATAGTTGGCTAGCTATAATGTCGATGGTTGAGCCTGTTGTGGTAACTTGCGGGTTGAATGACACAGGGTTAGCCTCGGCGCAATAAACTAGTCCTTGCGTTTTTCTAATGGTTTGTTGGCTTGCATCAATACAGCCCAGTAAGTACGTACACAACGCACCTAGTAGCAAATTACGCACATCTATGCCTCTTGTTTTTGACCTGAGTCTAACAGATTGTATTTTTTCAAATATCCACGCAGCTGATGATACGTCAAACCGAGCATTTGTGCAGTTTTCTTTTGGTTAAACTGGCTCTCTTTTAAAGCACTTTGGATTAAATTAATCTCGTATTCATTAGACAGCGATTTCAGATCGCAAGGAAACGCGATACTTTCTTGGGGTGCTGATGCTTCATTTTTGGTTGCTTTTTGTTCACTGCTTTGTGCAATCACAGCTGTTGTTGGTGTTACTGTATTAGCGGATTTAGCCTTTACACGTTGCGTGGGTCTGTGAGGGCTTTCAAAAGGGTCTAAAACGATGTTGTGCACTGGCAAGCTTTCACTACCATGACGATATAGGCTTCGCTCGATAACATTTTTTAGCTCTCGGATATTACCCGGCCAATCATACTCCAATAGTTTATCAGTGGCTTTGCGTGTAAAACCACTGAACAATGACCAATTTAAATCGCGGGCCATGTTGATGGCAAACTGCTCGGCGAGCAACAAAATGTCTTCTTGGCGGGCTCTAAGGGGCGGCAGGGTAATAACGTCGAATGCTAATCTATCGAGTAAGTCATGCCTAAACTCACCGTTATCGGCAAGTGTGGGTAAATCTTCATTAGTTGCACATACTAGACGGGTATCAACTTTAACTGTGCTTTTACCACCAACACGCTCAAATTCACCATATTCGATAACACGCAAAAGCTTCTCTTGCACCATGGCGGAGGTATTGGCAAGTTCATCTAAAAATAGCGTGCCGCCATTAGCTCGCTCAAAACGGCCCTCATGACGTTTACTCGCTCCAGTAAAAGCGCCGCTTTCATGGCCAAATAATTCACTTTCTAACAAGTTTTCGTTGAGTGCAGCGCAATTTAGCTTAATATAGTTTTGTTCCCAACGCTCTGACAAATAATGTAGGCGTGCCGCAATAAGCTCTTTACCGGTACCGCGTTCACCAATAATGAGTACGGGTTTTTCTAACGGTGCCAGTTGTGAGACCTGATCTAACACAGCTAAAAAGCTGTCTGATTGACCGAGTAGATTATCCTGTTGGCGAAATTGGCTCATATTGCCTAACTCTTAGTTATTTTTACTAACTGTTAGTGTATTTGAAAAAAGCACGTAACTAAAGCGTTTTTTAAATAGATGTAACGCTATGATAAATATTGCATTTTATACTTTTGAAAAGTTGGCAAGCAATTTGATACATACCTGGTAAGTAATTTAAATTTATAAACCAAAGAGGTAAAGATTATGGGAATTTTCTCACGTTTTGCGGACATCGTTAATTCTAATATCAATGCCATTTTAGATAAAGCGGAAGATCCTGAAAAAATGGTTCGCCTTATCATTCAAGAAATGGAAGATACATTAGTTGAAGTGCGTTCGACTTCTGCTAAAACCTTAGCAGAGAAAAAAGAGCTGACACGTCGTGTTGAGCAGTTAAACGAGCAAACGCAACAATGGCAAGAGAAGGCTGAGCTTGCGTTAAGTAAAGATCGTGATGATTTAGCTCGCGCAGCGCTTATTGAGAGGCAAAAGTCAGAAGAGGCAGCACAAAGCGTTAATTCTGAGCTGGAGCACGTTGAAACACACATTGAAAAGCTGCAACAAGAAGTGGCTACTTTACAAGAGAAGCTGGCAGATGCAAAAGCAAGACAAAAAGCAATTGTGCTGCGTCAGCGTTCAGCTGAATCTCGCTTAGAAGTTAAAAAAGCGTTAGACAGCTCAAAAGTTGAAGACGCACTTAATCGCTTTGAACGTTATGAAAGCAAGATTGATGGTCTAGAATCTCAAATAGAGTCGTATGACTTAGGTAAAAAGTCATTGGCAGATGAGATTGCGGATCTGCAAAAAAATGAAAAAATTGACGACGAGTTAGCTGAGCTTAAGAAAAAGCTAGCAAAGAATAAGTGAACTTATGTGGCATCTGCTGAACTCAATTAACACTCAGTAGATGCCCCACAACCAATTACACCCATTGGAGTAGCAATTATGGACTTAGAGGTTTTAGTAGCCCCGATTATTATTTTTATGCTGGTAGTAGCCCCGTTGTGGCTCATTTTACACTACCGCAGTAAAAAGCAAGTAAGTCAGGGATTAAGTGAGCATGAGCATCGTCAGCTGTCTGAGCTTGCGAGCAAAGCAGAAAAAATGGCTGAACGCGTAGAGACATTAGAAGCTCTGCTTGATCAAGAGGCACCAGAGTGGAGGCGTAAAGTATGAGTAATACCAAGCGTGAGCTATATCGTGACCCAAAACGCGGAAAAATCGCAGGGGTATGTGCTGGTCTAAGTGATTACTTTAATATGGAGTTATGGCTGGTACGTATATTAGTTATTACTGCAGTACTGCTTTCAGGTGGTCCGTTGTTTGTTGTTGCTTACATTGCGTGTTGGTTCATTTTAGATACCAAACCGTTAACGCATACAACTAAAAATGCTCAGCCAGACGAAGACCCTATTTCAGTGAAGTTTAAAGTATGGCAAAAGGGCGAGCCTCCAAGACGTGCATTATTTGACTTAAAAGAGCGATTAACACGCCTTGATACGCGCATTCAGAGTATGGAAACATATGTAACATCAAGTGAGTTTACTGTTAGTAGAGAAATCAATAAGCTATAAAGATGCTCAAGTTTAAAGCAGATGTGGCGTATAAACGCCACAGCGCTTAATATCAGAAAGAGGGAATCTACGTTTTTATGAAAGCCAAATTAGTGACCCAAAAAGCCCTCGAAACACTCAAAAGCAATACGCAAAAAGCACTTAACCGAAGTTTAGACCGACATATTAAACTTGCTGTCACAGGTTTTAGTGGCAGTGGAAAAACCGCCTTTATTACCGCCCTTGTAAAACATTTAACCAGTCAAGCAACCAAGCAAAATCTCCCTTTTTTTGATGTAGTTAGAGAAGGTAGATTAATTGCGGCAAAACAGGTACCGCAGCGAGCCCTAGACATTCCCACTTTTGACTATCAAGCAGCAAGTGCCTGTTTATTGGCTGATGAACCCACATGGCCTGCCTCAACACAGCGTATCAACACGCTAACGTTGGCACTGAAATTTAACTGCGAAAGTGGCTTGCGATCACATTTATCACCAACTAGCACCGTATATTTAGAGCTGATTGACTATCCTGGTGAGTGGTTAGCTGACTTACCCATGTTATCTCAAGATTATCAAGCTTGGAGCGAAGCAACGCTAGAGTTGCTACAGCGCGATGCCTACAAAAGTTATAGCGACTCATTTTTATCGTTGCTTGCTACATTTGACCCCAACGAAAAAGTAGATGAACAAGCTTTAAAAAACTTGGCACAGAGCTATCAGCAGTTATTGACTACTCTAAAAAATGAAACCAAGCTGGCTCAGCTACAGCCAGGAAGAATGCTTATACCATCTGATTTAGCAGGTGCGCCGATACTGCAGTTCTTTCCTGTAAAACCACTTAAAGAGATAACTGAGCATACGCAATATCAGCAACTACAAGCGCGGTTTGAGGCCTATAAACAGCAAGTAGTCATGCCTTTTTATAAGCAGCACTTTTGTCAGTTTGATAGGCAGCTGGTGTTAGTTGACGTGCTCAGTGCACTAAATGACGGGCCAGATACACTGCAAGAGCAGCAAGAAGCGCTAGCGCATGTAATGCAGGTTTTTAATTATGGTAAGTCGGGTTTTTTAAAACGGTTGTTTTACCCCAAAATAGATAAAGTATTGTTTGCTGCTAATAAATGCGACCATGTGACTCCTTCGCAACAAGCCGATATAGCGCTATTGCTCAACGATATGTTGGGTGAACAAAGCAACGATTTGCGCTTTGCTGGTGTATCGGTAGAGTCGATGGCTATCTCGTCTGTACAAAGCACGCAAGCGAAGTTGGTTAACGACGCAGGTGAACAACTAGAATGTGTGTATGGCAAAGTACTAGGTGAGCAACAGTGGACAACTTATTTGCCCCCTCAGCCGCCCAATCATTGTTTGTCTGCTCAGCAATGGCCTGATCATGGTTTTGAATTTTTGTCCTTTTATCCACAAAAAGCGCGCCAAGGTAATTTGAACCATGTTCGACTCGATCACGCACTGCAGTTTTTAATTGGAGATAAGTTAGTATGAAGCAAGGTGATGCACTGCGTGCGGGTAGGCGTATTGAAACTCAACATGGATCAGAGCTTGAGCGAGCAGATGAGAACGCACAGAAGGCGTATGGAAAACGCTTTGAAGGGGAGCAAAACCATGTCAATGACATCAATATCAGCTCTGATCTCGATGTGTCTGCACACAATGACATTGAGCTGGAACATGTTTTTTCTCGTGGTAAAAGGCGTTTCAGTTTCGGCAAGTTATTCATCATCAGTTTATTAGTACTTATTGTTGTTGAGAGTGTCTATAGCGTCATAGAGGCTATGAACGAGTCTTGGTTACTCGCTTTGCTTTATGTGGGGGTACTGGCTTTGGCAATAACCAGCGCAATGGTGTTTGTCATTCGAGAAGCCGTTGCATTGAAACGCTTGAAGCACCATCAACATCATCAACAAGCCGGGCTGCGTTTGCTCAACAGCACGCAAATTGGTGAAGCACATAGTTGGCTTGAGCCTATACTAAAACATCACCCTCAGCAGCAGGTAGCACAGTTCAAGGCTGCCATTCAAGCGCATCATACCGATAAAGAAGTACTGCAACTGTATGAATCCAGTTTGTTGCAATCGCAAGATCAAAAAGCCAAACAAATTATCAATCAGCATGCAACAACGAGTGCCATGCTGGTGGCGATGAGCCCTTTAGCATTGGTTGATATGCTCGCGGTGCTTTGGCGTGGTGTGCATTTAATTGAAGCTATCACACAGCACTATGGCATTAAGCTTGGTTATCGTAGCCGCATTACATTGTACAAATTACTCGTTAAGCAAATGGTTTTTGTTGGCGCTACAGAGCTGGTATCTGATCTGGCGGCGACCAGTTTAGGGGCCGAGTTGTTAGGCAAGCTTTCAGCTCGTGCCGGCCAAGGGCTGAGCGCCGGAGTCTTTACTGCCCGTTTAGGCTATAAAGCGATGGAGTTATGCCGACCCTTACCGCGCTTAGCGCATAAACCCAGCTTGTTAAAGTCAACAGTCAACCATGTGGTGAATACGCTGCTCAAACGAGCAGAGGGTAGCGAGAAAAAGAATTAACGTTAGAAGGTGACAACAATTTTGTACACCTATCTATAAGCGATTAGCACAAGCTAGCCATCTTAGCGTCTGGCTTGCTTGTGCATTTTAGCTTGCTGACTTATTTATTAGAGAAATCAATTCAAGAATAATAAGTTAACAGGTTAATTTATGAAGAAGTATCATGACAACACTCAGTGTATTCACGGCCCAGAACATTTTAACGACCCGCATGGCGCATTGACGGCCCCTCTATATCAAACTTCTACCTTCTCGTTTAAAGATGCAGCACAAGGTGCAGCGCGCTTTGCAGGAGAAGAGGCTGGCTATATTTATACACGCTTGGGTAACCCAACAACGCGAGAGCTAGAGCAAAAGCTTGCGCAATTAGAAGAAATGGAAGATGCGGCAGCAACCGCCACAGGTATGGGGGCTGTGTCGGCATCTGTGTTGAGCTTTTTACAGCAAGGCGATCACCTTATTGCGTCGAGTGCGCTGTACGGGTGCAGCTTTGCATTATTTGCGCACATGCTGCCTAAGTTTGGCATTGAAGTAACCTTTGTTGATATGACAAACGAAGCAGAGCTAAAAGCCGCGCTTAAGTCCAATAGTAAAATGCTATTTGCAGAAACTCCTATAAACCCCAACATGACGGTGTTAGATCTCACCATGCTAGGTAACTTCGCTAAGCAACATGGTTTAATCAGTGTGATAGACAACACCTTTATGACACCACTTTTGCAAAAGCCCAAGCATTTTGGCATTGATATTGTGATCCACAGTGCAACCAAGTATTTAAATGGCCATGGTGATGTTGTTGCAGGGGTTGTATGTGGTTCTAAAGAGCATATTGAGCTGATCAAACTAACCGTTTTAAAAGACATTGGGGCAACTATCAGCCCGCACGATGCTTGGTTAATTAATCGTGGTTTGAAAACGTTAGCCGTGCGAATAGCACGTCATTGTGAAAGTGCCCAAAAAGTAGCTGAATACTTAGAGCAGCACCCAAAAGTGAGCAAAGTATTTTACCCAGGTCTAGAGTCTCATCCGGGTTATAAGTTCCTCGGTGAACAAATGAAAGGTGCAGGTGGTGTTATTGCATTTGAAATCGCAGGGAGCTTGCAAGACGGTGAAGCATTTATTAATGCCACAGAGCTTTGTACATTGGCTGTGAGTCTTGGCGACCCTGAAACACTTATTCAACACCCAGCCTCAATGACGCACTCACCTTACACACCAGAAGAGCGCCAAGCGGCAGGGATCTCAGATGGGCTAATTCGTATTTCGATAGGCTTAGAAGATGTGCAAGATATAATAGAAGACCTAGAAAACGCGTTTAAAGTGTTTTAATGTAAAATATAATTTACATTAAAACTCCTTGCATCCCGCCAATTTGGCGGGTGTTTATTTTAAAGTACAAAATTGTAATTAAAACTGTACGTTTTTACCCTTTCTTCAAAGTGCATTGTTTGGACTACCTATTAAACTTTTCCTAACTTTTACTTAGTATCTAGATCACAAGTTGAAGTGCGATCTACATAGATCGACGATGTAATAAGAAGGTTAAAATGGCTAAATCAAGCAAATATACTTCTAAGCAACCTGATGCGAATGGCATCATTGCGTGGAGCGATGAAGAAAATAAAATTTGGTCAGAGCTAGTGGCTCGTCAGCTAAAGTGTATTGAGGGCAAAGCTTGCGATGAATACATGGATGGCTTGAAAAAAATTAACCTACCACAAGACAGAATCCCGCAGCTACACGAACTAAATGAAGTGCTAGGTAAAGAAACAGGTTGGCAAGTTGCGCCAGTACCAGCTTTGATAGATTTTGATGAGTTTTTCCGTTTATTAGCAAATAAGCAGTTCCCAGTAGCGACGTTTATTCGCTCACGTGAAGAGTTTGATTATTTGCAAGAGCCAGATATTTTTCATGAAATTTTTGGCCACTGTGCAATGCTAACTAACCCAGACTTTGCAGAGTTTACGCACAAATATGGTCAGCTAGGCTTAGCCGCTGCGAAAAAAGACCGTGTGTACCTTGCTCGTTTGTACTGGTTTACAGTTGAGTTTGGTTTAATGCAAACTAAAGACGGTTTACGTATTTATGGCGGTGGTATTTTATCGAGTCCTGGCGAAACACAATACGTTTACACTGATAAGCCTGATATTTCACCATTAAAAGTACTTGATGTGCTGCGTACACCTTATCGTATTGATATTATGCAGCCAGTATACTACACCATAAACTCAATCCATGATTTGTTTGATATTTCACAAATGGATATCATGTCGTTGGTTGAAAAAGCAAAAGAGTTAGGCTTATTTGAGCCAAAATTTCCCCCTAAAGAAAAATTAGCAAGTTAAGGATTTATTGAATGTCTGATTTAAGTGCACAAAAATGTGAAGCGTGTCGTGCTGATGCGCCTAAAGTGTCAGATGAAGAGTTAGCGGTACTGATCAAGCAAATTCCAGATTGGGTGCCTGAGGTACGTGACGGTATTATGCAGCTTGAGCGTGTATTTAAGTTCAAAAACTTTAAACAAGCACTTGAGTTCACAAACAAAGTGGGTGCTATGGCTGAAGAAGAAGGTCATCACCCAGGTTTACTTACCGAATGGGGTAAAGTAACAGTGACTTGGTGGAGCCACTCAATCAAAGGTTTGCACAAAAATGATTTTGTTTGTGCAGCGAAAACCGATGATGTATTTGCTGCGCTGTAA
This sequence comes from Pseudoalteromonas sp. A25, assembly GCF_009176705.1. NCBI lineage: Bacteria > Pseudomonadati > Pseudomonadota > Gammaproteobacteria > Alteromonadales > Pseudoalteromonadaceae > Pseudoalteromonas > Pseudoalteromonas sp. A25. Next base: position 2,716,258 of record NZ_AP021846.1, on the reverse strand, counting down.
ACATTAAGTTTGATGAAGAGGGCCTCAATTGAGGCCCTTTTTTATTGCCGTTTACGGCGTGACTGATAGTCTGTTGAGTTGAATAATACCAATAGCATTAAATTGGTGATCAGATATTGCGACAGATAAATGGCTTAGTAACAAGGCAAATATTTCGCTATGTAGTTATTCTACATGAGAAATATTTAACGCAGTTAATGAGTTATTTAGCTCGCTAGAATGATCAATGTATTAATAAAATTGGTATAAATGTCTTAGCAGTTTACTGAAAGGTTTTATAGTGGAACAAGCTGATCTTGTGAAAGTGGTGGTTGTTACCGGCGCGGCTAAACGCATTGGTGCATATTTATGTGAGTATTTTCACACACGTGGATGTAATGTTGTTATTCATTATCAGCATTCAAAGTGTGATGCCCTAGAGCTAGAAGCGCGTTTGAATAAGCGCAGAGCAAATAGCGCTGTTGCTGTACATGGTATTTTCGAGTCTGACAGTGATTATCATCACTTTGCGGCTCAAGTCTGCAAAGTTTGGGGGACCATAGATGTTCTTATAAACAATGCCTCTAGCTTTTTTCCAACGCCAATTGGCTCTACTTGTACAAGCGATGCTGAAAATCTATTGCACAGTAATTTAATAATGCCAGCTTTGTTAGTTCAGGCGCTGGCAGCACAGTTAAAAAAGACAGAGGGTTGCATTATTAATATGCTTGATATCTATGCTCAATCGCCACTTAGAGAGCATATGCTGTATTGCGCAGCTAAAGCTGGGCTTGCCAGTGTTACAAAATCGCTAGCAAAGGAGTTAGCACCGCATATCAGAGCAAATGCAATTGCGCCGGGTAATATCCTGTGGCCGTCGAAGTGCCCGTTGAGTGAACCAGAAAAAGCACAGCATCTGAAACAGATCCCGATGAACAAACAAGGTGCGCCTGAAGATATCGCAAAAGCCGCTTACTTTCTTGCATTTGATGCTGATTATGTGACAGGGCAGGTGCTTAATGTTGATGGCGGTAAAGGGTTATAGATTGGCTTTTAAAGTATTTTAGGGAGCTGAAACAGCTCCCATTTAAAGCAGCCTAGCTTATTCGTCAATAGAGCGAAGTAGGGCATTGATCCCCACTTTTTCGCGGGTTTGTTGGTCTACCTTTTTAACGATAATTGCAGCATACAAACTGTGCGAACCGTCTTTACTTGGTAGAGAACCCGGAACAACAACCGCACCGGCTGGCACGCGTCCGTAGTGTGTTTCACCCGTTTCACGGTCATAGATTCGGGTGCTTTGCGAGATATACACGCCCATCGAGATCACCGCGCCTTCTTCAACAATCACCCCTTCAACAATCTCAGAGCGAGCGCCGATAAAACAATTATCTTCAATGATAGTTGGATTGGCTTGTAGTGGCTCTAGTACGCCTCCTATGCCCACACCGCCCGATAGGTGTACATTCTTGCCAATTTGCGCGCACGAGCCAACAGTGGCCCATGTGTCGACCATGGTGCCTTCGTCAACGTAAGCACCAATGTTAACGTAAGAGGGCATCAAAACCACATTCTTGCCAACGAAGCTGCCTTGACGCGCAACCGCATTTGGTACAACACGCATGCCGCCTTGTTGAAACTGCTCAGGGGTATAGTCACTAAATTTTAGCGGTACTTTGTCGAAGTATTGGCTAACACCATCATGCATAGGTTGGTTGTCGCGAATACGAAACGATAGCAATACTGCTTTTTTTAACCATTGGTGAACAACCCATTCTCCGCTGATCTTCTCTGCAACGCGAGCAGCGCCAGAGTCTAACAAGTCGAGTACTTGGATTATGGTGCTTTTTACTGGCTCTGAAACACTTGAAGGTGAAATACTGTCGCGCTCTTCCCACGCTTGTTCAATGATTAATTTTAGATCTGACATGATGTCCTCTTTTATTCTGATTCAGCGTTTAATTTTTTCATTAAATCACGGTGTAATTCTGCTTTGTGCTCTTCGCTTAAAGCGTGATAATTTTCATCTGATACCACAAAGAAGTCCTCTGCGCGCTCGCCTACCGTTGTAATTCGTGCAGCGTGAATATGCAGTGAGTTTGCTTGAAAAACTTCGGCAATTTTTGTGAGTAAACCTGGAATATCTATCGCTTGAATTTCGATTAAGTTTCTATCGCTGCAAGCGTGTGGACGAACAATAATTTTAGGCTTGATATTGAAGTCTTTAAAGCGCTGAGAGCGGTTCTTTTTCAAGCGTATTTTTTTCTTAGGGTCGTCTAATACAGCTTCAATGCCTTTGCGAATTGAGTCGGCGCGCGCGCTGGCTACAGGGTTGCCGCTTACTTCCAAAATTACAAAGCTAAACACTACATAGCCATCTTTGGTGGTCATCACTTGTGCGTGTTGTATTTGCGCTTTTTTAGAGCCAATCACGCTCACCAGCTTGGTAAATAATGTTGCTTCGTAAGGGCTATACACAAACACTTGTGTTCCGCCATGCATGGGTTTTTCGCTGACCACGACACTTGCTTGACTTAAATCTTTTGACTTAAGTAAGTGTTCACTATGCCAAGAGATCTGTTGCTCACTAAAAGCCGTAAAGTAGTTAGCTTTAAAGCGCGCCCAACTTAAGTCTATGAACTCTTCTTCGTAGCCTTTGTTGATAAGGCGTTGCTTGGCTTGACGCTTTTTATCGCGAATTTGGTCACGCATGTCCATGGGATTTTCTAGACCTAAACGCAGTGCTCTTTGTGCATGTAGATAGAGCTCTCGTAAAAGCGTATTTTTCCAATCGTTCCACAGGTTGTCGTTAGTCGCGCGAATATCCGCCACGGTGAGGCAATATAAGTAGTCGAGTTGGCGCTCATTTTTTACTTGGCTGGCAAATTCATTAATCACCTCAGGGTCATTAATATCTTTGCGCTGAGCTGTGACAGACATCAATAAATGGCTTTTTACCAGCCATGCAACTAAGCGTGAGTCAGACGTCGTAAAGCCATGCATTTTACAAAAGGCAAGCGCATCCACGGCGCCAAGTTCAGAGTGGTCACCACCTCGGCCTTTGGCAATGTCATGAAATATCGCTGCCAAATACAATAGCTCAGGCTTGTCCATACGGGTGACGATTTCGCTACAAATTGGAAAATCGCTTGGCTGAGTTTTATCAAAATACTTATAAATATTGTTGATTAACTTGTGCGTATGCTCATCCACGGTGTAAGCATGAAACAAGTCAAACTGCATCTGTCCAAAGATATTACGCCATTGTGGTAGGTAAGCTGCAATCAAGCCGTGTTTGTGCATTAAGGTAAATGCTCTGCCCATGCCATTCGGGTGCTTAAGCAAGCGCAGGAAAGCATCTCGACAACCGGCATAGTCTTGTAAGTCGCCTAACAAACGACGACGAACTTGGCGCATGGTGCGAATTGTATTCGGGTCGATATTAACGATTTCTGGGTTGTCGGCGATGTGCTCAAACAACACAAATAATTGCTCACGGCGAAAGAAGACTGACGGATTTTTAACGCGAATTTTATTCCCAACACGCTCAAAGTTTCTATCAAGTGGAACGACTGCTTGTGCAGCATGATCGGGCAAAATGCTTTGCTCAAAGTAAGAAAGCAACATTTGGTTCATTTCGCGCACGCGACTCATGATCCTAAATAAACGTTTCATCATGCGCTCAACTGAAGCTTTGCCTTCAGCACCAAAACCGAGTAATTCAGCTGCGTTAGGTTGGTGATCAAACAGCAACCGGTTTTCGCTACGACCTGCTGCCAAGTGCAATGCAAAACGAATATTCCATAAATTCTCAATGCACTCTAAAAGTTCTTGATATTCTTCATGGGTTAAATAACCGTGACTGATAAGCTCTTCAAGAGTTTCGGCATGAAAATGCTTTTTAGCAACCCAAAAAATAGTTTGTAAATCTCGCAGCCCACCAGGGTTTTCTTTGATATTTGGCTCAAGGTTATAGGCTGTACCATGGCACTTTTTATGCCGTACTTTTTGTTCATCTACTTTGGCAATAAAAAACTCATCAGATCGCCAAATTGGCGTTTCTACGATGTGGCTTTTCAAGCGCTCAAATTCAATGTGGTTACCACATATCAAACGGCTTTCTAATAGGCTGGTAGTAAAGTGAACATCTTGTTTTTTTTGTTCGAGTACTTGTTCGTGTGTTCTAACGCTATGGCCAATTTCAAGGTTAAGATCCCACAACATGGTTACAAATGCTTCGATATTGCTTTGTAGTTGCTCATTGGGTGGGGTTTCGACAAGCAATAAAAAATCGATGTCGGAATAGGGGTGAAGCTCCCCTCGACCATACCCGCCTATCGCGATTAGTGCGATTTCAGGAAAAAGCGCTAGTTCGGTATCGTTGAAAAGCTTAATGAGCAAGCGGTCGATGAACTCGGCGCGAGCATTGATCAAGTTACGAACAGGTTGTTTAGAAAATTCGTTGTTCAGCCATTTATAAAAATAAGCCGAACAATCTTTATAATCAGCAAGCTGCTCGGAAGTGTCGAGCAGCTTTTTTACTTTGTTAGGCAGTGCCACCTAAGGCTCCTAGTGTTCTATCACTCGGTCAATGGTTTCATCGCTACGTAGAGTTAAAATCTCTACGCCGTTGTCAGTGACCAGTAATGTATGCTCCCATTGGGCAGATAGACTACGGTCTTTAGTAACAACAGTCCAGTCGTCTTTTAACAGCTTGCATTGGCGTTTTCCTGCGTTGACCATAGGTTCAATAGTTAAACACATGCCTGCTTTTAACACTTCACCAGTGCCTGGTTTGCCGTAGTGCATCACTTGCGGCTCTTCGTGGAATTCTTTACCAATACCGTGGCCGCAATATTCGCGTACGATCGAGTAATTAAACCCTTCAGCAAATGTTTGGATCGCGGCGCCAATATCACCTAAGCGCACGCCTGGTTTTACCATCTTAATTGCAAGATAAAGGCTTTCTTGGGTAATTTCACTTAGACGCTTACCTTGAATGGTTGGTGTGCCAACATAAAACATTTTTGAGGTGTCGCCGTGGTAGCCATCTTTAATCACTGTGACATCGATATTAATAATGTCGCCTTCTTTAAGTGGTTTGTCGTTTGGAATACCATGACAAATAACATGGTTTACCGACGTACAAATTGACTTTGGAAAGCCATGGTAATTAAGCGGCGCGGGTATCGCATTTTGTTCATTCACAATATAATCGTGACAAATTGTATTTAGCTCATCTGTAGTGACCCCAGGCTTTACATATGGCCCAATCATTTCTAATACTTCTGCGGCTAAACGCCCGGCAACACGCATCTTTTCGATTTCTTCAGGGGTTTTAATCACTGCACTCATTGAGACTCCAAGTCGATATTTTTAAGTTAGCAACAACGCACAAATTTTGTACTTATCGTTGAGTTACGCTCTTTTATATGGTATAAAGCGCGCCGTCTTTTTACAAATAAATCTTACGAGGTTGTTTGTAGTTAAGATAAACACATTCATATTAACACACACACATATCGACACATACACTTGGGTGCATGTCTTGGTAAAACGCTAAGCATGTTGGTGCTATGGGATATGTGGAGGCTTAACCCTAAACTATTAGAGGAAATTTAAAATGGCAAACGTTTCAATGCGCGATATGCTTCAAGCAGGTGTTCACTTCGGTCACCAAGCTCGTTACTGGAATCCTAAGATGAAGCCTTTCATCTTCGGCGCTCGTAACCGTGTACATATCATCAACCTTGAAAAAACAGTTCCAATGTTCAACGATGCACTTAAGTTCTTACAGAACACAGCATCTAACAAAGGTAAAATTCTTTTCGTAGGTACTAAGCGCGCTGCAAGCGAAGCAGTTAAAGAAGCAGCTCTTCAAAGTGATCAGTACTTCGTAAATCACCGTTGGTTAGGTGGTATGTTGACTAACTGGAAAACAGTTCGTCAATCAATCAAGCGTCTTAAAGACCTTGAAGCTCAAAGCCAAGACGGTACTTTCGAGAAGCTGACTAAAAAAGAAGCGTTAATGCTAACTCGTGAAATGGAAAAGCTTGAAAAGAGCCTTGGTGGTATCAAAGATATGGGCGGTCTTCCTGACGCTATCTTCGTTATCGACGCTGACCACGAGCACATCGCAATCCGCGAAGCTAACAACCTAGGTATTCCAGTAGTATCTGTAGTTGATACTAACTCGAACCCAGATGGTGTTGACTACATCATCCCTGGTAACGACGATGCTATCCGTGCTATCCAGCTTTACACTGGCGCTGTAGCGACTGCTATCACTGAAGGTCGTGAAAGCAACATCGTTGCTCAAGCAGAAAACGACGATTTCGTAGAAGCTGAGTAATTAGCTGTCATCAAGTCTTCATCTTAATGAGATGAAGACTTGATATTCTTGAAGAGCGGTTATTCCGCTTCCCTAAAACAGAATTCATATTTGAGGATATTCTAATGGCTGTAACTGCTGCCCTAGTAAAAGAATTACGCGAGCGTACTGGCGCTGGCATGATGGATTGTAAAAAAGCGCTAACTGAAACCAATGGTGACATTGAGCTGGCGATTGAAAACATGCGTAAGAGCGGTGCTGCAAAGGCTGCTAAAAAAGCGGGTAACATCGCTGCTGAAGGTACAATCCTTATCAAAGAAGGCGAAGGTTTCGCTGCACTATTAGAAGTTAACTGTCAGACTGACTTCGTTGCTAAAGACGAAAACTTCCTAGCGTTCGCTAACTCTGTACTAGACGTTGCTGCTGCATCTAAAACAACGATTGCAGACCTACAAGCACAGTTTGAAGAAGCGCGTGTTGCACTAGTTGCTAAAATCGGTGAAAACATCAACGTTCGTCGCGTTGAGTACATCGATGGTGCAAACCTTGCTACTTACCGTCACGGTGAGCGTATTGGTGTTGTTGTTGCAGGTGAAGCTGACGAAGAAACACTTAAGCACGTTGCAATGCACGTAGCTGCGTCTAAGCCTGAGTACGTAAACCCAGAAGACGTACCTGCTGATGTAGTAGAAAAAGAGAAAGCGGTACAGATCGACATCGCGATGAACGAAGGTAAGCCTGCTGAAATCGCTGAGAAAATGGTTGTTGGCCGTATGAAGAAGTTCACTGGTGAGGTTTCTCTTACTGGTCAAGCTTTCATCATGGAACCTAAGAAAACTGTTGGCGAAATTCTTAAAGAAAAAGGCGCTACAGTATCTAACTTCGTACGTTTAGAAGTTGGTGAAGGTATCGAGAAGAAAGAAGAAGACTTCGCTGCAGAAGTTGCTGCACAAATCGCTGCTGCAAAAGGCGAATAAGTTTGTTCAGTCGCAAAAGTAAACACCGCAGATTTATCCTAGGAGTGACTCCAAGGGTAATTGTTGATTTGCTTTTGCTTCGATGCTGAAAATTCTTTAAAATAGCCGCGCATTTATGAATATCATAAGCGCGGTTATTTTTTATCTCACTTTCACAAATGGCCCGGAAAATATGACTATCAATCGAAAACCTGTTTTTAGACGCGTTCTTCTTAAATTAAGCGGTGAAGCTTTAATGGGAGATGAAGGCTTTGGTATCGATCCAAAAGTGTTGGATCGCATGGCACAAGAAATCAAAGAACTTGTAGAGCTCGACGTAGAAGTGGGTTTAGTTATCGGTGGTGGTAACTTCTTGCGCGGCGGTTCACTTGCAGAGGCGGGAATGAACCGCGTTGTTGGTGACCATATGGGCATGCTAGCAACTGTTATGAATGGCCTTGCTATGCGAGATGCGTTGCACCGTGCGTTTGTAAACTGTCGTTTAATGTCTGCCATTCCACTTAATGGGGTGTGTGACGCTTACAACTGGGCAGAAGCAATCAGTTTATTAAAATCAGGCCGCGTGGTGATCTTCTCAGCAGGTACTGGTAACCCATTTTTTACCACTGACTCAGCAGCGTGTTTGCGTGGTATTGAAATTGAAGCCGATACTGTAATTAAAGCAACCAAAGTGGACGGCGTGTTCAGCGATGACCCTGTCAAGAACCCTGAAGCCACACTTTATCGTCATTTGACGTATAATGAGATTATAGAAAAAGAATTAAAGGTAATGGACTTAGCGGCATTTACGCTAGCCCGTGACCATGATATGCCATTAAGCGTATTTAACATGAACAAACCAGGCGCCTTAAAACGCGTGATAATGGGCGAAGAAGAGGGTACTTTGATTTCTTCTGCAGCCTCGGAATAATCAGTTAAGACTAGGATTGAATTGTGATTAACGATATTAAAAAAGATGCGCAGGAGCGCATGCAAAAAAGCGTAGCAGCACTTGCTAGCCAATTATCTAAGATCCGTACTGGCCGTGCTCACCCAGCTCTTTTAGATGGTATTACTGTCTCTTACTACGGTGCAGATACACCACTTAACCAAGTGGCCAATGTATCAACTGAAGATGCACGTACGCTGACAATCAGTGTATTTGATAAGTCTTTGGCACAAGCTGTAGAAAAAGCGATTATGTCTTCAGACTTAGGCTTAAACCCAATGTCTGCGGGTACAATTATTCGTGTACCTCTTCCTCCACTTACAGAAGAGCGTCGTAAAGACCTTATCAAAATTGTACGTGGTGAAGTGGAGAGTGGTCGTGTTGCGGTTCGCAACATTCGTCGTGATGCCAATGGTGATATTAAATCTTTATTAAAAGATAAAGAGATTTCAGAAGACGAAGCACGTCAAGCAGAAGATGAAATTCAAAAGCTAACAGATAAGTTTGTTAAAGAAATGGACACACAATTGAGCGCGAAAGAAGCTGAGTTGATGGAAATCTAAGCAGTTCAAATTTATTAGTTTTGCAACGCCGTCTAGGGTATACTAGGCGGCGTTTTTTTTTATCTAAATCGGGATTATGGTTTTAAACGCTGAAACGATTTCACAGCAATCTTTGCCCAAGCATATTGCCATCATTATGGATGGTAATGGTCGTTGGGCACAGTCGCGCAACAGACCTAGAACTTACGGACATAAAAAGGGTGTGGACTCAGTTCGTAATGCGGTTCAATTTTGCTCGAATTTAGGGATTGAATCTTTGACACTCTTCGCATTTAGTAGTGAGAACTGGCGTCGTCCTGAGGACGAGGTAAGTACACTGATGGAGCTGTTTTTATTAGTCCTGACAAAAGAGGTGAAGAAACTTCATAAAAACAATGTAAAGTTGACGGTAGTAGGTGACTTAAAGCGCTTTCCTACATCGTTACAGGAGCGAGTTAACGCCGCTCATCAGTTGACGAGAGAGAATACTGGACTACAACTTAATGTTGCTGCTAACTACGGCGGTCGTTGGGATATCACTCAAGCAGCCCAAATCTTGGCAGCACAAGTGGCTGAAGGAACTTTAACACCCGAACAAATCACGGAAGAAGAAATATCAAAACATCTTACTATGGCAAACCAAAGCGAACTTGATTTACTGATACGCACCGGTGGTGATTATCGTATTAGTAACTTTTTGCTTTGGCAGGCAGCTTATGCTGAGCTCTATTTTACAGATACTTTATGGCCTGATTTCGATGATGAAGCTTTTTCAGAGGCCATCGCATGTTATGTGTCAAGAGAGAGACGCTTTGGCTGCACCGGCGATCAAATAAAACAACTACTCGCTGCGTCCAAAACAACAAGTTAAAGGTAAATTAGTTTGCTAAAACAACGTATTTTAACTTCAGTGGTGCTTGCGCCTCTGGCAATGCTGTTGGTGTTTTATACACCGCTAGCGCTATTTAGTTTTATCGCTGCTGCGATCGTATTACTGGGCGCATGGGAATGGTCTGCGTTTATGGGTTTGTCTAGCGCGAAGTCCCGTGGCGGCTTTGTTGCGCTTATGGCGGGAATTATCGGGCTGCTACATTGGCATTGGCCCATCACCTCACTTTGGCAAAGTGGGCATCTGCAAGCGGATGCCAATTATGTGTTTACACTGGCTTTTGCGTGGTGGCTCGTCGCAACGTTTCTTGTTTTCAAGTATCCCGCTAAGGCGAGAGCTTGGAATGAAGGTATAGTAATGCGCGCGGTGGCAGGGGTACTTACGTTAGTACCTCTTTGGCTAGCACTCAACGTGTTACGCAGTGCTGAATATCAGCAAGCTCATCAATATGGCTCAACACTCATTATGGTGGTGTTGGGGATTGTTTGGAGTGCTGATATTGGCGCGTATTTTGCGGGGAAGAATTTCGGAAAACACAAGTTAATGCCAAATGTGAGCCCAAATAAAACAATTGAAGGGCTGATTGGGGGCGTGATCACCGCAGTGATTTTTGTGGTGGTATTTTGTCACTTTGCGCAGGTTGAACAAAAATTATGGCCAATTTATGCGATTATGACGGTATTTATCGCGTTATTTTCAGCCATTGGCGACTTGCTTGAGAGTATGTTTAAACGTGAGGTTGGTTTAAAAGACTCTGGTGCGTGCTTGCCCGGCCATGGGGGTATATTAGATAGAATAGACAGTTTGACCGCGGCAGCCCCAATTTTCGCTTTATGCTATGCGTGGACGGTGACTTTATGAGTCAACTAGAACAGGTTGTTATTCTCGGAGCGACGGGTTCAATCGGTTTATCTACACTGGATGTGATCGCTCGTAACAGTGAGCGTTATCAGGTGTTTGCTCTGGCTGCAGGGCGCAATGTCGAGAAGATGGCTGAGCAATGTTTAGTGCATCAGCCAAAATTTGCCATTATGGATTGTGAAGATGCGGCAAAGCGCCTTAGGGAGCACCTTAGTGGGCTTGCCACAGAAGTGCTTGCTGGGACCGAACAAATGGCACAGATAGCTGCACACAGCGACGTTGATATCGTGATGTCTGCAATTGTTGGGGCGGCAGGCTTAATTCCGACTTTATCAGCGGTTGAAGCCGGCAAAAAGGTGCTCTTGGCTAATAAAGAGTCTTTGGTCATGTCGGGCCAGATATTTATGGATAAAGTTGCACGCCACGGGGCGACATTATTACCTATCGATAGTGAACACAACGCAATTTATCAATGTTTACCTATCGCATTGCAACAAGATGCAAAGCAAGGGTTAGACAAGTTTGGGGTGAGTAAAATATTACTGACAGGCTCCGGTGGTCCATTTTTAAACCGCGATATCAATACACTTAAAGATGTAACAGTGGCAGAGGCTGTGGCGCACCCCAATTGGTCTATGGGGCAAAAAATTTCTGTCGACTCAGCAACCATGATGAACAAAGGGCTTGAGTTTATAGAAGCAAAATGGCTCTTTGCTTGTCAGGCGCAAGATATTGAAGTGGTGATCCACCCGCAAAGTATGATCCATTCTATGGTGCAATACACTGATGGCTCGATTGTCGCACAAATGGGACAACCAGATATGCGCACCCCCATCGCATACGGACTTGCCTATCCAGAGCGCATTGACGCCGGAGTAAAGCCGCTAGACTTTTCATCATTAGCTGAGTTTACGTTTACAAAGCCCGACTTTGCGCGTTATCCCAACTTGGCGTTGGCTATTAACGCATGTCAGTCAGGGCAGGCAGCAACAACCATTGTCAATGCGGCAAACGAAATAGCAGTAGCGGCATTTTTAAATAAGCAAATTGGGTTTTGTGATATTTATCGAGTGAATGCTCAGGTACTTGATAAATCGACGTTACATTCTTTAAAATCGGTACGCGAAATCATGGCGCTAGATGCTCAAACCAGAGTGCTTGCCCGCGACGTTGTGAATCGAATAAGGTAATTTATGTTTGATTTTTTGTGGAATCTCGGCTCATTTATTCTTGCTTTAGGCATTCTCGTCACAGTTCATGAATATGGTCATTTTTGGGTGGCACGCAAAGCTGGAGTAGAAGTTCTGCGTTTTTCTATCGGCTTTGGCAAGCCTTTGTGCCGTTGGTATGACAAATTTGGTACCGAATATGTGATTGCGATGATCCCACTTGGTGGGTACGTAAAGATGCTTGATGAGCGTGTTGACGATGTTCCTAGCGAAAAACGTCATTTAGCGTTCAATAACAAACCTGTTTTGTCGCGTATTGCTGTTGTTGCGGCTGGACCCATCGCTAACTTCTTATTTGCCATCTTAGTACTGGCTGCCATGTATATGATAGGCGTGCAAAGTGCTAAACCCGTGGTTGGGCAAGTACAAACAAACTCCCGTGCAGCTATGGCAAGCATGCAAAGTGGCGATCATATTTTAAGTATGTCAGGTAAAGAAGTGAATACTTGGCAGGATGTCACGTTTAGTTTGATGAGCCATCTGGGCGAAGACGTTATCGAAGTAAAGGTAAAAGATGCTCAGCAACAAGTTGCAATTCGACAGATAAATATCGACGGTTGGAAGCTAGATAAGCAAGATGAAGCACCTTTGACAGCCATTGGCATCACACCCTATAGGCCTGCAGTTACTCTAACTTTGGGGCACATTGCAAAAGAGTCTGCAGCTGAGTTAGCTGGACTTAAAGTTAATGATACAATCAAAGCTTTAAACGATAAGCCAATAGCAAATTGGCAACAATTTGTGCAAGTGATTCAAGCTTCACCGAACAGGCAACTGACTCTTAGCATTGAGCGAAACGGTATAAATCAAAATGTCTCGATAGTCCCACAAGCACGTCAAGGACAAGATGGTACATTGCAGGGCTTTTTAGGGGTTGTTCCTTTGCTTGAAAAATGGCCAGACGGTTACATAGAAACTAGACATTATGGGCCGTTGGATAGTATGGTGCTCGGCGCTGAGAAAACTTTTGAGCTGGTCCGTTTAAGTTTTGACATGATAGGTAATTTGCTTACCGGGCAAGTCTCAGTAAAGAATTTAAGTGGGCCCGTGGGTATTGCAGTGGGGGCAGGCAATAGCGTCAGTTACGGTATTGTTGCGTTTTTAAGCTTTTTAGCGCTGATTAGTGTCAACCTAGGTGTTTTTAATTTATTGCCTCTGCCAGTCTTAGATGGTGGGCACTTAATGTATTACATAATTGAACTAATTCGCAAAAAACCAGTCTCTGAAAAGACACAAGAGTTAGGGTTTAAGGTAGGTGCGATAGTGCTTATTGCTTTAACTTGTTTTGCATTACTTAACGATGTCTCGAGGTTGTAACTCGAATGGCGTATATGACGCCCATCAAAGCGCGCTTAGCGCGAACTGTTGTAAAGGATAAAGATAATAAAATGCCTATAAAAAAACATCTTGCAGTAACGAGTTTACTTGGCGCTAGTTTTGCCGCTGTCGGGCAAAGCTCCTTTATCGTTGAAGATATGAAAGTAGAAGGGTTACAGCGCGTTGCATTGGGAGCTGCTTTAACGCATATTCCAATTAACGTAGGCGATTCAGTTGATCAATACACTATTTCTCAAACTATTAAGTCGCTGTACAAGTCTGGCCATTTTAATAACATCGTAGCGTACCGTGAGGGTGGCCAAATTATCTTCAAGGTACAAGAACGACCAACCATTGCTGGGATTGACTTTGATGGCAATAAAGACATCAAAGATGAACAATTAAATGAAAGTTTAGAGCAGCAAAATATTCGTGTTGGTGAGCCGCTTGATAAAACCGTTGTAGACAACATCGAAAAAGGACTTATTGAGTTCTTTCATAGTATTGGTAAATACAACGCTAAGATTGACGTTAGCATTGTTGAGCTGCCGCGTAACCGCGTACGATTAATGCTAGAGTTTGATGAGGGCGATGCCGCGTCTATCCGCCAAATTAACCTCGTTGGTAATGAGCTGTTTTCGGATGAAGAGCTGTTAGCGTTGGTAGAGTCACAACAAGACCTGCCATGGTGGAAGTTTATGTCAAACGACCGCTACCAAAAGCAAACCATTGAAGGCGACTTGGAAAAAATTCGCAGCTACTACATGGACCGCGGTTACCTGCGTTTCAATATAGATTCTACCCAAGTGTCTGTTAGCCCTGAACGTGAATCAGTTTATGTTACTGCTAATATCACAGAAGGTGAGACATATACCGTTAAAGGCTACGACTTTATCGGTGATTTACTGGGCCGAGAAGAGCTAATTAAGAGCATAATTCCACTTAAATCAGGTGAGCTTTATAACGGGTCAATCGTTACTTCATCAGAAGAGTTTATCAAGGGCTATCTTGCGCGCTTTGGATATGCAAACGCTGAAGTTCGCACCATTCCTGAAATTGACGACGAAAATAAAGAAGTTCAGCTGACCTTATCAGTTAATCCAGGCAAACGCGTTTATGTGCGACGCATTTTGGTTAATGGTAACCAAGTGACTGCTGATGAGGTGGTTCGCCGCGAAATGACACAGCTTGAAGGCGCTTGGCTTTCAAACCAAAGTCTAGAGCGTTCTAAACTGCAAATTCAGCGTCTTCCATACATGGAAAAAGTTGATTTTGAAGTGAAGCCGATTGCCGGCGTTGACGACTTAGTTGATGTGGATTTTACGGTTAAAGAACAGCCTGCGGGTAGCTTCCAAGCGGGTGTTGCTTATGGCTCATACGGTGGTTTGCAATTTAATGTGGGTGTCAGTGAGTCTAACTTCTTAGGGACAGGTAACCAACTGGCATTTAACATCAGTACCTCTAGAAGTTCAGATAGCTACAATATTTCGTATACCGATCCTTACTTTACGCCTGATGGTGTATCTCAAGGTAGCAGTATTTTCTATAGTAACTTTGATGGTAGCAAGGTCGGCCTAATTGGTTATGACTCTCGTCAATACGGTGTTGGTACCAGTTTTGGTTTCCCAATTAATGCGATTAACCGTATTAACTTTGGTGCCCGTTGGATTGACGAAAAGCTAGACTATATTGCCGACTATGAACAGACGCGTATTTTACGTCTGGCGTTTTTGAACCCCGAAGATCCTGATGGTGCGTACGACTTCACCAAATATGAACTCAGTGCAGGGTGGTCTCGTGTTACTGTAAACCGCGGTATGTTCCCAACAGCTGGTTCTCGTCAAAACTTAACCTTTAGGGCTACAACACCAAATTCAGACCTTAATTACTTTAAGGTTGACTACGATTCACGTTATTACTGGCCAATCAGTAATGATCATCAGTGGGTTTTCTCAACTAGAGCTGGCCTTGCTTATGGTAATGGCTATGGTGAAACGAACGGTTTTGAGCAAACACTGCCTTTTCAAGAGTTTTTCAGAATCTCTGAAAATGAACTTCGAGGCTTTGAGCGCAACACCATATTACCAAGAGCCATTCAGCGCAGCATGACGGAGATCCCTGGTTCAACACTGCCTGATGGTACTACAACCTCTGACATAGGCGGTAATACGGAGTTTGATAGAATATTCGAAGGAGGCCGTATTGGTGGTAACGCGAAAGCTACTTTAGGTGCAGAGCTTATTGTACCAACGCCATTTTTGGATGAAGAAAATACCAGCTCCGTGCGTACGAGCCTGTTTGTAGATGCAGCCAACGTATGGGATACAGAATTCGATGTAGATAGATATTCAAATCTACATGAAGACCAGTATAAAAAGCTCTCGGATTACTCAGATCCAACCCGTTTTAGGGTTTCTACCGGTTTATCTATTCAGTGGATCTCACCGATGGGCCCAATGCTGATCAGCTTCGCTTATCCACTCAAAAAAGAAGATGATGACGAAACGAAAACGATCAGTTTTAATATCAGTAATACATTTTAAGGAGTTAATTGTGAACAAATTTATAAAAACGACAGCAATGGGTTTAATGGCAGCACTAATGATGGGAACTTCAGCAAGTGCGCTGGCTCACAAAGTGGGTATTGTAGATATGCAGAGTATCTATAAGCAAATTCCTCAAGTAGCTAAAATAGAACAACAGTTACAAAGTGAGTTTGCAGAGCGCCGTCAAGCGCTTGAGAAGTTACAAGGCGATATTCGTTTTGAAGTTGAAAAGTTTCAACGCGAAGGCGCAACCATGAGCGATGCCGATAAAGAAATTTTACGTACTAAAATTCAAGGCATGCAAAAAGAGCTAGCTGAAAAAGGCCGTCCTTTAGAGCAAGCTATCAAACAACGCCAAAATGAAGAGCTGGCTAAAGTACAAAAGCTGATCATTGATGTTATCGAAGATGTAGCTAAAAAAGGTAAGTATGACGAGGTTAAGGTAAAAGATACGACAATTTACTTCAACCCTGATAAAGTAGCGGACCTTTCTGACGAAGTTGTTGAAGCGGTAAGCAAAAAGTAATGACCAGACATTATAGTTTAGCTCAACTGGCAGCATCGATTGATGCAACGTTGGTTGGCGACAGTGAGTGTCAAATTAATAAAATAGCGACACTCACACAGGCGACAGACACAGATATTAGCTTTTTAGCAAATAGCAAATATCGCACCCAGTTGGAAACAACCAACGCGGGTGCTGTTATTTTATCTGAGTCTGACGCTAAGCACTTTGAAGGCAATAAATTGGTCGTAAAAGACCCCTATATTGCCTATGCCAAATTAGCACAGTTAATGGATACAACACCAAGGGCTGCCGATGGCGTTCACCCAAGTGCTGTAGTTCATCAAAGTGTTAAACTTGGCAAAAATGTCGCGATAGCGGCAAATGCGGTAATTGAAGCAAATGCAGTACTGGGTGACAATGTTCAAATTGGTGCCGGCTGTTTTGTTGGTAATAGCGCAAAAATTGGCGAAAATACAAAGCTTTGGGCTAATGTCAGTGTTTATCACGAAGTCGAGATTGGTAAAGATTGTTTATTTCAGTCTGGGGCTGTGGTGGGCAGTGACGGCTTTGGTTACGCTAACCAAACCGGTAAATGGGTTAAAATACCGCAAGTTGGACGCGTGATTATTGGTGATAGTGTCGAAGTCGGCGCGAACACGGTTATTGACCGTGGCGCACTCGATGACACGATTATTCATGATAACGTGATTTTAGATAACCTGATTCAAATTGCACACAATGTTGAAATTGGCGAAGGCACTGCTATTGCTGGTGCGTCGGTAATTGCTGGCAGCACCAAAATTGGTAAGTATTGCCAAATTGCTGGGCTTGTAGGTATCAATGGACACATGGAGATTTGTGATGGTGTTATCATCACTGGTATGACAATGATCACCAAATCCATCACCTCAGCGGGTGTTTACTCTTCAGGTGTGCCTCATAGCACCAATAAAGAGTGGCGTCGTAACATGGCTCATTTACGAAATCTAACTGATTTTAAACAGCGCTTAAAAGCTTTAGAATCTTTAACAGAACAGCTCAAAACAATAGACGAATAATAAAAGGACGCTATTTTGGCAAACGAACTGAATGGTTTTGATATCCAAGAAATCTTGAAGTTATTACCGCATCGCTACCCAATGCTGTTAGTTGATAAAGTGATCGACTACAAAGCGGGTGAATACCTGCATGCAGTAAAAAACGTCACGGTAAACGAACCTATTTTTACAGGGCACTTTCCAGATCAACCAATTTTTCCTGGTGTAATGATCTTAGAAGCAATGGCGCAAGCTACCGGTTTATTGGGCTTTAAAACAGTCGAGAATCGTAGCGAGAACGAGCTATACTTATTTGCAGCAATTGACAATGCACGCTTTAAGCAGCCTGTGCTTCCTGGCGATACTATGCACTTACACATTGATTTTGTTAAAGAGCGTCGCAATATTTGGAAGTTTTACGGCGAAGCTAAGGTTGATGGCAAAGTAGTCTGTAGTGCAGACCTAATGTGTGCAAGAAGAGAGTTTTAATAGTGATCCATCCTACTGCGATTATTGAATCTGGCGCACAGTTAGGCGAGAACGTCTCTGTGGGTCCTTACAGTTACATCGGGAATGATGTAGTGATAGGTGATAACTGTATCATCGAATCACACGTGGTAATTAAGGGACCGTCAACCATTGGCTCTGGTAATCACATTTACCAGTTCGCGTCAGTGGGTGAGGCCTGCCAAGATAAAAAGTACAAGGATGAACCGACTCAACTTATCATGGGTGATAACAATATCATTCGTGAGTGTGCCACTATTCACCGTGGTACTATTCAAGATCAAGGCGTAACCAAAATAGGCAGCAATAACCTGTTTATGGCATACACGCATGTGGCACATGACGCAGTGATTGGCAACAATGTTATCTTCTCAAATGGAGCAAGTGTTGCCGGCCATGTTCATGTAGGTGATTGGGCGATTTTAGCTGGCAATACGGGTGTTCATCAGTTTTGCAAAGTCGGAGCACATGCCTTTATTGGTATGTACTCAGGAGTGAGTAAAGATGTGCCACCGTTTGTAACTACTACAGGCACACCAGCAAGGCCAGCTGCTATTAACACCGAAGGAATGAAACGCCGCGGATTTAGTAGCGAAGAAATTATGGCTGTGCGCCGCGCATATAAAACGCTGTTTCGCAAGAGCTTAAATCTTGAGGACGCAGTTGCAGCAATGCAAGACGATGCGTCTGAGTTTGCTGCTGTTCAGCAAATGATAGACTTTTTAGATACCTCAGATCGCGGCATTATTCGCTAGATAATGCCTGTAATAGCAAGATGCTGATAAACGCCATACGATGCCTTGTATGGCGTTTTTATTTATAAATAGATTAATGTGATGACGAACAACAAAAAGTTAACTATTGGCCTTGTGGCAGGTGAATTGTCAGGTGATATTTTAGGGGCTGGACTCATTGACGCATTGAAGGAAAAGTATCCTCATGCAGAGTTTGTTGGTATTGCAGGTCCTAAAATGCAGGCAGCAGGATGCCGAACGTTGTTTGATATGGAAGAACTGGCGGTGATGGGCTTGGTTGAAGTATTGGGGCGCTTGCCTAGACTCCTGAAAATACGCAAGCAATTAGTACAGTATTTTATCGATAATCCGCCGGATATTTACATTGGTATTGATGCACCGGATTTTAACCTTCGAGTTGAAAAGCCACTTAAAAAAGCGGGTATTAAAACCGTTCAATACGTGAGCCCTTCAGTATGGGCATGGCGTCAAAAGCGCATTTTCACTATTGCCGAAGCCACGAACTTAGTGCTTTCATTACTGCCTTTTGAAAAAGCATTTTATGACAAGCACGATGTGCCTTGTAAGTTTGTGGGTCATACATTAGCTGATGAAATTGAGCTCGATCACGATAGCAGTGCGGCGCGACAAGCACTCGGTTTGGCTCAAGACGATCTGGTTCTGGCATTACTGCCGGGTAGCCGTGGTTCAGAAGTTGGGCTATTGAGTGAAACTTATCTTCAAACCGCTGTGAAATTAAGCCAACGCTTACCAAATTTAAAAGTTATTGTGCCGCTTGTTAATGCCAAGCGTCGCGCGCAATTTGAAGCCATTTTGCAACAGGTAGCACCTAGCCTATCCCCCATTTTAGTTGATGGTCAGTCAAGCAAAGTGATGGCGGCGGCAAATGCGGTATTATTAGCCTCAGGTACTGCCACATTAGAAGCGATGCTGTATAAAAAGCCTATGGTGGTGGGCTATAAATTTAAGCCAGTGAGTTATTGGATTTTTAAGCATTTTTTTACTTTTAATATTAAGTATTTTTCGTTACCTAATTTGCTCGCCGATGCGCCTTTGGTGCCAGAATTTTTACAAGAAGAGTGCAATTCTGATGCTTTGGTCGATGCGCTATACCCTATGTTAAAGGGTAACAACGACGCGCTTGTTCAGAAGTTTTATGATATCCACCGTAATATCCGCCTAAATGCCAGCAAACAAGCGGCAAACGCAGTTGAGGAGTTGATTGATGCAAGTTGAGCGTCCTAATGTTCGATACATTGCGGGTGTAGATGAGGTGGGGCGAGGGCCGTTAGTGGGTGATGTTGTCACGGCTGCGGTTATTCTTGACCCCAACAATCCTATCGAAGGGTTAACAGACTCTAAAAAGTTAACTGAAAAAAAACGTCTGCTGCTAGCTACAGAGATAAAACAAAAAGCGCTGTGTTATTGCATTGCTCGCGCCTCAGTTGATGAAATCGACGAGCTTAATATTCTTCATGCGACTATGCTAGCGATGAGCCGCGCCGTTGAGGGGTTGAGTATCACACCCGATTTTGTCTTTGTGGACGGCAACCGTTTACCTTCGCTTAATATGGCCGCACAAAGCGTGGTTAAAGGCGATAGTTTGGTAGCTGAAATCAGTGCAGCCTCAATCATCGCAAAAGTAGCAAGAGATCAAGAAATGATGGAGTTGGACGCACTGTACCCAGAATTTGGATTTGCAGGCCATAAAGGCTACCCAACCAAAGCGCATTTTGCAGCGCTTGAGCAGCATGGTATTACCCCGCACCATAGAAAGAGCTTTAAACCGGTGCAACGTATTTTAGCGATGAAGGAGTTGTAATTATGGCTGCGCCCCAGTTTGTTCATTTACGTGTGCATAGTGACTTTTCTATGGTGGATGGACTGGCGAAAACGAAACCTATCGTTGCCAGAGCACAAGAGTTAGGGCTGCCAGCATTTGCCATCACTGATCAAATGAACCTATGCGGTTTGGTACGGTTTTATGGTGCTGCCCATGGCGCGGGGATCAAGCCTATAGTCGGTGCTGACATTTGGCTCAAAAGCGATGAATTTGCAGATGAGCCGTGTCGTCTTGTGGTGCTGGCCAAAAATAACGAAGGGTATAAAAACCTCACTTTGTTGATCTCAAAAGCGTATCAAAGGGGGCATGTTTTCCATCGCCCCGTAGTTGATAAGCAATGGCTTGCAGAGTACAAAGCGGGCCTGATTTTACTCTCTGGTGCTAAAGATGGTGATGTCGGTAAAGCTTTACTAAAAGGCAATCAGCAACTAGCGCGTGATGTGCTGTCGTTTTATGAACAGCATTTTGAAGACCACTTTTATTTAGAGCTTACACGAACCGGTCGCGCACAAGAAGAAGAGTATTTACACGCAGCGGTTGCGCTTGCAAGTGAGCGCGACATACCGGTTGTTGCCACTAATGAAGTGGTGTTTTTACATGAAGAAGACTTTGAAGCGCACGAAATTCGAGTTGCGATTCATGACGGTTATACATTAGAAGATAAGCGCCGCCCAAAACGTTTCTCAAAAGAGCAGTACCTTAAAACACCTGAGCAGATGCTCGACCTTTTTAGCGATATTCCAGAGGCATTAGAAAACTCTGTTGAAATCGCAAAACGCTGTAATGTTACCGTACAGTTAGGTAAGTATTTTTTACCAGATTACCCAACTGGGGATCTAAAAATTGAAGACTTTTTAGTTAAAGTATCGCGTGATGGCCTCGAAGAGCGTTTACAGTTTTTATTTCCCGATGAGCAAGAGCGCCAAGAAAAACGTAAAGAATACGACGAGCGATTGCAGATTGAACTAGACGTTATCAACCAAATGGGATTCCCTGGTTACTTTTTGATCGTAATGGAGTTCATCCAGTGGAGTAAAGATAACAACATTCCTGTAGGCCCAGGGCGAGGCTCAGGTGCCGGCTCTTTGGTTGCTTACGCGCTCAAAATTACCGACCTAGATCCGCTGGAATTTGACTTACTTTTCGAGCGATTTCTAAACCCTGAGCGTGTCTCGATGCCCGACTTTGACGTCGACTTTTGTATGGACCGCCGAGATGAAGTAATTGACCATGTAGCGATGCTATATGGGCGAGCAGCTGTATCGCAGATCATCACCTTTGGTACCATGGCGGCAAAAGCCGTTATTCGTGATGTCGGGCGTGTACTTGGTCATCCATACGGGTTTGTTGACCGTATTTCAAAGCTTGTACCGGGCGATCCAGGTATGACCCTTGCTAAAGCGTTTGATGTAGAGCCTCGTCTTCCTGAGGCCTATGACGGCGATGAAGAAGTGAAAGATCTCATCGATATGTGCCGAATTTTAGAAGGGTGTACACGAAACGCGGGTAAACACGCAGGGGGCGTAGTTATCTCGCCTACCACCATCACCGATTTTGCCGCTTTGTATTGTGATGAAGAAGGTAAGTTTCCGGTTACGCAGTTTGATAAAAATGATGTAGAAACTGCGGGTTTGGTTAAATTCGACTTCTTGGGTCTGCGAACACTAACGATTTTGCAGTGGGCATTGGATATGACCAACGAGCGACTGGCAAGAGAAGGCAAAGAGCCAGTCGATATTAACGCGATCCCCCTAAATGACAGAAAGAGTATTGAGCTGTTACTGAGGGCTGAAACCACCGCGGTATTCCAGCTAGAATCCCGAGGTATGAAAGACCTCATTCGTCGTTTAAAGCCCGATTGCTTTGAAGATATGATTGCATTGGTGGCACTATTTCGACCTGGGCCATTGCAATCAGGCATGGTAGATAACTTTATCGACCGTAAACATGGCCGTGAAGAGTTATCTTACCCAGACGTACAGTGGCAACACGATAGCCTTATTCCGATCCTTGAGCCAACCTACGGTATTATTTTATACCAAGAGCAGGTTATGCAGATAGCACAGGTGCTCGCAGGCTACACGCTTGGTGGCGCTGATATGTTACGCCGTGCAATGGGTAAGAAAAAGCCCGAAGAAATGGCCAAGCAACGCTCAACCTTTGAAGAAGGTGCAATCGCCAATGGAGTTGATGGCGAACTTGCAATGAAAATCTTCGATCTTGTAGAGAAGTTCGCAGGTTATGGCTTTAACAAGTCTCACTCAGCCGCTTATGCTTTAGTGTCGTATCAAACGTTGTGGATGAAAACGCATTATCCAGCAGAGTTTATGGCTGCGGTTATGTCTGCGGATATGGATAACACCGACAAAATCGTGACTTTGGTGGATGAGTGTGAAAACATGAAGTTGACACTGCTGCCACCTGATGTAAATGCTGGGGTGTATAAATTTACCGTTAACCGCCAAGGCGAAATTGTTTACGGTATTGGTGCTATTAAAGGCGTGGGTGAGGGCCCTGTTGAGGCTATCCTTGAAGCCAGAGCGCAAGGCGGTGAGTTTAGAGATCTCTTTGATTTTTGTGCCCGAGTTGATTTAAAGCGGCTTAATAAGCGTGTTGTAGAAAAGCTTATTTACGCTGGGGCACTAGATAAACTGGGACCTGAGAAAAACCAACCTGGTCGTGCTACGTTGCTTGCAAGCTTAAGTGGCGCGATGAAATCAGCTGAGCAGCACCACAAAGCAGAATCGCTCGGACAATCTGATTTGTTTGGTTTATTGGCTGTTGAGCCTGAGCAAGTTGAGCAGGCATTTACTAGTGCCATACCTTTGACTGATAATCAGTGGTTAGACGGCGAAAAGGAAACATTAGGTCTGTATTTGACGGGTCACCCGATTAATCAATATAGAAAAGAGCTCAAACATTATACATCGGGTCGACTTATTGACTTGCAACCGACTAACCGTGATGTGCAATCAACCGCGGCAGGGTTGGTGATTAATGCAAGAACGTTAATAAATAAGAAAGGGAATCGCTGGGGACTGATAACTTTAGATGACAAGAGTGCCCGGATTGATGTACGCTTATTCCCTGAACAGTTTGAAGTTTACCAAGAATTGCTGCAAATTAACCAAATCTTGGTTGTAACCGGACAGGTCAGCTTTGATAACTTCTCTGGGGGCATTACAATGACCGCCAGAGACGTATGTACTATAGCTCAGGCGCGAGAAAAGCGGATCAGAGCAATAAAAATGACATTAAATATGGTTCAAATTGAAGCAAACTTCTTCGAAAATTTAAGAAAAGTGTTAGAACCGTATAAATTTGGTACATGTCCCATAAAGATTATGTATCAACGACCGGACGCTTTAGCAGAGCTAACGCTGGGAACCCAATGGTGTGTGACGCCAACTGATGATCTTTTGACTCGATTATCACAAATGGCGGCGCAAGAAATAGAACTAGAATTTAACTAATTAGGTAGTTTAGAGCATGAGCCTCAATTATCTTGACTTTGAACTTCCAATTGCAGAATTGGAAGCGAAAATTAAAGAGTTACAAAATGTTAGCCGCTCAGGTAGCTTAGATCTGAGCCTAGAAGAAGAAATCACGCGTTTGAAGGAGAAAAACGTTGAGCTAACCGAAAAGGTCTTTTCAGGCTTGGGTGCTTGGCAGGTTTCTCAATTAGCTCGTCATCCGCTTCGTCCATATACTCGCGACTATATCAAGCGTATTTTTACGGAGTTTGATGAGTTTGCTGGTGATCGTACGTTTGCTAATGACCCTGCTATTTTAGGTGGTGTAGCGCGTTTAGATGGCAAGCCAGTTATGGTGATCGGGCAGCAAAAAGGCCGCGATACCGCTGAAAAAATCAAGCGCAACTTTGGCATGCCAAAGCCTGAAGGTTACCGTAAAGCATTACGCTTAATGGAAATGGCTGAACGCTTTAAAATGCCAATCATTACCTTTATTGACACGCCAGGGGCATATCCAGGTGTAGGTGCAGAGGAACGTGGTCAAAGCGAAGCGATTGCTCGTAATTTAAAAGTGATGGCGGCGCTAAAAGTACCAACTATTTGTACGGTTATCGGTGAAGGTGGCTCAGGTGGCGCATTGGCAATTGGTGTAGGCGACCGCGTAAACATGCTGCAATACAGCACGTACTCGGTTATCTCTCCAGAAGGGTGTGCATCAATTCTTTGGAAGAGTGCAGAAAAAGCCCCTCTAGCAGCCGAAGCGATGGGCGTATCAGCGCAACGCGTTAAAGAGCTAGACTTGATCAATAACATTGTAGAAGAGCCATTAGGTGGCGCACATCGTGATTACGACGTTATGGCGAAAAACCTTAAAGCTCAACTAAAGCGTGATTTGGCTGAGCTAGAAGAGCTAGGCACAGACACCATGCTTGAACAGCGTTACCAAAGGCTGATGTCTTTTGGTTACTGCTAAGTAAATGCTAAACTAAAAAAGCCGCTTAAGCGGCTTTTTTACGTTATGAATTATGAAAAATACCACGCTTTATAAAAAATTTTTTGTTGCGATAAACGGGCCAAATTTTCATCAAAAACCACTGAGCATTGCGTTGTCTGGCGGCGTGGATTCGGTTGTTTTGCTGCATTTGTGTTACACGTTACGTGAACAAACCCCCGAGCGCCAGATAGAAGCCATTTATATCGATCATGGTTTGTCTAAAGATGCTGATACGTGGCGCGCATTTTGTCAGAATTTATGTGGGTCGCTTAATATTAAGTTTAAAACCTGCGCCGTTGAGGTTGAGCAAAAAGCACGCCATAGCCTAGAAGCGCAAGCGCGCGATGCACGTTATGCAGCGCTCGATTCAATGGCAATGCCAAATAGCTTAATTGTATTGGGCCAACACGGTGATGACCAACTAGAAACCTTTTTACTGCGTTTAAAGCGCGGCTCCGGCCTTGAGGGGTTAGCGTCGATGCGTAAGCAGCGGGTTCTAGACTCAGGTCGGGTGTGTATCAGGCCGTTGCTCAGCGCTTCTCGAGAAGAGATCGAAGCATTTGCGCGTACCTTTTCCATCGAACACATTGAAGATCACTCGAATAAAGATAATCGCTTTGATCGTAATTTTTTGCGTAATCAAGTGATCCCCTTACTGAAATCTCGCTTTAACGGGTTTTTACAAAGTGCGCTGCGCAGTATCGACATATTGCAGCAGCAGCAAAGCCTTATCGCAGAGCTTACCCAGCAAGATCTTACTGCCTGCAGCCAAGATACAGATAAACTTAACTTGCATATGCTAGGGTCACTGAGTGAACTTAGGCAAGCGAATGTGTTACGTGCATGGCTGTCTTTACAGGGCGAAAACATGCCTTCAAAAGTGCAACTAGATCAGTTAATTCATCAAGCATTAACCAGTAAAGACGATGCACAAGTAAACATTTTGATGAAAAAAGGAAGTATCAAAAAATACCGAGGCTACCTGTATTTTGTGAAAGATATTAAAGTGCCGCAAGCATGCATAAATGTTGGTTTTGACCCTATTTATTTAAGCGATGGTCGTACTATGAGGGCAGAGCATGGCGCTGGACTTAGGCTACCGTTAAGTGGTGAGCGAGTATCTATCCAGTTTGGGTTGCTTAATACCAAGATCAGGCCACGCAATAAACCGGGCAGGAATACGGTTAAACACTGGCTTAAAGAGGCAGGGGTACCAAGTTGGCAAAGAGCGCAAGTACCGTTGGTTTTTTATGATGAACAATTAGTTCAAGTCGTTGGCTTTTATATTGAGCATTGCGCTTTTGAGTCACAACAGGGTATTCGTTGGGAAATCGTTGATGATAAATAAAAAAGAGATTGGTCGTTCGTTGGCAGATAAATCTATCTGGGCATTGCTGTTTAATACTTTAGTGTTTGCTGTGCTGGCGGTGGTAGATGGTGCACCCGTTGTAAGTAATATGCTCTATGCCGTGCTATTTGGCCTTGCGAGTGCTGGTACATTACTGGGCTACTGGCATGAAAAAGGGGCGCACTTTTTCATTTTGGCTTTATTGATGCCGTTGCTGCTCATCATTGTCAGCGAGTTAACCAGCTTTATCGCCTTGGCTTGGCTTATTAATGGCTACTTTTGTGGCTTTGCATTGCTATTGTTGCTCTACAAGTTGGTGTATTTAAAAGCAACGCGTTAGTCGTGAAATCGGCTCAGCTAGGGGTGCTGAGCCGGTATAGATAAATTACATGGTTCTTGCGCAGTTTCGGCCATCCGCTTTGGCGCGGTAAAGGCCTTTATCGGTGCGCGAGAAAATACTGTTTTCACAGTCTTGGGCGGCTGATAAAGTAAATCCGATACTGGTTGTGACATCATACTTGGAAAGCATGTGACACGAACGTACGGTTTGCATTATCCGCTCTGCGATCACCTTGTTAGTTGTAAACTCCGGATCGTCGATAATAATCGCAAACTCATCACCGCCAAACCGATACACTGTATCTGTGCTGCGTACAGACAGTTTTAGAATTTCAGCAAACCTGGTTAATACTTCATCACCCGTGCTGTGGCCATGCTTATCGTTAACTTGTTTAAAGTTATCTAAATCAAGCAACATTAAGCTAAACTTGCTTTGTAAGCGGCGGCCTCGTTCAATACGCTGTGCCAGGTTATCGCTAAACTGGCTACGGTTATTTAGCCCCGTTAAGGCATCTCTTGTGGCAAGCTTTAGCACTCGATTGTAGGTAAGTGCGTTGCGTAAAGGATACAGCAACGCGCTATGCAAACGGCATAACTTTGCCTTTATGCTTTCGCTTAACTGGTACTGGCAATAATAAACGAGTTGCCCAAGATGCTCTTCGTTGAGTTCTAAATCAAACTTATAGGGTACATGCTGATTATCGCTTTGATGCATTTGTGCTACGCCCAAAGATGAATGGAACTGTAGCCCTGATAGTTTAATTATTCGCTGAGCATGCTCGGCAAATACGGTCAGCAGCTCGTCGATGTGCAGCGTGGTTTGTAACTGCTCTACAAGCTTATAGATGGGATCCGCATTTGTGGTTACGAATTGCTCGGTATCGAACGGCAAATAATCGCCGCGTGTTGATACGCGTTGAGCCAAAATATGGACATTTTCCATCGAGTATTCCCCTAACTACTACTATTTACTTACTTTAAGCGAAAAACATGCCAATAAATTAAACTGGCTGAAAAACAGTTGCTTGCTATAGTTAATGACGAGCACTCTCGCTCATTTCCACATTTTTGACGCTTTGGAGGCCATTTGCAGAGTATTTTTGCCGAGGTTTTTGCCCTATTGTTTGCCGCTGTGGTGTTGGTGTGGCTTTTTAAGCGTATTGGCCTACCCGCTATTTTGGCTTATTTGGTTACTGGCGTTTTAGCCGGCAGCCATGGCATAGGTTGGATGAGTATCAGCTATGAAATGCACTTTATTGCTGAGCTTGGCATTGTGTTTTTGCTGTTTAGTTTGGGGCTTGAGTTTTCGGTGCCAAAGCTTATGGCAATGCGTAACTTGGTATTTGGCTTAGGTAGTTTACAAGTGTTGGTTACCACCGTAGCAGGTATGCTTGTGATCAAAGCGCTGAGCTATGACTGGCAAACCGCTTTTATTATCGCCAGTTTAATGGCGCTGTCGTCAACTGCCGTAGTAGTTAAAATTTTAAAAGAAAGTGGCAACCTCAACTTGCGACGTGGTCAGCTTGCAATAGGTGTGTTGTTGTTTCAAGACATTGCTGTTGTGCCACTACTTATCGCTCTGCCACTGATTGCACAATCAGATAATCAAGTTTTGTTCGGCGCGTTAATGTTTGCATTAGCCAAAGGGGCGTTTGTATGCTTTTTGCTGTGGGCCATTGGTAAATGGTTCTTACCGAAAATCTTTAATGAAGTGGCCTCTGTTCGTACTGATGAGTTGTTTGTTCTAACAACAATAGTGGTAGCACTTTGCGCTGGTGGATTGACTTATCAGTTTGGTTTGTCGATGGCTTTAGGGGCCTTTTTGGCGGGGATGATGCTTGGTGAAAGCCAGTATCGTCATCAACTAGAAGCTGAAATTAGACCGTTTCGTGATATTTTGATGGGGCTGTTTTTTGTGACAGTTGGTATGCAGTTAGATATTCCTTATGTGATAGATAAAATTGCCTACATAGTCTTGGCGCTAGCCGCTTTATTATTGTTTAAAGTGCTCATTATAGCGTTGTTAGCACAGCTAATGGGAGAGCGTAAAAAAGATGCGGTTGCAGCGGGTATTTTGCTTTGGCAAATGGGCGAGTTTGGCTTTGTGCTGGTTGCGCTTGCCAGCAAACATAATTTGCTTGCATTAAATAGTGCATCGTTTTTGATTGCTTTGGGCGTTTTATCTATGGCTATAACGCCATATTTAATTGAACGAACCCCCGTTATTTTGCAAAAACTCAAAGTAAATGGTGAACGGTATTCGCATGACTTTAGCCAAACTCATTTTAATGAAAGCATAACTGATCATGTGGTTATTTTAGGTTATGGGCGAGTGGGGCAAACCATTGCTCGGTTTTTAAAACCAGAAGCCATACCTTATGTGGCAATAGAGCGTAACCCACGCTTAGTTGAAGAGGCCCAAACAGCAGGTGAGCCGGTTATGTTTGGTTACTCAGGTTCACAAGCTTTACTAGAGCAGGCCAACGTAGATAAAGCCCGACTTGTGATCATCACTTGCTCTGACTTTGATCAAAGCCATGAGGTAATTGATGCAATTAAGTGTGTAGCGCCTGAGGTTAAAATACTGGCGCGCTCAACAGATGATAGTAATCTTGATGCGCTAAAAGCATTAGGCGTGACAGAGGTGGTTCCAGAGGCCTTAGAGGCCAGTTTAATGTTGGTATCGCATGTGCTTCATATGTCGGGGGTGCCGATGCGGCGTATTTTTAAGCGTGTGAGTAAAGAGCGGCACAATCGCTACGAATATCTGCATGGCTTTTTTGCAGGCGATGATCAAGACCCTGTGGGCGATAGTATCGATAAGCTGGAGTATTTGCATGCCATGGCATTACCTGAGTCTGCTTTTGCTGTTGATAAAAGCATTGAACAACTGAGTTTAGAGAAACAAAAAGTAGCAATTACTGCATTGCGTCGAGACGGTCAAGAGCTGGCCGCACCGCAATTAAGTATGGTGCTTAAGGCCAACGATGTGCTGTTGCTTAAAGGTAAACCAAGGCGAGTAGAGCGCGCAGAGCAATACTTGCTTAATGGTTAACGCAGCACTAAGCATCTAACTCTAAAAAATGGCGTATTTCGTCTAGCCTTGCCATGCCATCTTGATAGCCAATATCAATCAAGTGTCGGGTATAGTTTTGCTCGAATAATAAATAACTGGTTAAACTTGACGTTGAATGACGTTTTACCCCAATCGTACGTAGCAATAACTTTATGGCTAATGGCATATCATCATAATACTGGTCGGCAATATCTCTAAAGTTAACCGTTGGGTTAACAACCAATGTGTTGATAGGTTTAAGCTCTTTATGTTTATCGCGGGCTTTTGTGGGCAAAAGGCCGATTGTGCGATTTACGCGCTCTAAGCGTTCTAAGTCTGACTGGAGTGTGTCGCTAAACACACTATCAAGTAAGTGACCTGCAATGGCAGACATACCCGGAAAATGTGGCTCATAGCCTAAGGGGGCGCGGATCTTAGGTTGCTCTACACCAATAACAAAAATTTTCTCAGCGCCTAAATGAATTGAGGGGCTTAGCGGGGAGAGTTGGTGAATAGAACCATCACCGTAGTAATGATGTTTAACGCGTACGCTTGGAAACACCATTGGTATGGCACTTGAGGCCATTAACACATCTAAAGAGATCCGCCCTGGTACACCTTGCCGTTTAGCGCGTTGCCAAGCTTGCGCCTCTTTGGCTTGGTAATAGGCCACAGAGCGCCCTGTAGAGTAACTTGATACTGTAACCGACACAGCGTCTAGGTAGCCCTTATGAATGTTGCGCTCGATACGAGTTAGGTCGAGCACCTCGTCTAACAAATTTCGCAGTGGTGAGTTATCTAGTAAACTCGCTGGCGGATGATTTAAATGCCCTGATTGGAAACTTCGCATTACGTTACCTAACAAATGCCCAAAGGCACCGATAAAGTCACTGCGATATACCATATGAGAGTGAAAGTTTTTCCAAACCCATTCAATTTTACGCACCGCCAGGTGCATGCATGAGGCGTAGCAGGCTAATGCCGCAGAGTTAATTGCGCCTGCCGATGTACCATTAATAATTTGAAATGGGATCGGAGCGGTGCGAGGCATGCTCAAAGCGAGTGCCTTCAATACTCCCACCTGATAAGCAGCGCGAGCACCACCACCTGTTAATAATAGGGCGACAGGCGGGCGTTTGGCTAAACGTTGTTTTAAATTCATAAATCCTCGAAAAACAATGAACTTTTTACTATATTGCTCGTCAGTAGAATTAGTCCTGCTATCATCGCATTATAAGTGCTATAACTTTTACTTTATGTTTTAATTTTTAAATATTCAAAAGAATATTGTTTTTCAAGCTAATTTTATGGAGCTGTTATGTCAGAGCCCGGTTCAGAACATTCTCAAAAAGCAAAACCATCGCGTAGTCAATTATTGCTTGCCGCTACAGTTATAGTCGCGCTTGTGATTGTGTTGATATTTGTGCTTTCAAAGCAAAATGAGCAAACGAAAACCAACACAAAGTACGCGCAAGATGTGGTAGCTGAGCAACCGCAAGCGCGCGCGCCAATTAACACGGCTCAATCAAAGCCTGTTGAGCCAGAACCAATTGAAGCACCAGAACCCGTTGCGCAACCTTCACAAAT
The DNA here is from genome assembly GCF_009176705.1 of Pseudoalteromonas sp. A25. NCBI lineage: Bacteria > Pseudomonadati > Pseudomonadota > Gammaproteobacteria > Alteromonadales > Pseudoalteromonadaceae > Pseudoalteromonas > Pseudoalteromonas sp. A25. Next base: position 2,685,213 of record NZ_AP021846.1, on the reverse strand, counting down.
TGAGCGCGATGAAACGCCCGTCGATGTGCCAACCGCTGAGCCAAGTGCGCCTCCTTTGCCTAGTCTTGATAACAGTGATGAACTGGTAAAACAAACCGTTGCTGAAATTATGACCGAAAAAGCGTTGGCGTTAATTGTTAGTGATGATTTGGTAAGACGTGGTGTGGTATTTGTTGATAACCTAGCCAAGGGTGAAATTGCGCAAAAGCATATACCCGTTAAAAAGCCGCAAGAACCATTTATGGCCCTTGAAGGCGACATAGTAATAACTGATCCAAACAGCTTTGAGCGCTATACGCCTTATGTCGATATACTCACCAGTATGAGTACGGCTCAAGTAATGCGCATGTTAGATAAGTTTAAACCTTTAATAACACAAGCTTACGAAGAGATTGGCTACGAGGGCAGTGACTTTAATGCCACACTCGACAAGGCTATTACGGAGTTGCTAAACACGCCAATTCCAAAAAGCAGCGTGCCCCTTATCAAAGACTCTGTAACGTATCGCTATGCCTACCCTGAGTGGGAGCAGTTATCGCAAGCGCAAAAGCAGTTTTTGCGTATGGGTCCAGAAAATATGGAAAAAATAAAACAACGTTTAAGTGCATTACAAAAATCACTTAATCAGTAACTCACAGGCACCGACTGCTTAAACATCCAGCAGTCGGTGCGAATAAATGAGTTTTCCCTTGAAACTCAAGTCGAAAGTAGAGATAATCCTTTCCGCGCCAAACAAGGCCCTCAATGGTAGTCTTATTGGTCCTCTCGCAACAATAGCAGGTGAACCTGGTCAGGCCCGGAAGGGAGCAGCCACAGCTTGTGACTTGTGTGCCGAGATGTGGCTGGTAAGACTGCCACCCAACTCTTTTTTCTTTGTTGTTTGAAGTGTAAGTTTTATTAATAGCACTTAAACCTATACTAAAACATACTCATTCCTTTATAAGCCCAATAAAAAACTCATTCTTAGCTCATTAAATCAATGGTACTTTCTCTACTAATTTCACAGTGCTACTGTCTAGCTCTGGCATAACTCAACTATTTAAAATTATCCTATCTTACTTTGAAAAAACAGCGAGAGATCGACTGGCCATGTAGGTTTCTCAAGCTGCAACTTAATTTGCTTAGGTGATTTGTAGCGGTATCCCTTGGGCTCAAGTTATGCAAAGTTGAGAGTAGATAAGTTGTGGGTAAAAAAGAACGAAAGCAGCAGGTTTTGCTTTTTGACTTACCAGCGAGCAAGTTTGTATCAAATTACGAGATCTGACCCTGTAGACGCGCACTGACTCTAAAAAAGTGACTTGTTCATAGTAAATCCATTTACTGTGGTTTTATACAGGTATAATTTAAGGCATTAAACTTTGCAACTAGGGGCCCCGTTAATTTTTGTTTCGATTTTACGACCGAAGACTCGAAAGATGGCCTATCTAATTGATTCTAATTAGATTCGATCTTTAAGATAAATTGACTCATTCTCGTTTAAGTAGATTCTCGTTTTGTTCTAGAGTGGTTGTTGATTTTTTGAGGACTAAATAGAGTTTAACATGCTAATATTCGGCGTAATTAAATTTGTTAATTGGTGTGATGTAGTGATAGTGGGTAAGACATTAACGCGAATTCACGCTAATACACTGTTATGTGGCAACGTAGATATGAGTAACATCGAGATACAAGTTACAAGGGATAGTGTTTGCATGGGCGACGATGTTGAAGCCCCTCATTACTATTCCTTTAGTGCTGAAGCTAATACTTCTTTAAGTACAATATTTTCGCATTTAAGCAGTAGAAACTATCTTGCATCAGTTGCTGGTAGGAATCATTCGTGGAGTGCGGTAGTTAACGGTGATGTCGTGGCAACCTTTTTAGGCAATAGTCAAATTCCAGTTCCAAGTGACAGTCTTAACTTAGCGATTTCAGCACTTTCAACCCAAAACTGTTTAACAATTCGGTTTAAGTATAAAAGTGCAGCCACATAACAAATAAGGATAGGTGTCGCGAAGCCGACACCTTATCTGGGTGTTGAACAAGCCCTGCCGCTCTGTGTGATGCTTCTATATAGTAAATAGCGATGTAAAAATAGAGGTATATTGAAGGTGGTTGACTCCTACTTTCTTTTTTTTAAACGCAGTCAACCCTTAGCTTTGCGCGCTAATTAAAATTTATCGTTTAATCAGTCGTTTATTTTTACTTACCTCCTTTTGAAAGCACTTTAAGTGTTTTCAGCTTTTCTTTAGTGAACTTAAGATGACCCGCTTTGTGAGTCTGACTTAAAGCTTATCGTTCGTGCTTGAATGCCCATAAACTGCATGGGCTTTTTGCAGCAAGGGCAAGTGAATTTGGCTTTCTTTCGCGGCTCGGTTTGAATTGCAGGGGCAGTATTACTCATTAACGCGAGCAAGTTTTGTATTCGCTGTCGAAGCGCGGTGTTGCTTGGGTGCAGCAAGCCATAATCACGAACTCGCCGAAATCCCTTAGGTAACACATGTTGTAATATCAGCCATAAAAACTGAGTGGCGGGTAAGGTGCGCGTTTTACGGGTATTGGTTTTGCTATCTAGATAAGCAAAGCATATGTTCCCATCGGCGTCACTGAGTATGTCTTTATCAGGCAATACCCCTTTGTATAAATAGCGAGATAAATACTTGAGTGCAGGCAAGCCTTTGCCCACATATTTACAATCAACCACCCACTTGTTAGGTAAATTGGATGGTAGCGTGAGAGCTGTGCGCTGAGTCAGGTAATCTAATAGCCGAGCTCGCCACACAGCGGCAAGATTAAAAGCGTTGAACAAATACCGGTTACGACTTTTACGCCACTGCATTTTAGCTTTATCAAACGCGCCGGCAGGCACAATGAAATGAATGTGCGGGTGCAAGTCACGTCGACGATTGTGGGTATGAAGCACACCTGTGAAGCCAATCTTCCCTTGTAGTTGTTTAGCGCGTAAAGCAAATGACTTAAGCACATCGGCCGCTACAACAAACATGGCGCGATAAAGCGTATCGGGGTGGTGTTGCGCCATTCCTCTGAACTCATACGGTAAGGTAAAAGTCACCATATAGTAATGAACGGGGAGCAGTTTACTCTGCTGTTTAGCCAACCAATCAGAGGTGGTGTTATACAAACACTGTGGGCAACTACGGGGACCACACGATAGCGGGCAGTCCAACTGAGTAACGCATTCACGGCATTGCCAGTGACTACGCTGCGCCGTTTCAGTGCGACAGCGTAAAATGGCCGCCATAGCCTGATATATGGGTGGGGTAAGTTGCGCAGAATACTCGGCAACAAACGCATCGAGATGGGTGCGTAAAATATCACTGAACCTCATAACTCACACTCCCAAGACAAACTTAACCCATTGGCCAGTTGATTGATGACATCACAGGTATTAAGGCAAGTAATATGGGTCAGCCGAGTATAGCGGGCGGTGGTATTGAGACTGTTGTGACCAAGTAAAGTCTGTACAGAGCGTAAATCGACGCCTTGCTCTAGTAAATGAGTGGCAAAACTATGACGTAAATTATGTGGACTAATGGACTTGGCAATGTTGCAATCACACAACACGCGTTTAAGGGCTTTTTGCACACCGCCTTTATCCATCACAGCGTCAGGTTTAGCGCCTTTGCCGGGGAACAACAAAGTAGGGTGGCGATGAGTCTGCCAATAAAACCGCAACGCAGATAACGTACGCTCAGGCAAAGGCACAAAGCGGTCTTTAGCGCCTTTAGCATTGCGAATATGCACATGCATACGTGCTGAGTCTATATCACAGACTTGCAAAGAGACACCTTCACCTAACCGAAGTCCCATACTATAAAGCGTCAAAAAAAAGACCTGATAGCGCAGTTGTCGGGTGTGGTTAATAACAGCAGCCACTTCATTGGCAGTGAGAATATCAGGGAGAGTTTTAGATTGAGGGGGCTTTACAATATTAAGCCATTGCCACTCTTTATTGAGCACATGCCGATAAAAGAACTGCAACCCATTGCGGTCGAGCTTCACGGTACTCCAAGAATGGGAGGCAATGAGCTGTGCAAAGTACGCTTTAAGGTCCTGGGTGGTTAAGTTATCAGGGCAGCAATCAAAGAAAGCAGCGATACGACGCACGGCGCGGCTATAGGCATCGATGGTAGCTGGGCGCTTGCCTTGCAGGGTTAAATTGGTAAGATGTTGTTGGTAAAGGTGATTAAACCGAAGTTGTTCGGACGAGTTCATGATATTACTCCTAGAAAGGCCACCGAGATAGATGGCATCTAGAAAGTATTAAATATCAGTGGGAAGATGTGTGTTTAACTCTGCCGCGCAGCGGCTTCGTTCAACAAATTAATTAAACAATGGACGCAAAACAGCAGGCTTGCGCTCATTCTTCGCTTAGTTTAGCCTGCTATTTTCCGCCGTTTATTAAGGCGTTAGTTGCCAAGGAAGAATATGCGTACGATTCTGGCTTTATTACTCTCCATAACTTGTTTCCCATTGCTGGCATGTCGACCAGCGCCGTTTGATCTTGCAAAAGAGGTTGCTGAAGCTGACGTTGTTGCCATAGCTTACATCACTGGAATCTTTTCTCCAGAAGCTGAGGCAGTATTGCTAAATGATTCAAACGAACCACCAGAGGAAATTGAATTTCGTATTATCATTCCTGTTCAAAAGAGTGTTAGGTTAATTACAGAGCGTTCCTTGAAAGGAACAGCAAATAAAATTAACGAAACGAGCACTAGCTGTTCATTTTCAGGAGAGTTAATGGACAGAAGAATTTTACTGAAAAAAGGCTCTAGAGTTTGGGTAAGGTACTTAGATAAGGAAGCTGAACAGATTCTAAAAAGTCTAGAACAGTAGGCAACTAACAAGTTACTCAAAAGGACGCAAAACGCTTGGCTTGTGCTCCTTCGTCGCTAATTTTAGCCAAGCATTTTACGCCCATTAGTAAGGCGTTAGGTTTTTTTTTGCATAGCTCTACTAAAGAGGCATGATGAATATATTTATTGGTGGAAACCCACTAGACCAAAATGATGACAATACTGCCATTTATTCTCAGCCTAATTTTATGCCTCCGTTGTCAAAGTTAGAATCATTTCCGAACATAAAGAAAATGAACGTCGCAAAATTTGTTGAGCATCTATATTTTATCACTATGGAGAGAAATGGGTTTTCGTATTTTTACCCCAATCTTGAAACAGGCAGTAATTTATGCAGATTTGAATGGCATTATGATT